>CAKZRU010000042.1 GCA_937146725.1 uncultured Myxococcales bacterium
CATTGATTCTCCCCGAGGCGACTGAGACTTGAGTGTTCAGTGGGAGGGGCATCGCGTCTTCACAGCTTTCAGGACAGGTCGGCCCCTGCGCGATGCAGCCCGTCTCACCATCACCTTCAAAACCATTAGGACAAGGACCACAGTCACGTCCGAAATTATCTCTCATTATAGTACCCAATTTTTCATCTCTTTTGCGGGGAGAAAGTTGTTTGGAATTAAGGACTTCAGTCAACAAAGGATCTTAACTGTCTACCAAGAGAAAGAGCCGATAATTGTTCGTAGGTCTCCAGTCAGTCGTCGTTACGATGAAATGCTCTAAGTTCGTTCATGTATGGAGCAAGGTGAGTTGATTGACGTTATTGCTTCTGAAAAAGGGATCTCTAGCAAAACCTTGACTCGACATATGTCTTTGCTTAGTCTACCTGAAGAAAAGCAAGCGTTGTTAAAACGTGATGACCCTTCAATCCATGATTGGCCAATCAGAAAAGCTATTCAAGCTGGAAGTGATCGTGAACGTTGGCTACTCCTCGTGAAGAGTCTAGATTCTGCAGAACGATGGTCTAAAATGCTTACAAAAGGCATAAAACAAGCTGAGATTGCCAGACGAGAGGGATTATCTAGAGCAAGAGTGTGCCAGTTAATTCGTCTCAACCAACTAGATCCGTCAGTCAAAGCCTTAATCCGAAAAGGCGATAAACAATATTATGGAATCAGCCTTTATCAAGTATGGCAGTGAAAACTGTTAATCAAGTTGTTACGTACTTGGTGGATTATACCCTAATCGATTTAACCAAAGGCAAATATTTTTAGCATAATGAAGTAAAATTGTAATTAAGTAGAGTGATAGACTAAGGCAGTTACATTATCGACTTAGTATAGAGCATTAGGAACAACGTCCCTTTTACTTTATCTACAGGACTGTAGATGAATATCAATGTGTAGCTGGTAACAGCAAACGGTAGCTAGTACTTCGTCCACCAGCGTCTTCCTTTTCCAAAATTCGATGCTTAATTAGGTCTTTTATATCTCTGGAGGCTGTGTCATGAGAACATTTACACATTTTAGCCCACTTAGCTGTCTTTAACTTACCTGTAAAGTCACCAAGGAGTTTTTTGAGCATATATCTCTGTCTTTCGTTTAACGGTGTTTCTCTATGTATTTCCCAAAACCGAGAACGAACAAAGATCTTTTCCAATAAAGAATCGCTACTGTTTAAGGCACTTTTTAAACAGCTTAAATACCACTGTAACCATGAGGTGATATTTAAATCTCCTCTTTGGGCCATTTCTAGTTCTCGATAATAGTCTTTTTTCTGAAGCTCGATTTGGGCTGAAATACTGTAAAATCTTGAAGGCACTTGATCAGATCTTGTGAGCAATAAATCAGATAGCGCTCTTGCAATTCTCCCATTTCCATCTTCAAAAGGGTGAATTGTTACAAACCACAAGTGTGCCAAGGCAGATTTAATTAGTGGCTCAAGTTGACTCTCATTAAGCCACTGAATAAAGCATTCCATTTCATCTGGAACTCGATCAGCGGGTGGTGCTTCGAAATGTATTTTTTCTCTCCCCATACCACCAGAGACAACTTGCATTGGCCCATCTAAATCTTTACGCCAAGTACCTACTAGTATTTTATACATACCTGAACGTCCGGTTGGAAATAGACAGTTATGCCAACCAAAAAGTCGTTCTTCCGTCACCTCCTTGGAAAACTGATGAGTCGCATCAAGCATCATTTCAACAATGCCATCAACATAGTGTGTTGTAGGACTAAGCCCAACACTTTCTAAACCAAGCCTTTTGGCAATAGACGAACGAACCTCTTCCGGATTAAGGATATTTCCCTCAATAGCATTCGATTTCAAGATATCTAAGGCAAAAATCTCTAGTTGAGCCTCAAGGTTAAGCGGAAATCCAATCCACTTGACTTTACCCAATAACAACCCTTGTTGATGACGAATTTCAGAAATTAAAGGCAGTAAGACTTTTTCATCCCAAGTCCAATGTGGCCAATCTGATCTTTGATGAATATACACTTTATTCTCCTTAAATCTTAATGAGAATAGCTGTATTTTTCTCCTTATGCAAGGCGTTGGTGCATAAGTCTATCGAATAAAATAAGATGAGTGCTGAGGAGTAAACTATGACTCAGCCACACCACCGTAATAGACATCCAAAGTACCGAAAGAAATACAAAATACACAACTGGCAGTCTTATGAGCGATCTTTAATCAACCGTCGTGATCTAACTTTATGGCTTTCAGAAGACGTGATTGAATCTTGGAATAGCGACCTAGATCAGAGGATAGGTAGGCCCAAGCTGTACTCAGATCTAGCCATTGAAACAGCACTTACTTTACGATTTCTGTTTAAGCTGCCACTTAGACAAACTGAGGGCTTTTTAACGTTCATCTTCCGACTGATGAATCTTGGGCTAAATGTGCCTGATCACACCACTCTACCACGAAGAAATAGTACGCTCAAAACTAGGCTTAAAAGGGTAGGTAAGCCGAGAACATTGATAGTACCGGCCTTGTGATTCATGGTGAAGGTCGTTTGAAACGCGATAAATATGGTAAAAGAAAACGTCGTGGTTGGCGAAAACTACAGATCGGAGTGAGCAATGGATTTATAGTGGCCCATTACCTAAGTGAAGACCGAAAGACAGACGGTGAAATCGCCCCTCACCTAATCAAGCAAGTAGGCAAGATTGACTCGATTACAGCTGACAAAGGATATGATCAAAGTCGTGTATATGAAGCCGCAAATGATCAGCTCAATGAGGGTGGACAAGTCAACATCCATCCTAGAGCAAATGCAGTTGTTTCCGCTTCAGATGAAGCAGCACTTAGACAGCGAAATCAGCACGTCAAATCTATCGATGAAGACGGTGTCCTAACCTGGAAAAGAACATCCGGTTACTACCGTCAAAGTGAGGTTGAAAATATGTTCTTTCGATATAAAAACCTGATTGGAGATGAACTCAGAGCGAGAAATGAGAATTCTCGAAGGGTGGAGTCTGTCATCGCTTGTAATATTTTGAATAGGCTTAAGTTGTTAGGCAGTCCTCAAAGTACGTTGGTTGCATGAAGACCACATCAAAAGACCGGTGTTGTCTAAGTCATTGATTAGATGTACTTTTACTTATGCAACAAAGCCGATGGTTTAGGAGAAGTCAGCTAAGATGATAGCCCTTAAGGGAGCCGGATGCCCTTCGATCGTTAAGTTTGGATCTTTAGGATCAAGTGCTTGGTTTAAAGAGTAAAAACGCATCCATTCGGTTTGTCTTTGCTCTTGTAAGCTTGTTTGATTTAAATCAAGCAAGCGGGGCTGTTTATAACCGGCCTCGATCAGCCACTCTAATAAAGTATCAACATCTGGTAAACACCAAACATTGCGCATTTGTGCATAGCGTCCTTCTGGATAAAAAGGCTCAGCATTAGGCGTAATGATCGTTTCAAGCACAAGCTGTCCGCCATTTAGGCCAAAATGCTTTTGCAGAGATTTCAAATGTGCTTGTGGATCGCGTCGATGATAAAGCACGCCCATAGAAAAGACGATATCAAAAAATGGTAAGATACAGTCATCTAAATCTTCTAGGGTCAGTGGCAGATGATATACCGGATGGGTTTTAGAGTCGGCTAAAGGCGCATAGCGATTGAATAAGTCGCTACACACTCTATATTGATAGTGAAAAAGCCTTGTTGGGTCTACCCCAAGCACAAACTGAGCTTCTTCACCCAAAGCTCGCCAACAGTGATATGCGTTACCACAGCCAATATCGAGTATCTTAGCATTTTTTAATGAGTCTAAATGAGGCAAGACTCGGGTCCATTTCCAATCAGAGCGCCATTCCGTATCAATCAATAAATCACCTAAATGAATGGGCCCCTTGCGCCAAGGGTGTAGCCTTTGTAGGGTTTGAACTGCAGTTTCTAAATCAGGCCAAGTGCCTTCTAAACTCAGTTTAGGCTCGCTGAGCTTTAATTGATTTTTTGAAGCAAATGGGGGCAAATCTTGACTCACTTGACGCCAGTCACTCAGTCTTGAGTCAACCTTGAGATCAAGGGCACTTGCACATTTGGCTTGGAGTTGCTCAAGTTGCTCTTGAGCGAGCCCAAACTCAAGTAAATGACTCCATAATGGAGCAAAGCCTTGTGCATCATAGGGGTCAAAGTGAGTATGCATATTGATTTCCTTTGGGCAACAAGTGCGTCGGCCTAAGCGAGGGCAACAAGTGAGCAAAAGTTAAAGGCTTGATACCAAACCTCAGAAGCACTAAAGCCGGCAGCGCTTAAGCGATCTTTGTGTGCCTGAATGGGTTCAGGTACGAGTACTCCAACTAAGGCATCTCTTTTGCGCGCAATCTCAAGCTCTGAATATCCTTGGCTTTTCTTGAACTCATGATGCAGGTCAATGCACAGCGTATCAATGCGTTCATCAGCAAGGCGGATTTTTTCGGAGAGCAATAAGGCACCACCTGGCCTTAACGCTTTTTTGGCTCGGCATAAAAGGTCGAGACGATCTTGAATAGGGATAAATTGCAGAGTAAAATTAAGCACGATTAAACTCGCATCTTTTAGCTCTACCTGTCGTATATCTTCTTGAATAAGACTGAGATGATTTTTAAGCATCTTTGAGTCAACCAAGTCCTTTTGACAAGCTTTAAGCATGGCTTCTGAACAATCAACACCAACCAATTCGACTTGTAAGCTCGGATCAAGTTTACGATCTATGGCTAATAAAGCCGCTCCTCTTGAGCAACCTAACTCATAGATTTTGGAGTGGGGAGTCGCTAAACGTTGAGCTAAAGCGGCAGCGGCTGATAATGTTGCTTGGTAGCCGGGCACGGAGCGTTCGATCATGTCAGGAAATACCCTAGTGACCTCTTCGTCAAAGGCAAAAGCTGGAACCTCTCCCATGACTTTTTGATAGATTTGGTCTTTCACATCATACTCCTTAGTTGATTGGAAGCTTATTTCAACGTGTTTGTTTTTATGAAACCTACTTTGCTTACTGTGCTCAGTGTGCCTACTCAATTTCATCTAACAAACTCAAGATCTTCTTAAAAATTCTTCTTAAAAAATGACTGAGAGACTGAGCGTTTGAGGAAATTGATAATGTTATTGATCTTCATTATCAATTTCACTAAGCTTACTCATTATTAATTATATTGGATATAAAACTAGCTGGGAGCCCATCATGTCTCACTCCGCAGGTCAGCTTTTGACAGCCTTATCTCAAAAGTCAAACACCTTGAATACTCTTAAGCTCGAAGGGATTAGTGAGGCGCCAACTTCACTTAAAACTCGCTTATTGGAACTCGGTTTAATCAAAGGTACCTTACTTAAGGTATCTCGTAATGGTGGGCAGTTTTTGATTCACTTGCGCGGTGATACATTACTTTTAAGAGCAAGCGAAGCACAACATTTGGTGGTGTCGGCATCTTAACCTAGGCTCAGCCATCTATTTTAAGTCAAAACTTAAGTAGGCTGATTTTATCAGGTTCATCACCCAAAGTGATATAAAAGAGGGGGCTCAGTTGAATAAGCCAAGTACTGAAGAGGCACTACCTTTGGAACAAAATCTGAATCCAAACAAGGTGGAATCAACCCAAAAAGTCTTTAAGGCACTTATGGTGGGTCGACCTAATGCGGGTAAAACAAGTGTTTATAATCGTTTAACCGGCCATCGACTGAAAACAGGTAATTACCATGGTGTAACGGTTGAGCATGCTGAAGGTATAATGAGCTTAACAAGTGGAGACTTGTCTCTTATTGATTTACCGGGCACACCAAGCTTGGTCCCACATAGTCCTGATGAAGGCTTAACAAGTTCTGCAGTACTTAACGGAAGCTTAGGTGTTTATGATGGGTTAGTGAGTGTTGTTGATGCCACCAGACTCATTGAGGGTTTATATTTAAGCCTACAAGTGCTTGAGCTTGGTTGGCCAACATTGATTGTGATTAATCAAATCGACCTAGCTGAAAAAGCGGGGATTAGCATAGATCTTGAGGCGCTTCAGAACTCTTTGTTAGCCATGAAGTCAAAAACCGAGAAATCACAATTTATTTCAGTGCTTGCTGTTTCGGCATTAACCGGACAGGGCATTGCACAGCTAAAGTCGGCTTTAGATGACTTATGCATGGCAAGTGAAACTCAGCAAGCAAGTGAAACTCAGCAAGTCTCTCATATCTTTGATTATTCTTGGATTAACCGTAAAGATTTGAGTCAGCAGGTTGATGCTCAATTGCTCAGTCAGCTACAAGAGGACTTACCGGCTCCCATTTATGCCCAAAAGGCTCATATAAACGCTTATTTGCATTGGCTTAGTTTGGGTCGACATGAAAATGAAGCACCCATTACCGCACGGCTTAGGTTATTGGCCTTAAGTGAAGCAAGCTTCAAAGCTGAAAAAGCCGAACAGGACATTGAAGACCGTTATACTTGGCTCGATCAAGAGTCTCTTAAGTGGTTAAGCTGTGAACAAAAAGAGCAAGAAGCCGAATCTGCACAAGCTTCAACTTTTGCAAAGATTGATCGTTATGTATTGCATCCGTTTTGGGGCAGTCTGTGCTTTATTTTACTGATGCTTCTCATGTTTCAAGCCTTATTTGTAGGTGCCGATCCCTTTATCGGTATGATTGAAGACTTGGTCGTTATATTAGGCGGTGTGGCACAGGCCCATTTACCCGATCACATAATTTCAGAGTTTATTGTTGAAGGGCTGATCAATGGTGTGGGCAATGTGATTGTCTTTTTACCACAGGTCTTAATTCTTTTTGGCTTAATCGGCTTAATGGAAGACAGTGGGTATATGTCTCGTGCTGCTGCTTTGACGGATAAGGTCATGCGTACTGCAGGCTTAAGCGGTCGAGCTTTTGTACCGATGTTATCAGGCTTTATTTGTGCAGTGCCCGCCATTTTGGCCACTCGTACCCTACCTCAAAGACGTGACCGCTTGCTCACCATGATGGCCTTACCCTTACTGACTTGTTCGGCCCGCTTGCCGGTTTATACCTTATTGATTGCCACTCTATTACCGGAATCTGGAACAACTTTGGGCATTGATCATCGAGCATGGGTCATGGTGTTACTCTATCTTTTTGCGACCTTTTCAGCATTTGCTGCAGTTTGGGTTATGGGTAAAACGATTTTAAAGGGTGAAACACCCCCCTTGCTTATTCATTTACCTGACTATCGTAAGCCAGTGTTCAAGGATGTAATACAGCGTTTATGGACTAGAGCAATGGTCTTTATTAAAGAGGCTGGCTCTGTCATTTTGGCGGGTACAATCGTTCTTTGGATTCTTTTAAGCTTCCCTCGACTAGATACACCTGTGTCTAGTAGTGACAGTGCTCAACACACCACGGTTGAAGCAAGTGAGCATTTAGCCCAACAAAGAGCGCAAAGTTATGGTGGCCAGTTGGGTCGTTTAATGGAGCCTGCTTTACGGCCTTTGGGTTGGGATTGGCAAGTGGGTGTAGGTCTCATTGGTGCTTTTGCGGCTCGTGAGGTTTTTGTGAGTACCTTAGGGATGGTGTATGGGGTTGGAGCTGAAGTCGATGAAGAAAGCGACTCGCTGAGAGACAAGATTAAAACCGCCCGACATGCTGATGGAAGCCCAGTTTTTACCCCAACATCAGCCCTTGCCTTATTGATCTTCTTTTCGCTCGCTTGTCAGTGCCTTAGTACTTTAGCTGCGGTGAAAAGAGAAACAGGAGGATATCGTTGGCCCCTCTTTATGTTTAGTTATATGTCGGTTTTAGCTTATGGCTGTGCCTTATTGGTCACTTGGATTGGTGCCATCATTTAAAGCACTAAGTTTTAATGGTTTAGCTCAGCCTTAAAAGATTAGCGCTTGAACCTACTTGGGCTCTGTGTTCTATTCTGCATAAAATATTATGCACTCTTTTTGTTGTCACTGATTGGAACTGACTTATGAGTTATGAAATCTACAAATATCTGCACTTGATTGGCCTAGGACTCGTCTCTTTTGGCTTTGGTGCCCTTTTTCTAAATCCTCAAGAGCCGGGAAAGCGTAAATTGGTCGCCATGGCTCATGGGATTGGTTTGTTCTTGGTACTTTTAGGTGGCTTTGGTATGGCCGCTCGCCTTAAGATTAGTACCATGGAACCTTGGGTGCTCTTTAAGATTGTTGTATGGCTCGGCCTAGGTGGCTTTATTGCCATCAGTAAACGTAAACCCGAAATTGCCCCCAAAGTACAAGCTGTGTTGATTGTTTTGGCTATGGTCGCAGCTTATCTTGGGATCTTTCATCACCAACTATTTACGGCCTAATCTCAACTTATACGCTTCCTAAACAGATGATTACATATCGAGCCCTTAGCACAAAGAGAGGATCATGAAAAAGATCTTAACCGTCGTGGGCGCTCGGCCTCAGTTTATTAAAGCTTCAGCCCTGTCTCATGCCCTAGCCACCGAGGTAGAACTCAACGAAATCTTGGTACATACAGGGCAACACTATGATGAAAATATGTCCGCTGTATTCTTTGATGAGCTTGGTATTCCCAAGCCGGCTTATCATCTGGGTATCTCAGGTGGGCGACATGGTGAAATGACGGCGGAGATGATCAAGCAATTAGAGCAGGTTTTTCTAAAAGAAAGCCCAGATCTTGTTTTGGTTTATGGAGATACAAACTCCACCCTGGCAGCAGCTTTAGCCGCTGCCAAACTCCATATTCCTATTGCGCATGTCGAAGCCGGACTTCGTTCTTTTAATAAGCGTATGCCCGAGGAGTTAAATCGAATTTTAACCGATCACTGTGCAAGCCTATTGTTTACGCCCACTGATGTAGCGAGCCAAAATCTTTTGCATGAGGGCTTTGAGCAAAATCAGATTACCCAAGTGGGTGATGTTATGCTTGATGTGGCTCTTTTATCTAAAGAGCGTGCGCAACAACAGGTTAGTACTCAACTCTTAAACACTCTCGATTTACAACATAAAGACTATTTTTTAACCACCATTCATCGGCAAGAAAATACGGATGATGTCAATCGACTTAAAGCGATTTTTGAAGGCTTAAGTTTAATTGCCCAAAGCAAGAAAGTAGTTTTACCCTTGCATCCTAGAACAAAGGCAAGGTTGGCGCAGTTTGCACTAAATCAGCTTCTTGATGACTTGCTAGTGATTCCGCCCTTAAGTTATTTAGAAATGGTGGCCTTAGAATGTCACGCCTCATTGATTATCACGGATTCTGGTGGCGTTCAAAAAGAAGCATTTTTTCACCAAGTCCCCTGCTTGACTCTAAGGGATGAAACCGAATGGGTCGAGCTGGTAGAGGCCGAGTGGAATACCTTACTTAAGCCCTCTCATGCCCAAGAAATCTATGAAGTGGCCATGATAAAGCAAGGCAGTCAAGGAAAGCCGATTTCGCCTTATGGACAGGGCCAAGCAAGTCAACTCATTGTACAAGGAATAAAGACTCTTTTTGCCTAGTTTATAGGTCTAATAAGTCTAGTCGTTGACTTGGGAAATGACCTGAGAAAAGACCTAGGGAATGATCTGGGGAATGACTTGAGGCTTAGTGATGATGCAGTGCTTTTAAGGATAGCAGAGCATCATAAAAAGTCACAACTGCTTTACACAACTCGTTAAAGTTTTGGTGATGAAGCAGTTACGATTTAAGAATAAACAGAAATTGAGGATAATATGGACATAAGTGAAGTCATTAAACAGGCCGCACAAGCGATTAAAGATGCGGATGTACTTTTGATTACAGCGGGTGCCGGTATGGGCGTTGACTCCGGACTACCTGATTTTAGAGGTGATCAAGGTTTTTGGAAAGCATATCCTGCCTTACAAGGTTATTCTTTCATCGACATGGCTAATCCTGAATGGTTCGAAAGCGATCCGCATCGTGCATGGGGCTTTTATGGGCATCGACTCAACCTTTATCGGGAAACAGTGCCTCATCAAGGATTTCAACTGTTACTTCAGTGGACCTTAGAAAAAGCCAAGTCTTCCTTTGTGTATACTTCAAATGTGGATGGACAGTTTCAAAAATCGGGTTTTGACCCGGACTGTATTTGTGAGTGTCATGGATCCATTCATCATTGGCAGGAATTGAATGGACGAGGTGAGATTCATATAGCCGATGGCATTGAACTTGATATTGATGAAAAAGCAGTCCGCTTAAGTGGGGATTTACCTCGTCATCCCTTGTTACGTGGTGAAGTTCGACCCAATATCTTAATGTTTGGAGATTTCTATTGGCAAAGCGAACGAACCGATCAGCAATATGATCGCTTCGATGCTTGGATAGAGCAGCATCAAAATACCAAAGTAACCATTATTGAAATGGGCGCCGGTACAGCGATTCCATCGGTACGAAACCAAGGAGAGAGGTTACTTCGCCAAAATCCAGCTGCCAGATTGATTAGAATTAATCCACGTGAATCTCAGTGCCGTCATCATGATCAAACTCAGTGCTTTTCGATCCCTTTGGGGGCTCTAGAAGCCTTGAGTCAGATTCAAGCCAGTTATGAAAGCTTATAAGCGGCGATCTTTTTAAAATACGCTTATTATCCGTTAAAATCTCCAATAAAGACCTAAAATATAAGGCTGAGTGTGCACTAGCAAACGGAAGTTTTTGGTAATGGCCCATACAATCCCAAAGTCTACCCCCATGCCTGTATCATTAGTGAGATAGTTGCGGAAATTCGGGTCATAAAAGATTTCACCCAAAATCTTAATCGAGGGAGAAAGATCTAGATCGGTACCTGCATAAACCCGATAGGTTGGCATTGCGCCCCAATCATTTGCATTAAACTTGTTGATTTCTATATTGGCTCCAGCATGTAGGCTAAATCGTCCACCTTTTTGCATCAGCCAAGATACACTTTGCGCAATATATAATTGGGTTTGCCAGCCAAAGGAAGGATCCGTGCATTGATAAGGCTCAGTAATGCTTCGGCCACTTACCATGACCATATCTGAGTCACATTGGTATGAATCGTAATTACGAAAAGAGTTAAAAAGGTTTGGACGCTGTTTACTTTCTTCAATCAGTCCACCATCAGCGGCATAGGAACTTTGATTATAGCCATTAAAGCTATGAGTCTGTGCCTTAATGCCAATGGCCATCCCATGCTCACGGGTATTGCTTCGCTTAAAGTAAGGTTGCCACTTGAGTTCAATGTTAGGATTGACCTTATTTGCGTGGTTTAAGCCGATTAAATTGACAAGATTCACTGAGATTAAACTTGAAGCTGTCATGCCATAGGCCAATGACAAACCACTGATATATACATCACCCTGATTAAAAACATAGGCGGTGGGATCAAAGAACATATCAATCAAGGGTTCAATTGTGTTTTCAAAATCAGCGCTTTCACTGCCATTATAACTACGACCTGTCTCTAGGTCGACCACATTCGCTGAACCCTGAACACTTCCTAAAGTTGAATCTCCCAAGGTGGCACCGGACTTAAAGTCAAGCTGAAAGGTTTCAATATTGGCTCGATCAATCGTTAGTAGCCCCATCACGCCTTGTACCTGTATTTGCTTTTCAGTTTGGCTCATGAGCAAGCCCTGAACAGTGGAGCCGTCGGTGAGCTTCACTCTAATGCTAGGTTTAATCACATTTGTTACCGGAATCGACATGACCCCCAAAAGGGTTTTAATCTTAATCGTTTCTTCGGTTTGCTCAATGATCTGACCCTTGAGGACTGTCCCATCTTTGAGTTTAAGTTCGGTATCTATTGATGGTTTTACGGTATCTTGAGAGTCAGCTTCCGCCCAAGCAAGTGGACTTTTAAGTCCTAATTCTAAACTTAGGCTAAAAACTAGGCTCAATATACTCAAACGCCAAAATAAAGAACATGGATAAGGATATTTTTTAAACATGGCTGTACCTTATTATGATTAAAGTTTAGATCTTAAATATAAATCTAGGAAATCAATGAGAGTGTAAAAAATCGCTTTAGCTATTTAATGCTTTTGGCTTAGCGATTTAAAGTAAAAACTCAAGATATAAATTAATAATAAGCACTTAGCATCACAAAGCTAAGCCATGACAAGGTCCCAAGTTCACTTTGTAGTGTGAGTTCATTTATCCCTTTTCCAACACCAAGATAAGAGCCGATCACAGCACTAGCTTCATCACTGATTGACCAAGCTAAGCTTGGCCCAAGCAAGGCACTAGTATCTTTAAGGTTGATGATACTGCTTACCGAAGCATTTAAAAGGGGCGTTAGGGCTTGTTGCATACTGAATGATGCATAAGATTGAGCTAAAAGCCAACGTTCACCGCTAAGAACTCTTGGATCGGATGCCGATCGCAAGTAATCATCCACCTTGCCAGCGCCATCTTCTAGCCAAGCAAACTCCACATTAATTCTGCCACCACCACCTATGCTCCACAGCCAATCAAAGCCGGCACATGCCCTAATAAAATCAGGATCTAAGCTTAGAGTCTGATCATAGTCGGCACGCTCTCCCTTTTGCGCTCGTCTTGTGTATGAAAAGTCACCATATACATTGAGTTCAGCTAAGGGACCGGCCAAGCTTAAGCCAAAAACTAAGTCGCCTTGAATGGCCAAAGTCAGTAAAGCGATATCCCAAGTCGCCAAGCTGTCCTTTATTTTGGCCGCAAAGATACTCTGATCTAAGGACCAAGAGTCCTTTAACTCTGTTCTTTGGGCTACAACTAAAGTCCATTCACCGGCAATCCCCCAATACCCATCAAGCCTTAGGGCATCTACCCCCGGCTTGTATTCTCGATCAATCGTTGCGGGAGAAAAGGGATTGACTCTATCTAAAGGTGTAAAGGCCCGACCTTGACCAAAGCTTATCACTTGTCGACCTAGGGTCAGTTTGTATTGTGACCATTCATAGCTTAATGCCAAGCGATCTCCTCTTAATAATAACTGACTCCCTTGATCTTGAACTAAAGCATAGCTCAAGGGTAAGGCTTCGCTTTGGGTACTGAGGTTAGGGCTTAAAGAAAAGACACTCATGCTATTTGAACTAGCTTCAAAAGCGCTCATTAAGCCATGTGCTTCAAGTTGTAAGCTTCCCCAACGCTGTTTAAACTTAAGTCGAGAACTTAAAGCACCCGAGGTGGTGGACGGTAAATGATCTAAGCCTCTCGGCGCTCCACTCATGGTATGAAAAAGCTTTAAGTCACCGCTCAGTTCATCGGCGTAGGCTAAGTAAATGGGCATCATAAAACTTAAAAGTAGGTAACATAGACCAAGCTTGAACGAACAACAACTTAAGGCAGTTTTTTTCTGTTTTGACAGTGTTTTCATGATTAAAATCATTAAGTTAAGTTTTAGATTCATCAGCAGCGATTTGGCCATCAACCAGCCTAATCACTCTTTTGGCTGCCTTGATCACTTGCGGGTCATGAGTAGAAAAAATAAAGGTAATCCCACGTTCTTGATTGAGCTTACGCATCAGGGCAATAAGAGAAGCACCGGTTTGAGAATCTAGGTTAGCAGTCGGTTCATCGGCCAAAATAAGAGCTGGTTCACCTGCCATCGCTCTTGCAATCGCGACTCTTTGCTGTTGACCTCCCGATAATTCATTAGGTCGTCGGTGGGCTAGTTCTCCTAATCCAACTGCAGTTAAAAGCTCCATAACTTTAGCTTTACGCTCAGCTTCGGGTACCCCTCTGACCATAAGTACAAACTCAGCATTCTCATAGGCGGTTAGCACCGGTAACAAATTATAGGATTGAAAAATAAAGCCAACCTTATTGCGACGTAATTCCGCTCGTTCGGTATCGCTCATTTCACCTAAACTACGGCCATTAATCTTCACAATCCCCTCGCTAGGCCGATCAAGAGCACCAATCATGTTAAGTAGCGTCGTTTTACCCGAGCCTGATGGACCCATAAATGCGGTAAACTCTCCTGCTTTGATCTCTAAATCTACACCCCGCAAAGCCCATACCTTACTTTGACCTTGGGTATAAGCTTTTTTTAAGTCTTGTATGTGAACGATTGTTTCATGGGTTGAAGTCACTTCATGTTGCTCTGATACTTGTGGATGACTGTCTGACATTTTTTATCCTTTAAATCTTGGTTATGGGCCATGAACAAGGCGCTTTAGTTTATTGGGTATCTGGGCCACGCATAGCGTCTAAGGCAGATAAATGAGTTGTGCGCCAAGCAGGCCATAAACTCGCCAGTAAGCTCAAAATAATTGAAGCTGAAGTAAAGAGCAGTAGACCTTCGGGATGCCATACAGCATGGATGGTTGTTTCCATGACAACCCCACCCACTTCCATGCCTTCACCAACCATTTCAGATAAATCAAGACCATATTCCACAGCTGGCCATGACACTAATATCCCCAAAACTAGGCCAATCATAGAGGCAAAAATACCAAGTACAAAGGCTTCTACGACCAATAAGGCGCCCATTAATTTGGGACTTAGGCCCAAAGCCATCATGACTCCAAAATAGCGTTGACGTTCAAGCGCACTCATCGCCACTGTATTCAGCACGCCAATCGCAATCATAATCCCCATGATTAAAAAGATGGCCAATGAGGTTTGACGATCTTTAAGGGTGAATTGATATAGGGCCGGCAAAGCTTCTTGCCAGGATAAACTTTCGAGTTTAAGCCGAGCATTAGTCTGCTTGGCTTGATGGGCTTTGACAAGCTTGTGACTGATCGCCAAGGCTTGTGGAAGTAAATCAATTTGCTCAAGATGTATGCTTACTTTTTGAGCTTGATCTTGGGTATTTAAACTTGAGTTGTAAGCGTTTAAAGTAATCAAGGCTGTACTTGCTTCTTGATCTTCTGAGGACAGCTTTAGTACGCCTCTCACCCTAAATAAACGGCTTTGGTTTTCTTGCTGATAACTATAGCTAAAAACAACTTTATCACCGACGGTTAGATCTAAGCGTTCAGCTAATTTTTGTCCCAAAAGAATCCCACGATCATCATCTTGTTTGAGCCAATGGCTTTTGATTGGCTCACCTTTTTCTCCTTGTGGAAGTTTGGCGGGTACCAAGCGTTTGTGCCAATCGCTCACCTTGGGTTCAAGTTGAGGATCAATCGCTAACAAACGCGTTCTTGCCCCACCCACTGGTGAGTGTAAAAGGCCTCCAATTTCCGCACGAGCTAAACTTAAACCAGAGATTTTGGCGTGCGATAAGGCCTGTTCCAAGCTCATTTGTAGCTCGGTGACCTTTTCTATTCTTTGGTCTAATTGATTCAGTTTTCTACTCGGTTTTTTACTTAGTTTTTTACTTAGTTTTTGACGATCATGTATTTTTTGCTCATCTTTATGCTCTTGAGCTTGAATTACGATATGGCCTGCTTGTGTTGAGATTCCTACCTTGATCAAACTTTGATAGGAACCCTGCTGAATGTGGTCAGAGAAGATAAATAAGGCTAAACCAAGACTAATCGCTGATCCGGTAATTAGGGTACGTCGCTTATCTCGCTTAAGTTGCCGTATCGCCAATTTAAATAAAAGCTTTATACTTTGCTTCAAGTCGAGACTGTCCATTATTGCTCTCCTCTTGAAATGGCTTGAATTGGTTCAATGCGAGAGGCCTTAAAGGCGGGCCAAATCGAAGCAAGTAAGGTCATTGAATAAAGCGCAAACACCGAAAGCCATAAAGCCGATTGTTCAAAAATACCATATAATCTTGGGCTTAGTCTTACCCCACCATAACTTAGGCCTTTACCATCAACAGAAAAGTCTAAACCATAAGTCGCAAGTAAATAATCAATGAGACCGCCAAGCATGAGCCCCATAAGTAGTGCTAAACTTGCTAAATAAAAAGATTCGGTGAAAATGAGTTGGCGCACTTGACCCGGTTTTACGCCAAGGGCCAACATTACCCCAAGCTCACGACTCCGTTCATAAATATTCATGAGCATTGTATTTAAAACCCCAATGGCGGCAACAGCTAACACAATGATCAACATGATATAAGCAGATGCCTGCTGTGTATCCATAAGTTGGCTCACTGAAGGTCGCGCTTCTCGCCAAGTTTGGATCAATAAGTGGCTTGACCCTTCTTTTTGTTCATTTAGCGCAGTATTAATCAGTTTCTTAAAGGCTTGGACTTGCTTTTGACCTTTGCCAAAGTTCATCGCTTCCTGAGCGGAGTGACCACCCACAATGATCAATTCATGCACTTGATCATCCAAGGCAAATAAGTCTTGGGCATCCGTTAAATGAAGCCATACACCGGCTTGATCAAGCTCGGTTAAGCCGGATTCAATAAGACCCACAACCTTAAATAGTCCTTGGGCTACACCACCATAAGCATCTTGACCAACCAAGGCTAATTCATCATTCAGTTGCACTCCAAGTTCTTCGGCAAGCTCTATGCCTAAGGTCATTTCATGCTTAGGCTGTTTGCTTAACCACTGTCCACTAATTAACTCCAAGTCAATTTCACTCAGTTTTGTTTCTCGCTCGGGATCAACACCCATAATAAGAGCACCGGCTGACTGGGTTTCACTGCCGACTAAGGCAACTGAGAATAAGCGAGGCGCAACAACTCTAACATCTTGAATAGACTCAGCTTTGTTTAATAAACTTTGAGCATTAGGCAGGGTGTCATGCAAATGTTTTAGGCTTGGATACTTAGGATGGTGAACTTGTACATGACCTAAGGTATCGGTGACCATTTCATCAAAGACTTCAGAAAAGATACCGGCTTGCAAGGCCATAGAGCCCATTGATAATGCAACCCCGACCCCCATTGCTAAGGCCGTAAAAAGAGTCCTTTGTTTTCTGCGCCAAAGGTTGCGCCAAGCCATTGTATGAATCATTATTTACCTTAGTTTTACGTAATGCGAATAACTATTTTAAAACAAAATAACTGTTGGATTCGCTGACTAAAAAGACTAGCGCTTAAGTGACTGTAAGCTAAATAGTCTTGGCGAAAGATCTACGTCAAAATCGAGTTGCTCATAAATGATCTCTGTAAACTCACCCGCCTTTTTACTTGGTGTGACTCTCATGCGCATTGGAACAAACTGTTCTTTTACTTTTTGATAATCATGAAAGCTCATTTCACGAATGAGAACCTCTCTCTCATTCCAATAAGATAAGGATTGAGGACGTTTTTGGGCATCGATCACGACCAACACCTTTCCCCACACCACGGGTGCATTAGGTTTGGGAATTAATTCAATCTTATAGACGCCTTGTTGATCTATTCCTGACCCATCAGCTTGAGGACGGGCGAGTAGACGCCAAGTATAATCATCACGCATTCGACTTCCCCGCACCAAATCATCATTGGTTAGGTGGCTACCCATCCATGCGCCTCCCATTGAAGATGCTGATAATTTGAGCGTTCGGTCTACCTTAGGTAGATAGTTCCAGGCCTCATCCCCAACCTTTAAGGTACTGACCCCCGCATCACGTTTTGGCGCCCTGATCTTGAGTAAAGATTTTTCAGTCCCTTGCGTCCAAGCTTCCACCTTCATTTCACGTTCATAACGGGCGGTTTTCACTTTCATTGTCATTAAGCTATGTGAAGAACGACCACGATTCAGATCATCAGTGGCATCCAGCAAGGCTTCAACTTCACCTGCTTGTGCTTTGATTGTATCACTTTGAGCTTGAGTGTTTTGTAGAGGCTGAGTATCTTGGGCAAACGCTGTAAGATGTAGGCCTATGATGAACATACTTTGCATGATGCTACATCTATATAAGTGTTTATTTCTTAACTGTTTCAACATAGTTATTTTACTTTACATACTAAGGTTTTTAAAAAGGTATACTGCTCTGCTCATCTCAATCTGTCTATCACTTAAACTAGACAGTGACAATTCTTAGTGAGAATTCAGATATCTTCAACTCTAGATTCAGATATTGTATATGAGTTCATAGCGTGGCAAATTACGACTATTCTAATGAGTCTAAATCAGTCGCTGACCAACTTACTCACCAACTCAAACTCACACGAACGATCTACCAAATGATTGATCGAGGTAAATATGGAAGACTTTATTCAAACACTGATGAACAATCTTGAAAAAAATCAATTCCCTAGCCGAAAAGTGGCCTTTGATTTAGAAACGCTTTATGAAAAGGCCGAAGATAAAAAACTCTCCCTTAATAACGTGTTAGATGAACTCAAAAAAAGAGGCATTGATCATGTTAAAAAGGGCGATCGAATTATCTTTAAACCTATGCCCAAGCCTAGTGCAGATCCGTTTGAACCAGGATTTGCCGAAGCAATGGCTGGAATGAATCCTGACTTTTTAGCTCAGGCCCAAGAAATGATGAACAATATGGATGAAGATGAACTTGCTTCCACTCGAGCTATGGTTCAAGAACGCTTGGCGGGCATGAATGATGATGAGCGCAAGTCACTTTTTGATCAAATCAAAGGGATGGGCTTAGGCTAAGCACTCTGATTAAATATAATAAAAGACGTAACAGCATACAAAATTGAAGTCAGCACACTGATGTTCAAATCAATCATATCCAAAGAAAATATCAGAGAATACAAAAATCACTTTGAGTCCTGCACTGAGCTTGTTCATACTTAGGTTTAGTCTATAACAGGAGTAAAGCTTTTGAGTGAGCAACAAAAAAAGACCCAAGCTGGTATGCCAAGAGCGAAAGACTTATCCACCCAAGATCTTTTTATCAGTAAAATGGATACAGTGGATGCATATGAAGCCGAAGATGATGATGCACCTGAATATGCTCAAACGATGATTATTCCTAAGATTTCTACTGAATCGGAAGCAGGCTCGGAAAGTCAACAGAAACAAGATGAATCAGATGATTTTGAAAGCGCAGAGCTGACTCAAACTCTATCTTCCCTAATCGTAAGTGAAGAACATCTATCCAATGAGTCCATGTTGAGCGTAACCATGCTCAGTGAGTCGGATATTATCCAAGAGGTGGATCAAGAGGTGGATCAAGAAGCAAATCAAGAAGCAAATCAAGAGATAACCTTTGAACTACCGGCGCGCTATGAATTGCTTGGTCGATTAGGTGAAGGCGGCATGGGGGAGGTATTTGCCGTCAAAGATCGCTTACTCAAACGTGATGTTGCCCTTAAAAGGGTACGTGGTACATATAATGATCGAGTCCAAAAAGCCTTTGTCAGAGAAGCGCGTATTTTAGCTCAACTAACTCATCCAAGTATTGTCCCAATACACGATCTTTATATTCCGCAACCAGACGCAAGCCATTCTGAATCAGAACAAACAAGTGCTAACTCAGCATATTTCACCATGGAAAAGATCGGTGGAACAACTTTTAGTGCTTACATAAAACGCTTTGTTGAAAGCGAGCCTCAAGAAGCTTCCATGCTTCTTTTTCAGCTTTTGAATATCTTTGTGAGTATTGGCGAGGCGATTGACTACGCGCATCAGCAAGGCGTATTACATCGTGATCTAAAGCCAGATAATCTTATGGTTGGTGACCACGGGCAAATCAAGGTCTTGGATTGGGGTTTAGGAGGCCAAGTATCACAGCAAAAAGAAGACAGTGCTTTAAATGCAGATTTGCTTAAGACCTTTACGGCCGATAAGCTTCAAAATGAGCGCTTTACCTTTACCGGAACAATTTCTGGAACGCCGGCTTATATGTCTCCAGAGCAGGCAAGAGGTGAATCCTTAAATGCTCAAACTGATGTATATGCCCTCGGTGCCATTCTTTATGAGATCTTAAGCGGTGAAGCACCTTATGTAAGAGCCTTTAAGCATGATCCGAAATGCGCTTGGCTCATTTTAGACCAGGCCCAACGTGCAAAGGCTCCCCCTCCGGTAAGACGAGAACTCTGTCCTCATCCACATTTGATCAACGGATATTTAATCAAAGTATGTGAAAAGGCCTTAGAGCCTAATCCGACTCAGCGCTATGCTTCTGTGGAAGCTTTATTAAACGATCTAAGAGATTATTTGTCAGGAGAGAGCCTTAGATCTCGTATTATTGAAACCAAAGCCAAGGTGAAACAACTCTACACCGCAACAACCGAGCAGATCCTAGCTCATCAACAAGCGATTTCGCTTTGGGAACGTCTACAAGCATCTAATAGTGTACCCTTGGTCGCTCATTTTCGCTCTCAAGTGCTCCACCTACTTGAAGAATTGGTTCGTTGGGATAAATCCGATATAGAGTCAAGGGTTTGGGGCCTTCATCTACGCTATCATTATATTCGCTTTCAATGGTGGCGAGGTGAACTTAAAACCGGCTACTTACTCACTCAGCAGGTGTTACAAGACCGCTGTCAAAAGCTTGAGGTTTTTCGGGAAAGTCCCTTGGGAGCGCTTGTGCCTTGGACCATTGTAGACAGCCTTAAAACTCAGCAAAATAAAGTACATCTCCAATTTCACTTTGATTCAAGCGATGAGCTAAAGGTGAGCATACAAAAAACAAAGCGCATTGATTATGAAGCACAATTAGCACGTTTGAGTGAAGCCGAAACAGAGGACTTACAAGATGAAAAAGAGTTACCGTATGTTCATGGGCAAAGCTTAAAGCTCAATCTTGATTGGGGTCATTATACACTTAAAGTTAAGGTCAGAGATAAGCAGATTAAATATAGCTTTACTCGTTTAATTAGGGTGGAGCCTCCCTTAATTCCCTGTTTTGAAGGCAGTGAGTTACTGACCTTGGAAGAATATGATCAGTTGGCTCAATCCACTATAATAAGCTCCGAAATAAATGTTGAGATCCATCCACCAAAAGCAGCTGAAATCTTTGCCCAAAAACGATCACGCGTTTCCTTAAGTACACGTTCATTAGGAGCTAAGCTTAAACTGATCAAAGACGAATACTCTTGGCCCCCACAATTAGAAGACGATCGCTTTGAATGGCTCGAAAGCCACGCGGTTTCTATTGGGACTTGGCAAGCCTTGCCACGAACTCTAGCTTCAGATCATGTCGAATGTGGAGGCATTTGGTTGCAGAAGAATCAAGTGACAATCGGAGCTTATTTACATTATATCAATGATTTAGATCGCTTGCTAAAACTTTTACCGCAAGAAGAAAAAGTGCTTCCGTTAAGAGATTTAAAGCAAATCTTACCTACGATGACTTTAAGCTTTTTAGAAATCAAAGATCAGCCTCTTTTTGTGCGTACTGGTGTAGCAGGCTCTTTTGTACTTAGTCCTGCGATGGTCGCATTTGGCGTCACCGAATCAGTTCCAATGTTTCAAGTCTCTTTTGCTGATATTGAAAGATATTTGTTGTGGCTAAGTTGGGAAACCGGTTTGGCTTGGACAATCCCAAGTGAAAATGAATGGGAATTAGCAGCCCGAGGTATTGATCAACGTACTTTCCCATGGGGGGATTTAGAACCCTCTAAACTCACCCAAATGAAGCGCTCATCATCTTCACCTTTTGATGGAAGAACGGCCTTAACAAATGGTGACCCATATTTGCTGGCTCGGGAAAGACGCCAAGAACTATATCCACATGACATAAGTCCTTTTGGCATTCAAAGTTTAGGTGGTGGAATGAGTGATTGGACGATGAAAGATAGTCACAAACGTAAACTACGCCAAAAAATCAGACAGTGGCTTTTGCAAAGACCAAGCTCTAAACTCTCTGATCTTGAGCGGGCTAGATTATTATTTAATGCCCAGCAATGGAGAGCATGCTTTAACGAAGACTTCAACTTTGGCGAGCGCCATGCCAATGAAGAAATACTCAGAGGTGGCTCTTATTTGAATGACTACGAGCAATGCACCAGCATGTATCGAGTTGAAACTTGGCTGAGTAAACGTTTTATCGATGTGAGTTTTAGACTCGCCTTTGAGCCAGAAGCCTAAGTACTCGTCTACTATTGAGTTTTACTCGGCTTAAGGGTGTTCTCTAAAGTGCCAACTTTGAGGGCGAGTTAAGGCTTCATAGCCGACTTTAGAAAGCGTTGTGCCACGTCCGGTTTCTTTCACGCCGGTCCATGCTAAGCCTGGATCCAAATAGTCACAGCGATTCATAAATACAGTTCCGGACTCAAGTTGAGGCGCAATCGTTTTCATCACCTGCATATCTTTAGTCCATACCGATGCGGTTAAGCCATATTTACAGTCATTCATCATTTGAATCGCTTGTGCATCGCTGTCAACAGACATAATGCCCATAACGGGTCCAAAGGTTTCCTCGATCATGACTTCCATATCATGAGTCACATTGGTTAATACTTGAGGAGCCAAATAAGGAGAGCCCCAGGCATCTTGCGGGAATGCTTCTGGATCAATATGAGCTGTGGCACCGGCTTTGACAGCAGCATTGATTTGAGCTCTGACTTTGGCAGCCGCATCTTTGCGCACCATCGGGCCAATGTTAGTGTCTGCTTTACGTGGGTCATCAAGCTTATAAATACTGCCAATTAAAGCGACAGCACCTTCGACAAAGTTATCGTATAAATCACGATGCACATACACTCTTTCAATGCCACAGCAACTCTGTCCTGAGTTAAACATTGCCCCATCAACAATATTTTCAATCGCAAAGCCTAGGTCGGCATCCGCTCGGACATACGCCGGATCCTTGCCACCAAGCTCTAAGCCGACCCCAAGAAATGAGTGGCTTTCGGTGGCTGCGCGCTCAATTGCACGACCGCCAAAGACAGAACCGGTAAAGCAAACAAAGTCACTAGCACCAGAACGAACAAAGGCTTCAGTTTGAGCATAATTAAGGTCAAGGGTTGCAAAAAGCCCTTGGGGTAAATCAGCTGTTCGAGCGGCATCAGCTAGACGATCAGCACATAACGCTGTTTGATTCGCATGCTTGAGAATGACCGCATTTCCAGCCATCAGTGCAGGAATCAAAGCATTGACTGCAGTCAGGTAAGGGAAGTTCCAAGCGGGTAGATCTAGCACGACTCCTAAAGGCGCTCTTTGGATGCTACGAGAAAAACCTGATTTTGGAGTGGGAATCACAGGAGAAAGGCTCTCTTCCGCAATATCGATCATATAACGGGCTCTTTCCTCAAAGCCTCTCATTTCGCCCGGAGATTGACTAATCGGTCGTCCCATTTGCATCGTCAATTCTTCGGCAACACGATCCGTATCTGCCAGTAGAGCATCAACCAAAGCTGAGCAATATTTAGCTCTTTCTTGAATAGAACGTTGTGCCCAATCTTTTTGAGCCAAACGAGCTTGCTCACTGACTTTTTGGGCTTGTTCTAAGGTATGAAAGGGGCGCTCTGCATAAACAGAACCGTCGACCGGACTAATGATTTGAAAGTGCGTGGGCTGTGCATCTATTGCCATGTTTACTCCTTGGTGGAAGAGCTTTATAAAGAATTGAACTCGTTAAAGATGACCGAGCGGGATTCAATGAAGTAAAAAAGCTTGGCATGTTCTTAAGTTTTGCTCAAGTCTATCTGTGATGCGCTAACAGTGCTGAGTCATTATTACCTGTGAATCAATGTTCACAGCCTAAGTAAAATCTGTGACTTAGTATACTGATCTAACTCTTGGTAAATAGAGACTCTGTAGTCTAAGTAATTGTATTTATTGACTTATTTTTACAAGTTTAACTTTGGCCTAAGTTATGCGACTATAACGAATTAAGTATTTAAACTTAATGCCTGAAGTGATCCTAATCACACAAATATACAACAAGTTTTTTAAAAGGAGACGACCATGAAAACTCTTAATCAAAACAAGATGAGCAGTAAAAAGCTTTTAAGTGCACTATTCTGCTTTGCCATTTTAAGCACTTCCTTAAATGCAAATGCCATGGAGTGTAGTGTAGACGCTGATTGTGCTGAGGGTGAATACTGTGAAATCCTAGAATTATACCCAAGTGCCCCCTGCTTTATTGATGAAGAAGGTAATGAGGTTTGTGAGGATATTGCAGTTGATGAAGAAGAAACCCTTGGTTTCTGTGAAGAACGCCCTATCGAATGTATGCAAGATAGCGACTGTCCAAGTCACTTAAGCTGTGGTTGGGGTGATGAGTTGACCAGTGGTTCAAGTGCAGGAAGTTCAGGAGGGTCACAAGGATCAGAAGGGTTTGCTCCACCTGAAATGGATTCTGGTGCTAGTGAAGATCCCGCTCAAGGTGCTCCGGCACAAGAGGCACCCGATGAATTACCTGTTGAAGATGAACCAGAAAACTTGATGTGCGTATTTGTACCCAGCACCTGCGAAAGTGATAATGACTGTGCGATGAACTTCCACTGTGAAGTCACTTCGGTCAGTATTGGTTGTGCTGTTCCCGAAATCATTTGTGAAGAAGGTCAGGATTGTGCAGAAGTTGAGCCGGTAGACTGCGAAGAAGAAGAATACAGTGAGGGCTACTGCATGCCCAATGAGATTGAATGTGATAGCGATGCTGCTTGTCCAAGCGATTGGCGTTGTCGTGAATTGATTGAGTCAAGCTGTGGTGGTGATGACATTGATATTGCTATTGGTGCTCCGGAGCCTGCTCCCGGTGAAGATCAGGCATCAAGTGAAGATCAAGCATCAAGTGAAAAAAGAATGGCCGCGCCTGTTGAAGAACCCGCTGAAAGACCGGTTGATGACTGCGAAGAAACCATACGCTCAATCTGTGTTCCGGTAGGCTTAGGCGGTGCTCGTGCTATTGCCGAGTCTGGTTTAGCCAGCGGTGGAACAAATGAAATCGCCCAATCAGGTCCTGTTGATGAAGATACTACACTTAGTAGTAATGATGATCTTAACACTGAAGAAGCGGAGGGTTCATCTAATAGCGTTGTAGAAGATGAAGGTGGTTGTGATGCTCAGTCAAGCAAGCAAAGCTCATGGATGTTAATCTTTGGCTTGGCTCTTTTGGCTTTCCGTCGTCGCTTAGCTTAAGAGTTTATGTACCTTAAGCTTTTAGCAGACTATTGGACATCAAGGGTATAAGTGGTAATAAAGGGCAAAGACTCTCCAAAACCAAAGTATCCTTTGACCTCTAGCGTATAAACACCTGATATATCTGCTGTAAAGGTGATCACTTCACTTGCTAAGACTCCCGAACTTGCTTGGGCAATCGTGCCGTTAGGTCGATATAAAACAAGATCAAGGTCCTCGCCTTCAGAGTTAGAAAAGCGAACTTGAATGGTGACTTCTTGGCCTTGATTAAGGTTCATAGAATAAAAGTCAGTATCGCAGAAACTAAGATTATCAAGGCTACTAGGTACAGTAATAGAATAAGCTTGAGCATATTCTGCATTGGGTGAGGCAATATCCTCACAATAGCCTGCTGGAATCATGCAGTTCCCAGAAATACAGGCATAGTCCCAACGACATTCTTGATCAATGCTACACTCATTCATCTCCGAGTTTGATGGACTTTGGTTAATGTTGATGGAGTAGCTATTGTTTGAGCGTCCACCAAAACCATAAATAATCAAATAATATTGGCCGGCTTCTAGATCCTCAACAAAGATTCTTTCATTATCATTACTACTGACGCCTAAGCTCACTGATGTACCATTCGCTTCGGTGAGATTCATATCTAAGTCACCATTCAAGTGAGTAAAGTTCACTAAAATCTCTAAGTCCGAAGCTTCCTCAAGAATAATGCTATAAAAGTCATCATTATCACCACAGATTTGACCATTCCAGGGACCCGCATTTAAGGGGCTTAATGGAGTGGCTTGATCGTAATCATTATTGGGCTCGCTTGCTTCCTCATTACACACAGGGTCCATGGGGTCCATGGGGTCCATGGGATCCATGGGGTCCATTGGGTCCATTGGGTCATCCATACCGGCATCTGGATTGATGTCACCACGGCCATCACACAAAGCATAGGTACATTCTCGGGCATCATTACAGTCTGAGACTTCATTGCAAACCGCACCAGGTAGATCGAGCTCAATCACCAAACTGTAGCGATTTTGTTGAATACCATCTATTGCCGAGACTCGGAAATAATAACGCTGATCGGTATCCTTTGCCAAAAGTCCGATATATTCATCATCGGTTTGAGTATTCATTTCAATGGTCGGAGTCAGAAGATTATTGCTTGTATACATGCGTAGAGTTAAGTCACCAGCATGATCTTCAAAGCGAATACTGACTCGAGCTTCACGATTGGCTGGAAGTGTAAAAGCAAACCAATCAAAGTCAAAGCTACAAATGCTTAAATCATCAATACGTTGAGTGACAGAGTCAAGCTGAACGGCTTGGGGCAGGTCATTGTTAGTTGACTCACCTTCTAGTGCATCAGGACTACAGAAAAAACGCTCACAGCGTCCGGTATCTTGGTTACAAAGATTCTCGCCAGTACAGATTGAGTTAATACAGGGGTCATCATAAATACAGTTGCCCGCATCACAGACCCAGCCATCTACACAAGTAACATTTTCACAGCTATCCCGACAAAAACCAGAGGCCGGATTACAAGTGAATCCTTCGGCACAGGTCACCGTTTCACAGCGGTCAATACAGTCACCGGTATTATTGTCGCAGGTTAAACCTTCATCACAAGCTATATCTTGGCAAGCCGGAATACAGCTACCTTCAAAACAACGAGTACCGCGATTACAGGTAATCTCTCCACACTGATCAATACATTGCCCACTGCTTGTATCACATTCTTGATTTGACCCACAGTTGACTCCAAAGCAAAGATCGGTGCAACTTCCGGCAAAGCAACCTAAGCCTTCGGGACATTCTAGGTCAGCACAAGGATCTTGGCAGACACCTTCCACACATTCAATGCCGCCTGCACATACAACACCAATACAGGGGTCAATGCATTGACCGTCACTAGGGTCACACACAAAGCCAGCTCCACAGATTTGTCCTTCACAAAGGTCGGGGCTTTTAGCGCAGTCACTTAAACTATAGCGCTGTCCAAAGGCTTCTGAGCTTACATCACAAATAATTTCGGATAAGGAAATAATCTCAGCACTGTTTGCAGCACAATCACTTAAACATTGGGTAAGCGCATTACTCTTACGATCATTTGGACAAGTAGACCATGCTTCGCAAGCTAATAAGGACTGACAGGCCATCGAGCAAGAATTAGGCTCTACATCAGAGCCGGCATTCATTTCTCCCGCCATTGGATTAACCACAGTCGGAGGCGTAGTGCCTTCATCATCACAGGCAAGCATACTGCTTAAACTCAAGCTGAGTAAACTGAGAAAGTATATGTATTTCGACATTATAAACCTCTTTAAGACTATTTATGTATCTATTTTTGAAGGTCGATACACAAAAGCTATGGCAAGGTCAACCATAGTCCGAACTAAAATTGGAGTGGATTTAAAAAGTCATCTAAGTTCTCAGCTCACCAATTTCCTTAATAATTTGTTCATGAAACCATTCTTTGGCCATGGTACAAAGTTCAAGTCCGGGATTGTCTTGCTCTGGCTGTGCATAGACAAGGGTATCATGATAAATCACTTTGACATGAGTGCGCCAACGACTAAAACGAGCCATAAAGTGGCCAAAAATGGGCGCATCACCTACCCAAGAGTCTTCATCTTCAGAAAACTCTATATATACGAGTTGAATGGGTAAATTCGCAGCAGCTGCTTCATGGAACATACCGGGCTTTAATGGATCTAAAGTACCTCTTGCAGTTGTCGTACCCTCTGAAAACACTAAAACAGAAAAACCTTCATTTAATCGTTCTCTTAGAAGTGTTCTTGAGTTTTCTCTGCTTTTTGGATCTTTACGATCGACAAAAACAGTACGCGCCTTACGAGCAGCAAAGCCAATAATGGGCCAAGACTTGACGTCGGCCTTAGCAAGAAAAACAACCGGACTAATCCCACATAAAACCGGAACATCTGCATAAGATCTATGATTGGAAATCAAAATACCTTTTTGGTCACTAGCTTGGCCGACTTGTTCAATCTTAATGCCTAAAGTCCACGTCAATGTCTTACCAAAGCTTTGAATGACCAAGGCTCTGAGTTTATGCTTTTTTTCTGGCACTAAGGCGACCAAGATACCATGTAGGGCGACCCAAAGAATAATGATCAGCATTCGGGTGAGAGCGAGACAGTTTCCAAAAATTGAAAAGACCATAGTTTAATGACCTCCTTGCTTCCGTATACTCATTGAAAAGCAAAAGTTGGCATCATCTATTCCCTGTGTTGCCTCATAAGTAAATAAATAAGGAGCCGGTGGTCCCACTAAGTCGGTGGGTGGGCTGATTGGAAACTTTTTGGTAAACCAGCCAAGCTGTGGCTGAAGCGTTGCAGTGAAGATCTTTTGACCTGCTTGTTGAATTTGTACTTTAATCGCCTGAGCTTTGGAGTCTCTAAAAGGATGGCGAAGGGCTAAATCTTCCCAGCCGTATTTAAACCAAAGTTCAGTCTGATTGGACTCTACCGGTACCCACCATGCGACTTGAGCGATATGACCTTGGTGAGGCATTGCCGAAATACAGCGTTTGGGGCTTTCATCAATGACCCGCCAATCTTGCGATAAATGCTCTGTCGGGTGAAGTCGACAATCAATATAGGGAAGCCAACGGCGTCGATCAAGTGTGTATAAGTCACGTCGTCTTGAACGCTTTTTAAGTTGTTCGGCCTGTGGTCTTGCCAAACACTTAGATGCCCTTTGGCGTAAACGATGGCTTTGTGGGGCACAGTGCCAACCATGCAAGGCCCAAAAGTCACAGTTTTGCTTTGGCATTGGTTTGGCAGGGGATTTGGCTCGAGGCTTACCATGCAGTCTTGAAAAAGACACTCGGTTTGGATTGGGTAAATCATCATATAAATTATGTAGGTTTATAGGCCCTTTAATCTTCATCAAGCTCAGGCTCACCGGCCCAGAGTCCTGTGCTTGAAATACCTTTTTAGAGATCAATCCAAGGTTTTGAACAATTTGATATTTAGAAGAATTCTGTAAATGAACACCATCTCTATCAAAAGCGCCTAACACCCATAAGCGTTTAGCTTGAGCAAAGTCAACTTCACCTTGTTGAGCCAATGGAATAACGGGTAAACCATGCAAGCTGAGTCGCGATTCTCCTGCCCATTCCGGATACCAAGTCACAAAGTCACCCTCTATTAAGTTTTCTTTAATATAATGGGAGGCTAAAGACCAAGTTTCCCTTGAAGGTACAGCAGCTCTTCTTTGAACAGTACTCCAAACCGACCAAGCAGTACAGGATATGAGCAAAGCAAATAAGACCTTGTGACCTAGATTATGCGATAGAGCATTCTCTTGCATTCTGCTTTAACCACCACACACAAAATCAGCAAGACTATTACGAGGATCTACACAAAGAGAGCCATTTAAAGAGCCAATATTGTCAACATTGCAACATGTTAAGCCTTGTGGACAAGCTAAGTTTTCATCGCATTCTAGGGCACAAAACTGACCGGTAAAGGGAACTCGTGGATCTTGGCAAGTTTCAGCGCTTGTGCATTGATCACAACTGGGGAGTTCATTACCATTCCCCCAACTTGAATAGCTTCTTTCAGCTCCGTTCAAACACTCTTGATCAACACAGGCTTCGCCTTCGGCGCATTGGTCATTGGTGACACAGGTTACACAGTTACCATCACTTGGATCACAATAACTACCTGCTTCACAATTCACAGATTCACAGAGATCAGGTTGACACGCATTTTCTAAGTCAGCACATACATTTACAATCTGCCTATCTCGAATGACCTGACTACAGGTTTGACCGACATCACAATCAGAATTAGCTTCGCAGGTGACAGCACATGCTTGTACATTTTGTAAGGTGTATACAATGCAATAAGAACCATCTGGGCAATCTGACTCATTCTCACAAGGTAAGCATTGAGCACTATCACAAGCTCCGGTTGTTTGGTTACATAAGGAGCCGGGGTCACATGTCACATCGGCACACAAGTCATTACATTCTCCGCTGGTTGGATCACAACTTGCTTCCTCGGGGCATAAGCTACAAGGGCCTTGATCACAGTCAGTACATTCACAGCTAGTAGCTCGATTTCCCGAGCAAGTCACAGCATTCACCGAAGATATTTCTTCGATTTCACAGGTGCTTGGATCAAAGCGAAAGACTTGCCACATTGAACGATTCGTATTGTTTTCACTTGTAATTTCTTGTGGACCAAAGGCAAAGGAAGCACCATTACAGGCTAAAGAAAGCAAAGCTGTTCCGGTCACAGAGTTTCGACCGGTAAATAAATCAACCGCTACCGTGTGCCAACCTGCACTAGGTTCATTGATAGAGATCGTTTCTTGAGTTTCTCCATTTTGTGGGGCATCGCCGGATAAACCTGGCAAGGCCCAATTTGGGCTTTGATTAGTAGACCAACAATCGGATTCTCGACTAAAAAAGACCCCACGAGGATTGATTAAGTGCAAGTCAAAGTCAAGTTGTGCATTCTCCCAATTAAGTTGAATGATGACGGGAGTGTCAATCTCATCACACAAGTCACCCGTACCATCTAAGTCACTATCAGCTTGATCAAAGTTAGCGTCATTTGGACAGTTATCACAGCGGTTACCGATGCCATCATCATCATTATCACTCTGCCCGGGGTTTACTTGGTTGGGACAGTTATCATCTAAATCAAAAATGCCATCATTGTCACTGTCTTGAAAAGCTTCGCAGGCATCACCCACACCATCTAAATCAGCATCTGCTTGATCAAAGTTAGCGATATCTGGACAATTATCACAGGCATCACCTCGACCATCATCATCACGGTCCCCTTGACTATTATTAGCCTCCAAAGGACAGTTATCATCCTGATTGAGAATACCATCATTGTCGGTATCTTCATTAGCGGGTAATGGTTCGCCGGCCGTGTTTTCGCCTGCAAGATCTTCACCAGCGAGCATCTCTCCTGCAGTGATTTCGCCGGCCGTGTTTTCACCAGCGAGCATCTCTCCTGCAGTGATTTCACCTGCAGTGATTTCGCCTGCCATCATTTTACCGGCAACATTTAAAAGATTGTCGCCCGAAGCCATTTCTCCGGCTTCTGATTCCCTAGAACGCTCAACTACACTATCATCGATGCATGCTTGGCAGATAAAAATAAGTCCTAGGCTGAGTATTAACTTTAAACAGCTAGAACCATAGAAGAACTGATTTTGAGATTTAAACATACTTTTTTCTACCCATAAAATGTGTTTTTCATTAAGATAGAGTTTTCGTTTCACACTTGCAATGTTACTGATCGTTTTGTTTTGTAAGTGAGTTATTCTATGCTTGAGTTGTTCTAAAATGAGTATAGCGAAAGATCATTACATCCTAGTTAATGATTGTGGAGTAGGTGAAAACCTACGCTGTACTTCGCCTCTTCTGGCAGGAATGACCAAAGTCACCTGATACCCACGAGCTTCTTTGCGAAAGCCGGCCGTAACCTTAGCTTTGCTTCTATAGAGCAAGCGCAAACGTTTTTCAGTTAGGTTAAGACCCAGTCCACTCGAATCGCTATCAGACTCCGAAATTGTACTAGATACGCTTTGGGTATGGCTATTGCCATTGTCGGTAATGGTAACCGTTAAAAAGCCATTTTCTTCACTAATCTTGACTTCGATGCTTCCTTTTTCGTTAAGTAAATCAAGGGTATCAAGTCGGCCATGCTTGAAGCAGTTTTCAAGAATCGGTTGCAAAATCAATGGAGGAACAAGTACATCGCCACACTGCTCAGGACTATCGATTAGAATATCGAACTTTTCCGGAAAACGATCTTTCATAATAGATGTATATGCATTCAATAGTTTTAATTCATCTTTAAGAGAGAGCTCCATCATGGAATTAAGTTTTAAGGACGCCCTCAACAACTTACTTAAATTCTCGATCATACGGTCGGCCGATGACACATTTTCATACATCATTGCTGAAATGGTGTTTAAAGTATTAAAAAGAAAGTGAGGATTAATTTGTCCTTGTAAAGATCTTAGCTTTTCTTTGGCTAATTGTTGCTCAATTCTGAGCACTCTTAATTGTTCTGCATTAGATCTTTGAAAGAATAACAAGCCGTGTATTGTAGCAATCGTAACCGTTAGCATGAAAATCTGTGGAGGAATTTCAGTTTGGATTACTTCTGGCCAATTAATCACTTTTGAGTACTCTAAACCAAAAGCTTCAAAGGCAAAATGCCTTAAAAAACTAGAAAGCGATATAAAAAGAATACAGTGAATAATTGTGATTAAAAGATATGTTAGACCTGTTTTGATCGTATCTCGACGCCAAACCGGATTTTTATAAGTGAATATTGCCACAGATGATAATAAGCAAGCACTAGTAAATGAACCGGTTGCATCAACAATGATACAGTGGAGTTGACTGCTTAATTCTGGCTGAATGATGACATTAAACTGACGTCTACTGTAGGCAATAAACCCTGTAGATAAGATCAAGAAAAAGAAGCCAATGATAAAACCAAAAGGCAGTTTGATTTCGATTGTTTCAATCTTTTGGCTCAATGAGATTGATAAGCTATTAGACTTCAAATAAGGCTCCATTTTCCGCACGATAATGACGAGACCACTTGAGTTGATGCCCTGTCTTGAGCGTCACTGTCGCATCTCCATGAGCAATCACTTCTACACTTTTAATTTGATTGAGTTGAACAATTTGAGAGCGGTTAAGCCTTAAAAAGGATTCAGGAGACAGCCTTGAGCTGAGGTTTTTAAGAGTGCCACGTCTAATAAAAGAACGTTTTTCAGTATAAAACTCACAATAATTACCACTGGCCTTAATCCAATAAACGTCATCTAAATCTAATAAGGACTGTAGCTTACCACGCCCTTCAACTCTAATGTGAGTCAAATATTGTTGTTCTTCTTCAGATGTGAGTTCCTCACCCATAGAGTTAGGTAAATCAAGCCTAGTTAACACTCTTGTGATCGATTGCTCAAAACGTTCATAGGCAAAGGGTTTAAGCAAATAATCTACCGCATCCACCTCAAAAGCCTCAAGAGCATATTCTTCATATGCGGTTGTGAACAAAACCAAAGGCTTATTGTCTTCCGGTAATCTTTTGACTAATTCTAAGCCGCTCAAGTGAGGCATATTTATGTCAGCAACAAGTACATGTGGTTGCCAAGATTTGACTAACTCTAATGCTTTCAGTCCATCTTCGGCTTCGGCCAACTCATGTTTATTGTCTGTGTCATATAATGTGATGAAATGCTTTAGTTTGTCTCGAGCATGTTTTTCATCATCGACGATGAGAATCTTAAGTTGGCAATCCGACATTTCATTTTCTTAGAAGTAAAGTCCGAGCTGGAAGATCATAGTATTGCTCGCTTCAACTTCTTTGTTACGGACATTCTCGATTTTATCGGTAAAGAAGCTTCTAGTATAACGAGCACCTAAACTAATTGAACCACCCAAGTTTAGATCAACTCCTAAGCCTAAGTCAATAGCAGGTGTGGTTTCATCATTTTCTTCAAAGCGACTCAAACCGATTAAAGGATATAAATCCATGCACTGGCCTACAGGTAAGTAGATTCTAAGTTGGCCACGATAAGAAGAACGGCTTGCTGGATCATTGTAGTCAGCAAATTGAGCCTCAGCCGCAAGGCCAATCATGTTGGAACGATAACCGCCACCAATCGTGTAAGTGGGCTGAGAATCATCAAGACCTTCTGTATTTTGAGTACCAAAACCCGCATTTACCATTAGACGACCACCCTGTGGACGACAGTTTATTGGTGCTCTCATTCCTCCACCATAAGCTGGGGCAGGTGCTGGGGCAGGTGCTGGAGCTGGGGCATAGCCAGCAGAGTTATTGTCATAAGTGTCATCTTGATACACTGTATCACTGGTTTGAGAGGTCTTTTTAGTGACGCGCTTCTTTTGAGTGCGCTTTGTGGTTGTCGTGGTTTTTGTCGTAGTCGTTTTTTTATTTTTAGTGCTTTCAACGATTGTACGGTTTGGTCCATTTATATTCTTTTTGGTAGGCTTACCAACGAAGTTACGCTTAGGAGACTGTACTGAAGTTTTAGTCCCTTTGGTTTTATCCTTGGTCACGATCCCTTTGTTAAAAGTTTTCTTACTTGAGCCCTTGGTACTTAAGCCCTTTTTACCGCTTGTTTTTGGCTTTGAAGTCTTAGCCGAGGTTTTGCGCTTAGATTTTGGGTTGATTTGAGTTCGGGTGCTTTTAACAGGTGCTTTCGCTCGGTTTTTCTTTTTGAGTGTACCTTTCGCCTTACTTGGTTTTTTAGCTACCTTTTTCTTAACCTTTTTGACTGTCTTTGATTTGATCGCCTTTTTGCCTTTGCCTTTAGTCTTCTTTTTTAGGTCAACCCGCTTAAGGGTTTTAGTAGATTTCTTTTTAGCTTGAGCACTATTTACTTGCATCAATCCATCAAATGAACAGGTGAAAGGAACAAGTAAAAAGCTTAATAAAGTAAGCCTTAAGAAATAAGCTTTGTGCGAGTTTGAAAAGAGATTCATTTGAGTTTCCTTTGTCGAATATACAAGGTTTTTGGAGTGTAAAATTAAACTTTAGTTAGGTTTAAGCGATTATTCGCTAAAGATTAAAGAATTATTCATCAAGATTTCCATTATTTTGTTTTTTTATTTGACTACGCAGGTAAAGGCGCAGGTAAAGGGTCAGAAACATGAGACAAACTAATGTACTGAGCCAATTAAAAAACCATGATTTGCTAAAAATACTAAAGTTTTGAGAACAACCGGTCTCTGTGATCATTCCATTGTCGCTGTCTTCATCATTCTCTGACCACGCCATGCCTTCAACACAACGCCGGCATTCTTCAAAAGAGGTCTCCGGTTTATCTGTGCAACGATCTTGGCTTTCGCATACTCCCATTTCTCCTGTCCAAGGTCTAACACAAGCTAAGCCATCTTGACTTGCCCAACATTCATCCACACAAATCACACACTCATTTACACTTGTTTCAGGGGGATCAGTACATAAGGTGTCGGTAATACACACGCCATATTGAGGGCCCGGCAAAGCACAAGGAGCTCGTTCTTCGGCTCCCTCACAAGCAAGGTAAGCAGCAGGGATATTGGCATAGACCACCGAATGATGATTAAGAAACATAAAGATGGTGCAGATAAGAAATCTTAAAGTTTTAGGCATATGGGTGCTTATTTAGTCAATCAGAATGAAACAAATCCATGGTGACCGAGGATCACTTATGATGCAAGCTGAATCCTTAAAGATTGTTTACCACACCAATACTGCATGTCACTTTAAACAAGTGATTAACCAAATAGGATCCCTTGAGTACGAGTTCGCTCCAAAATATAAGCACGAGCTTCATCACTCATATCTTCGCTATTCCATTCGCTAGTAATTCTCTTTAGATAAGATTCATCAAGATCATCAATGCATTTTCCTCTGTATACTCCACTAGCAATATACAGTTTTTCGGGGTCTTGGCGATCTTCATATAATTTTCTACCCCATCTTTGAACATCAGCTTCCATCTTAGCTTTAAACTTTGCCTGTTGTGCAAACGCTTGCTCTAGGTCATCAGGCATATAACCAGCCCAAACCATTGCGGTGACTAATAAGGCGGTGACTTCGGAGTCAGCATCAGCACTGTGGGCGGCTTCTTCGGGTAATTCTAAGCCATAAAAAGCGCAGATCTTCCCTAGACGACTTTGTATTTCTGGATGATGCCAGCGACAAAAAATAAAGGGATCAAGAATCCGGTTCATATCTAGCTTCCAATCAACACCAGCAGCTTCATTTGCTGCATTGATCATTGGAGCATCAAAGGCAAGAATATTATAGCCACAGATAATGGGGTCAGCGCTTTGGATATGCTGATTAAACCACTGAGCAACCGTTTTCCACTTAGGGGCATTGGCCACATCTTCTTGGGCAATCCCATGGATTCTTGTTGCATCGATTGGAATATAACGTTCGGGATTGACTTTGGAGCAAAAAGGCGGGCCACAACGCCAGCCACCTTTGACATATACCCCGCCCAATTCAACAATCTTATCCTCACCAATACTGAGGCCGGTTGTTTCTACATCTACTGCTAAAATCAGTGATTCACTAATCCGCTTGGAAGAATGAGTTTGTGGCTTAACTTTTTCTGCTTTGGTTTCGTTACTCATTGATTGACCCATAGAATACTGACTGAAAGTATTAGGTAGATGTGTTCACTTAACTGGATGTGTTCACTTAACTAGAGATGTACTGAAAGCATGAACGAATCATACTGATCCGACAAGGTGTTCATAAGACTTTGAACTTGCTTAGTTTAAACTACTTAAGTGAGAGAAATGCTACAGTAAAAATGCGACAATCACACTAATATTAAAGTGATCAAGCGATAGGATATGTCGCTTATAATGAATTAGTCTGAGCAAAGAACTGGGCTCGTTTTGCCCATAAGCTTAAACTATACTCTTCACCTTCAAGAATATGTAGTTGACTTTGCTTGCGTAGGCTTTCAAAAGCGAGTTGAGCTTTTTGATAGCTTCCAGAATAAAATAAACCCAAGGCGATGAGCTTTAAACTTTCGTAGCGTAAACTATGATGACTGAGCTTGAGATTGAGCGCTTTTTCAAAGTGTTTTTGAGCCAACGAGAAATCTTCTTGGTTAAAATAAGAACGAGCAACTAGATAGTTAAGTTCTGCCGAGCTTGGACTTTGTTTTAGTGCTTGAGTTAAAAGCATATGAGTTTGTTTTTGATCGGTACTAGGCGACCAAAGTTGATTCATAATGAGTTGTCTTAGATGCATTGGCGTTTGCTGTGCATGAGCATAGCGCTTAATCGCTAAACGTCTCCATAAAGGACGGTTTAAGCTTTGATCCATGAGTGCTGTATAGGCTTTATATTGTTGATTTAAAAACTTAGGGTCATCCTCTTGAAAAAGATCTTGTTCATCATTGTATACAGACAAGTCGATGAGCCATTCTTGTAGTCGTAAGTTAACCATATAACTCAAGGTGGCATTTTGCTCTTCTTTTTGACTTAAAGCATCTTTGTTGAGCGCTTCTTTGACAAGTTCTAGAGCCAAGTTTTCGTCTTTTTGAAGGTGAGCAAGACGGATTTTTTTAAGCAGAGCCGTTTGATCTCCGGGTGAATCTTGATCAATCGAATGCCAAAGCTCAAAGGCTTCAACATATTTCTCTTGTGCTTCTAGTTCATAAGCTTGACTTCGACGAGCCGCTAAATCATGGGCACAGACCTTAGAAAAGATCGAAGGATGCTTGAGTAAGGCTTCAGCTGTATTCATGATTAAATCATCTAATACCAAGCGATCAAGCCAAGTATTCCACTGCTCAATGAGTGTATCAATGTTAAGATTTAAGTTGCCCAAGTCTTGGCCACCACTTGCATAAAAGCGGTTCAGTGCATCTTGTCCTTGCTCATCTTTAAAAAAGCGAACAAAGGAACCACACATTGTGTACGCCAATGAAGAATTATAGCCGTAAAATGAGCTTGGCTGTAAAAGCTCTTTGATGGGTGGGGCAATCCCAAGACGTCGTAAAGCCGCTGTCCACTGATGTGGTGATAATCTACTTAATAAGCCACTACCACGACCACGAGTCCAAGTTGCTGCAACCGCTAAACCTTCAATTAGACTCATATGGGGGATCATACCATAGTGCATACTTAAGCGATGAGGCTGCGGAGCAATATCAGCCGAAAAAGCATGGGCGAGTTCATGGGTAATCACTCGATCCCCTACATAAGGCGCATGGATATGTATACTTCGGTGCCAGGGTTTCGCGATGAGTGTATGTCCGGCCCCCATTAACCTCTTTTTATGCAGTGGGCTTTGATAAAAATACGCTGTAAAGGTCTGAGTAGGCGCTTGACCAAAAAACAGGGATAATTCCTGATAATTAAACTCTAGTTCTGTAAGTAAATCTTGGACTTTTTGCTCTGACCATGTCTTGGGATAGTACATGGTAAAATGCTGACTTTTTTGCTGTCCACCTAAACGAGATTGTACCCAAAAACTTGGCCTATGTAAGTCCTCAACCCAAGCCCACATATGAATGCATATTAAGATGATTATGCTTATTTTTTGATACTTTAGCTTATGTATGCAGTTTTTTAATTTAGTGAATGTATTTGTTGCTTGCTGACTTTTTAAATGGGCTGCTATCGGATGGGATGATAGGCCCAATAGAACAATCACAACGCCTAAATCCTCTAAACGAGATAGCGCAAGCCTCAAACCAATGAAAAGTTCTTCATCATAAATCGCACCAGGATAATAGCCCATAAATACAGAAAATACATCGACAGCCGGACTCGAAATAAAAGCTAAGATCCCCCAAAGTAAGGTCGCTAAAAAGATTCCGGTAAAGTAAAAAAGAGCCTTACTTTCACTAAGCGCTTGTTTGGGAAGAGATGACTGACTTACCGGATGTGCTAGTCGGTAAATTAACAGACCATAACCTTGCGCGATGATGAGACTTCCCAAGGGTAAAAGAGTATAAAAAAGAAGACCATCAAGCCAATTACAATTACGCACCCAAAAGGCATTTAGCAAAATCGGAATCAGGGGGGTTAGGGCGAGCCCAATGCTTGCTTTGAAAGCATTTAACCAAATACTTACTAAAGAGGATGAGCTTGAAGTAGTGCTTTGACTCGCCCTAAATCCGCTATGAGCGCCCAAAAATGAAATTGGTAAGCAACAGGCAAAGGCAAACTCAAAGCTCAGTAAATTGAGTAAGGGGACTTGGGTGAGAATACCGCCCCAAGTCAAAAGAAGAATACTCCATAGTCCAGCCCATGATTGAAAATATCTTTTAGATTTAGAGAATGAATGGATCATGGAACATGGAGCTGTTTACGGATTTTGTCTACAGAAGGGGCTTTCACCAACCGAATCTTCACAGTAATAATTTTCTCGACAATCATCATTACTTGTACAGCTTGCCATACAGTATTGATCATTGTTTTCAAAGCTTACACATACTGATCCTTCTGGGCATTCTCCTTCGCGACATTCAGCAATCGTGCAATAACCACCTTCACTGATTAAATCACAACTTTGACCCGGACTACATTGGGCATCTGTCACGCATTCATCACCGATTTCTCCTTTGCAAGAGAGAAGTAAAGCACTTAAAAGAATGGATAAACAGAGTAATTGTTGCTTCATCAGCTAAGTCCTTGTCTTAAACCGTTTTAAGATGAGTAGAATTGCATCTTGGATGGTCTAGGTTTTTTGAAGATAGTAAGTGTATTGCAATAAGCATCATTGGCTTAAGCGCCTAACACAGATTAGAGACGCTTAAAAGAGGATAAAGCATCTCATGCTTAAGATTAGCTTAAGATTAGCTCAGCCCCCAGCGTCTTCTAAGTGCCCATTCTAGACTTGGGATAAGAACTGCCAAAAGCAGAGCCCACCAAGTGGCCCACAAGGCGATATCTTCTCGGCGATTGACTTGAGTCACCGCTGGCGCTTTTCTTTGCAGTGAATCCCAAGAATCATCAATAGATAGGATTTCTCCACCACTATGTTGGCTGATGGCCTTAAGTATATCCGGTCGAGCTTGAGGGTCTTTGAGCTCGGCTAAGTCTTCAGCGACCACAAATAAATCCTCTGCCTCTTGCTCGCCTCCTTGCTGTGTAGAACGGGCAAGAACACGATAAACACCTTCTTTAGGCGCTTGCCATGAGAAATGCAACTCTCCATTTTCGCTTGATTTCCCACGGTGCTCAGTAATGAGCTTAGCATTTGCAATTCCCTGCGAAATATCCTCAATGCGTAGAGTGATACTAGAGCCGGCAATGGCTTGATAGCTTTCGTCAAGACTTTGAGCAATAATGCTTAAGTTTTGCTTAACCCGATAGCGATCTCGATCGGCTTTGACTTGCAAAGGATTTAATGCGGGATCACGAATAAGCCAGCGGATCGCATTACTCCATAAGCGATGATAGGCTCTTGAACCATGGTCATGCTCAATGGCCTTGGGTGATAAAGCCCAATGCCATATACTGTCAGTAGTGATCGCTAAACTACGCCCCTTACCCATAGGTGAAGCCACGATTAACGGGGTTTTAGTTTGCCCATTTGCTGCGGAACGCCAAGCGAGAACTTGAGCATTCTTTTTAAGTTTTCCGACTTTATTATTTCCTTCAAGTGCTGGTAGTTCTTGCCAAAGTGTTTGATTTTCTTCTGGAACAAGACTTAGAGCTGTAATTGGGTGGCGCATCCCGCTAGAACTAAGGGTTGGGGTAAACTCACCTAGTTGAACTTGGTTTTTACCGTTGGGTGGTAGATAAAAGGGCAGAATATCCTCGATCGCTGTACCGGCATATTGGCCACCGCTAAAGCTTTGATCACCACCAATCATCATAAAACCACCCCCACGCTTTACATAATCACGAATTAGGGGCAAATAGCGCTTCATTCGATAGCCTTGATAGGTAAAGTCTTGAAAAATCATTAAATCAAAGCTACCCAAGCGCTCTTCAAACAACTCTTGGGTGGGAAATGGAATTAAAGAGAGTTCATCCTGTGCAGCCACCTGTACACTTGCATTGGTTCTAAGAATGAAAAAACTGATTAAGTCGACATTAGGATTTTTCTTGAGATGTTTTCTCAAAAAACGCTGATCCCAACTTGGATTACCAACGACTTGTAGGACTCTAATTTTGTCACGGATCACCCGCATTGAAAAGCGAGTTAGGTTATTTTCAAGGATTTGTTCATCCGCTAAGGGATCAATATATACAGTATAAGATTCTTCGCCGGTTTCTTCGGGAACAAACTCAAACTTAAGTGAGCTTTGAGTCTGTCCAGGAGCAAAGTCAACAATACGTTCAGAAAGTAGGTCGGTTCCTCTTGATAAGCTCACCCGACATGATAAGGCATCTTGGTGACCATGAACTTGAATATCAACATCAACACTGACAGCGTTTCTAGCAAAGGCAAAATCATCAGCGCGCACTTCGGCTAAGGATAGATCTAAGCTAGGTGTTTTAGGCCCTAAAGCGATCGTATGGATTGGCGTATTTAAACGCTCGACAGCGCTCATAAGCTTCAAAGGCGGATCGATTTGTCCGCTTGCTGTCCATTCTCCTCCATCACTTAAAATAACCACTGCAGCCAACTCTTGGTTGGGAATTCGAGTTGAGAGTTCATTTAAAGCATTGATAAGTGAGGTTTGGTTACCGCTAGGATCGCTGTTGACAAGCTCTAATTGATGATCATGAGCGTTAAGATGGGTATCAAAGCTGAAATAATCAATGTAATGATCCTTTTTTGACCATTTTTTTAAGGTTGTTTGAGCATTTTTAAGGCTTTGGTGAGCTTGGAAGACCCGACTGATGTCTTTGTTTTGATCATGGTGAGGTAAGTTCATTGATCTTGAATGATCCACCAAAATTGCTACATGGTTTTTGACTCGTGATACTTCCTCTAAGCGTGCCGCAGGTTGCATAAACAAAATTAAGAACAAACCTAACGTAAGTATTCTTAATATAAAGAGTATACTTTTACGCATAGGATTGAGCTTTTGAGTATTATACCACCCAAGGCCTAGAGTAGCCAAGCAAAGCAGGGCGACTAAAATGAGACTTAGTGTAGACCAAGACCCCAACCAAACCAAAGAGAGTTGATTAAAATTACTCGGAGGATTGAGCCAAGTGTTAAGTAGAGTGTCCATGACTTGACCTTACCTTGCTTTAAACTGACGACGTCTGAGAATCTCTAAAGTATGTACTTGGTCGCGCTTATAGTTAAGGCAGGTACTGTACATCACCAAGTTAATACCAAAGCGAAACGCCTTTTCTCTTTGCACTGAACCTCCGGGCAAAGTCGGTAGCAACCAATCTCCGGTTGGACTTCGACCAAGCGCGCCAAAGGTGTCATTACGGCCATAAAGAATAGGGCTTAAATCGTCAAAACCAATATGCTCTAGTTGGCTGCTTCTTAATAAACGTCCATGTGCCTGGTTAATCAAAAAGAAGCTTTTAAATATAGTATGATCTTCATCAACGACCTTTAATTCAGACTCGGGCCATAACTCTTTGATCCTCTGGCGCACACTACGGTCAAAACGTTGATCACCTGGTGGTGAAATATCATCGATAAACAAAAGTCCACCTGAACGTAAATATAAGTTGATTCTTTCTTGAGCAATCTCACTAAAGGCTGGTGCTTCTCCTCTACCTAACCAAACGAGTAAGGGACTTTCTAAAAGCTTTGGGTCCTCCGGACCGACCCAAATAGGTGCTTCCCTAACTTCAATGCTTGTCCTTTTACTGACTTCCCACATAAGCTGTTCAGCAGAACGAGGGCGAGCATGGGCCCCTTCGCCCCAATCTAGAAAAGTGATCCCTACTTTTTCACGATTTCCAAAAGCATAAGCAGTATGTTGCTTGTATATGGCTAAGGCAAGGCTAGTTAGACCAAGACTACAGCTTTGCATGAACCTACGGCGATTTGTTTGGCTTTTAATAATGATGATCCTTGAATTAAATCAGTAGAAAAGATTGGATGAAGCTTGGAATAGCATTGTTGATGGCTCGCTTGCCTTACAGAGAGCTTAGTTACCCATCTTTATAAAGGTATTATGTAATACCTTAACAAGTTGTGATGCCTGTCCAATGGGAATAGCCCACCTAAGTGCACTAGGATTAAAACTAAGAACAGTCGCTTGTAAACTATGCTCTTGGCAAAGAGTAGAAACTTGGCCAAGCAAAGAAGATTCCTCTTGATGCATTAATTCACTCGATTTTTCCATTCCTGTACTGCTTGTCTCTTGTAGACCTAGTAAAGAGCGACCAATCATGGTGACCCAAGACCAATCGGTTTCAATGTGAGATGCACCTAATGCAAATAGTGAATGCTTCATTTGTTCGACTTGGTGGAGGTTGAGTAGCGGAATCCAACATTCCCACATCTCCTGTTGTGCAGAACTTTGCCAATAGATGTCAGCATCAGTGATCCCGTATGTATTTAAACAGTCACAGAGCTTAGTAGAAGAACTCATTGGTCCTTGCACCTTCATAAGTCCTGGATGTGAGGTGACTGCAGAAATCTGTGAATGGTGATGAACATCATGGGTTTGAGAAAGCTTTTTAATATTCGTGCCACTTCGACTTGGATCATTGGTGGCAACACAGCGAACTTCGATTTGATTTCGCTTGGCCCATTCAATGGCCTCGGCATTTAACACCTTGGCACCACTATCAGCGAGATTTTGCATTTCCTCATAACTCATCTCGGCAACGCGATGTGCCTCTGGTACAACTCGTGGATCGCTTGAGTAAACCCCATCAACATCAGAGCAGATTTCAACATAGTCAGCATTTAGGGCTGCAGCCATAGCGACCGCTGTTGTATCTGAGCCACCACGACCTAGACTAGTGATCTCGAGTTTTTCACTGACTCCCTGAAAGCCGGCGATGATGACAATGTAATCATCTTCTAAGGCTTTAAGTACTCGAGTTGGTCTTACCTTAGTAATTCGGGCGTTTGTATGGGTATTTGTTGTAATAATCCCACTTTGAGATCCCGTAAAAGACACGGCGGGAGCCCCAAGATCTTGAATGGCCATGGAAAGTAAAGACATGGAAATACGCTCACCTACGGTTAAGAGCATATCTAGTTCACGTCGGTGAGGCTGGGGACTGACCTCTTTGGCAAGTGATAAAAGCTTATTGGTTGTATCTCCCATCGCAGAGACAACAACAACGACTTTATGACCTAGGTTTCTTGTATCCACAATACGACGAGCAACTTCCTTAAGTTTGCTTGGCGTTGATACAGAAGATCCACCATATTTTTGCACAATGGTACTCATAGAAGCTCCTCGAAAAAACGAGTTTCGAAATTAAGCCTAAGCTCTTGATGGCTATCTTGCTTAACGAATTGAGACCTTTTTGTCGAGATTTATCAAATTATTTTCAAGTTATTTTAAACTCATTTTTAAGCACATTTCCTTGAAATATTTTACTCTTCAAAGATCCTAAAAGATCTGATTGTCAAGCTTGAAACGATTCACCTCAGAAAACTAGAATCTTGTATTTTTCATTTGAGAGTGTTAGCATTTAGGTTAATAATATTAGTCACTTACGTTTCGCTTACTTGAGCGGGTTTATAACATATTCTATCCATATTACGATAAGTGCTCACTCTAATTTCTGCCTGAGTAAGCATAGTTGGGTTTGTTAAAAACGAGACTTTGAGAGGGCTTATTTTGAGCTAGCATTTTGATTCTCTTATATTTTTTCGACTTTTTTCTATTGACAGCCACAAATCCTTTTACATACTTGTTTTCGTTCAACCTTCTTTTCTCCCGACAAAGTGAGAATCTAACATGACAAATAACCTTATTAAGCGTGAGTTGATCAATCAGGTCGCCGCTAAACTTAGCGAAAATGATGTCAAGCTCAACAAGAAGCAAATTGATGCAGTAATCGGACAAATCTTCGAGGCGATTAAGTCTGAGATCACTGAAAACTCAAAATGCAACATTAACAGCTTCGGTACTTTCGAAATTCGCGATCGTAAAGAGCGCAAAGGACGTAGCCCTAAAGATGGTAAAGAAATTACTATCCCTGCTTCAAAATCTGTAGCCCTCAAGGTTTCAGCGACTCTTAAAAAATCACTCAACGCTTAAAGCTTGGGTCTCGAAAGGTTTTAACTATGTCTAAGCAAAATGTTGTTAAAAAAGTTTCTAGTGCAGTAGGTGACGTAACTCAAGAGCAAGCTGGCGCTGTATTTGACGCTGTATTTGATACTCTTGCTGGTCTTGAAGAAGATCAAGTTTGCCGTATCAAAGACTTTGGTACTTTCAAGGTAAAGCGTCGCAAGGAGCGTTCTGGTACTGATCTAAAGACCAAGAAGCCCATTAAGATTCCTTCAAAGCTTGCTATGACCTTTAAGCTTGCTACAGCTTTTAAAGAGTCTATCAATGTAAAGAAGAAGGCTCCTGCTAAGAAGAAAGCAGCCGCTAAAAAGAAAAAGAAGTAAGATTTCTTTAATCTGATCTTTACATCAGTGCAAAGGGCATTGCCCACTGTATCTGAATGATAAAAAGCTTTTAACTTAGGTTAAAAGCTTTTTTATTATGGGCCTCATCATTTTGAGTGCATATCCAAAATAATACAATATGTAACAATAATTTACATGAGCTCAACTTGACAAGTATGCATTTGGTGAGCAATCTCCATGCACAAATAAAAGTGGTCTCAGTGTAAGCGTCGTTATGTTAGTACTTGTGATCACGACATCTTCTATAGTCAAGCGAGGCATTTTTATGAGCATTACGCATCATCATATTTACATTATCGGTTCAGGTCCTGCAGGCTATACTGCTGGTTTATATGCAGCAAGAGCAAACTTATCTCCCTACATGGCTTCTGGTTTACAACCGGGTGGACAGTTGACAACAACAACAGATGTTGAGAATTTCCCTGGCTTTCCTGAGGGCATTATGGGGCCGGAACTTATGGAGAACTTTAGAGCGCAAGCTGAACGCTTTGGCTTACAAATCAACGATACTGTAGTAGAGAAGGTTGATCTATCTCAGCGGCCTTTCCGCTTGTGGGAGTCTGATGGTTCAGAGCACACCGCTGATGCTGTGATCATTTCTACTGGTGCAAGTGCCAAATACTTAAATATTCCCGGTGAACAAGAATATCTTGGTCGAGGTGTAAGTGCCTGCGCCACTTGTGATGGCTTTTTCTTTAGAGGCAAGGTGGTTTCTGTTGTTGGTGGTGGTGATACTGCAATGGAAGAGGCTAATTTTTTGACCAAGTTTGCCGAAAAGGTGTATGTCATTCACCGTCGTGATACTCTACGTGCTAGTAAAGTCATGCAAGAGCGTGCCATGAAGAATCCCAAGATTGAGTTTATTTGGAATACCCAAGTCACTGAAGTCTTGGGAGATGGTAATGGAGTCACTGGTTTACGCCTTTTAAATCGAGAAAGTGGTGAAAGCCGTGAACTTGAAGTCAATGGCTACTTTAGCGCGATTGGGCATAAGCCAAATACCGACTTATTTAAAGGCGTGCTGGAGATGGATGATGTAGGCTATCTAAAGGTAAAAAGTCCTTCAATGGCCACCTCGATTGAAGGCGTGTTTGCTAGTGGTGATGTGGCTGACCCAACTTATCGCCAAGCGATTACGGCGGCGGGTATGGGCTGTGCGGCTGCAATCGATGCTGAGCGTTGGCTCGAAGCTCAAGAATAGGCTTTCTGAGTTACTATTCTCGCTTTAAGTTTCTAGCCTAAATTGATGTCACCTGTTTTGTATTTCTTTTAGGCTTGTTCTTCCGTGTGTTTTGCAGGAGAGAAATAGCTCTTATTGGGACTAAACTGCTTGAATCTAAGCACTGGTAAGGCAAAGCACACTCCTTGACTCGCCGAACCGCAGATTTCTTCAGCAAGCTTAAAGCAGGTGTCAATTTGGGCTGTACTGACTACGGACAACAGAACATAGGAATCACCTTCAGCTTCTGGGAAATGATCTCTCAAGTGTAAAAAGAGTGGAATATCTTGGCAAAGCACCTGACCCATTCCTCGAGCATCTAAAATCGTACCGCCGGGTAAATCATGTTCTACACATGCCAAGAGTAGTGACTCGAGTTTGCTATAATCTTTGACGATACATACAAAAGCTTGCTGATCGATGGCCATTGAGTTCGTTGTTGTCGGGTTAACCTTACTCATGATTGAGCTCCTGTCTTTAATACTTCTTTAGATGTATAAGCAGGACAAACATAAGACAAGGATCTCATTAAATAAGCTCATAATAAATGCTGCTCATTTTGAGTTCATCATGCTTGAGCATTACATCTATCAATTTCTCAATATGTAGACTGCTTATTTTTTACCTTTTCTTTTTTTTGCTTTAAGCTTTTGCTTTTTGCTTAGACGTTTATTCGTTGCTGAGGCCATCACTTGAGCACGTTTTAAAAGTAAACGTTGCATACTACCAACTGGAGGTAAGGCTAGTTTAACCGCATTGAATTCGGCTTCATCTTGATCTTCAGCAAGCTCTTGAACTTTGACCTCGGCTTTATCTTGAGCTTCAGCAAACTCTTGAACTTCGAACTCGGCTTTATCTTGAGCTTCAGCAAGCTCTTGAACTTCGGCCTCGGCTTTATCTTGATCTTCAGCAAGCTCTTGAACTTCGGCCTCGGCTTTATCTTGATCTTCAGCAAGCTCTTGAACTTCGACCTCGGCTTTATCTTGAGCTTCGACCTCAGCAGCAGGAATCAAACCTGTTTCAACACTCATATTTGAGTCTTGTCTAACCTCATCAGTTTCATTTAAGTCCTGACGGATCTTGGTATAACGACTGATATTTGAGCGAAGTGCTTGGTTAGCACGTCCGCCAAAAATCTTACTATATTGACTTAAATAGGCGAGTAGATACCCAAGACGAGGATCATCGTATTCACAAATATTGGCTTTCACGACATTATGTACTTCAGACTTGATGCAAGCCTCATTTTGGGCATTCATTGCTTCTTGCAGTTTGATGACTTCTGGTTGCTGTATAAAGTCATCATAGCCAATCACTGCTTCAGTAGAGTGAGACTGATCTTTCTGTTCTAGTGGAAGGTCACTGTGATCAAGATGTAGTCTTAGGGAATTGACTAATATATCATATCTTTTTTGAGCCTTTTTGAGCCAATCTTTAGCCATAAGCCGACTATCGACAGTTAAACCACCAATCGTTAAAGATTTTGCGGCACCTTTCAGTTGGTTTTTACAAGCTCGATATGCGCCTTCTCCCTGAGCATGTTCAGGCCGAGAGTCATAGGGAAGGGTTTGAAGATAGTTTAAACGAGCACTCAGATATTTAAGGCCTTGCTCGCGTAAAGGTTCACTCAGAACTGTCCACATCTTTAATTTATTAATATCAGACCAACGTTGAACATGCTTGAACTGTTGTGCAAACTCAGCTTGATCACTAATAGATCTTACCGGAGATTCAGCCAAGTCTTTGAGCAATAAATCCGCAATACTTGGCTCTGTATATGCTTCTTTGGTATCAGCGGTGTCAGTGGCTGGTAAGTAAAGACTTTTCATTAAATCTTCATCACTAGGCATCTTTTGAGTTTCGCTTGGAAGTAATTCGATCATCCCCACGACTTCCGCAACCATTTGGTTTTTGATTGGGGTCACACTTGCTTTTGGATTCACATCATCAGTAGCAAGATGTTCTGGTGTTTTTGTCTCTAGATCTAGATGAGCTTGCTCTTGCTCTTGCTCTTGCTCTTGCTCTTGCTTGCGTGGACTATGCTCTATATTCACTAAAGCTTCTGTTGGCTCTAGTGTATTGATCATATCTTGTTCTGTTTTTCCCTCTACATCTTCTAAATCATTGGCAGCTAAATCGTTGGTAGCGATATCATCGATTTGGATATCATGAGGAGCTGTTGGATTGAGTCCAATGCCATTGGATAGACTGTTGAACAGCTGGAAGACTTGCTCAGGGGAATCGCTATGGCTGATAATTTTCATCAGTAAGCGACCTAGTTTGTTACGACTGTCAGTTTGTTCTTTGAGCAAGCGTGTCAAAGTATTGGATTCAGAAGAGTCAGAGAGTAAGAGGCTTAGATCTTCACTGAATTGAACTTGCCTAAGTTGAGCTTGCTTTGCCTTACAAAGATACATGGTAGCTACTAATTCATGGAGATGGGCTTGATTCATAAAGTGTTTGTGGTCAATCGCTAAATTGTGATTTGTCATATTTACTAGGTTTTCCTATAAGAGTTTAGGGAAATAAAATGAGGATAATTTGGGTGATTGTTTAGTTAAATCATTGATTTGTCTGATTTTGGTCTTGCTCCAAGCAATGTAAGAGTTCGGCTTTGAGTCGAGACAGGCCATAACCTCCTCGAACTAGGCGCACATTGAGATGTCGTCCATGTTTATCCAATGCCAAGCGGTTCAGTGGCTTAAAACGTCTTGATACATAATGTCCCATAAAGGCTGTAATTAAGAGAACGACATCAATGGAGCCAGAACGAGCTTGTTTTTCGAGTGAACAGAGCTGTCTTTCACCCACGCCACCCTCAGCACAGGTCCACTTAATGATTGCGCCAGGTAACACCTTTTCTAGGCGTTCAATCGTTTCTCTTCGGGGGTTACCGCCGATCAGTTCAATATGCTTGCCCTTAAAGTGATCAGCAAAAGGCCAAGCCTGTTCTTCTGGTGAACTAAGTTCTTGAGTTTCCTCAAGTTCTAAGCTTTTTTGATAGTCTCTGACCGCTTTGCGTAAGTTTTTAAAAGTTTTACCATTGGGTAGATCGATACCAACCAATAGCTCGCATAATCTGGGATCGCGTTCATCAATGGGGCTTTTTTTAAGGATCTTTTTAAGTTCACGCGCAAATTGCTCATGGGTATACTCTTGATCAAGTAAGCTTGTTAAGTGATTTAAAGCTAATTCTGCATTGGGAAAAGCATATTTTTCCGTTTTACTTTTAGGTGCTTTAGTATGTTTCGGTATAGACGGTTTGCTCATGAGTTCACGTTGACTAGCACTCAGCCCCCAGGTCTTTTGACCAATGGAAAAGTCACTCGGAATCTCATCAAGCGGAATCAAATTCACAGCTTGTATTTTAGCTTCAGGTTGCTTCTCTGATTCAGTCTTTGAGATGTCATCTGATACCTTTTGTTTGGGAGCGATCTGTATTTGACCGACGTTCTCGAGCTTGTTCTCGAGCTTGTTCTCGAGCTTGTTCTCGAGCTTGTGCTCTTGCTTGTTCTCTAGCTTGTGCTGTTGCTTGCTATGAAACAATTTAGCAAGTTGCAGTATGACTTGTTTTGGCTCATTGCCTTGAAGTAAGCCGTATAACAGTGTTCCGAGTTGCTGTTGCTGTTCTTGATAAACAGTTTTTTGCTTATCAATGACTTGCTGAAGCGCTGTCACATCATCAGGTGTTGCTCTTAAGTCAAGTGACCTAAGCTCTGTCTTACATTGGCCTTGCCACTCATAGGCCTCATGAATTCTTTCGTATAACTCAGCCTGCTGAGGCTTGGGAGAAGTTATATAATCCATAGTTTCATTTGTTCTTGCATTCATAGTATTAACCATGTTTTCCCATGTTCTTTGGTGAATAAAATAACGATCTATCTTTCTTAAAACTGATGAAGTGCACTGCTTCGGACAGATTTTATTTATTAAGACCTAATTTATTTGTAAGATCGTCTTGCCTGCTTGAGTATCTTGGTTCATTTGACTGTTCCCTGTGCCAAAGCATCTATTATTAACCCTATCGGATGGAGTTATTCATGAGTGAAAATAGCCAAGTTCAACTTACCCAATCGCCTATAACCACCGGACCAAGCTCGCTTATTCCCGATATGTCTTCATGGCGTGAACAATGGTTGAGTGCTCTGAATGACCCTAGTGGCTTTTGGTTGGATAAAACCAAAAACTTATTAGATTGGGCTCAAGCTCCAAGTTTAGGCTGTGAAGGTGACTTTTGGTCGGTGCAGCAAGAGCCAATTCGTTGGTTTGCAGATGGCCGTCTTAATGTGAGCGTAAACTGTGTCGACCGCCATCTTGAAACCCGTGCTGATCAAGCCGCAATTATTTGGGAAGCTGATGAGCCTGGCCAAAATGTGACTTGGACCTATCGTGATTTACATGAACAAGTATGTCGGGCTGCTAATGTATTAACTGATCTTGGGGTCAGTGCTGGTGATCGAGTGATTATTTATATGGGCATGGTGCCCCATGCGGCCGTCGCTATGTTGGCCTGTGCTCGAATTGGCGCAGCACATTCAGTGGTTTTTGGTGGTTTTTCTGCCGAAGCTTTACGAGATCGTATTATCGATTGTGGTGCCCGAGTGGTGATTACTCAAGATGAAGGACGACGTGGTGGCAGAGCCGTTGCTCTTAAGTCAGTGGTGGATGAGGCTTTGTCCTCACCAGAAGCACAAGTCGACAAGGTTTTAGTCTATAAGCGTACTCATGCTGATCTCGCTTGGGATGAAAGTAGAGATGTCGATTGGGAAAGCGCTTGTAGCCAAGTATCTGCCCAACATGAGGCGCAGGCCTTTGCTGCTGAGCATCCACTCTTTATTTTATATACCTCGGGATCAACCGGTCGTCCCAAAGGCCTAATGCATACCAGCGGTGGTTATTTAACCTACACAACCTTTACACATCGAGCTGTGTTTGATCTGCGTGAAGGAGATGTGTATGGCTGTGTGGCAGATGTGGGTTGGATTACCGGACACAGTTATATTGTGTATGGGCCACTTTCAAATGGTACGACCACAGTGATGTTTGAATCGACACCACTTTATCCGGATGCCGGTCGCTATTGGTCGTTGGTAGAACAGCATAAAGTAAACATCTTTTATACAGCACCTACGGCGATTCGAGCATTGGCGGCTATGGGGGATGAGTTTGTGACCAAGTATGATCTGAGCTCCTTGCGAGTGTTGGGCACGGTTGGTGAGCCGATTAATCCAGAAGCTTGGGAGTGGTATTATAATGTTGTTGGCCAAGGTAAATGCGCTTTGGTTGATACATGGTGGCAAACCGAAACCGGTGGTATTTCCTTATCTCCTTTAGCCGGTGTTACGCCCACGCAAGCCGGTGCGGCAACCTTGCCTTTACCCGGTATTCAGCCGGTTTTACTGAGCCCTGAAAGTCATTTGATTCATGGACCCGGTGAAGGACGTTTATGCTTAAATATGCCTTGGCCCGGACAAGCTCGCACTGTATGGGGCGATCATGAGCGCTTTGTAAAAACCTACTTTAGTGATTTTCCGGGTCGCTACTTTACCGGCGATGGCTGTCGACGAGATGAGTTTGGACACCATTGGATCACCGGACGTGTGGATGATGTACTCAATGTCTCCGGTCACCGTATGGGTACAGCCGAGTTTGAAGCGGCCTTGATTACTGATGAGCTTGTGGCTGAAGCTGCGGTTGTTGGTTTCCCACATCCGGTCAAGGGGCAAGGTGTTTGTGCTTATCTTGTGCTGAGAAGTGAAGATCAGTCTTTTGGCGCACTGTCAGATGAGATTCTAGCTCGCTTACAAGCTGTGGTAAGAGCTCGCATTGGTGTACATGCTAAACTCGATCGTACGATACGTATTCCTGGTCTACCCAAAACCCGTTCAGGTAAGGTGATGAGACGTATTTTACGCAAGGTGGCCGAGGGTGAAACAAAGGCTTTGGGTGATGTATCAACTTTGGCGGACTCGGCAGTTGTTGAGGCGATTATTGAGGCGGCCAGCAAAGCCTAAGTTTAAGATTGGAGGGGGCGATGAGCCAAGAGTTTATTAAATATTTAGTCAGCATTGGTCTATTATTAAGCGCAAATCTGGTGTGTGCTCATCCTAATCATCAGCATGGAAGCCAGCATCATCCTGCTGACCCCTTTCGACAGCTAGAAGAGGTTTGGCCTACCCCTGATGAGCTTCGCCTAGCTTCGGGAGCTCCAGGGCCGAAATATTGGCAACAAAAAGTGGACTATCAAATCGATGCCACTTTGGATGATGCTGCTCGTTCCCTCAGTGGTAAGGCCTTGATTACTTATCATAATCAATCACCACATCCATTGGAGTATCTTTGGCTTCAACTTGATCAAAACCGCTTTAAGGCGAGTTCGGCTTCGCATCTCACCAAGACTTTTAAAGGTAAAGATGAGGTTTATTTTGGTCAGTTGAGTGGCCCAAGAAATGTAAAAGTACGCTTTCCAGGCACTCAAATTAAGGCGGTGACCAATGACAAGGGTGAACCTTTAAGTATAAAGATTGTTGATACCATGATGCGGGTACAACTCCCTAAGCCCTTGTTAAGTACTGAGTCATTTAAGTTTAAAGTTGAATGGACGGTAAACTTACTCCGCCATAAAGACACTTGGGCTAGATCGGGCTATGAGGATTTAAAGTCTTTAGATGAACTTGATCAAGCGATTAAAGAGGCTAAGGCCAAGCTGAAGCCTCCTAAGAGCAAAGATAAAGCTGAAACAAAAGATAAAGCCGAGACAAAAGACAAGCCTAATAAAGAAACTAAGCCCGAGTCAGCAGATAAGTCCAAAGCAGACCCCACTCGGCGTATTTATGAAGTGGCTCAGTGGTATCCAAGATTAGCGGCTTATACCGATGTGACCGGTTGGCAAAATAAGCAATTTTTAGGTAATGGAGAGTTTACCCTAGAGTTTGGTGATTTCTTGGTTCGGATTACAGCCCCCGATCACTTAACTCTAACCGCTACCGGCGAATTGATGAATCCTGCTGAAGTCCTAACGACCAAACAAAGACAGCGCTTAGAGGACTCATTATTAGCTGAAACACCTAAGTATATTATTACGCCTGAAGAAGCTCGCCAACAAGGCTTAGCCCAGCCTCAAGGCAGTAAAACTTGGATTTTTGGAGCCACTCAAGTTCGAGATTTTGCTTTTGCGGCCTCTAATACCTTTATTTGGGATGCAATGGGCTATCGACCCAAAGGTCGTGAGTCCGTTATGGCGATGAGTTTTTATCCACCGGAAGCCAAGGTTTTATGGAAGCGATATAGTACTCATGCAGTGATTCATACCTTAGAGCAATATGAGCGTTTTACCTTTCCTTATCCTTATCCGGTCGCCATTTCGGTTAATGGTCCCATCTTTGGTATGGAATATCCCATGATCACCTTTAATGGTGTGCGTCCCAAGTTAGATGGAACTTACTCTAAGGAAGCCAAATATGCGCTAATCGGGGTGATTATACACGAGGTTGGTCACTTTTTCTTTCCAATGATTGTTAATTCTGATGAGCGCCAATGGACTTGGTTAGATGAGGGAATTAACTCCTTTTTACAATATCAGGCCGAAAGAGCATGGGAGCATGACTTTCCTTCGTGGAATGGTGCGCCCGATAAAATCATTGGGTATATGACAAGCAAAGAGCAAATGCCTATTATGACCAACAGTGAGTCCATTATTCAATTTGGTCCTAATGCATATGGTAAGCCTGCCACTGCGCTAAGTGTTTTACGAGAGACAGTCATGGGGCCGGAACTGTTTGATGATGCCTTTAAAACCTATGCCCAACGTTGGCGCTTTAAGCGTCCTATGCCCAGTGACTTTTTTAGAACACTAGAAGATGTTTCAGGGATAGATTTGGATTGGTTTTGGAGTGCATGGTTTTATAGCACAGCCCATGTTGATGTACAGATCAAAGACCTTCGTCGTTTAAGACTAAAAACCAAGGACCCCAAGCAAGATAAGGCAGTGGCTCGCATACGAGATGAGGCCAAGGGCAAGTATATTGCTGAGATTCGAGATGAGGGCAGACCTTTACGCATAGATACCTATCCAGAACTAGCTGACTTTTATAATCGCTTCGATCCTCATGTGGTCACAGAGTCCGAAATTGAAGAAGCGCAAAAAGCCAAGGAAGCTTTAAAAAAGAAGCATCCTGAACGAGCTCAAGAGCTTGAGACAAAGGGCTATTATTATCAGCTTACGATGGTGAATAAGGGCGGTGTTGTAACCCCCCTACCCTTGCTTTTGAGATTTAAAAACCAACAAAGCGAGTTAAGATATATTCCTGCTGAGGTATGGCGTAAAAATAATAAAGAAATCAAACTGTTTCTTGATGTAGATGCCGAACTCGAATCAGTCGAGTTTGATCCTTTTCATGAGACAGGTGATACCCATAAAGAGGATAACTATTTCCCACAAAGAATCAGTGATCAAGACAGTTTTGATCTTAAGTCTTGGGAACGGCCTAAGAGCTTAAATCCGATGCAAAAACGCCGTAAGTGGAAAGCCAAGAAGCGAGCAGAAACTCAGGCTAAAAGCAAGGAAGAGTCAGCGACTCAAGCTGAGCCCAAAGCAGAGCCCAAAGCTGAGCTCAAAGTTGAACCCAAAGCTGAGCCCAAGTCATCTCAAACCCCGAAACTAACTAAATAAAAGAGAAATCAATGTTTTTTAATCTCAGTCGTGCCCTAAAAGAAAACCAAAGTATTGAAGAAATTGCGCAAGCTCTCGACCAACTGTCCGCTGAAGATCGGGTAGAGCAAAGTCGAAGTTTGGGGGCCAAAGATCAAAAAAAGTTATGGAACTTATGTGAGGGACGAGTGGTCACTTTAGAGCAGATTGTACCCGATGATCGCGTTGGGCAAACCGTTCGTCATTTAGGTCGAAATACCCTGCCGGCCTTTAAGATTTTTGAGAAGCGCTTTATGAGAGCCAATGCCGAGCAAGTTGATTTGTGGGGCTACAATGAAAGCCCTACTCGTAAATTAGTGGGGCCGGGCTACTTTATTTGTCGACAAAGCGATCAACCAGAGATTGGCAGTATCGTAGTTGACTACGAAAAACTTCCCCCCGAGGCGCCCGAGGACTGGCCGGCCATTAAACCCAATGAGGCCGGTGTATCACGTTTGGTTTATGCCTACATGCACGATTACTTACGCAAGGTCAGCGAGCATGTGACGATTGGGCGTGCGTATCGTAAGGGCAAAGAAAGCCCCAATTACTTTACGCTGTGTCGTTGGGATGAAGAGTAAGCAATCATTCTGCCGATATAGAGTAGAATTAAGTAAAGAAAACAGCATGACTAAACGATTTACGATTTATGATCTTAAATATGTCTGCATAACATTGAGCTTTGGGAGTAGTAACTCGTGCTTAACTCATCTTTGAATATTAACATTGGGTGGTTAAAAAATCCAATCTGCCGTTTATATGACAACCTAAGTAGGCTTCGTGTTTATTTAAGTAGTTTTATACTCATGGCACTACTTAACCCAATGCCTAATGCTTGGTCGACTGTGGTGAAAAAAGCTAGTTTAGAAAGCTTGGTACAGCAAGCCCAAATCATTGCTCATGTGCGTGTAGCGGAGTCTTGGAGTCCTAAAACTCGTGGAAAGCAGGGTGAGATTTATACCTATACTCGCTTGATTCCTTTGTCGACTTGGGTTGGGCAGACTGTGCATGATGAATTGCTTTTGGTACAGCTTGGTGGGCAAATTGGTGAGCTTAGACTTGAAGTGCACGGTGATGCTGAGCTTAAAGCTGGTGATGAAGTCGTCCTGTTTTTGTCGACTGTTCGAAAGCACTTACCGGTCCCTAGTGATCGAGAGTTAAAGTCCGTACAAGTGGTCAACTTAGTGTCCTTGGCTCAAGGGGCTTTCTTTGTAAATACTGCAAGTCAAGAGCGTGGGGATCTACGCCGGCTCAAGCAAAACCTTGATGGCTTGGTTTTTTATAGCGAGCCTGCCAAGACCTTGACCCTTAAAGAGCCTACTCACCTTAAAAAGACTCAAGAGCTGTGGACTTTAAAGACTCTGCAAGAAAAGGTGCAAAGCTTAAAGAAAGGACGGGCTCAATGAGACTGATGACAAATCAAGTTTTAGTACTGATACTTTCTTGCTTACCTTTTTCGGCATGGGCATGGTCACCCTTAGGAGCGACTTGGCCGACTTTACCGGTTCCTTATGAGATTAACCAAAGTTCTTCTCGGGAGTTAGGTGCACAAGCGACTGTGAATGTCATTCAAGCGAGCTATTTGAGTTGGACCAGTCCTAGTTGCTCTGCTTATCGTGTACAATATCGAGGAACTACAAGCAACACTTGGACATCCGGTGATGGCGTAAATACTCATATTTGGATTTATAGTAGCAATCAACGGCCACCGGAACTTGGTGGACGAGAAACGATTGGGGTGACGCTATCATTGTATCGTGGGGATGACTTAGTGGATGGTGATATTATCTACAATGGTATTGATCATCAATGGACAACGCGTGCCACTAGCGCTGGAGAAGTCGATGCCCAATCCATTATTACCCATGAAGTTGGACACCAGCTAGGCTTAGGACATTCTACGATTAGTGCAGCGACTATGTACGCCTCTTATGGAGGAGGTGAAGGCCCTCGAAGCTTACATCCGGATGATGTTGAAGCGGTATGTACGTTATATCCAAGTGATGCCATGTCAGAGTGTGCTGTGGCAAGTGATTGTGGCGCCGAGCAAGAATGTGTGCGGGGGCAATGTGTGAGTATTGCATCCGGTGAGGGCGAAATTGGTGATGATTGTAGCTTTGCGCCATGTGCCGAGGATTTGATTTGTGTTCAAGCCCAAGATGATAGTGCATTTTGTACTCGAATTTGTAGCGATGGCCTATGTCCGGGCGGATGGGGCTGTTACACAGTAAACTCTAGTAATGGCGAGATTAATTTGTGTTTGCCTGACCAAGATACTCAAGGAAGCCTAGGCTTTGGCGAAAGCTGTGAGAGTGGTCCTGATTGTACGAGTGGCCTCTGCGTATCGGATGGACAAAGAAACTTTTGCTCTCAGTCTTGCACCGAAGATAATGACTGTCCAAGCCGTGCGGAATGTGCCGGACTTTCCAATGGGGGTGGCGCTTGTATCGCCCAAGAAGAAGATCAAGAACTGACTGAGTTTGGCACGCCTTGTACCCGATCTTCCGACTGTAGTAATGGACTATGCTTAGATGATGATACCGAGGTGTATTGTACGGTCACTTGTGAAGATGACCAAGACTGTCCTAGAGGTGCAGCTTGCTTTAATGCTGGCGATGTAAGTGTGTGTGCCAAGGTCGAAAGTCGTTCGGAAGAAATGGGTGGAGAAGAAATGGGCGGAGAGGAAATGGGTGGAAGTGAGATGCAAGGCGGTGAGATAGGCGAAAATGACCAAGCCGGTAGAGAAATGAGCGCTATATTGGGCTACGGAGATACCTGTGAAGGGGCATCAATGTGTATGGATCAGCTCTGCTTATCGGATGGTGTACAGCAATTTTGCTCAAGTTATTGCAGTAGCGCTGCTGACTGTCCTAATGGCGATGAATGCGTGGATATTGGTAATGATGAGGGAGCCTGCTTGCCCGGTAGCGCAGAAGAAATGGTTGATGTGGGTAATAACGATGAAGTCGATGTGACCGAAGATGATTTTTATGATGAAGGCCCAAGAATTGAAGATAACATTGGCTGTGCAAGTCACTCCTCTCAGCCCTTAAGTGAGGCACTATTTTACTTGTTAGCCTTGATCGCTGTGATCCGAGTTAGAAGCAGAGTCAGGTTCAAAGCGAGGGAGTTGCCAAGCGTTTAAAGGTGCTTATTCCTTGAATATAGAAGCTCACACAGAGCCTGAAAGAAAACTATATTCACAGGAGAATAATCATGGATCAAGCACTTAAGTTAACCCGAGCGAGTCAGAAAAAACTGAGCGATAGTTTAGCCGATGCCAAAAAGCGTAAATCTCCCGAGGTGAGCGCTTTACATCTGTTAGCTCAACTTTTGGATGAGCCTAAAGGCGCACTCAAGGAAACCTTAGCGCAACTTGTGTTTGAGCCTAATGCTCTTGCCGCAGAAGTCGATCGGGTTTTAGGACAGCAAGCCAAAGTTTTTAGCGAGCAAGAACCGGGCTCAAGCTCGGGTTTAGAGAGCGTAGTTCGAAGCGCCGAAAGCGTAATGAAAGAATTAGGTGATCAATTTATTGCGGTTGAGCATTTATTTGCGGGCTTGTTTAGTGATCACGAATGTCATCGTTTATTAACACAAGCCGGCATTACGCAAAGACCATTTTTAAGTGCCTTAAGTGAGGTCCGTAAGGGACGAAAAGTGATCAGTGAGGCTGATGAAGAACGCTATGAAGATTTAGAACGCTATACCCGAGATCTGACAGCCTTAGCGCTTAAGGACAAGCTTGATCCGGTGATTGGCCGAGATGAAGAAGTGCGTCGAGTTTTACAAGTTTTGCAGCGCCGTAGCAAAAATAATCCGGTTTTGGTTGGTCCGCCAGGCGTGGGGAAAACTGCGATTGTAGAAGGCATTGCCCAGCGTATTGCTACCGGAGATGTGCCCGAAGGCCTCAAGGATAAGCGCTTGCTCACTTTGGATTTAGCATCCTTGATTGCGGGGGCTAAGTATCGAGGTGAGTTTGAAGAACGCTTAAAAGGTGTGATTGAAGCGGTCAGTGAAGCAGAGGGGGAAATCATCTTATTCATTGATGAACTGCATACCTTGGTGGGCGCAGGTGCTTCGGAAGGTGCCATGGATGCTTCTAATATGCTTAAACCTGCTTTGGCTCGTGGTCAGCTACGCTGTGTAGGGGCAACTACCTTAGAAGAATATCGTAAATATATTGAAAAAGATGGCGCCTTAGAGCGACGTTTTCAGCCGGTCAGAGTGGAAGAACCCAAGCCCGAAGAAGCCCTTTCTATTTTACGAGGACTCAAGGAACGGTACGAGGTTCATCATGGTTTAAAAATTACTGACTCTGCCTTAGTTTCAGCCGTTAAGCTTGCGCATCGCTATTTGCCACATCGCCAATTTCCGGATAAGGCGATTGATTTAATTGATGAGGCTGCGAGTGGTTTACGCTTGGAGTTGGATAGCCAGCCCAAAGAAATAGATTCATTGAGCCGTAAGGTGACTCATCTTGAATTAGAATTGATGAGTCTAAAGCGTGAAGAAGATGAAGACAGTAAACGACGTGCTGATGAGATTGAGGCACAACTTGTGGCATTGAATAGTGAGCTCAATAGCTTACAAGCGGATTGGCGTAAAGAGCGCTCGGCACTTGAGGAGCTGAATGCCCTTAGAACTGAGGTGGAAAGCCTAGGACGAGAAGAAGATCGACTTAGTCAAACCTTGCCTAAGGTACAAGATTACCGCGAACGAGAAACCATTTATCAAAAGCTTGGTGAAACCAATGCGGCTTTAACCATGAAACGACAAGCGATGCAGGAAGCTGAGCGAAAGCTAGAAGAAGCGCGTGCAGAGGGCTTGCTTATGCAAAAGTCAGTGACCGCAGAACATGTTGCAGAAGTTATTTCTCGGTGGACCGGGATTCCGGTACAGAAAATGCTGACCACAGAATCCGAACGTTTATTGACTTTGGAAAAGCGCTTAAGCGGACGCGTTGTTGGTCAAGATGAAGCTTTAGAAGCGGTGTCTCGTGCAGTACGTCGAGCGCGTTCAGGATTGGCTGACCCTCAGCGCCCTTTGGGAAGTTTTTTGTGCTTAGGGCCAACAGGTGTGGGGAAAACCGAATTAGCCAAAGCCATTTCACATGAGCTTTTTGATGATGAGCAAGCTTTGATTCGCATCGATATGTCGGAGTATATGGAACGACATGCAGTGGCTCGCTTAATTGGAGCACCTCCAGGTTATGTCGGTTATGATCAAGGGGGGCAACTGACCACGGCCGTGAAGCAAAAACCTTATGCGGTCATATTATTTGACGAGGTGGAAAAGGCTCATCCCGAAGTCATGAACTTACTGTTGCAAGTCCTTGATGAGGGTCGTTTAACCGATAGCCAAGGTCGCTTGATTGACTTTAAAAACACCCTCATTCTAATGAGTAGTAATTTAGGAGCGCATGCCATTCAAACTTATATCGATGAGCCAGAAGTTCTAAAAAAAGAGGTAGAATTGGCACTTAAGACACACTTTAGACCTGAATTAATTAACCGCTTGGATGAAACTTTGGTTTTTAATCCCTTGGGTAAAGAGGCGCTTGGTAAGATCATTGATATTCAACTCCAAGGCTTGCAACGACGCTTGGCTGAACAAGAAGTTAAGCTAAATCTAAGCGAAAGAGCCAAACTGAAGCTGACTGACTTGGGATACGACCCTCAATATGGTGCTCGCCCACTGAAAAGAGCCCTGCGACGTTATGTGGAAGACCCTTTGGCAGAAGCCTTGTTAGCTCAAAGTAAGTCGGAAATACAAAAAACAGAATATTTTATTGACTATTTAGATGATGCTGGCTGGGTAATTTCTTAATAGTTTCAATAATTAAATATGCATTTAAAGTAAGCATTTGACAGCTTAAAAGTAGTCCTTAGAAAAAAAATCTACTTGCCTTGTTGACAGCCCTTTTTAGGTGCTTAACTTCACAACGCGCCCCATTGATGGGCAATTAACTCATACTTATAAATTATTACTCACACACTGTTCAAAAATGAGCTGAGAGGAGAAATGGTCATGCAGGCAAGACCCCTTCACGATCAAGTTGTCGTTAAGCGTTTAGAGGCCGAAACTCAAACTGCTTCTGGTATTATTATTCCTGACAATGCCCAAGAGAAGCCTCACCAAGGTGAAGTTATCGCTGTTGGCCCAGGAAAGACTATGGATAACGGCCAAGTTCGCGCTCCACAGGTTAAAGTTGGAGATCGTGTTTTCTTCCGTAAGTATGGTGGCGTTGATATCAAGGTTCAAGGCCAAGAGTTCATCATTATTCGCGAGGACGAAATCCTTGCGGTAATCGAAGGCTAATTCACACCTATTATTCACTCATTACACAAAGACACAGGAAATAAATTATGAGCGCAAAAGATATTATCTTCGCAGAAAAAGCCCGTAGCTCAATGCTTCGTGGCGTAAATGCCCTTGCAGACGCAGTTAAAGTTACTCTTGGTCCAAAGGGCCGTAACGTAGTGATCGCTAAAAGCTTTGGTTCACCAGTTGTGACTAAAGATGGTGTGAGCGTTGCTAAAGAAATCGAGCTTGAGGACAAGCTAGAGAACATGGGCGCTGCCATGGTTAAAGAGGTTGCCTCTAAGACCAATGATATCGCTGGCGACGGGACAACCACTGCGACTGTTTTGGCACAAGCGATTTATCGTGAGGGCGTAAAGCTTGTTTCTGCGGGTAATAACCCAATGGACATCAAGCGTGGTATCGACGCGGCTGTAGCAGCGATTGAGACCGAGCTTGATAAGCTTTCAAAGCCAACTCAGTCTTCAAATGATATTGCACAAGTTGGTACTATTTCAGCAAATGGTGACACTGACATTGGTAATATTCTTGCTGAGGCAATGGATAAGGTTGGCCAAGATGGTGTGATCACTGTAGAAGAAGCCAAAGGCCTTGAGACCACTCTTGAGACTGTTGAAGGTATGCAGTTTGACCGTGGTTACTTAAGCCCATACTTTGTGACTGATGCAGAGAAAATGGTGTGTGAGGCAGAAGACCCATACATTTTGATCTGTGAAAAGAAGGTTTCAAACATGAAGGACCTTCTTCCTATCCTGGAGAAAGTTGCTCAAACCGGTCGTCACTTAATCATCGTCGCAGAAGACGTTGATGGTGAAGCATTAGCAACTCTTGTTGTCAACCGCATTCGTGGTAATCTTAAGGTTGCAGCGGTTAAAGCGCCTGGTTTTGGTGACCGTCGCAAGGCAATGCTCCAAGACATTGCGATCCTTACCGGTGGTGAGGTCATTTCAGAGGATCTTGGCCTTAAGCTAGAGAATGCTACCATCGAGACTCTTGGTACCGCTAAAAAGATCGTTATCGACAAAGACAACACTACTCTTGTTGACGGTGCAGGTGATCAAGCTCGTATTGAAGGTCGTGTTGGTCAAATCCGTGCCCAAATCGAGTCAACCACTTCAGACTATGACCGCGAGAAGCTACAAGAGCGCTTAGCTAAGCTTGTTGGTGGTGTAGCGGTAATCAAGGTTGGTGCGGCCACTGAGACCGAGATGAAAGAGCGTCGTGCTCGCGTTGAAGATGCTCTTCACGCTACTCGTGCTGCTGTTGAAGAGGGCATCGTCCCTGGCGGTGGTGTGACTTTAATTCGTGCAGCTAAGGCTCTTGATTCACTCAACCTACAAGCTGAGCAAGGCATGGGCGTTAACATCATTCGTCGTGCGGTTGAAGAACCTCTTCGCCAAATCTCTAAGAATGCCGGTGTTGACGGTTCAATCGTTGTTCAAAAGGTTAAAGAGAGCGAAGGAAACTTTGGTTTCAATGCAGCAACCGGCGAATACACAGACCTCATTGGTGCAGGTGTTATCGATCCTACTAAGGTTGTTCGTTATGCACTTCGTCATGCTGCAAGCGTGAGTTCATTAATGCTAACCACCGAGGCAATGATTGCTGACAAGCCAGAGCCTAAGGGTGCTGGTGGTGGTGCGCCTGATATGGGTGGCATGGGTGGTATGGGCTTCTAAGATCGCCTAAATCCCATCTTATTTAGCTGATTAAGACTCTTGGTGAGTCGTTCATCAGCAAAAGCTTTAAAGCCTGTGCTCTGTGCATGGGCTTTTTAGATTTTATTGAGCTCGCTCTTGGGCCCAAATAGGACTTAAGGGATCAAAGCTATTGAAGATTGACGGATACCTCAAGTTCATAAGGGCCAAAGCCATCTTCAAAAAAGCCTGCAACCACAATAAAATAGTTTTGGGCGGTGGGGCCACGATTTCGCGCTGAAACCGAACCATAATCATCCCAAGCAAGACAGCTACGACGTAAGTCACTGCAGTCGCTATTGATTGAAACCACATGATCCCAACCATCAGCACTAGAAGTCACGCTTAAAGTTGCGTTGGCAGGTACATTGATCTGATAAATGTGATCGGGTCCGGCATTATAGCCCCATAGGCCACCCGAGCGGATACACATGCCTTCCATACCACCATAATAGTTGGCTGATTGACTAGTATCTCCGGTAATTAAGCCTCCATTATCGATCACAAAGGGTTGTTGACAGCTTTCTCCTTGATTCGGCGAAGGCTCTGTGAGTTCGATATCAAGCTGATATGAGCCAAATTCATCTTCTTGCTTGCCATCAACCGCAAGCATAATCTCTTTGGTCGATGAGCCGGTATTATGCCATGATACTTGGCTGCTACTCAGTTGGCTACAGCCCTCTTGAGGGTCATTTTCGCTTAAAGATAACCACAACTGTGGTTGAATAAAGCCAGCTCCCACATTGCTGAGCGAAGCACTAAGAACCTGTCCGGCAGGCACAGAAACAGTCAGTGTTTGCTCGGGGCCACGAGTTGCTCTATTTAAACCACAGCCTCCTGAAACCGTAGGCCAATCAGACGCACAATTTTCGGTATTACCCTGATAACTACCGGTACCAAATTGAGCGGTTCGGCCACAGTTGATTACACCCACATTGGATAGGCATTGGCTAGGTTCACCCTCACAATATGATTGTTCTTCAATCAGGCATTGCACATTACAGCCATCACCATTTTGTAAGTTGCCATCATCGCAGGCTTCTTGGGGACCAATCATGCCATCGCCACAGCCAGGGGTAGCCTCAATAGGTATTCCAGCCATTTCTCCGGCTTGCATCGTAGTGCCGGCTTGCATCGTAGTGCCGGCTTGCATCGTAGTGCCGGCTTGCATCGTGGTACCGGCTTGCATCGTGGTACCGGCTTGCATCGTGGTACCGGCTTGCATCATGGTACCGGCCTGCATCATGGTACCGGCTAACATAATTTCACCGGCCATTTCGCCAGCCATTTCACTGGTCATTTCACCGGCCAAAACAGGATTTACCTCTTCACCACCTGCACAAGCGGTTAACGCCAAGGTGTAGATGATACTGAGCCATTTATAATTGGACATCTTTAGACTTTCTTAGAGATCAATAGATCGCTCACCGATCACAAGGTTTTAAGTAAATTAATGAGAGCAGAGCCGGTCACCTTTAGGGCAATGTATACGCACATGCATATGGCTTTTGTGTACCTGGTCGGGGTAGATCGCTTTATGCTTACCACCCGGAAAAAAGCTAAGATACTTATTCAGCTTCTTTTTGCGCTTTTTATAGATACGTTTGATATATTTCTTAAGGGCTTTTACCAACTTACGCTCAATAAATACCATTTGAGTTTTGGGACTGTCTAAAAAGCATTTGAGTACCACCCATTGAGCATACATATTCATTTGTCGCGCAGTGGTATTTTTAAAATAGCCTTTAGATAAGGGGTTTTTTCTCATAAAGCCCACATCGACATCACGGCCACTTTGGTGAGATTTATGAGATTTTAAACGGCCACCTTTTCGGCTTGATAGATCTCCAATGGGAATTGGCGCATATTTTCTAGAAAAATAACGACGATAGGATGAGCCACAATCTTTAATAAGCTTGACGAGCTCGGGGGTTCCCCATAAATCAGGTCTATGCATAGATACGGCATAACCTTTACCCAAACCATCCCCATCAGGGTCAAGATGTACACCATGTTTAAGTGAGCCCCGATTAGGTCGCCCCACTGACTCGGTATTTCTGAGCGGTCCATAAAAGGCGAGTCGTTTACCGGCTGGAGGTCGTCGGTATTTTTTATATCGGCGGTTCCAACGCTTTAGAGACTTCACTTTAACCTTAAGTCTTTTGGCAATCCCAGACCAAGATTCACCTTTGAACACCCGATAATATTGACGCTTAGCTCGTCTTTTTTTGGTTTTCTTAGATCTTTTCTTGGACTTTTTCTTATTCGCTTTTTTAGACTTTTTCTTAGGTCTTTTACTCTTGCTCTTTTTGGCTTTACTACTTTGTTTTTTTGTTTTGGCCAAAGCAGACTTAAAAGTAAATGAACTCGAGAGTAAATCGGTTGGAGGGCTGATCATGAGCAGGCCAAAAAACAGGGAGAGAAGTAGCTGTTGAATAAGACTCTTTACACACCCTAATACTTGCATTGGTCCAATACCTATTTAATGATTTTAGCTTTTTACATAACAGATTTAGCGAATATAGCACAACCTTATCGAATAAGTGAGTTTTGATCTCTTGTTTACAGGTATTTTTATTGACTGCAACGGTGATTAAGTACTCGAAATCGAACTGTTAGTCTATGCATTTTCCATTATTGATGACTTATTTATACCTGCTGTTATGCTTTATGTATTTAGAAAGAATGAGTAATTTAAATAATGGATAATCAATTTACTAAATCTCCTTTACAAGTGTTCAAGAGCAAGCTAAAGGCTGTGTATATCATCTACTTTAGTTGATATTGAGTGAGCTCTGAACAAACTTAAAAGCCAAAAGTACTCAAAATGTTTAGGATTTAATGCTTATGATTGATTACCATATTTATATGCTTATTGGCTTTTTGCTATCTGCATATGCAATCGTCGCCAATGATGCTATTCAAACTTTAGGAACCTTTATTGCTGCTAATCGCCAACGACCTTGGCAGAGTTTGTGGCTTTTTGTGTCCGGAATACTCACAGTTGTTTTATTGTATGGCTGGCTAAAAAGTGGTGGAGATCCGGCCTATGGTCGTCTGAATAAGTTTCCGTTTGACCCCAATACAGCAGCCGAACTTTATGGACCGCTTTGTATTGTTCCACCCTTAGCTCTGTTGATTTTAACCCGTCTTGGGCTACCGGTCAGTACAACCTTTTTAATCCTTACTTTTTTTGCGCCTAAAAACCTTGTGGATATGGTGACCAAGTCACTCTTTGGTTATGCCTTGGCTTTAGTGGTAGGTTTGGTGACTTTTAAGTTGGTCAAAGGCTATTTAGCCCAACAAAAGACCAAGACTCAACTGGATCCTTGGTGGGTGCCTTTTCAATGGATTACCACCGCATTTTTGTGGAGCCAATGGTTGATTCAAGATCTAGCAAATCTCTTTATTTATTTTCCACGAGAAGGCCAAGCTGGACAGCAAACTCTATCTTTTTCATGGTTACTTATTGGTTTGGTTGCCATGGTCGCAATGCAATTGCTGATTATGCGTGAAGGAGGGGGCAAGGTTCAAGAAATCGTTGATCAAAAATCAGGCACAAGCGATGTGCGAGAGGCGACTTTGATTAACCTTGTTTATGGCTTGGTCATCCTCTTTTTCAAAGAATATAGTAATATGCCCATGAGTACGACTTGGGTGTTTTTAGGCTTATTAGCCGGCCGGGAAATTGCGTATCATGTACAGTTGGCTAATCATGATTCCGAAGAGTTAGAGACGGGCTCAATCAGTCCTTGGAACATGATGGTCAAGGACTTGCTTAAAGCAACGATTGGTCTAGTCGTCAGTGTGATATTAGCCTTGGGAATGCAGTGGATTTAAGCTGTCTTTTTGCTGAGATGAAATAGATCTGTTATAAGACTTAGTCATCAGTGATTACTTTGTTGCTAAGATAGGCCTAAGCATGAGTCAAATATCCTATTATTCACTTGCTGAATCAGCACGCTATTTATGTCATGAGGCAACGAAATCCGAAGGAATGAACCTAGCGACTCGCTTGCTCGTAGAGAGCTTAACGCCTGGTCTTAGACACTTTAATGCATTTTTTAAAGAAAGCCTACGAGAGGCACTTCATTTAAGAGCACCCGAGTTAGAGCGTAAGCTTAAAGAGTATGATGAGTTTGAAGAACTTTTGGGCACAATTTGTAGGGATTTAAAGCAAGCGCAGTCCCAAGAATGGTGGCTTAGGATTATTGAAGTTGCCGAATGTGGAGCCCAGCGAGATGTACTTACTCGTTTAATTTACAAGCAAATTGTGAGTAGTGACGAAGCGCAAGCTTATCGTGGTCAATGGCAGGCTCTAAATATCTCTGCCGGTGGTGCTCAACAGCTGATCAGAACTTTAGGTAAGAACAAAAACGATGCTGAAAAACTGATCATCGAACAGGTCTCACATAGTGCCTTAAGCTTAAGAATGCTTCCTAAGCTCAGTGCAGAAGCCAAAACTGAATGGCTGATCAAGCAGAGTAAATTGATTGAGCATATGATGGGACAAAATTGGGGGGAGGCCAGACAAGTCTTAAAAGAACTTGTAAAACTAGCACCGCGCGATCCGGCAGTGAGTTTATATTGGTCATTGCTCAAATGTTCGGAAGGCAAAGTGGAAGAGGCCTTAAATGGGATTAAAAGAGCCGCTGAGGTTTGTCCCCAAGACCAAGAACTCATTCAACTTGCTCAAGAGAGTCAACTATGGCGTCAAAGTCTGTTAGATGATCGGCTGCAAAGGGCAAATGCCGAAAAAGAGATAAACAAGCCCCAAAAAAACTCAAAAGAGAATCATGCTCAAGCAGACTTGGTTTCGTCTCCTATGACAGCCCCGACAAACCTAGCAGGTTATTCATTGGCTCAAAGCCACCAAAACGATTGGCGTTTACCAAGTGGCTTATTACAAGCGATTGCTGATCTTGGACCGGAACGTACTTTGGATTTAAGCATTACCGGATTAATGAGTCAGCTTTATCATTTAAATATTGAGCAAAAATCACAGCTCAATAGCGCTTTGCAACGCTATCCAGAAGCGAGTGGACTTAAGCTGGTTGAACGGCAAATCGCTCGCTCTTTGGCCTTAATTGAACGTGGCTTAGGCGTGTATCATGTTGATCCCAAACAAGAGCTCAGCCCTTTAACTTTTGGTGGGTCACAGATGGCGACTTTGAGCCCAGTTCAATTAGCTGAACTGAGGCAAATGGGTAAAAATGAGCGTGTTCAGGACTATGAGTTCAATCCGCTTGAAACGCCTCCACCCATTCCCTTTGATCAGGATGAGGTTGCACCCACAGCTTTGGTGAACTTGGTTAAAGAACCGCTAAAAACAGGTGGACTCCAAGCTGAGTCCTTATCGGTTGATATTGACCAACCGCTGGATTTTACACTTGAGCCGGAAATTACTGACTTAGCACGCGCCGAAGAACTGATGCGTCGAGGAGAGTTTGCCCAAGCAGAGCACTGTCTACTCAACTTACTCGATCAAAATCCCTTTGATGCTTGTGTTCATAATGACTTGGGCGTGCTTTATTTTCAAACCCAGCGCTTTGGTGATGCAAAGGCGCACTTTATGCTCGCCATTGAATGTAATCCCCAATATGAAGAGGCTTGGTCTAACTTGGTAGAGCTTTTTGCGAGTCTTGGGCATCTACACCATGCGCTTCCCTTTTTTAGGCGCTTTGAAACCTTGGTGGAAACCTCGGTAAGCCTGCGCAGACTCAGAGAGTTATGTGCTCAATTTGCCCCCGCAGATCTTGATCAGCTACAACCACCTCAATATGCGGATACCGTTGGTCTTAAGCTTCCATTAAGCGGATCTTTCTTTATTGCGCCATCCGAAGATGATGAGTTTGTTGAGGCAATCTCGGCACCTTTGCCCTTAGAATGGGATCCGGAAGAACAAGCCAAAGTTTTAGAGGCTCGTGAAAAGGCACAGCAAGAGATGGCGGTGCAAAAGCGAGCTGAAGTCAATCAGTTATTGGATCAGTATCAAGCTCAATCTCGTCCGAATGTACCTAAAGCTAAAACAGGCTTATTTGCATGGATTAAAACCCAAATTGGTCTTGAAAAAGAGCTTGAGCCTACACCACCAGAGGCTCACTTATCTCCCGAACAAGAGTTAGAGCAAAACTTTGATCCGCAGGCCCCTCCTGCTCTGGCGCCTAAGCCTTTGCCCGAGGATATTCACCGGGTACGTAATATCGCTTTTTCTATGCTTTGCGTACCGGCGGGTAGCTTTAAAATGGGTACACATATCAATAGTCCATATGGGGCAGAAAATGAAACGCCACAGCATACAGTCGTGATGAGTCGAGCCTTTCAGCTAGCGCGTGTACCGGTCACTCAAGAACTTTATCAAGCGGTGATGTTTAGAAATCCTAGTCATATCAAAGCGCCCGGTCATCCGGTAGTCAGAGTCAGCTGGTTTGATGCCATTCGTTTTTGTAATGCCTTATCTGAACTAGAAGGCCTGCCTCCGGTCTATGTGATCGATTCAGGAGCAAGACCAGAAGTCGCCATTAAGCCTGATTGTGCTGGGTATCGCTTACCCACTGAGGCTGAATGGGAGTACTGTGCACGCGCTCGGCAAAATTATAAGTTTGCGGGCAGCGATGAAGCACATCGAGTCGCTTGGGCCCAAGTCGATAAATTGCAAACAGTCGCTCGCAAAGAATCCAATAGCTGGGGCTTTTATGATCTCAGTGGCAATGTTTGGGAATGGTGTAATGATGCCTTGAGAGAATATAATGCCGAATCGCAGCTTGATCCACAGGGTGAAGCGCATGCTTATATGCACACTCCAAGCGCTCGGGTGATTCGAGGCGGAAGCTGGTGTTTTGAGGAAGATGGTGCTCGAGTCGCTTTTCGCGGTCGGGGGGCACCGGGCTTAAGAATTACTAGCTTAGGGTTTAGAATTGCCCGTAGTCTGTAGTTAAGGTTTTGTAATTATTCAGCAATCCAGTCGCAAGGGTATTTTTTCTTGAGATCTTCCTCGAGCGTGGTTTTAGCCAATTCAACCTTTACGATGCGCTTAGTACCAGCTTTACAACCACGATCGGTCGACTTGGGATCACAACTCAGATTATGGGTGTCAAAAACGCCATTTACTTGCACACCATATTGAGCGGTCACTTCATATTCTCCCACCGGAAGCGAATAAAAAGTAAAGAGGTCTTTAACCGAACCTGTGTTGACCTCTAAATGAAGGCTTTTCAGATGACGACGTTTGGTTTCCTTATTCACAGCCACAAGTGTAGCAACCGCATCATCGGTATTTTTAAAGAAGGGACAAATGCGTGCATGTAAGCGACCTTCTCCGGCTTTAGTTTGGCGTTTTTTAGCCTCTTTGGCTTTGCGCTTTTCTTCTTTAGCTTTGCGTTTAGCTTCTTTTTTAGCGGCAATCTCAGCGGCACTACGCTGCCCTTGCACACAAAAGTTTTCCTCACAAATCCAGCCGGCAATACAGTCAGAATCCGCCTTGCATGAGCCACCACGAGCTTTTTCTTTTTTGCTATTACAGGCGCTAAAAGCCAAGCAAAGGCCAATTAAAAGTACTGCAAGTGACAGCTTTGAGATCAAGTGATTAATTGATGAATGAGACATGAATCAGCTCCATAGATAAATCATGAAATAAATGAGACTTAAGGGGACTTAAGGGGACTTAAGCAGGGTTGAGAAAGCTCATCTTAAAGTAAGCTTGTCTTTTACTCAATGCTCTCTCAATTTTAGCCAAAAAAGTGATGTACTGTAATCATAAAGCACTACTTATACCTTACGCTGAATCCATGCATAACTTGGAAGAGCCGCCCCTAAAAGAGCAGTGAACCAGGCCAGTAGTGCCCCTAAAAAAGGACCCGATGTTTGGTAAGTATAGGGCGCAACAATCGCAAAAATAGCAACACTACTTGAGCCAAGCATCATGGGGCCGACTGCACCAGCCGGTACTGCTTGTCCTTGGCTCAACCATAAGCTGACCATGGTGGTCCAAAAAATGGCCGGAAAGACCGAGGCCACTCCAGCAAAGGTCGAGGCACCGGATTTAGCGATTAAAACAGCAATAATGACCGCAAGCATCGCACAAAGACCACGTGAAATCAGCGTGGTAAGCTGAGTTGTTTTTTTACCCTTAGGCGCTGGCCGAGTGTGATATGTCGCTCCGATTCCAATGAGGATAATCAGCAAAAGTGAGCACTGAGCGCTCATAAGGTGTAAGTCAGGGCTGATGAGCCAATGTTTGGAAAGACTTACCCAAACAAAGGCACCAATAAACCATAAGCCCAGAGTGATTAGACTCATCATAGCCAAAGCCCTGTGTAAAGACCTTGAGTCAGTTTGGCTTTGCTGAACGATAGTGGGCAGTTTTTGCGGAATGACTCGCCATAGCCATAAAAAGATCGCATTTAAGCACATGCCGGCTGGTACGGCATACATGGCCATAGAAAATGCTTCAAATGCCTGTGGATTGAGCTCGGTTTGCCCTTGGTACCAAAGACCCCAAGAAGCGGGAATAATTGTGGTTGGCAAGGTACCAATGATTCCCCCAAGACGTCCGCCTAAGCGTTCAATCGCAAGAGTGGCAAAGATGGCGACTAAACCTGCGCCCAGACCACTGATTAATGCTATCGTTAACTGTTCCATTATGGATTCACTTTTCAAAGGACTTATGAAGAAGGACGATTTTTAGCAAGATAAGCTTGCTTGGCAGGAACAACCTCATGCCCATTAATATAACGTCCTAAACATGAGAGTTCATCCAAATCGCCAAGAGCAACAATGGTCATTCCGGAAAGCAATTTAAGATTGGGTGGAGGATTAAAAAACTGCTGCCCTTCATGAACAATAGACAGCACCAAGCTGTTACTAACTTGTCGAATACCTGACTTGGAGAGGATTCGGCCTTCGATTGGGCTATTTGGGGGAATCAAAAATTCTTCAACCGAAAGCTGATTATTTTGGGAATCTCTCACGATTAGATCAATAAAACCAACCACCGCTGGCCTCAATAACTCCGAAGCCATACGCATACCACCAATGCTGTTCGGACATACGACCGCATCCGCACCGGCTTTACGCATCTTAGAAGCAGAACGCTCATTGGTTGCTCGTGAAATCACCCTTAATTCAGACTTGAGTTGCTTGGCTGTGACAACCACAAAAAGATTATCGCGATCTTGTTTTAAAGCCGCAACTACACCAGCAGCACGATCAATACCACAAGCCAAAAGCACCTCATCTTCTGTAGCATCACCCACCAAGCTCATGACCTCTCCACCCAAACGTCGACTCAGGGTCGCCAAGTTTTCTTCCACATAATCAATGACCACAACTTCCCGACCGGCCTGAAAGAGTTCTGTGACTACATTGTGTCCCACTTCTCCCGCTCCACACACAATATAGTGGCCACTAAGGCTTGAAATCTTTTTACCCATTCTGCGTCTCCACATCACTTCCCTTAAATCGCCTTCAATAATAAAAGCGGTCAAAGCTGAAAGAAAATAAAAGCTGACCCCTAAACCACCCACCATCACAATCATGGTGACAATCAGACCCTCAGTACTCTCTGAAACCGGAATAACCTCTCCATAACCCACCGTGGTAATGGTGATTAACACCATATATAGGCATTGCCCCCAAGTCCAAGCACCTTCACCTAAAAACCAAAATGCAATCGTTCCGGCTAAGCACACCAAATACATGGAAATGCCCGCAAAAATTAATCGACTTAAAGTCGCGCTTTCCGTTGGAATTGGGTAATATGCTTGTTCTAATAGAACTTGTTGAGCGGCAAAGGATTTAGGCTCTTTCGATTTCATGCAGATCGCTTAAACTAAAAAGGGTGATAAAGTTCGTGTTGAAGCTAACTAAGTTTTATGAAGCTCGCAATAAAGTATACTGACTTTATAAATCATTCGCTTCAAAATAAATTTCTTGTGCTCACTTTGATATCGCTTGCTTCCAATGTTTACATACATTAACCTACATTGACTTTGATCGAGATGAGTGTTTGTTAGTTACTGAATTCATGTTTCAGTTTTTTATAGGGTTAGCATAGGTTACGAATGAGCTTGTATTGTCAAAACTGTGGTGCTTTAAATGCTCAAGATCGAGTAAGGTGTTCCGCTTGCTTTCAAAGTCTTGAGCAGGCTAAGTCTCAACCGCCTCAAGATCTTGAGCCACCTTGGAGTAAATCCCCACAAGCTCAAAGACCGGCACAAACATCTGTTGCGCCCTTTCCGTCCTCACTACCTCCAACTGCCTCAAACGCACCCACCGGATCACGGCGTCCACAGTCTAACTCTAGCGCCCCATATACAGGTCTAAAAGCAAGTGATGGCCCCAGTATTGCGCCTAGCATTCCACCCACTCAAATGATTAGCAGCGTCAACTTTACCGCACCCGTGCATCAAGTCTCGGCTGATTCAAACTCACCCGCTGAACATCTTTGGTCCTTAAGATCAGATGTAAGTAATCAATTGGCTACCAATTCATCCACAGCAACTAAGCGTAGTACATCGGCAAGTTTAGCGCCTCATGTGGCGAGTGGTGAATTGGCACAAATACCTTCAAGAACTTTAGCGCCTGAGCGCCTAGCACAACTTTATGAAACGCCACAGGTCTTTATTTTTGGAGGTGGGCAAGAGCTAGATGTTTCTTTGAACTCTCGACCTAAAATGCGGGATAGAGTCAATGATTTGGTTGAGTTTTGTGAGCCTTTGCTCACCAATCAAGTGAAAGAAGCTTCGATCTTTTTAGCTTTTGAATTACCGCCTCGATCTTGGCTACAAGCCTTAAGCGATTTAAGGCCTGATGGAGAGATTCTGATTTGGCTCTCACAATGGCCAGAGGGTAAAAAAGGAACTCAACTTGGTGAAAATCAAACCTCAGCTTTTTTCTATGGTGAAGAAGGTCTAATTGAGCTTGCTGTGACTCTTTACCGTTTGGCGCCCTTTTCCATTGAAGAAAGACCCAATGATAATTGGTGGTCAGAAGTTCACTTAAGAGCGAGTTTAGTGGAGGTGGAGCACTTTCAACGTCTTTTAGCTCAACCGGAAATAGATCATTACTTAGTCACGTTATTTGCACAGCGAATGAGGCGTTGGGCTCGAGTCGCCAAAGATCCTCATTGGATGCGTTTGGCTCAGTCTAGCCAGCTGCTGAGTAATTATCTAAGTCAAGGCCAGCATGCTCTGAGTGCATTACAATTTTCAGCACCGGCCGGTGGGTCCATAGAAGAGGTTTTTTACGCGGCTGAAGACCTTTTATGTAAGGAATTACTCAGTCGCTCTGTGACTCATAGAACACAATTTAAAGTCGCATGTGTGACAACTTTACGCAATGATCACCCTGAATTGGGCGAACTTTTAGAGCAGTTTGGTGCTGAAATTATGTGGTTTAAGCATCCACAAGCCTTATTAGATAGAGTGAGTGAACACTATTTTCACTGGTGCTTTCTCACCGAATATGTCGGTCCTTGGGATGGCTTTGATCTGGCCCAAGAGGCTCGTTCTAGAGCGAGTCATCTTAAAATCTCAATGAGTGTTTTTGCCCGACGTACTCATATTTTAGCCCGAGCTGAACACTTAGCGATTGACTTACTCCTATATCCAAGTGATCCAACAAGTTATCAGGTGATCACTTTGAACAGAGCTTTACGCAATAGAAGCGCTTCAAGCAATGATGGACAAGATGGCTTATTAAAGCGACTAGCTGTGATTCAAGAAGCGCAAGGAAAACAAGGCTTACCCAAGCGAACCGGGGTGGTTTTATTGAGCACAGGCAATGACCAACCTTGGCTGCCTCAGTGGATCCAAGAGCTTGAATTATTACGCCAAGAACATATGCCTAAAAGTTTAGCCTCGCTTAATCTTAACGAAACAACAATTGCCTTTCCTTTGGCCATTGACCAAGAAGAACCGGTCAAAACTTTCCTGCTTCATGCAAGAGCTACAATTTCAAAAGAGCTCAAGGCAGGCGTTGTTTTAAATCAAGGGGTTAGGGCACCGGAAAGTAGTTTAGCTGATGCCCTTAGACGCTTGGATTGGTCTTTAATCCATAGTTTAGACTTAACCCTTGGTTGGTGGAGAAGTAATTTAGAAAATGCTTCCGGACTTAGCGCTCATGGCGCTCAAATGTTAATTGTGGATTCTGATCCAACGAGTTCCGATCTTTTAAGATATTTTAGTGAAAGAGCAGGTTTGATGGTGAACACACTCAACAGTGGGCAAGCAGCGATAGAATTACTTGATCGTCTACAATATCCACCACAACTCATCGTGGTCGAGTGTACTTTGCCTTTTATTGATGGTTTTCAAGTACTTGAAGCTTCACAAAAGCTTACAAAAAGTCGGCCAAAGGTCATTATGACCTCGGCTCTTAAACGTGATGATCTTATCGAAAAAGCCTTTGAGAATGGAGCGAGCGATTTCATATATAAGCCTTACAACATGGCGGAAGTAATGGCCCGTGTTGTCCATGCTTTATCTTAAGACTTTATTCTGTGTTCAAAGAGTATTTCATCATGAGTAAGGTCATCGAGTATAAGCGAGATATAGGTAAGGCTAAATGCGTATGGAATAGGATACTATTTGGCATATTTATATTCTTAAGTTTTGGTTTATTGAGTCAAAGTTTAGCCCATGCTTCACCACCTCAACATCGGGTCGATTTATCAAGTGCCTACACCAGCATAGATGTGGGGGATTGGCAGATGCTTAATGCGAGTTATAGCTATACTTTGCATAAGCCAACGCAAGCGCTGGATAGTTTTACAACAGGTTTGGGCGCTCGGATTTTAAGAAGAGAGTTTCCAACGATTGCTCCAAGTGATGTTTCCTTACTGCTTCCTTTGTATCTTCAGGTTAAAAACTTTGGCCTTGAATGTTGGGGAGAATGGGCCTCAGAGCCTAGCTTTGTCCCTAAATATTCAGTATTACTGAGTCCATCTTGGCGGATCTCTAGTCTAAAAAGTGCTCTACACTTTACTTATCGGTATGCTCAATATGCGATTGCTCAAGCTCAAGTATATACGCCGGGAGTTTCATGGAACGATCCTCAACTGGGATGGAAAGCGGGCCTTTTCTTATATATTACTCAGCCAGAGTTTGGAGAGACTTTTTATACACCTCAAGCTCGTATTGAACGGTATTTTACCTATTATTGGCGCAGTGAGCTTTGGGTCACCTATGGCTATGAAACCTTAAACGATCGCTTTGTAGACCCGGCCCGCCAAGCTCCACAGCTAAGTTTTTATCTTCAGCTTAAGCATTTACTCAGTGATTATAGCGGTGTGAATCTTGGACTTTCTTGGGTGAAGTTTTTACCACCGAATCAGCTCATTGCCCAAGAGCGTTTTAATCGAGATCGACTCGAGCTATCTATCCGCAGTTTCTTTCGATTTTAGCAGGGGATAATACTTTCAATGAGCTCTTTAAAAATCAAGAAAATTGCTTTGTGAATATGGATTAAACCAATGAGTTTAGATTTAAGTTTATACATTAGAGATCCACTTTATCGCTTAGCAGTTTGGATTATCGTAGCTCAATTCTTTTTTATTGCGGGAGCTGCTCTTATTGCTGGGGTGATAAGATGGATTAAACCCAAATGGGATGCACGGCGAGAGCAAGAGCAGTCTAAAGCCCGTCAAAGTATTTTAAAGCTTTTAAATGCTGATCTTGATCCTAAAATTGAGGCTGAAGATGCTCAAAGACTTTTAGAGGAAGCTTCACTTCGATCGGTGATTAATGCTTTTGAACAGGTTGTTACTCGTTTGGGAGAAGTAGAGCAGAGACAGTTAAGGGCTTCTAGTATTGCTCTATCGATTGAAAAGCATGCCTTAAGATTGGCCAAATCGTGGTGGTGGTGGCGTCGTTTTGAGGGGGTTTTACTATTACGCAGTGTTGGCACTGAAAGCTCAGAAGAACTTTTGGTGAGACTTCTTCGTGATCCTCATCCCACAGTTTCATTTTATGCGGCTTGGGCTTTAGCTAGGGTCTCACCTATTCGTGGTTTAGATGAGCTTGTCCATTATATTGACATTAAAGGTGCTTATCAGACCGAGACAAGGTCACAATTGAAGCTTTCGTTTTCTCAACAAGTGACCCTGCTGAAAGAGTTAAAATTACAACATCTGACTCAAGAAGAGCTAGAAACCTTGTTTGATCAGTTATCTCCAACACTTAAGCCGGTGATGATTGAAGCTTTGATACAATCAGGTCGAGGCCAAGCTATCCCTATGGTGAGACGTGGGATACATTCAAGTGATATGGAGGTTCGAGTTGCTTCTTATAAGGCGGCGGCAACCTCTCGCTTAAGTTTAACAGAGGCAGAATTAAAAAAAGGTTTAAAAGATCCTTTTTGGCCGGTGCGCGCTCAGGCAGCTAAGGCTGTGGGTGTATTACGCGCTATAAATCTTGTTCCGCATTTATGCGAATGCTTAGCTGATAGTCAGTGGTGGGTAAGAAACAATAGCGCTCACAGTTTGGTACAACTTGGAGAAAGCGGGATTGAAGCCTTGAGTTATATCTCGCAATTTGGGGAGGATCGCTTTGCAAGAGATATTGCTCGCCTAGTGTTAAATGAGGCCATTATGAGTCAAGATCGAACCGTGATGAATGCCTTAAACTCTCAGCCGGTTCGCGTTTTACCTAAGCGCTCATCTACCGGCGAAGCAACAGTGCTTAAACAAGAGCGTTCATCTGCCTTATTAACCACAGAAATCACCGCTTTGGGTATAAATCAGAGTTAGTTTTAGTCTTAGCTTTCGCGAGCATAAATGAATCAAGGGAAATCATCATGGAGTCGATCATCGTTTTTACAGACTGGTTTTTTCTCAGTTACTTCTTTGTGCTTAATTCGGCCTATGCCATGCTGATCTTGCTTTCTTTTAGAGAAGTACTTGTCGAAAAGTTAAGCTTTAGTCGTAGTGTTTTACTTGAGGCTTCTTCCGATCGTTATACACCACCCATTTCGATCATTGCGCCTGCATATAATGAAGAAGCAACCATTTTAACCTCTGTGCAAGCCCTGCTTTCTCTGAATTATCCAGAGTTTGAAGTGATCGTTGTTAATGATGCATCCAAGGATAATACACTCAATTTATTGATTGAGCGCTTTCAGCTTTATCATGTTGAACCGATTTTTCGTTATCAGGTCAAAACCGCAGAAGTGAAAGCGATTTATCGCTCAACCTTGTTTAAAAATCTAACGGTTGTTGACAAGCATAATGGAGGTAAGGCCGACGCCTTAAACTGCGGTTTAAATGTTGCTAAATATACGCTCTTTTGTGGCATTGATGCTGATACTCTCATTTTGCCAAATGCCCTATTGCAACTCGCTAGACCCTTTATTCAGGACCCAAGCCGAACAGTGGTTTCAGGTGGTACAATTCGCATTGCCAATGCCTGTTCGATTAGTCATGGCCAAATTGATGAGGTCAGATTACCCAAAAATATATGGGCTAACTTTCAAATCGTTGAATATCTACGCGCCTTTCTTTTTGGACGTATCGGATGGAATGCCATCGGAGGCACTTTGATTATTTCCGGTGCTTTTGGCTTATTTAGAAAAGATGTCGTGATTGCGGCAGGAGGATATGCCTCTGATTCAGTGGGTGAAGATATGGAGCTCATTGTGAGGATTCACAGAAAACTGAGAGAGGAAAAACGTCCTTATCAAATTCGCTTTGTGTGGGAGTCTGTTTGTTATACAGAGGTACCGGAAAGTGGACAGATTCTATCTAGGCAAAGAGATCGGTGGCAGCGCGGTCTCATCGACTCTTTATGGAGACATCGACGTATGTTTTTTAATCCTAAATATGGGGTTATTGGCATGGTCTCTTTTCCCTTTTTTCTTTTCTTTGAGCTACTCGGTCCATTGGTTGAATTATTAGGCCTGATCATGATTTCCGTAAGTTATATGATTGGCTATCTCGATATTGGCTTTATGCTTTTATTTATCAGTGTTTCCATGCTTTTTGGCAGTATGATCAGTGTGGGGACTTTAATTTTAGAGGAATTGACCTTTGGCTTATATCCTGGTTGGAAAAGTCTTGCACAAATGGTTGCCTATGCCTTTTTAGAGAATCTTGGCTATCGGCAATTAACGCTTAGCTGGCGCTTGAGAGGGATTTGGGGCGCAATCAAGGGAGATCATGGTTGGGGTGAAATGGTTCGTAAAGGATTTGGTAGTCAATGATTGCTTCATTAAGACGTTTTCTCATCTTTATATTAATTGTGACAGCACCACTTTGGATCAGCGCTTTATATTGGTATAGTCAACCTAAATTGCCTCTGAAGCTTTCCTTAGTTGATTATACTGTACCCTATGATAATTATGCTGAGCACAGTGCTTCAATTTGGGCATTTAATCACTTAAAGTTGACTCCACCTCCACCAATTTCTGTACACGCTGATCACTCTCAAACTCGATTGAGTGAACTTGCTCAAGAAAGCTTAAAAGGGAAAACCAAGCCATCAAGTCAGACAAGCAATCAAGCCCCCATAAAAGAATGGGCTACTCAAGAGCATTATACGGGCCCAGAACCTTTTAAGCCTTATATTCAGCGCCGACTCAGTCATACTTACCCACTTCAGTACTTACAGCAAAACCAAGGTATTCCCTATGACCTCATTTATATTGCTGATACCTACGGGGTGTATCGAGAGGACTTTACCCAAACCATTGAAAAAGATGGCAAGCAGATCAAAGTCAGTAGCTCGACAGATCCGGAGCTTTTGAAAACCTTATTTGATGAGGGGGAAATCGATGTACACATGGACTTCTCTAAGCTGATTTTTGGTGGCTTATCAGAGGCAGATTTAGATGTTCTCGAAGCACATGCCAAACAACAAGGAGACTTGTTTTTTGAGTTCAATGCCTTTTGCGATCCAACCCCGCCAGCCGTAAGACAGAGGGCAGAAAATCTTGTTGGCCTTGACTGGACTGGATGGTCCGGACGCTTTTTACCCGATCCTCATGATAAGGATGATGCACCTCATTGGCTTGAACGTTTATATAAAAAGCAATTTCCTAATCAAGAACTCCCTAAAAAACCTAGCCTTTTACTTGCGCATCGTGATGGGCGAGTATACTTGATTGAAAGTGATGAAGAAGCTCAAGAGGTTTTGCCAACCTTACATATCAAAGCAAAGTTTAAAGATCGCTTTCCTATGGTAAATACGCCATATTATTACTTTTGGTTTGCGATTATGCAGCCTCAAAAAGCGACTGACACTGATCTAAAAAAGCAGAAGACTCAAAAAACAGAAGTGTTGGCAGAGATTCATTTGCATGCGCCTAATAAATTAAAAGACATTTATAAACTACTAGACATTCCCAATAAGATTCCTTTACTTACCGAATCTATTGTGGGGCATTCACATCGTTTTCATTTAAGTATTGACGGAAGCGATATTCGCGAAAATCTAGGGACGTATTCTTATTCGGGCTTATCATTTCTTAACTCTATTTCAAGGCGAAATAGAGGCGTGAGTGTGAATCAAAGACAGGTCTTTTGGCAATTTTACTTGCCTATGTTGAGAACGATTTTATGGGAGCGTAGTCAGGCAAGATACAGCGACTTTCCTAAACCATTTTGGCAAAGGGCATTGGAGTCTGTCTCACAGATATTACCGATAAGCCAGACTAAAAAAAGCAAGACTGATTTGAAGAAATAAACTCTTGTTGAGCAGAAAGACTTAACCAAGAAACAGTCAATCAAAGCCTTGATATTCATGAGTCCAAACTTTCTTCAAAGTATAAACTCTTAGGGGCGACAAACTTGTCCTTCTGCTTCTGATTGACAACTCCATCCGCTTGGGCAACTCATAAACTCACAACTTGGTAAGCAATATGAGCGATTTAACTCATAAATACAGGTAAAGCCATCGGAGCAGTCAGCAAACTCACAGCCCGCTTCAAGGCACCTAAATTGTCCGTTAATTCCCGTACAAGCCGCCGTATCTACACATTGGGCATGGGTGTTGCATAATTCACCAATTTCAGTTTCTCCTGTGAGCAAGCAGGCACCATCACCCCTGCCAAACAGCTTACATAGTTCATCATAACGACAAACACCACCACTAACCCATCC
>CAKZRU010000043.1 GCA_937146725.1 uncultured Myxococcales bacterium
GTGTCAGTGAACATGTGGATGCATATGTTGAAGCAACCAATGCACTGTGGGACAACGGTACACTTGATACACTTCGCACACTGTACCAAGATCTGATAGATGCAACACAAGCAAGTTACACATCGCCTGATAAAAAAGGAACTTTTGTGCAAATGAATCCTCCCGTTCGTGAAAAAGAGCATATGGATGGAATATGGAAAGGTGTTTTGGATGGAACAGTAGATGTCATTGGTTCAGATCATGCACCGCATACGATAGAAGAAAAATTGCAAACTTACCCAGCTAGCCCATCTGGAATGCCAGGTGTGCAAACTATTTTTCTTTTAATGTTAAAGCATTTCTTCGATGGCAAAATTGAATTATCAAAAGTAATCAGCCTCCTATCTGAAAATCCTTGTAAATTATTTGGAATAGAAAAAAGAGGTTTTATTCAAGAGGGTTTTTATGCAGATCTTGCTGTAGTTGATATGAATAAAGAGTTTGTAATTACCAATGATTGGATTGCAAGTAATTGTAAATGGACTCCATACGATGGTTGGAAATTACCTGCCACTCCAACAGGAACTATTGTGAATGGAAATGTTTCCGTATGGGATGGAAAATTAGTAGAAACGAAATACGGCAAACCATTAAAGTTTAGTTAATATTCAGCTGAAAAAACAATAACGTAAGGTCAATATAAAATTGATCTTTAAATGATTTACTAAATTAAACTGTTATTGTAAGAATTTGGAAAATAACAATCAACAAGTTCTCCTTTTGAAAATTTAGATTTTACATTAATTTGATTTAAAATTTTTTGCTCTTCTTCATTTTTACCCGTTGCTAAAAAAAAATTACATTTTTTTACATTTAAACCTTTAGCATAAAGTTCTGACTGCGCTGTTATAAAATAAGTAAACAGGGAAGCCCTACCTTAAAACTATCCAAATTAAATCAGACACTTAAGCATCAAAACAAATACTCTGAATCTACCTTTATCTTGTTTAATAAGTGTACAATCTTCGGTTTTAGTGAACTGTTTGACAGTTATATTCGCTTATGTATAATGTTCTAATTATGTGACTTTAGATTGGCAATAATTCTATTATACCTAACAATCTAAGCTTGATTTAATGACTGTAAAGGGAGGTTACATGACGACTGAGTCTGTAGATCAAAATATTAACTACGATGCATCGGGAACTGTTGATCCAAGTTCAAAACCACTCAAGGAAACTCTACCCAAAGATTTACTATCTGGGGTTGTTGTAGCCCTAGTAGCCCTTCCGTTGTGCTTGGGTATTGCACAAGCCTCTGGGGCTCCACTGATTAGTGGACTTATTGCTGGTATTGTTGGGGGATTGGTAATCTCATGGGTAAGCGGTTCACATACTAGTGTTAGTGGACCTGCAGCAGCTTTAATTGCAGTTGTTTATGCCCAAATTACTCAACTAGGCTTTGAAGCTTTCTTACCTGCGGTAATCTTAGCAGGTGTTTTCCAAATCATCCTTGGTACGCTAAAGGCAGGTGATCTCGTTCGCTATTTTCCTAACAGTGTGATTAAAGGACTCTTGGCTGCAATTGGCTTGATCATCATTATTAAGCAAGTACCTGTTTTATTCGGCCTTAAGCCTGATGGATTTTTTGATAACCTTTCCCAGATGCACAGTGGAGCTTCCTTAATTGGCTTGATCTCTTTAGCTGTACTATGGGGCTGGGGCTTTACTCCACTAAAACGTATCCCACTTCCGCCTGCACTCTTTGTTGCCATTGGTACTGTGGGTATTAGTTCTCTAATGAGTGGTGATGCATGGATTCTCCAAAAAAATCATCTTGTCAATATTCCTATGGCTGAAACATTTAGCGGGCTTGTTGCTAAACTACCATCTCCCGATTATTCTGGATTTTCCAACATCAATATATGGTTAGCAGCCCTAACAATTTGCATCGTTGCTAGTATTTCTACCTTACTCAATCTAGAAGCTACCGATGACCTCGATCATAAGAATAGAAAATCCCCACCAAATCGTGAACTTATGGCACAAGGTGTTGGTAATATGGTCAGCGGCTTTTGCGGTGGCTTACCCCTTACCTCAGTGATTATCCGTAGCTCTGTAAACATCTCAAGCGGTTGTGAAACACGTAACTCTTCTGTCATTCACGGTATTTTCTTGCTTATGGCTGTAGTTATTTTTCCAATGGCAATCAACCAAATCCCTCTTGCCTGCCTTGCTGCGATCTTGACAGTAACTGGATTTAAACTTGCTAGCCCCAAGCTGTTTTTAACCATGTGGCGTAACGGAATGGTGAGCTTTGTTCCATTTGTAGTCACAGTGAGTGCAATTGTCGCCACCGATCTACTTAAAGGTATTATAGTCGGCCTTATTGTGGCTTATGTAATGATTAAGCAAGCAGCTAAAACCGAGCAAACTGAGGCTTAACTCACGTCTTAATCTTATTCTATTATTTCAGGGTTTGACGGGCCAAAGTGTTTCTTAACCCAGAACCGATAGATCAATTATAATTTTAATACCATAAGCATCAAAGCCCACTTAGATGTATAACTTATTGATTAAGGTTGTTTAGCGCACCTTGTAAGTCACTGCGGCGACTAGCCAAGCACACAGAAGCTCATTCAACCCAAAAGGCGAACCATATTGACGAAAAATCAAGAAAGTGCCTAAAGCAGAAACCATAATCGCCAAACGGTGCCCTGCACTCATCTTTACCTTTGAACAGCTCAAGATTGCCAATGGTACAAAGGCCGCCGCAAGTGCGCTCCAAGCTAAAATAACCAAGGTAAAGACATTCGCCGGTGCCCAAGTCGCAATCAAGGCTACAATCACAATTACAATGAATGTAGCAATTTTTTGTCCTCGCACACTCTGCTGGGGACTACTGCGTAGGTCTCTTCCCAAGATAGCTGAACAACTTAGAACTTGAGAGTCTGCTGTAGAGATAGAACTTGCAAAGATACCTGCTAGAATCACACCGATCAATGCAGAGGGAAGCTGATCTGCTGCCAAGCGAGGAAGAGCAAGCTCATGATCAAAGACACCCAAGCTTGGTGGTAACAAAGCTCGTGTACACACGCCAACAAGAACGCTTAAGACCATGAAAGCAAGATAATAAGTGAAAAATACACGTCTTGTGACAGGTACATCACTCGTTGAGGGTAAAGCAATGGGTCTAATCATTATATGAGGTTGACCTAAACTTCCAATGCCAATCATAGTCCAAGTTAGGCCTGCTCCAAGTGAAGCGAGAATACCTTTAGTGGAGGGAAACAGTGTAGCAAGTGCTGGGTCTTGACTTTGTAAGTTATCAAGCAAAGCTTGTAGGCCACCTAAATGGTAAAGGGAAGTACAGGCCAGCAGTCCCATAGCCATGAGCATAACCGCCGATTGAGCAGCATCACTCCACACCGTTGCCCTAAACCCGCCACTCAAACAGTAAATTAGAATCAAGCTAGCGCTCATCCAAATACCTAATTCAGGCGGCCAGTCAAAAATGCTCTGCATTGCCTTGGTGCCTGCTTTGAGCTGAGCTGCCGCATAAATAGAGAGAAATAATAGTGTAATCACACCGGCGAACCAGCGATCTAAAGCAAGTTTTGAGTTTCTCTCCAAAGGTTCACGAGGTAAAAGCACATCAAGATATGTGTTTGCCTTTAATTCTCCTGCTCTTGCTCTCAGCGATGGAATCCATTGATACCAAATCAAAAGGCTACCGAGCATTACGCCAATCACAAACCAATAAGTGAACATTCCCTGCGTGTAACTCACGCCAATTAAACCGATAAACATAAATCCACTACAGTTTGTTGAGGCTGCTGATAAAGCATTCAGCCATGGTCTTATTTCTCGTCCACCAATGAGATAATCACTCACTGTTTTTTTCTGCGACTTAGCAGCACTCAAACCAATGACTAAAAATGAAAGCATAAAAAATGCAAACGTAAGTCCAGCACTACTCATCGGCAGTTTCCTCTCATGATGAAGTTTAACCAATTAACTTAAGTCAAGTAATCAACTCAGCTATTGATTAAGTAAAGGTTCAACTACATGAGCAAGCAAGAATAAACTTTATAATAAGCTTTAGATAAGTCTTTTCACAACTGAGGATTTGACGGCCTGTGCTTACTTTTATTGAAGGTACATTTTGTGTGATAAATACTTAAACTTTTAGTTTAGATCATCTTCCAAAATATAAATGTAAGCAATTCATAGAGCTCGAATATGGCTGATTATATCGGCAATCTCCTGATCTTCAAGGTGATTAAAGCTCGGCATTGTACCGCTCCCCTCTAAAATCATATCTATTAATTCTGCATCATCATGTCCATCTCGATGTTCAATTAGATTTACCCCCTGCCCCCCTTTACCATCTGTACCATGGCATCGTGAACACTTGTTTTCATAATATACTTTACCCTCTGCTGCATCACCGCTTAACTTTGCAATCTTGAGTGCACGCTCACTAGGGGCACAAGCAACAAATAAACATGTAGTAATAGCAATCAATAATATTTTGATTCTTCTTAGAAGCATATCATTCCTCTGATTCTTGTAATTCTAGGTCATCATCGGAAAAAGAACGAATATAAGTGGTTAGTCCGGCAATTTGTTCAGTACTTAGTGTTGATTTAAAACTTGGCATAGCTGTGCCAATCCCCTCGTAAATCATCATGAAAAGTTGAGCTTCGCTCATTTCTGAAATATGAGGAGGGTTCAGTGCTCTTCCTATTCCCCCCTCACCATTGACCCCATGACATGAACTACAATATTGTTGATAAAGCTGAGGAATCTCTAATGACGCCTCACTACTCGACTCAAGTTCTTGTGATTCTCCACAGGCACAAAGGAAAATAAATAGTACTGCGCTTAAACATAAGGATCGCTGGCAAAAACTTAAATAAACTCTTAATAGATACCGCATCATTATTTCATCTATCCACTCTATGAGAGTATTTCTATTCAATGAAAGGGTCACTAAACTCAGGGTTATTTAAAAACTCATCATCGGTAAGTGACAGCAAAAATGAAAGTAGATCTTGTTTCTCATCTTCAACAAGTTCAAAGCCAACAATAAATGCACTTTTATTTGGATGTGCTGTACCATCACCAGCATTTTCCCCATCGGAGATTAAGCGTCCTCCATTGGCATATAAGTCAATTAAATCACTTAAGGTCTCCACTGAACCATCGTGCAAGTAAGGTGCTGTTACCTCAATATTTCTTAGAGTTGGTGCCTTGAATCGTCCCAAATCCTCTTGATCTCGAGTATGCTCAAATACACCTTGGTTCCCAGGATAACGGCCTTCTCCGCCTACGTTGTACATACCATTATTATGAAATGGCTTTTCACTAAACGGTAAATCTGGGCTAGCAACTGAGTCACTTAGATTAAATCCGCCATGACAATGAAAACATTCTAATCTCTCCGAAAAGAATAGATCCATTCCTCTTTTTTCTTGATCACTTAATGCATCTTGATCTCCTGAAAGAAAACGATCATAAGGGCTATTAGCACTGATGAGTGAACGCTCAAAAGATGCAAGGGCCTTAGTGATATTTTTCAAAGAAATCGCTTCATCCGACTTTGGAAACGCTGCTGAAAACATACCCCTGTACTGTTCATCACTAGAAAATCTGCTCAAGAGTTCTTCTTCACTTAGGCCATTTAGTCCAAGCTCTATTGGTTCTTCTCCAAACATTGGAATTAGTGCTTGAGCCTCTAAGGTCTCAAGAGTTGGATTGCTCCATCCTAGTGTAGCCGCATAGCCTATATTTACGAGAGACATCGACCCCAAGGTATGTTCTTCGTTTGTTGATCCAAGAGCAAGCGGCAAACCATCAGTAAAAGCGAACTCTTGTTGGTGGCAAGTCCCACAGGAATAGGTCTGATTTCCCGATAATTTTTTATCATAGAATAAATGTCGACCTAAGCTTATCTTTTCTTTGGTGGGTACGTTATCTTCTGGATAACCAAGGGCAGGAAAGGAAGCAGGTATTTCTATACCGCTAAGCACTTGAGTTTCAGAAGCTTGATCTTCATGACAAGCAGTGAGGAAAACAATGATCATCACTGTGAAGATACGGTAAATATTATGTACACGAGCGTAATGCTTCATTTTTACAGTATCCTCATTGAGAAGTAATGCTAAAGGCATTGGTATTACCATTACCTAAATTAAAGTGTTTATAGATTTTTTGACAGTCAGGGTCATCTCGCTGTCCCATACAGCCTGGAGGTGTTCCCTCCGCATTCTGAGTTAAGTCAGAATCACTTAGTAGAGTATCCAAGTCGAGTAAGACTTGCTCAGAACTGTGGTCAAAACGATCAAAACTAAATGATGCTATATTGTAGTCATCACAGTTGAAATCGTCGTCGCAAGCACTTGCACCTAGATGAACTCTAAAAAACGGTAGATCGGTGTCGAGACGAAGGTACTTATATCCAGAACGCCAAGACCAAAACATTGCATTGAGATTGAGAGGACTACCTCGTCCCTCAAGAATCGTTTCGGGACTATTAAGCTCTGGAGGTAAACCAACGGAGAATTCCAGTCCTTGATACTGTCCTTTGGGCACTTGACCTATGATGCTAGCATTGAGTGCCTCATTTCCATTTTCACAACCATCTTCGAAGTCTAAAAGTGCAACCATGCCATTTTGCCAAATTTCATCTTGCATTAAGTTGAGAGCAACTGATTGACCGTCATCATTAATGAGCTTTACGTTGTAGACATAGAACCTCATATCAGTAAAAGCAACCGTACTTCGGGTTGCTCCTAAGTTTTCATAAGACTGTCCACATTCAAATGACTCTTGGCCTACATTTACAGCAAACTTAACCTCAACTGTAATCGGTTCATCATCAACAGTTTGATCCATTTGACAGCCACTTATTATTATGCTGATAGCGAGCAGTGAGTGTAAGCGGATGTTAGAAAAATAAACAAATACAGAGTCTTTAACGAGACTACCAAAGTATTCGAGCCAAGATAGTTTGTACATGTGACTTAATTTTCTTTGTGAGGTTTTGTATTGCATATCTGAATTGACACAGATACCCTTGAGGGGTATAGGTCAAGTACCCTTAAGGGGTATGTAAGTCAACTTTAATTAATCCTAGTCGTATATGAATACGATATTTAGGTCATTCGTCAAAAATATGGACCGTTGTAAAGCTCATGATAAAGAACCTTACTTTCCTTTCCAGCTCAGTTCTGCTGTCACTCTCATTCTGCATATTCGGCTGTGAAACACAAACTGATGAAACAGCCTCTTCTTCTGATCAAGATGAAATTATGGCTGGCACTGAAGAACCTGTGGCTGGCAGCGAAGAACCTGTGGCTGGTACCGAAGAACCTGTGGCTGGCACTGAAGAGCCAGTGGCTGGCACCGAAGAACCAGTGGCTGGCACCGAAGAACCTATAGCCGGCGAAGAAACTGATGATACAGAACGCCCAGAGCTACCTTTGGGACTAGAAGATAATTTCTCACGTCAAGCTTGTCAGCTTTTCAACCTCGAAACAACCCCAATCACAGCTGTCGCAGAGCGAGAGTCTGCAGGTCAAGTACTTGTTTTACCAAGTACAACAAGCGCATATTCAGTTCGCTTGCCAGAAAGTGGAACCGGATACATAATGCTTGAGGTACCAGACTGGTCGATTACTGTAGGATTATTCACTCACTTTACTCAAAAGGCTAGCATCGAAGACGCCAATGGTAATACTGAGGTCGTCGGACCTCTCAGTTGGAATGCCTCATGTGATGATATAACTGATGAGCGCACTCACTTCCACTCATGGGGCTCGTATGTCATTGAGTTAATTGGTGAGCCAAATAATGATGTAGACCTTGTAATACTTAAACGTCAATAATGAACTTTCGTGGTGTATTTTATATCCTGCTGAGTATCAATATACTCGCATGCGAAGTAAATAATACGCCTCCTGTTCAGCCGGAACATGAATTAGCTAATCCACAGATTTGGCAAGAGCTAGGTCGTCATCTTTTTTATGATCGGCGTCTATCAGTGCATGAAAATAGATCCTGTGGTATTTGCCATGAACAGGCCAAAGGTTTCACCGATGGTTTTGTTAGGGCGGTAGGAGCCACTGAAGAGGTTCATCCACGCAACACCTTAACTTTGATTAACGTCAGTACTCGTACATCATTAGGTTGGATCACACTTGAGCCCGAACATCTTGAAACTCAACTATTGATTCCCTTACTAGGTGTTATGCCGGTTGAAATGGGGCTTGAGGGTCTGTTGACAGAACGTATGGCTGACTTAAATCAAGACCCTATCTATAAGGACTTTATTAGCGAGCTTGAACTCGATCGCTTGACTTTAGAAGATCTGTCCACTGCCATCGCCTGTTTTGAACGAGCCATCAACAGCTACAGATCTCCATACGATGATTATCTTGCCGGACAAGAGCATGCCTTAAGTCTATCCGCTCAACGAGGTCTCATACTCTTTAATGAAGAATTAGACTGCCAACAGTGCCATGGTGGAAAAGATTTTGATCAGCCTAAAAGCTCTGTTTTAGATTCAACTACTGACAAGCCTTCAGCAAGACACGGTTGGTTTAATACCGGCCTGTATAATCTCAATGACGGTAGATACCCAAATGATCGAGAGGGGCTTTTTGAGGTAACTGGCTTAGATGACGATATTGGAAAATATAGAGTACCTACACTCAGAAACTTGAGTTTTACAAGACCCTATTACCATGATGGAAGTGGAGCCAATTTAGATGATGTTTTGCAGAACTATAATGCGGGGGGTAGAGTCATCGAATCAGGTCCCTATATTGGAGATGGACGACAACACCCCAATAAACATCCGCTTATCAAAAAACTTGAGCTTTTGCCCGAGGAAGTCGAAGACTTAAAGGCATTTTTACTATCACTTAATGACGAATATATCGTTACCGACCCTCAGTTTTCAGATCCTTGGCAAAGAGAAGGTGAGTAGTGGTCGCAGAGTCATGATTGGAATAGTTTTCTGTCAATTATTAATTAAAGCTTTCATATTTCATACTTATTGTAGCTCGTCTAAATCAACAACTGCCAACTTGATAAATTAAAGAGGTCAACCAAGCCGGTTTGTGTATATCAATTAAATAAATTAACTTTGATACAATCCACTAGTTTTCTGAAGACTGATCACGGTTTGCGTAGCGAATACACCTCATCTCGCACTCTTGTTCTTTCCCTTCGCCTTCACCCCCGTTTGCTCACTGAGGGCGTTGATCGCTACCGAGAGAGTTTCATCTGTATCTCCATCGCT
>CAKZRU010000044.1 GCA_937146725.1 uncultured Myxococcales bacterium
CATAAAGGTTTAATTGTCGATTATATTGGTATTAAGCGAGCTATGGACAAAGCCCTAGCTCAGTATTCTAAGGTCGATAACGAAAATATCGAGGACATTAATGCTTCAGTTACTGTTGTACTTGATACTCTGAGTTTACTGGATGCCGAGTTTAATCAGTTTGACCAAACCCCCTACTTTAGCAAGGTACCTTCTCAACAGATTCAGTGTCTAAAAGAAGCTGCAGAGTTCATGCTTAAGTCTGTCGCCAAGAAGAACGGCTTTATGAACATGGTTAAACGACTCAAACTCGCCTATGATGTGTGTGTGGGTAGCGATCAACTTAATCAAGGACAAAGAGACAAAATTCACTTTTACTTTGCAGTCCGTTCATACCTTTTCAAACTCATCAAAGGTGATGCGCCTGATACGGCTCAAATGAATGCCAGAGTCAAGCAACTCATAGCCGAAGCACTTAAAAGTGATGGTGTAGAAGAAATTGTAAAAATGGGTGCAAAGCAAGGTAGCTTTGATCTCTTCGATAAAGACTACCTCGAAAAACTTAAGAAGGTTAAATTACCTCATACCAAGGTAGAACTCCTAAAAAAACTACTCAATCAGGCTATTTCTGAAACAGGTAAAACCAATCGAGCTAAATCAATCGACTTCTCTAAGCGCTTTGAAGCATTGGTCAAGCGATATAATGAGCGAAAAGAAGACACCAAGCTGATTAGTAATGTATTAGAAGAGTTCTCAGTTCATATTATCGAACTCTATGAACAGCTCTGCGAAAAAGGGATTCCAGGCATCTCCACAGAGGAGCAAGCGTTCTATGATATCCTAGCAAGTCTAGCAACGAAGTATGACTTTACTTACCCCTCTGAAAAGCTCATTTCTTTATCAAGCGAGGTAAAAGAGGTTGTCGATGATAAAGCAAAATACACCGATTGGAGTCAGCGAGATGACATTAAAGCGGGTCTTAAAGCCGATTTAATTATCTTACTTCACCGTTGGGGTTACCCCCCTGTCAGCCGTGATGAGGTCTACCAAGAAATCTTCAAGCAAGCCGAAAACTACAAGAAACACCATGTGTCTTGAGTTAGTAGACACTTCTCAGACCAAAACTCCAAACCAATTTCCCCGTCAAAGCCACCAATAGATAGACCCAAAAAAACAGCAAAAACTATACTCTAAGCCTACTAAATACCTCTTTACCCTGTTCTAAGCCCATAAGCAGGTAATCGTTGTTAAAAAACGCCTAAAAATAGGTTTTTTACAAGAAAGGGGTCGTACAAATAAGGGTCATTTTTTGTAAATCGGGGGACTTTTTTGGGCTTACAAGCATACTCCAAAATCTGAATTATTCTGGCATGCTACATCTGAGATAGGCCATTTTTACGACTATGGTTCGTTTTGAGAAAAAGGCCAATTTGTGGCGATCTTTCACTCTAGCTTTATTCCTTGCGTTTCTTTGGTATGAGTCCAAGCAACTTTAGTGGCGACTTCTTTAATCTAGTTACTATTGTCACAGTAAAATTTAATATGCTTTGTCGATATGAAAACTAATCGGTAAGGAAATTAGAATGAGAAATGAGATGGGATCAAAAAAATGCATTTTCATCTTTTTCCAAAGTGTAAAATTGAAAGTTACAAAAATGTATATTTCTTAAAAGTGCGTTTTCACTAGCTCACACAAAAAAGCCAAAATCGCAAAAAAGCAAAAATCGCAATTTTGCACTTTAGAAAATGGGATTTTCAATGTCAATTTTACATTTTGACTAAGACGGAAATAGGGGGGGGGACAGGAGTTTCTCAATCATTTCAAAGGTTTACAGGTTTTGTCCCGCCCCTGTCCCGCCCCTGTCCCCCCCTATTTTGCGGAGGGGGGGACAGTTTTTTCGTAATTATTTCAAATACTTAATTGAAGTTGTCCCCCTGTCCCCCCTGTCCCCCCCAACTTTGAAAACTACTATAGCATATTATAGTATATCAAGTGTTATATTATAAAATCTAAAGTTTTTAGGAAATAGGGGGGGACAGGGGGGACAGTAGAGTTAAGTGTATAAAATGTAAAAAGAAATGCCTGTCCCCCCCCCCCGGGACAGAGGGGGGGACAGGGGGGGGACAGGCAGGGACAAAATCGAAAATTGCATTTTCTAAAGTGCAAAATTGCGTTTTTCTCATTTTCTAAAATGCAAAATTGCATTTTCCAAAAAAGCCAAAATCGCAAATTCCCATTTTCTAAAGTGCAAAATTGCATTTTCCAAAAAGCCAAAATCGCAAATTCCCATTTTCGTATTTGACAATTTGTGATTTTCCATTTTCGTGAGGTACTTCAAATTGACAGGGGCGAGGGTACATAAGATTTAAAAGGTTCAAATACACACTTATTGCAATTACAGTTTTTTGAATATCTTCCTGTTACCTGAGATACAATTACAAGTAAACAAGTCGCATACCTACTTACTGCAATTACAAAAAAAAAAGATTTTCTATTCAGCAATTACAAAACAACAATAGACTTTGTGTGATATGTCTTGAAACTTATCAACCCTCATTGGATTTAAGGTGACTTCTGAATGACAATATCATCAAAAGAATCTATCGAGAATCAGTTGCTCATATACTTCACAAAAAGCATGATTAATAAACCTGTTTTGTACTGTGAGGCAGCCATCTAGCCTCGCCGATCATTACAAGAGTGTATATCTGGACACATAGCAGACTTGTATCTACTCACAGCAACTAAATATAACCTTATCTTGATTGGTTGATAGCTGATCGAAGGGCTTCTGAATCGTAAAATACAAAATCTCTATATATAATAATAATATATAGTATATATAGCGGACCGAATACTAATTTTCGGGTTCTGACTGTCAAAAGAAAACCGAAGAACAGAAAAATGAATGAGCTATAGAAAAACCAAGGAAACATCTTTTAGTAAAGTAAAAAGTAGTTTTTGTATGACTTGTATTTCGGAAACTAGTTTTGGTGAAGATTCCTAAAGCAAAACTTGTTCTAAGGTCATATAAACTTTGTTTTGATCAATTTGTACTCGTGATTAATCACTGGTTATAGTGACTCCTTTTGCTCATTCAGTCAGTTGGACAGACGATTGGACTAACGATTGCAGGGAGGATTTAGATAGTTTTTTCATTGCGATTTGACCATACTCAATGAATGTGTCCAAAATCATAAATTTGATTTTAGGGGGAAATTTATCAGAGCCAAATCATGGAAATGTAAAGGTTTTTGCCAATGCCGTAAGTGAATCAATTGACAGCTTTCAAAATCAATCACGATCAAGCAATTAAGCTTTCTTTACTGCCAATTACTTCCTGTTAGGTGGCTCAGTCACAGGTGGGATTATAGGCTCAGTAGGTGAGTTAACTTAAGGCAAACATCTATAACTAACAGTTCTTGTACTAACTGCTCCCAGAATCAAGCTACTCATGCCCACTGTTTTTGCTAGACAGCCTGGTGAAGCTACATTACTACAGGTGTTTAGCATAAATGATGCTGAAAATCCACTTATAGCCCCAAGTATAACTGTAGAGAATACATCAACAAGGGTAGTTTCAACTTTTGCATAACCAAGCCCATGTCTACATTTAGAACTTAGTGGCTTTGTAATCGGCTTTAATCCGAAGAGAGTGAAAACCTGCCTCTCCTTATGTAAGCGCTTATGTTTAAAGTCGCCTACTGTATTAAATTCAACTTTATGACAAGCACCAGATGAAATAGTGAGCAGTAAACAAATTATAAGATGCTTTAGCAAAGTCATAGAACGTCCGCTCTGAAAAATTATAGAAAGCTACTCATGAGATAGTCTTAAAAACTGATTCAATCAATTTTACCCAATGAAGTTAGTATTTAAAATACATTTTACTTCTCTCTTATCGGCTTTAGATAAAGCCCTATACTCATCAATTTGAGATAGCACTTTAATCTTCTCAACAGTTTTAGAGTGCCAAAAATAACCACTCAAGTCTCTGTGCCTGCAGCTTCATTGACAGTCTTTACTGCAATCATTAAATGTAATGGGCAAGTATCGTTACATAATCTGAACTATAGTCCAATCCTATCTGATGTAAAAACAAAGGAATTAAGCACAAACAAAACTTCAAACGCCAATGCTCCGAGTTGAGCCGGGGGATGACCCACTAACCGAGCTATTGAGCGTTCATAGTCTGCAGTTTGTCTTGGTGTATAAACTCTTTTTTTGTGGTTCGTGGTCTTTGCTTAGGTACTGGAACAATATTTAAGTTTAGTTCAATCATGTTTCAAGCCGTTCGATTTGGTCCGAAACGTTCCACTTGGTTTACGAAGTGGAACAAACACCCAAGTGGAACAGATTAAGATTAGGTATTAGTAATCAACGACATTGTAAGCTAGTCTGCCACCCAGAAAAGCAAACATAAGCCTTTTTATGATGCTGGGTTTAATCAACCTATCTTAGGAAGATGTTATCCGCCGAGCTAAACAACTATTTCAATACGGACCTGTTATTACTTAAGCAATTGAATGAACATATGGAGTGTATTTTGTTTCGGTACAATGCTATATAAAGTTTCTACTGACCCTTAATAAGTGAATTGCAATTGAGATATATATTAAGTTTAACTTTGACAGCTTTCTTCATGATTAATCAATCCTTAGCTGTACCCGTTGAGCAAGAGTTTGACGGTATTACTTTTATTAAGATTGATACTGAATCATTTATCTTTGGTTCTGACTATAATCAGAGCTATCACAAGCCAACGGAAAAGGCTCGGGTTGTTCCTTTTAATCATAGCTTTTGGATTAGCAAATATGAAATAACCCAAAGAGAGTGGATGGCTGTAATGTCTAATAACCCGAGTTCATATAAGGTATTAGATAACCCTGTAGAGACAATCACTTGGTATGATGCAAAAGACTTTGTCGCTGCTTTAAACCAACAAGCCGGGGCAAATCATTATCGGCTTCCTACAGAAGCTGAATGGGAGTATGTAGCCAAAGCCGGTAGTTATGATGTTTGGTCCTTCGGTGATTTACTCTCTGATTTAAACACCTATACTTATCGAGATGGGCTTTACTATCCCCGCCCAGCAGGTCAAAGAGCTAGTAATATTTGGGGGGTACATGATCTTTACGGTAACGTTTATGAGTGGACAGAGGATTGGTACCATTACAGCTTGTCCAAAGGTTTTGGAGGTTGTCCACCAAGTGAGGGGACTTACAAAGTGATTCGGGGTGGGAGTAATGCCTGTGATTCAGTATTCCTGCGTTCAGCGAGTCGGCAATTTGCAAAACCCACTCGTAAAGCTTTTTCTATTGGGTTACGTCTAATTCGTGTAGACACCCCCGCAGTAGACCCTTATCAACCAGGACATAATTGTACTTTAATCACCTTTTGTGGGGATGCTGTTATCAATAACCAAGAAGAATGTGACGATGGAAACCTTACTAATGGTGATGGGTGTTCTTCTACTTGTGAAATCGAAGTAGAGTGCTGTAGTGCCGAAACTCTAATTCTAACGTCAGTCTCTATTCAATCTAATCCAAATGTAGAGTCTTCTAATAATCAATTTCAACTTTCTAGTTCAATTGTTTTAGGTTTTCAAGCAGCCAACACTAACGAATTTAGCTTGAATGCAACCATTGAATATTAGTTCTCTTTAACCAAGGTCAGTTTATCATGCTTCAATTGAAAAGATCTCAACAGATATCCCCGGTTTTATGTTGTATACTTATTATACTAACCCAAGTTTACACCTGCTTAGCTAATAGCTCTAACGTAACTTTAACTTATAAGGGTGAGCTAAAGAGTACTACTAATCAGATCGTCACATCTTCATACACAATGACATTTAAAATCTATTCAACTTCTGATTCGCAAGTGGAATTATGGAATGAAGTTCATCAAGATGTAAGTGTTAATCAAGGGGTGTTTAGTGTTGAACTAGGCTCAATCACTCCTTTGGGGGCTGATTTGGCACAATATCAACAACTTTTTGTAGGTCTTCAAATCGAAGACGGTATTGAGTTTAGCCCACGAATGAAACTAGGTACAGTATTACGTTCTAAGTTTGCTGATGTCGCATTACACGCCAAGAATGTAACAGGTGAATCTATAAATCCTGCATCCATTAGTGTTAATGGGGTAGAAATCATTAACAATCAAGGGCAATGGGTTGGTCAGCCTGAAGGAGTTGGCGGAAACTGCGAACTTAGCGACAATGGAAATGGTCGAGGCGTTATTAATTGTGGAGGAGCAGAGTTACAAGTATTAGTTCCTGGCTGCGGTGATGGAATTTTGAATCCCGGAGAGCAGTGTGACGATGGTAATGAGGATAATACTGATGATTGTACTATGCTATGCCAACCTCCTACATGTGGTGATGGATTTATCAATAACGATGAGGAATGTGATGACTCTGGAGAAAGTGCAACTTGTGATGTCGATTGTTCTGTAGCAACTTGTGGTGATGGTCTTCTTAATTTAACGAGTGGAGAGATTATAGATGATCTTGATCATGCAATTAGTGGGTCTCACTCTTCTTTGATGGTTACCAATACGACCTGCACAAGTAAAATCAACTGTCAGGATATCCCCGGCCCTGTAAGTGTTGTCAATCATTATGATTATGATGACTCACTTAGATCGATAAACGGTATCACTATTCGAGACCCCTTGCCTGGAGATGACATTCCACAATGGATTGGATTTTATAATGATTTTTCCCCCATCGCTATGGCTAAACGAATCAATGAGATAAGCGGTTTGACAGGAGTACAAGCAATCTTGAAAAGTCCTACAATCTCCAATGTATCACTATTGCCTGGAGAATATTGTGATGGTTTTATTGGATTCGACGAGCTTATAGATTGCTTTGTAATTGGGGAAGACGGTGATCAAACTCCTTTTGTAGAAGCAATTAATGCATCGGCCTCTGGGGTTCTTGCTAATATAACATCTTCAGGTGTAGAGCTGACAACTGCACAGGCTGGTCATACGATCTTTATTCACCTTAGTGCTTTTGGTGATATTTTCTATGCTTCTCCTTACATTCTTTTGGAATCAAATTCTAATTTTACACTTACAGGATCTGGGAGTATGATAGATAGAATTCTCGTTTACAATCATATAAACCGGTCCCCAAACCTTAGGTCAGAAGAAATTGTAACAATGTGTAGCGCTTACGCTAATCCACAGCTTCATGGAGAATGTGAGGTTGATATAGGAGGCTATACTCTATATTCTACTTATTTGAGTGATGAGGGTAGTACCATCTATAATTCAACTGGGGTGGATTGTACGTTTGAGTAATAATCGAACAGTCACCTCTCACTATACAAAAAAAAGAACAAGATAAGCAGAGGCTTTAGCCCATTACAGAGTTATTCCTAAGTACAATAAGACTGACCATGGCTAATAGGTTTAACTTCTATTTCGAGCAATAATCGCTGTTATTTGACTCTTGCGAATAGGTTTACCTGTGCTTGTTCGGTACTTTGCCACCTCAACCTCTTGAGTAATCTTTGCGTGGCTCATGCCTTGCTCAAGACATTTGTTGATAAGCATCATTATAAGCTTTTGAAATGATATGAGAGTTTTACTTTTACTTTACTTACTTTTGGCTGCTCTAAAAAGAGAGAAAATCGCTTTAAACTAAGTGAAGTTAAAAGAACTGAATCAGTTAAAGTTGAAGTTTGTACGGAACGTTGCAAACAAAGAGTACTCTCCAATGCATAGAAGGTGTATCGCAATTAATGAAGAAGATTGCAAAAAAGCAAGATCGTGCATGACCTGTGGAAACTGTTCGCTTTCTGGAGTGTATTGTGTACCTACTAAAAATAAACATTGCGAGGAGTCTAGATGTTGTAAAAAACAAGCATTTTGCACACTAGGGCTTGCTAACTCAAAGCCTTAGACAAGTATTAATGGTTGCTTGTAAGGAAAGCTAAAGACTGTAGACGTTCCGATCTATGCTAGTACTTGGGTAAGTGCGAATTTAGCCTAGGTGAATGCATAAATTAATTATCCATCACGAGACTCTCCTTTAGCTGAGAGAAAAACTTAGATCATAGACTTAGTTTGATTGGTCAATACCTAACTCTTTATAACTAGGCCAATTTGCAGTCAAGTAAATGAGCTTTGCTATGAGTATGTAATTACACACTTACAGGTCTGCACACTTATGTAATACATGAACTACATAACTCAATTTGTATTCAACAACACAATAGTGTATAAATATACTTACAGATAAACTGAAGTGTGTAGTAATTGTTCAATGATTGGAGTACCTATGATAATCGCGATCTGTCAGCGCAAAGGAGGTAGTGGGAAGACTACACTGTCCATTAGTCTTGCCTGTGAACTCCAGTCTCGTGGACTATCTACTTTAATTGTAGATGCGGATCCGCAGGGTACAGCTACAGATTGGCGAGGGGCAGCTGATGAAACGATTGAAGATCAACTCCCCTCCGTATTGGCTTTAGCCAAAGATACACTTCATAGAAAAGGTCAACTTGATCGAATTGCTCAGGGGTTTGATTATGTACTAATTGATTGTCCGCCCGCACTTGGAGCGATTACTCGATCTGCTTTAATGGCCTGTGATGTTGCTCTTTTACCAACTCGACCGAATGCAGCTGATATTTGGTCCCTTGATAGCATGATTGAGCTTGTTCATGAGGCTCAAAGTTTTAATGAGCGTTTAACAGGAGGTTGGGTTGTCCTCACTCAAAAGCCTCCTAGACGTTCTAAAGGAGCCGAGTTAGGAGCAGAGCATCTTGCTAGTCTATCTGACTCAAAGGGGATTGAGCTATTTAGTTCCAGTATGGCCAATCGAGTAACTTATCCAAACTCAATGCTTAATGGTTCAGCCCCTAATTTCTATGAACCTAAAGGAAAAGCAGCAGAAGAAGTGATTGCAATCACCAATGAACTTTTAAAAAGGATTCAATAATGAACTCATCCAAATTTAAACGCCCCTCTAAAGCAAAAGAGTCTTTTGTTTCTGGTGGAGTAGAGATCGAAGATATTCAAAAGCGAAAAACAGATCCTACATCAGATGAAAATGTAAGAATGCAGGTAATCTTAACGAAAGCTCAGCGTGATTGGTTACGCCGTAAAGCTTACGAAGAAGATACACAAATGAGTAAAATTATCCGCTCTATTATAGAGGATTCGATGAAAAAAGAGAATTGATCAATACGCTAGTTTTACTTTTGGCTCTGCACCAAAAATTATCTGGTCAAAGTTAAAGGCTATTGAGTTATTTTTATGATCAATTTAAATAGTATAACTCCTCTAAAGAGTTGCTATTAAAAGAGTGAATGTATGAGTTCTGAGCATAAAGACCCATGGCAAGAGTTTATGGAGCTTAGCCCCGCCAAGCAGATCGTATCTGTTATTGTTCTCTTAGCTATTTTTATATCGGCGACTATATTTTTGGATACAACCGAAGTTGTACTTTTTATTATTCTCTTAGCCACAGCTCCTCCATTGGCTTTAGTATTTTTACTTACCTTATACTTTTAACCCATATCACTGTGGCTCGTCTGTTTGAACTTGCCTTTTTGACCTCAGCTTAATGCTTTAGAACAAATGAGCTGCTACTAACATGTAGGTGAAATACTAAACGCAACAAACAACAATACTACATAAAACAATTCTCCATGATTAAGTTGCAGCAGGGTGTTACACCTCTCAACAAGGTTGTTAGGTCAAGTTTAAATTAATCTTGATTAGTGAAATTTTATCTAGTAAACAGATTAGTAAACTAAACAAGATACCAGTAAAAAAAGGAGAAGGCAGTCATCATGAAAGTTATTGGATATGTAAGAGTCAGCACCAGCAAGCAAGGCGAGTCGGGTCTGAGTCTTGAGGCCCAAGAGCAGAAGGTTAGGCAATACTGCGAGCTTTATGACTTGGACTTAGTTGCAGTTATTGTTGATGCAGGTGAGTCTGCTAAAACTCTAAATCGACAAGGCATACAGCAAGCAATCCATATGCTTAAATCGGGTACTGTATCGGGGTTGGTTGTTTCAAAGCTAGATCGCTTAACTCGCTGTATTGCTGATCTTAACTATTTGCTTGAAGACTTATTTACCACATCATCATTATTCTCAGTAGGTGATCAAGTTGATACAAGATCGCCTAGTGGCCGTTTGGTACTCAACCTCCTTATGTCAGTGTCACAATGGGAACGTGAAGCGATATCCCAACGTGTCAAAGTAGCTATGAAAGTGATGAAAGATAAGGGGCGTTATACTGGTGGCAAGAGTCCTTTGGGCTGGACCTTAGATGAATTAGGCAATGAAATTCCATGCTTAAAGGAACAAGAACTAATTCGTTTAGTAAGAGACTACCGAGTAAGAGGCTTTAGCTATCAAGCGATTGCTGATGACTTAACAGAATCACATTTCACCACTAGAACAGGGAGCTTAAAGTTCTCTAAGTCAGCAGTAAAGAGGATCAATGATGCCGAAACACCAACAGAGAGGAATGAGCGTATTAACGCCAAGACAACAGCTTAAAGTCCGAGCTAAGAAACTAGCCCAAACATTTACTAAAAGAGATTCAGAAAGTCTCACAAGGGACAAAGGAATAGAAGACCTTGGGAAAGAAAACAATCAATCTGACAGAGCCATTCTCAATGAGACTAAGGCATGAGCAAGCTAAGTCACTAGAAGAAATAATTAAAGAGACTTTGGAGAATCGACCTGAAATCATTGAACACATGATTAAACTTGATCGGGATAAGTTTGAACAGCCTCAACACACAGGTCGAGAACCAAGTTTAAAAGCAGTGTTTTTAAGGCTCGCTTTAGACAGCTTCCTTAATAGTGATTTGTTAAAACCAAGAAAAAGATGACCTAGGAAATCAACTAAATGAGTAATAACTTGTTTTCTCGTGCCAAAGAGATTGTTTCTGAGCGTGGTATGCTTTGGGTGCTTGAATCAGCAGGTATTCCTGTTGAAATAAAAGCAGGTCATGAGAGCCGGCAAGATAAGAGTGTTAAGTGCTTATATCCTGATCATGAAGACAACAAACCAAGTGCTATGATTTATGGAGATAAGCGTTTCCATTGTTTTACTTGTGGCATAGGTGACAAAACCATAGATCTACTTGTAAAGATCAGACGAGATAGCCCTGTTGAAGTAGCTAAATGGATTGTGGAGTTAGTTGATGGAGTCACCCCCTCCCCAACATACAAGCGTATAAAGCCAAGTAAAGTAAAGCCGGTTAGCAAGCCAATCAATCAAAATGAAATACCTACACCAACTTTAAAAGTATTGAAGCATTACTGGGATTTAGTAAAGCATCGCCCCCTTTCTGATGATTCTAAAACCATGATTAAGCAAAGGGGATTAGATCCTCTTGCAGTCTATGACCTTGGTGTACGGGATACTTATAAAGAACTTCTGCCAACGATCTTAAATAATCATGCGAATGATGCAGTAATGAGTGCTGGTTTAATCACAGGAAAGTACCAGTTTGGTAATGATTATGGTCTCTTGATACCTGCTTGGAAAAAAGAATATGCATTTCCTATTTCATGGCGATTTAGACCGCATCAACCATCAGCTAAAGGGGCCAAGGAATATGGCCTAGCTGGCACTGGTCGCAGTATACCACTTGGACTTAATTCACTTACAAGTGATGGTAAAGTATTGATTATTTGTGAAGGAGTCCCCGACTATTTATCTTTGGCTACGTCATCACTTAAACAATCAGAATTTGCTATTATTGGCCTACTTGGTAGGACTTTACCAAGATGGCTATTAAATGAAATCACCAATAAGAAAAAGTCACCTTTGATCTTTGATATGACTCACAAGCCACAACAGAAACAAGATAGTATTGGCCATCAAATTAAAGACTATTGGAACGAAACTAAAGTAGAGCAAGACCAGCGTAGCGCCTTATTGGTCCTTAATCCACCCGAGCAACTTGATTGGAATGATCATCTACAACAAGGTGACTTGCAGACTGTCATTGATCGCTATGTAACCCCAAATAAAGAGAAATACCTAGATGATTTACGAATTGGCTCAAGAGAAGCTGAAGCACGTTGGAAACAAGGCTTAGACCTTACCACCGAATGTGCAGATCAAGATGATGATCTACCTGAGATTTTAAAAGGAACATAAGCAATGGCTGACCTAAATCACTTAACATTAGAAACACTTGAAGATGGTACAGGTTTATCTATCCAACCAGAAGAGCTAGACAAGCAGGAAAACTCAACCAAGTTTGCCTATGCTTTACAAGGGCTGCTACTTGATGGAATAGAAGATGCCAAGCCAATCGAAGCCCTGTTTATGTTGCGTAAAGGTGAACAAGATTATGATGAAGAAGAAGCATTTATGCCAAAGGGAAAAGTCAGCTTGATTGCCGGGTATGGTGGAACGGGTAAGAGTTTGCTTGCTTTAGAGCTTGCCTTATTGGTTGCTAATCGCAATGGTCGTTATTCAAGAGCCAAGGGAACAAGAGGTCAGAACTTAGTTGCCAATAGTAAAACCCACAAAGTGGTCATCTTCTTTGGTGAAGAAGATGATGCAAGTTGCAAATGGCGCTTGAAGCAAGCTTTTACATCACTAGGTGCAATCAATAATTACCATGAAATTAAAGAGAACTTACTTATAATCCCTCTTGGTGGCGTATCATTCAATACTGCTTTTGTAAACAAAGATGACCCTAAAGAAGCAGACGAATGGTTTCAGGAATTAAAGAAACGTTTAACACTCTTTGCCGGTGAAGATGGACTAGATCTTTTGGTGATTGATCCGTTAAGTCACTTTGGAGGTGGTGAATTTGAGCAAGATAATGGGCAAGCTGTCCAACTTATGAGAAAACTAAATGAACTTACCCAAATCAAAGGGAGTCCCACAGTATTAGGCATACATCACTCACCAAAAGGATCTAGCAGCAAAAGACTTGATGAAATGTTAAGAGGATCAAGTGCCTTAAAAGATAACTCTCGGTGGGTTGCAGTTATGTCACGATTAGGTGAGGATATTCAGGGCCGAGATTGTTTTAAGTGGCTTGATAGTAGTGGTATAGAACGTGAAATAATCCAACTTGAAGTAGTAAAAAGTAACTACACGAAACGAGGAATGCCAATACGCTTTGCCATTGGTGCAGATGGGCTAAAGGAAATTACTAATAGAGCCTACCTAGAAGCAAGAAGTGATGTTTCAAGTTCCGAAGACAACAAAAGGCTCCTCACTCTCAATGAACATGCAGACCTATTAATGTCGCAATATGCAAAAGCTAACAATCAGAATAGCTATCATGGAAGAAGACCCGTAAGACAGAGGAAAAGCTAATGTCTGATTATAAGCAAAAGATACAAGAATCTACCTTAGAAGATGACAGTGTTCGTCATTATCCAAACTTGCTCATTAAGGCCAGTGTTGAAGAAGGCTTTTCTTTTGGTGCCAACAATCTTGATCAATACTGGCAAAGAACCCATGAGCTAAATTGGAGTGACGACCCAAGCGAGACTTATGCAGACGTGTGTCCAAAACGACCAATGCTAGAATACAATGGAACTCCCTTTGTAGCCACAACAGATTACAATAAGCTAGGCTTATTTCATATAGCTCCTGTTGGTGTGCCTCACATTGTTAAAGTGCTAGATAATAACTATGTGATTCACAAAGTAGAGGTTGAAACTGAGAGCCATAGTAATAAAGTAAAAGCAATCCATAAAAGAGAAGTATTATTAGATACCAAAGACGCTAATGCTCGAAATTTCATACTTAAACTGACTATCTTAACAGTTGAGTCTAATTACAATCGTTATACCGAAGACAACTTCCTTGGCTACTTAGTTGATACCGGCCGGGAACACAAAAAGATCAGACGTCTGGCAAGGATTCTCCATCACTGGACCAAAAATAGAAAAGAGTTTACCGAGCCTCTTTTGATTGCATTAAACTCTGGTACTCTTGATCAATTTTACGATGTTTTAACTGCAAAGATTAATTTTTATCTCAAAAAAACGAGTGATTTTGAACAGTTCACTCTAAATGATAAAGAACAAGAACTTTCTACAATATCTCCAGTATTGCTAACAAAAAAAGAGTTTAGAACCTGCCTTATCAGTGCAGATTGGTATATTGACCTTCTGGAGAATCAAATAGATGGTGGAAGTTTGCATCAAGCTGATTATGTACATGAAGCAACTTGGGAAACTAATGTACAACTTATGATTCAAGCAACACAGGATCCATTAATTTCTTGGTCAGAACATGGAAGACAGCAGCAGGTTAGTCACCAGGCTTCACGAGTATTAGAAACAGTACAACAAGGTGATGAACTTCACTTATCTAAAGTAAATAACTCAACTCTATTTATTGAAAGTAAAAGGTTGGTGGAACATTGGGGACTTACTACAGACAAGGTTAAAGATATTTTAAGTCAGCAAGGATCTGCTTATATCTTTGACATAGCTAAGCATTTAATTTGCTCATACACTAGTGATCCTAAGATCTACACTGAGAAGCGACTTATTGTAGATCGAGGATATAAGGGTTTTACAGAGCGTTTAAGTGATGAATACTCAACTAAGTTTAATGAAATGTATGTTAAAGAATCGCTACATTGGTGGGACTCTGTACGTATACGTCATGGTAATACGAATGTGCCTGCTCAAACTATATTCACGCTTGATGGTCGACCAAGCAAAGATCAATTATTAATCAATTATGGTCAAGCAATTACAGATCCAGCGAGTAAAAGACTAGTACCAATCCTTAACCACCCCCAAGGTAAAAAACAGTCAAGGGTACTTTGGAATAAGTTAGGTTTAGCTTTATCCTCGTTCCTTGTAGATAATAGTTCCATTTACCAGTCCAATGCTAGTGTTGGGGTTCCCTTTGGGCCTAAAGAGATTGATGACCTTAAAACGTTAGTTAATGCATCACAACGCAGAACAATTCTTAGAGCTTTAGATGCTTTTAAAGAAGCTGAAGCAATTGAGCTTAATGATGGCTTTTTAAAGCTTGGCTCCACAAACACAGAACAAGAATTGACCATTTTTGAGGGTGCATCAAGGTCTCTTATTGCTAGAAAACATGCTCAAAAAAGAACTAAGGTGAAGGACAAAACCAAGACTAAAAAATAGAGTCTGATATAAATGCACGCAAGGCAAATATAAATGCACGCAAGGCAAATATAAATGCACGCACATGATTTGGTCCATACAGACCGAAATTTCCACGAATCGTATTTAGCGTAGAGTAGCGTATAAGCAAACTCTTACTCATCGCGGGGCCACTTGAGGTGTCCCACGCTGATTAAGAGGACAAATTTTGCCTAGAAGAAGAATAAAATAATGGCCGAAGTCAGGACTCTTATTCTCTGAGGCAAAACATTAAGGTCCGTCTCAAATTAAATACCTGCATATAATTGTATGTTCGTTTCTAATTAAAGTTTGAACAGGTATACATGAGGCCAAACCATTTTATGGCTTAATAACAATAGCTAATCAGATTGTAGGAGTTACGAATTGTTCTGTGAAGGTAGTATATTTTTATTTCTTCTCCACTTATTTATGGGAATCTTCAGTGCTTGGTATTTAACAAGCTGCATACGCAATAAAAAAGTTATTAGGACTATAAAGATTAGCATGCTTGATATTGAACACGAGTATGGAGGACTAGAAGTCTATGTAATACTCATTAGTTCTATCGTAATAGCACCACTCTTCTTATTTTTTTGTGCTTATGATAGTTACCTCTATTTCAATCCTGCTCCAGCTTCAGCTCCAGCTTCCAATAGAGTGGTTTTGAAGCCTATAACGAGGATTAAAGAAACTAATAAGTCAAACGAGGTCAATATAGTTACTCGCAAGACATTACATGGTCCTGCAGATAACTGCACGCTAGACTGCAAAATAAATGGTGAATGTTCATTGATAAATGGTGAATGCATAGCAACGAAAACTTTGGATTGTTTACAATCCGAGCGATGCAAAGAACACGCTTTGTGTTCACTATCTAATGGGCAATGTACTATGTTGACTAATAGAGATTGCATTATGTCTGATCAATGTAAGGTTTATGGTAAGTGCATGGCATGGATTTCGGGCTGTGTTGCTACAAAAAGTATTGAGTGTGCAAGATCTTTAAATTGTAAGAAATATGGATTCTGCAGTGTCGATGGCGAGGGAGGCTGTGAAGCCATATTCAAAATTGACTGTGTTAGATCTGAGGTTTGTAGAAAATATGGGTTCTGTTCTGCTGTAAAAGGTAAGTGTGCAAAAAAGTGATCTGCCCTAACTCATCACCTTTTGGAGCTTCTCAATTTCGGCTTGAATCTTCGGGTCTATGCTCGGCTCTTGTGGTGGGCTAACCTCAATCCGTTGTCTGTTGCCATACTCATTGGGGAACTTGCGTTCCAATAACCATGCATAAGCTCTCCAGTCTGACTTCTCATCAGCCGAGGCCTTGAGTTCTTCAAGCAGTCTAGCTTCACCAAGTCTAGTAGCTTGCTCCACTTGATCATTGAACTCGGGATCATCTCGCTTCCACCTATAAAAAGTAGACTCTGAGATTAGGCCATGCTGGATCGCTACTAAGTTAGTGTGACCTTGAGCTAATGACTCTAAGATACGTGCTTTAGGGTCACTCATCGCGCGCGCGTGTAGTGGACTGCTTTTACTGTTATAAGGCTGGACCACCACTTCAATACATGGCGCTTCATCAACACCAGCATAAAACTTCCTACCTGTTAATTCCACAAAGCTAGAATCATTGGTGACAATGTTACCTTGCAGACCATCACATAAAGCCTTGAGCAAGTTATCTACATCGGGGACTCCAAGTCTGATTTGTCGGCCAGCAAGATTCTTACTCATCTTCTTAGGTCGCTTAAAAACAAAAGTGGCATCTAAAGATAATGGTCCTGAAATGGGTTCAAAGTGTTTAGTCAGTTGCTTTATCTTTGATTCAAACTCCCGGGTCTTCTTTGCTGTGTAACTCTTGCCTCGGCCGGCTCTTGGTCTTTGCTTACTTTGTGGCTCTATTGGAAGTGTAAGTTTAATCATAGAAAGCTCTCTTGTTTGGTTAGCTACTATAATTGAAACGATTGTTTAGTAGATATACGCAATCTCTTCTGCTTGGTATGAACGTCTAAAAACTATGAAAAAGTGAGATATTTGAGTTTTAAGACACTTTTTGCAAAAGCATTAGGCGTTGGTCTGAAAATTGTTATAGAGGCTTAGAGAGTCAATTCTGAGCTTAATTTGATGCTTCTAAGCAAGGCTCAGAATTAGTTCGGCAACCGCTCATAGTTTATCTGGCATTAGCTGAGATTTGAGTTTTCTTCTTGCATATAATATTATATGATATTATATAATATATAGGGATAAGGCTAAGTAAGGCATAATAATGGCTACCCAAAGGTCCTTAAGTGGCACAAGCTTAAGAAATTGATCTCTGGTTGAAATTGAGACTTGTCCTGTGATAAAAAATATTCTGAGCTATCTAATTTCTTAAGTTTTTGTTAGCGAACGATAGTCCAGTGGTTGTTATCCGAACTTGGTTAGTTTGTCTATTTCCAGATCATATCCACACTTAATTGTTGTGATCGATCGACTCTAATACATCAACATATTGTGAAGCCATAATGTCAAATACAAACAGACTCAAATACATCTTTACTTTATTCGTTTTTTTGAATGGTTGTGTTGTTCCTCAACTTGTGAAACCGATAAGGGTTAATGTCAAGAACGTTGATGTCGCCTGGACTGCTGTAAATCAAACATTAATTGAATTGGGATTAGATATTGAATCTTCGGACAAGGAAAGTTTGATTTTAACCACATCTTGGAGTGCTGATTATCACGTTACCCTTTCAAACAAAGGAGAGAATGGCTACTCTGAGTGTCGCTATGTCATAAAATTTGACGATCAGTTTTCAAATGTAATCTTACAATGCAGATTAACCGAACTCATTTTAGTCAAAAAAATCCGGCTCCTCCCTCCAAGTGAAACATATGCAAGCGAGCTGCAACAACAGCATTTAAAAGAAATAAAAAGCTCTATTTTACGATCACAAAATTAGACGAATAAGCAGCAAAGAAAAAGGCTATATCAAAGTCATCAACCTTTTTCAAACCTACTTTGAACTCACCAAGTGTAAGTTTTCAAGATTATTGGGTTAACATAATTAAAGAGATTGTATTAAAGTGGCTCGGACTCATGCTAGTGTCTTTAAACAACTTGCCAAATAGCTCAATGAATAAGGAAGTTTATACAAGTTGATCTGTAAGTGCCGAGAATCATGGGCTTTCCGTTAAAAAGCACAGATCTGTCCCTTTTATTGACGAGTTCAAATATCCTAAAAAAACGTAAGTGTCGAGAATCATGGGCTTTCCGTTATAAAGTGCAGATCCTCACTTTGGGATTCCGAGTCTAAATATCCTAGGAGAATCGTAAGTGCCGATAATCATTGTGTTCCCGTTAAAAGGTGGGAATCCTCACCTTTTATTGACTCGTCAATTTGTAAAAAAAGCTATTAAGATTGCTGAACAGATGAGTAGTCTAAAAAAATGAAAGTGAGTTACTCATTTTCTATCTCTCTGACAACAACCTAATTACAAAGAGGTAAAAACATGGCCATTGAAAAAAGACTTGTTGTCCAGTTAGTGACAACTCCTAGAAACGAATTGTTCTCAGCAACCCAACTTTGGAAAATGATGGGTTCTCCTAAAAGTCATCGACCTGTG
>CAKZRU010000045.1 GCA_937146725.1 uncultured Myxococcales bacterium
TCCGCTTGGGGCTCTTCCGCTTGGGGCTCTTCCGCTTGGGGCTCTTCCGCTTGGGGCTCTTCCGCTTGGGGCTCTTCAATTGTGACTGTTGTTGCCTCAGGGGTAGAGTCTACAACAAGTCCTTCTTCGGCCAGAATTTGAGCAAGCTCATCCTCGCTTAAAGCAGTTTCATCTGCTTCAGTGACTTCAACAGGATCATCTTCGAATTCAGTATCATCAGCCCATACTGTTTGAAGGCTGAACATACTCATGAGAGTGAGCACTGATAACAAGCGTATTGTGTATTTCATTAGGTACAATTACTCCTAAAAGTATTTGGTATTATTTTGCTAATACCAATCATAAACATCTAGTGATTACATCATTATGATGTACTTGATTTATTTAATATGGTGCACAAACTTCTGCCGAACTTGGTCGAGATGAAGATGAACCTATAAAACGTTCACGTTGGTCATCTACTGTTTCTGGCAGGTCTGCGCAATGTCCATTTTGCTCGGCTGACTTTGGTACGCAGATGCCCACTTCTTCTTGCGCATGTGGATCAGCGATACAAAAGGTCTGAGCTTTGTTGAGTACATCAGGGCAACCGCCCTCACAAGCTAAAGAGCAGAAACCGGCGGGATGACAGAACCCTTTTTGGCTTCCCGCATAAAAGTCACAATCTCTTTGGCAACCACATGGATCACCAATAAATGCTCTTTCGCTATTGTAGAAGCACTTGTTAAGCTCTTCCGCCGACCATTCTTGGTTTAAGTCATCACTCAAAGCAGCAGATGCCGATAAATCTGCCTCGTTATATGCTTGTATTAAGCCATGTTCTTTCATGAAGCGAGTAAACTTACGAGTGATATTCCAAGCCAGCCAATTACCACCTCGTCCTCTAAGTACCCAAGGCGTATAGGCATACATGGCAGCTGTTGCATGGTTGGCAGGTCTTACCCACAGAGGATCAAGGGTTTGTCTTGATTTGCCCGCTTTCCATAAACCTGTACCTAAGCGAGATTGATCAAAAAGGCCTCTTAATGTATCACCGGCACATGCTAATTGATTCTCAAAACCTTTAAATTGAGCAGAGCAAGCTTGACCATCATGACACCCACATCCTAAAGCGGCATCAGAGATGCGGCTTGAGGGGGGTTCCGTTCTGCTGACTAAGCTTTGCTCCACCTGCATTCTAGTTAAAAGAAGTATGGGATTGACTCCTTTTTTATGCGCTTGCTCTACAATAATCTCAGCAACCGATTTACCGTTTACTGAAAAGTCCGCAAGCCAACTTCGCACGCCATATGGCGTATTCTCAAAGAAATGCTGTAAATGTTCAACACTCAGTTCGCCGGTATTTAAGAAAAATAGATCGCTCATCAGCCATTCTTGGTCGAAGCGATCGGTTAAACCATCACTTTTACCATCGCCCCCTTGAGCGGGCTCTAAATCAAAAGCGACCGGGTGAACAGCTTCACTGGGATCATCAATATAGGCTTCCGAACAAGCAATGATAGCTAAAAGAGAGCCAAGATACAGACACTGACGAAATAAAAGATTAAATCTAAGCACTGATGACCTCCTTGTTGTGGTTGGTCAAGTATAGGCCTCTGATTTAATCGATTTCAAGCATATTACTTTATTTTACATATTTTTTATCTCTGTACTTTAACGATATTTGCTTGCTTCTGATTTGGAAAGCTTAACGATATATTCGCCTGAACTTTCTGGAAAACGATCTCGATATGCTTGTAATGCTTGTTGAGCAAGAGACTTACTTGCATAAGGTCCAACTCTGACTCGATGCACCATTTGATCATTTTCTTGTTTAATACTCAGAACATATACGGGAAAACGCTCTTTTTCGATTTGAGTTCTTATTTTTTCTGCATCTTTTAAACGATAAGATGCCTTCACTTGCACCGCATAAGAACGTTTACCATCACTTGTACTTGCTACTGAAGATTGAGCGACCGGTTTGGCGAGGTTTACGGTTTGTTCTTTGGAGCTAGCAACTGTGGGAGCTTGGCGGCTTGAGTCAACCTTGAAGATTTCTTGCGGCCCATCAACAATTCTAAAGTCAACTCGTCGATTTAAAGCCCGACCTTCATCAGTGTCATTAGAAGCGATCGGGCTTTGATCTCCATAGCCGGCGCTTTCTAAACGTCTAAGTTCTACGCCCAAACCGACCAAGTGCATCTTCACTGCATCAGCACGCTCTTGGGAAAGCTTTAAGTTAAACTTAACCCCACCGGTATCATCTGTGTGTCCCTCAATGCGTACCTTTTTGATCTGTTGCTGTTGCTTAATTAATTTAGCGACTTGCTCTAGAATACCAAAGCTACGTCTTAAAATGATTGATTCATTGTGCTTAAAGAAAATCTTTTCGCTTAGACCAATTAACTCACCTTCAACTTGCACAGCTTCTTGACGATCTGGACAGCCGTCAGTGTCATTCACTTGATTAAAAGTTTCAGCCTGATTTGGGCAACGGTCCATAGTATCCGGAATCCCATCGCGGTCATTATCTAGCTCAGGACATCCATCTTCATCTTGGAATTGATCCATATCTTCTGGCTGTTGCGGACAACGGTCGACTTCATCTTTAATCCCGTCACGATCAACATCATCTTCAGGGCAACCATCAAAGTCCTCAATGCCATCTCGATCTTCCGGCTGTTGAGGACAACGGTCAACGATATCAATGAGTCCATCATGATCGTTATCGGTCATCGGCATCCCCCCACCACTGCTTTTTTGTGGTGTATAGGTGATACCACCTAGCACACGTAAGCCAACACTACTAAAGTCGCCACCTAAACCGGTGCCAATCCCAAAGTGAGCGTTAAACATGCTTTTGCGAGTGGAACGCAAAGCAATTAAAGCTTCAATAGGTGAGCGATTAAAGTCCATAAAACGCTGAAAGGCTTCAGCACTTAGTTCTAGGTCTTTGGCGACTTGATAACCCAAGCCAAAACCCCAAGTTGGACCACTGCTGACATCAAGATCAGTAAGTGTATCAAAATCACCTCTTAAAGGTCGTATTCTATATCCTAAATTAAGTGCAATACGGGCCTTACTAAACAAATACTCCATAGCCAAATTGAGGTGACTTGAAAAATTACGTCTAACATAACTTCGTTTTTCGAGTTCACGATCTTGGTTTCCGGTCGGTAAGATGCTCATAAAATTCAAGGCAAGTCCAAAGCCTTGATCATCTTTAGGTTTTAAGATCACAAACTTAGGGTTAATCCTAAGATCGCCTAGACCCTGTGCATCATCTACTGGGAAATTACCATTTACGCCCGGTGTAAAGCTATAGGGTAAGGCAATACCAAGTTCGACTTGATCATGAATCGCAAAAGCTGCGACCAACTCAGCTGTTGTAATATATCTGACTAAAACTTCTTTGACCTGACCTTGCTCAATCAACAATAAGGGATCTCGGCCATAATGCGCATAGGCACTTAAGTTCCATTCGCCTGCTTTTAGGCTTCGCGTACCCTCAACTTGAATAAAGCTGAGTTGACCATGGGTAGGCTGTAAAAACTGTAAGTCTTGTGCATAACTTGCAGTAGATGCAACTAGTGTTGCTATACTCACAAGCCCCAGCACCAAGCTCAGCAGTCGTTGGACATAAGTATTCAAATTAATTCTCATTTCTAATGACATTGATTATTTTACCCAAAAATACTTATGACCGAACTTTGGCGTACTGTTTGACTCGAACCAGCACTAGTGCAGATAAAAGCAGTAAGAAGGCAAAGCCATTGCTTCCCCGCCGACTTTGATCACAGCTTGATGTTGCATAACCACCACCCGCAAAACTGCGGTCTTCGGAAGGCATATACTCATCTTCAAGACTTACTGAGTCACCTTGATTCATGGAATCATTACCTGAGTTCACATCGGAACTTGCACCGGTACCATTGCCATCAATGCTACTTGCACCACCAACGCGAACAGTTAACCAATAACTTTGCTCTGTGCGCCCACCATCAGGCACCCAAGTACCCTCATCACTCATTTCAGTGTTATGATGTCCGTCTTCTGCGATTAATACAATTCGAATCGGACCTTCGGCTTGGTCGCTTGGTACACTCCACATCACATCCCAAGTACGATCACTTGTTCTAGCAATGACTTCCATACCTTCCGGTGCCTCACCAAGTGATAAAATCAGTTGATCGGTGAGACCAGCATCATCAAGGCGCACTTCATAAACATATTCTTCGCCTGGTGCGACCACCTCTACCGGATCAGAAATGAAGCTTGGTGCAAGGTTAGAAATATGCGCTTGGATTTGTGAAACTCGTGGCTGACGCTCATCTTGATTACTCACGGTCACTAAGTAAATTCCATCATCAGCATAACGATGTCCGGCCTCAGCCCCCCAGCGAGTAAAGCCATCACCAAAGTCCCATAGCCAGTCCATATCAGTAGCTTCTTCGCGCTCACAAGCGGTTGGATCAACCTTTGCTTCAAGAGTGACCAAAGCCGGATCAACACGGAAAACAACACAGCGACCTTCTTCGCCTAGCACATGATCATCAGCAATGGCTGATTGATTCCATGGACTCAACTCATAAGTAATCGTTTGCTCACTTGAATTGCCCGACCAAGGATCGGTCACCTTGATCGTAATATCATAAGTATTGGCTTCTGGATAAGTATGGAAGGCCAAAGGATCTAACTGAGCTTCGATATCCCAAGTGGCATCGCTTTCAAAGTCAAAGTCATAGGTTAAGCCATCGGGAGAGTCAGCATCTTCAGCTGTTACACTCACCAAAACTTCACCACCAACTGTTTGTGAAATTGAGATTTCTTCGATCATCGTTGCGTGATCTTCTATCAGGGCCTCAAAGCTTTGTTCACTGGTCAAGCCGCGTTGATCTGTTACCTTTACCATGCCAGAATATGGTGTACTTTGGTTATATGCATAAGTGCGATCACCTTCGCCACCGGGAAGGCTTGAATATGAAGCTTCACCACCCATAAGTAATTCTTCTTCATTGCCCCAAATGATTTCATAGCTCAGTGGACCACCTTCTGGGTCATGTGCTTCCACTAAAATATGAGCTCGTCCTCTTGGCTGATAAGATAAAGTAACCGCGGTGATTACGGGTGGAAGTTCTTCGGCGACCACGACTGTTGTCTCCGCCATTACACCTGACCAAGGATCAAGCACCCCAATACGGACATTATATTCATTTGCATCCGGATAAGTATACGAAGCAGAATTATCTACATTATCTTCACTTTCCCAAGTACCATCGCCATTAAAGTCCCAATAATATCTTAAGCTTAGACTATCAAGATCGGTGGCTTGAACAGTGAAGAAACGAGCCCCATCAGCAAGGCGATTTTGCTGAACTCGAGAAATAATTGTGGGCTCATCTACAAGTGATAACTGAGAGAATTCAGTAGTGGTTTGTCCACTTGGGTCACTAGCGGTTACAGTCAAATTGTAAGTGTTTTCACTATAAGGCAAGGTTCTAGAAATAGAACCACCAAAGACACGTTCAGTGCGCCCATCACCCCAATCGAGGTTAATTGTCAAAGGCTCACCCTCGGGATCACGAGCTTCAATCGCTACGGTTGTTTGTCCACCTGGTCGAACTGTCGGAGTAATACTGTCAATAATGGGAGGTAGGTTTTCCTCAGGCTCAAATACAATAGTGAATTCATGACTAGTTTCACCGCCTCGGCCATCCCAAGCAGTCACTGTTGGACGGTATGTTGTGTATACATCACTAGGATAATTATGGATAAAGATACCACCACGATTTGTTTGTGGCTCAGAGCCATCACCCGCATCAAAGGTGTATCGTACAGTATCTTCATCAGGATCAACCGCAGAAGTCACAAAGGTTACTGTCCAACCATCATCTAAAGTGGCTAATTGCTCAAAAACAGGCGCTTGGTTAGCAACAATCACATCGATTTCGACTGTTGAGGTCAAACCAGCATCATCGGTGATTGTAATACTCGCTGGAATGCTATCTATATCAGGGCCCGAATAGGTAAAGCTGTAGTTATTTTGAGCTGTACTATCAGCCTCAGGCACTCCGTCACTGTTAATATCAAAGGTGTATACTAAGCGATCAGACTTGTATGGAATACTGATTGCATAAGGAGCGGGTGGAGCCGACTGATCTCCTTCGTCATCAATGGCCCAAGCATATGCAGTACCTACATAACCATCAGGTAGTTCAAACATTGGTGTGCCATTAGGTAGCTCATCTTGGCTGAGGCTAAACATGGCCTCATCAAAGCTATCCAAACCGACATAAGTCGTAAAGTCATCATCAATATCATTTGCAATCGGACGAGCCACTGCTTCTACAACATGCACAACTTCGGCAATAACGGTAATACGATAACGACCATTTCCCTCAGGAACCGCTTCTGCTCGAATCACACGTGGTGGTTTTTCGGTGATCAGTAAATCACCCCAGCTTGCTACCGGTGGTAGATTTGGAATAAGGAACTCAATAAAGTCCTCTGAGCTTAATCCACCACTATCGGTAGCGATGACTTTTACGATATCGGTGCGAGTGCCTTCACCTGATGGCTTATAATTAAAGGTAGGTCCCATATCATTTGGTTTATCGTCATAGGCCGGATCAGTGGTAATGACCCCTTCACCTTGCACTAAAATATATTCATAAGTGATCCCCAATGCACCCTCAGGATCCTTAGTACCACCCAAATCTACATCAATTCCGTCAAGCTCACTACCACCACCGGTACCTCCGCCGCTACCACCGCCAGAGCCACCACCTACTGTGTATGTGCCACAATCTTCTTCATCAACAGCATCTGGACCGCATAAGTCAATGTCAGGTGGCTCGCTGTTAAGAAGCAGGCGAACACTCGCACTGCCCACAGCACACTTTGAGCAATCACGACCATCAAAGGCATCAACACATTCATTGGTCCATTGTCCATCATCACAGACTCTGATTGGAATAGAGATTAAATCACCAATCGCTGCATTTGGTGTGACGGTGAAGCTTACTGCTTGGTTTGTCCCATCTTCACCTTCATCATCAAAATCACCATCTTGATTCAAGTCAAAGTGAATTGAAATGATAGAGTCAGCAATACCTGCTGGGCGATTATTATCACCCGGAAAGGGGACTTGTGTGGCATCAACATCATAAGATGCACGACCATCAAGTGTAATCACACTGTTGGCGTATCCTGAATAAGTCACAGTTGGACCATCGGGGTGAGATACCACTGTGGGCGGATTATTTTGCTTGGAAACCACAACTTTGACCGAGTCAACATCATCAACATGACGACCTTGAGTATCGGTGACTCTTAAGCGAACATTGTATAGCTCTTCCTCACCCCAATCGATATCTGGGCTAAAAGAAAAATCGAACTGCTCAAAGGGATCAATCGTTTCAAAGTCCCAAACGATTTCATCCTCATCAACAAGGCCGTTACCATTTAGGTCTTCATTACAGCGTTCACCTTGATCATCACAGTCACCATCGCCATTTTGGTCAGTACAACCATTAGCCCCATTTTGGCAAATAGGATAGTTGGGCTGAACATGGTCAATCACATTCCACTTATAATTAAAGATATTTACACTTGGATCTAAGGTATATGACCAACTGTGATCAAAAGTGACCACACCACCAGGGCTGATAAACTCGGGGAAGGCACGAGCATAAGCCCATACCTCAAGCCATGTTTGTACGATTTGGATAATTAAACCGGTGCGCTCGTTAGTACCGATATAAGTGCCCCAGCTCCAATTTCCTGCCCAATTCCAATATCCTGAACTATGTTGGCGAGCACCTGTGTCACTGCGATGCGTGGTATATCCTGTTACAAAGTAATCAATAAAACTCTTTGACCAATCTCTACCATTGGGTAAAAACTTGACCTCGGGAACAAAGGACCGAAGCCCTTTAGTGGTTGCATAAATATAATAGAGTCCCCAGTGACTTGGGTCATTTTCAAACCAGTTTTGTGCAGCATTAATTGAGGCCTGAGTCTGACCCGCACCACTATTAACTTGGTCTTCGGTCCAACCATAACCTACAAGTGCGTTTCCAGATAACTTTGGCCCACCACCGTGATAGCTACAGTTACCACTTGGACAGTATGAGCTCAGCCAAGAACGATGCGTATTTTTAGCCCAATCATACGTTTCAATATCATATTTTCTTTCAAGCAACCTTAAGGCCTCTGGGGCCCATCCGGTGGTTGAGGCATCAGTGGTTGATGCACCACCACAAGAGTAATACCAACCACCATTGCCGGTCATACAGCGAATTATTCCATCCGCTAAATCTTGGCCAATATCTTTTAGAGTTCGGTTAAAGGTACCACTTGTCCCCGCTTGGGAGACATAGTTTGGATCGCCAAAATTAGCTAAGGGCTCAACCCAAGCTGTTGACTCATAACTAGACCAGTGACTCGAACTGATCCCATGCGCTCCGGTAAATTGCAGACCATAACCCGACCGACCGGCATTGCTATCATCGGCAAAGCCAACCCCTACATATGACATCGTGTCCATCATCGCATGCAAACCGCATTGGGTGAGGTGACGATAGTACGGGTCATCATCACGACCGGCTCCATGACCATGTCCTCTGCGCAAAAAGGCATTGAGGGCGTGTCCGGTGGCATACAGCTTTTTGGTGCCTGGTACAGTACAGGTATGCACACTATGCCCTGAGGCATCAGCCGCACTATGCACCGCAGTGTTGAACAAATACCAAAGGCCTCTGTCGACAGCGCGGTCAGAAACAACTTGTCGCGTTAAATCGATGTTATCTCCGGAAGCGCATCCTGCATTAGTGGCATTATTAATATAATTTGGACACATACGGTTGACTCTGATGAGAACCGGCATGATGGCTGTCGCAACTTCTTCACCACAGGTCACCTGCACTTTGGGATAATAAATCCGATCACCCTCGGCTTGCGGAAAGGTGACTTCTAGTGGTAATGGTGCAAAATAATTAGCTTTTGAAGTGCTACTGGCTTGTTGAAAACCCTCATTAGCATCATCATAATCACCATCACCATTCCAGTCCCAACGGTACTGATAATTAGGCGAACAAGTTCCATGTTCAGCAATAGCTTGCAGCATGGTTGGCAGTCCATTAACCGCAATATGCGGAATCTCTGGATTATCCTGTACCCATGGAACAGCTGTCACTTTAAGTGCTTGTCCATAGGATGCAGATACCCAAAACATACTAATCAAACAAGTAAGAATCTGTTTTTTTAGAGTAATATTCATACTTTGGCCTCCAAATGGGAAACGTATGGAATGTTTCTGTCATAATTTAACTAGTTATAGGTAGTTTTACCCATTCATACTCTTAGTCTTGCTGAACTCAAACCGTAGCTCAAGGACTAATTGGACTTTGATCCGTTTTTTCTTCGATAAATTGATCAGATAGGCTTTGTGGTGCCTGAGGACTCATGCTCAAGGTAGAAAGTAAGCCTTTGGCAATTTGTTGACCTATAACCTCATAACCCTTGGGGCTTAAGTGTACTAAGTCATATTGGGCAAGACGATCGGGTTCGGCACAGGCCCATTTTTGCATCGCACCAATCCCTCCCATATCACTCAAGGTATCATAGACAGCACACTGTTCTTCTAAGCCAACCTTTCTTTGAATCTCGGTCAAATCGTTTAAATATTTTGGTGCTCGATATGCGCAACTCTGTTTATATGCTTCCCATTGCTTTTCGTTCTTAACTTCGGGGACAGGAAAACGATTACGTCCTCTTTTTCGATGGTTGACGAGTTCATCAGGCTCACAAACTCTTTGCTGGCGAGTCTTAGCTAAGGAGTCAAGAAACTTAGAATTTTTACTCCTACGCTGTAAATGTCTTCTTTGCCATTTACTTAAAAAACAACTTGCCTCACGTCGTCCAAAATCAGGTGGTAAAATCACTAAGCAAGCAGCCTTGGGAGAGGCGGCTTTGAGCCTTTGCAAAAGAGTCCGAAATCGACTTTCATACACTGTCAAGCTACCCGCTTCTCTAGCTGCTGTATTTGTTCCATACCATACCGAGATAATATCGGTATTTTGGTCATTTAACCATGTAGTTAAACTTGGGTCAGACTGCTCTACAGGACTCCAAATTGTTGCTCCTCTTACGCCCAAGGATTGAACTTGAATACTTTGTTCTTGTTGAACTTGAAACCCAAAAACTCTTAATGAGGACTTTTTTGGCATGAGTATATGCGGCTCACGCGCATAATTAGGCGCTTTGATTTGCTCCAAGAGTCGGCTCCGCTTTTTCCCTTTGTATTTCCGTTTTATTCTGGCCCTTTTTTTCTTGATGAACTTACGACTACGGTTACGTTTTCTCACTAAGCTTGGATTAATGTTATACCCTTTAAGCAACCTCAGAGTGACGGTATCACCTGCCTTAGCATGGATGGTCAACTGACCTAAAGAACCTTCATTGGCTTGCATAGCTTGCGCCATATGGCAAACTTCAGATTCAGAATTAGAGCGGATTTCAGATTGAGATGTCAGCTGTAAGCAAAAGGGAAGTTCACTTCCGGTACGGTGAAAAAACACTGTCACTTGATGAAACTTGTTTGCATCTATTGCTGTGACTTTTTCAGAGCTTAAGTCTGTACTTGACTCAGCGATAGTATCTGATTTGGGTAAAGTCACACTCATTTGGGCCGTTTTGTCTTGAGTTATAAAGGCGATTCCAAGTGGGCCAAAAGGACCTACATCCCGCTTGTATAACCAATTTTGCCTGAGCCAAACGCCATGACTTTTCACAGAAATTAAACTTCGGACAGGATGACCCACCGTGACAAAGCCTTGACTGAGTGATAATTGACCGTGATTAGCATCCAGTTCATGCTTAAGGGTATTTGCAATCGCACTGCCTAAAAATCCCCCTTGAGTGTGAGAATCTCCATAAATGATCATATTAATTGACTTATGCTTTTGACTAAAACTTGCATGTAGTCGTTCAACCGCCTCGGCGGGTAGGGCAAGTTCACCCCACATACGATCAGAAGGAGAAAAGCTCTCAGAACTTATTTTTGGGATAAGTCCTGTCTTGGGCCTTTGTTGATCTAAGTATGCTTTAAGCTCAGGATCTTCTTGTGGCATTAATTCTGAAGATTTTTGAGCGAGTTCTGCACTTCGTTTAGGCTGAATATGACCAGATAAACTTTGTGCTAAATCCTCAGAACTGAGTTGATTCGAAGAAGGAATACAACCATCGAGTTGGACTGAGAAAAGGATCATAAGGATCGCTAAGATCCAAGAGTAACTTGGGCTGTTTATCGTTTCTTTAAACCGAGTGCCTTGAAGATTTTGCATTAATTCTTTCTCTTATTTTGAGCATAAATGATGCTTTTCTCGCATAGTGAGCACAGTGTATCAAATTAGATAATTATTCAAGAACTCTAAATCATTAAGGTCATGCAAAGCATTAACTAATGCTGTGTCAGGCTTTGGCGATTACATGCCAAGATTACATCTATTCTTAAATTTCAGTTTGAGATTAGAGCATAAAGCAATCTACACTATAACTCTTATTATCACAGCCCTTACTTACAACAAACACCTAGACTGTTAACCGAGAGTCATTATGTCAGAAAATGAGTCAATTCACTTAGATTTATTGTCGCAAGTAAGACGCTTAGAAGAGCTCATTCGCGAGTCTTCGGTACGTGCCCAAAAAAAGCATCAAAGCAATCCTAAACAGAGTAGTCGACTAAGTCCGAGAGAACGCTTTTTATATTTGGTTGATCCGGGAAAGCCTATCATAGAATTGTCTAGTTTAGCCGGTCTAGGTATGCATGATGATCAAGCTTTAAGTCGCTTTCAAACAGAGCAACATCAAAATAAGAAAGATCAAAACCAAAATACTCTGACGCTCACAACAGATCCACAAGCTAAAACAGTACGACCACAAGGCGGAAGTGGGATTTCGGCCCTTGCATGGGTCAGTGGAGTACGAGTGGTCATTTATGTGCATGATTACACGATCAAAGGCGGAGCGATTTCGCCGATGGGTGTGCAAAAACTGCTTCGGGCCCAAACGATTGCACTTGAAAATGATCTTCCTTTGATCACCCTAGCCGAAAGTGCGGGCGCTAACTTAAATTATCAAGCAGAATTATTTGTTGAAGGGGGACGAACTTTTGCCAATCAAGCTCGCCTGTCTGCACGAGGGATTCCACAGCTCACGATTGTGCATGGTTCAAGTACAGCCGGTGGTGCATATATTCCCGGATTGTCTGACTTAGTGATTATGGTCAAGGATCAGGCAAAAGTGTATTTAGCGGGTCCACCATTAGTACAAGCGGCCACTGGTGAAAAGGTTGATCATGAAACCCTTGGCGGGGCCATGATGCATGCCGAGGTCACCGGCTCTGCTGAATGGGTGGCCAAAGATGACCGAGAAGCCATTATTTTAGCAAGACGCTGGATTAAGCACTTGGCCCCAAAGCAGATGTATTTAAGTCCAAATAATATTCAGAAACCTACTCCCATAACCCAACAAGCTAAAGATCATCAAGATCAGGTTTTGACTGTGGTTCCGACTGACTTTAGTCAAAGCTATGACCCACGCGCTCTATTGACCATCTTAGCCGATCAAGAAGAGCTTGATGAGTTTAAGCCACATTACGGTAAAGATATGGTTGTTGGCCTTATGAAATGTGGTGGATATCCAATGGCCTTTTTGTGTAATCATGGACCGATTCAAGCACAGGGAGCCGCTAAAGCAACCCAGTGGATTTCACTCGCTTGTCAAAATGCTTGGCCATTGGTTTTCTTTCAAAATACCACCGGATTTATGGTTGGTTCACAAGCTGAAAGAGAGGGGATTGTTAAACGCGGTTCGGCCTTTATTCAAGCGGTCACTAATGCCACCGTCCCCAAAGTCACTTTTTTAATCGGAGCATCCTTTGGTGCTGGACACTATGCAATGTGTGGCCGTCCTTTTGATCCTCGCTTTATCTTCTCTTGGCCTAATCAAAAGCTCGCCGTTATGGGTGGTAAACAAGCCGGACAAGTCATGGATATGATCTATGAAAGAGCTGGAGTTGATACTGATCAACGGCGACATGCTCAAGCCCAAAGAGAAAAACAGTTTGAGCTTGAGTCATCCTCGCTTTTTGCAACAGCTAGATTATGGGATGATGGGATTATTGACCCCCGTCAAACTCGACCTATCCTTATTGAATTGCTCAGTATTTTTACGGAACAAGCTCAAAAGAAGCAAAGTCAAACTCAGTCTCTTTTCCCCTTAGGTATGCACAGACTCTAAGATTTACTTTATAAAAAAGACTCAACACAAACTACGTGATAATAACAGAAGGACTAAATATGAAGTTTACAGCCGAACACCAAAGTTTACGACACAGTATAGAACGTTTTGTAGATGAGCATATTAATCCTTATGCCGACCAATGGGAAGCCGAGGCGATGTTTCCGGCTCACCAAGTGTTTAAAGCAGCCGGTCAGCAAGGCTTTTTAGGCATTACCAAACCGAGCCAATATGGTGGTTCAGAGTTAGATTTCTCCTACACAATCGTGATGGCAGAAGCCTTAGCTAAGTCTAAAAGTTCAGGTGTTGCCTTAGCATTAGGCGTACAAACCGATATGTGTACACCGGCCTTAGCAAGCTATGGAAACGATGAGTTAAAACAAGAATTTTTGGCCCCCTCAATCGCTGGTGACTTCGTCGGCTGTATCGGCGTGAGCGAGGCTGGTGGTGGCTCAGATGTTGCGGCCTTAAAAACTTATGCTCGCCGAGAGGGTGGTGATTATGTCATCAATGGACATAAAATGTGGATCACCAATGGGACGCAAGCCGATTGGATGTGCGCTTTGGTGAATACTTCAGATGATGCACCGCATCGCAACAAGTCTTTGCTGATTATTCCGATGAATACCAAGGGCGTTCAAGTTGAGAAAAAACTCGATAAAATGGGCATGAGAGCATCTGACACAGCAATTATTCACTTTGATCAGGTTAAAATCCCCACGCGATATTTAATTGGTGAGCAAGAGGGTTTGGGCTTTAAACAACAGATGTCTCAATTTCAAGATGAGCGTTTATGGGGTGCGGCCAATGCTGTGGCAATTATGGAAGAAGCACTGAGTTTAACGTTGAGCTATACCCAAGAGCGAAAAAGCTTTGGCAAGGCTTTGATTGCAAACCAAGTGATTCAACACCGACTCGCTGAACTGAGCACAGAAGTTCAAGCACTAAAAGCGCTTACATATCGTGCAGCAAGCTTACATATTGAGCTAGGTGGAATGGATATGCAGGTGGTTCGTTTAGCATCCATGGCCAAGCTCAAGGCAGGTAAGTTAAGTCGTGAACTTTTGGATGTCTGTGTTCAATATCATGGTGGTATGGGTTTTGTGAATGAAACGCAAATCAATCGTCTTTATCGAGATGTCAGAGTCATTTCCATCGGAGGGGGTGCAGATGAGGTAATGCTTAATGTCATTGCAAAACTCGAAGGGTTTACCCCAAAAAAGGCATAAATCAAGTGATTGTTAAGCGCATAACGCAAGAAAAAGTATTTCCCAATAAATTGCTTCAAACTAGGAATCACTATGTCTGACTTACTTGTACGCTCACAGGGTCCCTGCTTAGTTTTGAGCTTAAATCGCCCTGATGTGCACAATGCCTTAAATTTAAACTTACTGACGCTTTTAAAGCATGAATTCATTAAGCTTATCACGCATCCTGAATCTTATGATTTAGTGATTATCGAAGGCAATGGTCCAAGTTTTTGTGCGGGGGCTGATGTTCGGGAAATGAAGACACTGATCCAAAGAATTAGGCAAGGTAAAGCAGAGTATTCAGAAGCGCAAGCGATGAATCAAGCTTATGGAGAGCTTCTTTATCTTGCTGAGAAATTACCACAAACCGTGATCACCATTGCAAAAGGGTCAATTTTAGGTGGTGGTTTAGGCCTGATTGCAATTTCTGATTATGTTTTTTGTCATATGGATACACGCTTTGGCTTACCGGAAGCGAAACTTGGGTTAACCCCTGCGCAAGTTGCCCCCTTTATCATTAAAAAGGTCGGTTTAAGCGCAACTCGTAAGCTCGCTTTATGTGGTACTCAAATGCACGCAGATCAGGCTCTTACTACGGGCCTTGTTGATCAGATTTTTTCTGGTGATCAAGAGCTTGAACAAGAACTTAATCGCATGCAAACTCGCATTATCAAACTCGCCCCAAAGGCGAGAGCAAAGACGAAAGCTTTATTGCTATTTTTGGCATTTCAGCAACAAGGTTCTGAGGCTATAAATACACTAAACACTCCGATGTGGACTGCTGAAAAAGCCGCCCTAAGCTTTGTTGAAGATCTTAAAGGTGATGAGTTTAATCAAGGCTCTCAGGCCTTGTTTAGCTCAAACGAACCACCATGGGTTTCACGTTGGCACAAAGCGCAGCAAGAGTCATAACTCACCACTAAATCACTCACTTTTTCTCATCCTCCTACTCACCAATCCTCTTAAAAGGTAAGTAAATGACAGATTCACCGATGCCCTTACTAGCGATTCTCAATCGTGGAGAAATCGTTAAACGTGTTGCTCGCAGTGCCAAAGTTTTAGGGTTTAAGATTTTAGTCATTTATACGCCTAACGATCGGCACTCACCTCATTTGTCAGTTGGTGATATTAGCATTAATTTACAACGTTTTGCTGACTTTAATCAGCAGATATCACAAAAGGCCAGCCAAGAATACAGCGATCTTGAGTTATACCTACATGAAGCTTTGCTGACCAAGCTCTGCATACATTACAATGTGACTCATGTGCATCCTGGTTATGGCTTTTTATCTGAAGCATCTTCCTTTGCTCAAGGCCTGAATCAAGTCGGCATTAAATGGGTGGGGCCCAAGCCCGAAACCATGGACTGTATCGGTCTAAAAAATAAAGCCCGAGCATTTGTCACAGCGCTTGGTGTGCCTTGTATTCAGGGTTTTTCACAAACCGGAGCGAGCCAGCAAGAGTTTATGCTAGCTGGCCAAACCATGAATGTTCCGCTTCTCATCAAGGCATCTGCTGGTGGTGGTGGTCGAGGCATGCGTTTGGTTGAGCATCATGATCAACTTAATGATAGCCTTAAACGTGCTCGACGAGAAGCCCAGCTTGCTTTTGGTCAAGATGATTTATTGCTTGAACAATACATCCCCAATGCCAAGCATATCGAAATTCAGATTTTTGGTGATGAGCATCAGCAATATGTTCATTTAGGTGAGCGAGATTGTTCAGTACAAAGAAGGCATCAAAAGCTCGTTGAAGAAGCGCCTGCTTTAAGCTTAAGCCCCAAAAAACGCCAAGAGCTGTATGATGATGCGCTCAACATTGCACAAGCTTTGGATTATCAAAGCGCTGGTACTGTTGAGTTTTTGGTCAGCGAGCATGGTGCACACTATTTTTTAGAGGTCAATACTCGTATTCAAGTTGAACACGGTGTCAGTGAACTGCTGTATGATGTAGATTTAGTAGAGTGGCAATTAAGAATCGCCCTTGGTGAACCACTCCCTTTAACACAAGCGGAGATCAATCAGCGACGTGGACAAACACATCCTTATGTTTTAGAACTCAGACTATGTGCCGAAACTCCCGACCAACACTGCATTCCTCAATCGGGAAAAGTGATCGCATGGCAAGCGCCCCAAGAAGCAACACGAGTAGACCATTGCATTGGCTCTCATGTAAGTCCTTACTTTGATTCTATGTTGGCCAAGTTGATCTATACCGGACACAAGCGAGAAGTGACCTTAGAACAAGCAGCTAACTCTGTGCAAAAGGTCTGTTTATTAGGCATCAAGCATAATGCTTTTTTGTTGCATAATATCCTAAAGGCTGACGATTTTATTAAGAATGAGCATCACACTCAATGGTTTAACGAGTTTTTCAAGACAGTGTCTCAAGAGTCTCAAGAATCTCAAGAATCTCAAGAATCTCAAGAGTTTCAAGAGTCTCAAAATCAAGGTAACTCCTTAGAGTTATGGCCAGACACTAGTGACCATGCTTTAGCTCACTTACTGCTGAGTCTGCCGATGAGTCCATATATGTTAGGTCAAGGCAGTCATTTGACCTCTATTTGGTCATCGAGTGGTGAATCCCGTTGGTATAATGAACTCATACTTGAATCTCATGATCCATCTATCTTAAATTCCTCATCTAAGCCTTTATTAAGGGCTGACATTAAGGTTACTCAAACCAAAGATGATCAATATATTGAGGTGAGCACTCATAGTCAGCAGAAACAGTTATTTTTCTTCCCTAAGCTCAGTCCTAAACTTCGATTCATTACTTGGCAAGATGAACACTCAACCCAACACCAACGAGACCTTATCTTTGTGATTGGTGACCAAGAAACTCCTTTGAGTAATCAAGACTTTACTGATGGTCAAACCTCCGAATTTATAGAGTTATGGCAGGATGCCTTGCTCAATGCCCGTATGCCGCCAAGAGTCTATATTAAATCCTCTCAAGGCCAATGGAGGCTTTTTACCAAAATGAATGGTCTTAGCCATTTAGAACAAGAGCGATGGCTAGGATTACACTCTGCTCAGCAAACACAAAACAGTGTTTCCTTAGAAATAATAGATGAGCAACACGCTTATATACTCGCCCCCATTAATGCCAAAGTTCAATCTCTAGATGCTGAACTCGGACAAGAAATAGAGACTCAAAATATACTGATCACCCTTGAATCAATGAAGCTTGAATATCAAGTTTCAGCGCCAAAAAATATGAAAGTACAAGAGTATTTAGTCCAGATAGGTCAACAGGTTACCCGAGGCGACCGCTTGGCTTTAGTTCGGTTCGATTCCACTTCAGTTTAGTTTAATTCTTAAGTCATTAAACTGAAAAAATATCTAGAAAACACAATGCTCGCTTGACCAGCTTGGCTTGGTGCTTATTCTTTTTGGGATTGGAGATGAGAGTCTGTGAAAATACAAGATACACAACAACATGAGCAAGATTTAGTGATGATCACCTGTGCCTTAACCGGTGTACTCACGGATCCTAAGCAGCATCCTGTGCCTGTGACTCCTCAAGAAATGGCGGCTTCAGCAAAGCAAGCTTATGACCAAGGGGCAAGCATAATGCATGTTCATTTTCGTTCGCAGGAAAGTGGTAAAGGGCATTTACCCACTTGGGATCCCAAGGTGGCGGTAGAGATTATCTCAGCCATTCGAGAAAGCTGTCCGGATGTCATTATTAATATGAGTACTGGCGTTTTTGGATCTGATATCAGTGGCCCCTTAGCTTGCCTTGAGGCGGTCAAGCCTGAAATTGCAGCGTGTAATGCTGGTACGTTAAATTATCTCAAAACTAAACGCTCCGGAGAATGGGCGTGGCCGCCCATGATTTTTGATAATGCTGTTTCAAAAATTAAGGCGATGGTGGAGCATATGAATCTGTACAATACCATTCCCGAGTTTGAATGCTTTGATGTGGGTATTATTCGTTCACTACAATTATATATTGATAATGGTTGGGCCCCGAGTCCACCTCATAGTAATTTGGTGATGGGCGTAGCCTCGGGTATGCCGGCCGATGAGCGACTGTTGGAGCTTGTGATCGATTATTTACCCCAGGAAAGTGCTTGGCAAAGCACAGTGATCGGACGTTCTGAGATTTGGAGTGTGCATCGGCGAACCGCTGAACTTGGCGGTCACCTACGAAGTGGTGTAGAAGACAGTTTCTACCTACCCAATGGTGAACGTTGCAGCGGCAATGGCCAATTGATCGAAACCCTTGCCACCTATGCCCAAGAGGCCGGTCGTAAAATAGCTTCGCCGCAAGAGACTCGCGCTCTTTTGGGCATTACTTGAATATGATTTATGCGTGATTTGAGCAATGCTTAATAATCTCTGAATAACTTCTTGAACTCAATCCTTGAGCTCAGCTAGCCTAGCTCTTACTTTTTAACCAACTAGATCGGATTTCCATATGAAGCCAGCTCAAAGAGCCGCTAAATTACGCCACAGTGTCCAACAACTTCACAATGCTTACCAAGTAGGCTTTGCCGGACAGCCTCGATTGACTCGAGCTGCAGGTCAACTTGATGCATGGGTGACCCAACTTAAAACCCTTTCAACACAGGCTAAAGTTTTACCGCCTCAATTCAAAAAAGAGATCGCTTCACTGATTCAAGATCGTATCAAGCTATATCAAAGTGAGGCCAAAGCGATTCGGACAGCACAAGAGCTTAACATTGTCTCCCAAGTGGCCTATGGTCATATCGAGTGGATTAAGCTTCACAGCGATCGCTATCAAAGACATTTTGCCGGTCAATCTAGAAATACTCGAGATGGCAGTCTGCTTTCTGAACTTATTGTAGAAGCACAAGTTTGGCTTCAGCAAGCGAAAGACCATCTAGAATCAAACCAAAGCGAGTTGGAGGAATCCGCTGCTCAAGACTTAGCAAGTTGGATTGAGCGGGTTGGTGAAAGCGAGACGATGTATCAAGAAGAACTCAAGAAAATCACTGAGGCACAGCAAGAGCAAGGCACAGTCCAAGAACGTGCTGACCTTTATGCCTTTATGGCCAACCAATGCTTTCAACTTTACCGAGCGCATTTTTCAGGTCATCCACGTAATTCTCGTCGCTTAGCAACCTTGGAAAGATGCAATAGTCAACTCGATTTAATCGCAGGTTTGATGCAAGGCGTCATCTCTAAGGAAAAATCCGGCTTAGAGGACGCAAAACGTGCCGAAGCAAATCTTGATATTGTGCAAAAAAATCTCGTGGGCTATCAAGAAGAAGAACGTCAAGTGGACATGGCTCAAACCCAAATGGATTACAATGCTTGGGTAAAGAGCTTGGGAGAAGCTGCCCAAAAAGTATATCAAGACTATACCGAAAACTTTGCTAATAAACCTCGTAGTGGCTGTGATCCACAACTTCTTGGACATTTATGTGATCGCTTATATGACATCGCCATCCAACTTCGTCCCTTTGTCGAGTATTCGCCTGAGCCAGAAGAGCGCGGTTTACTCTTTTTAATGCTCGATCAACTTCGTCTCTATCATCGTGAGTTTGGCTTAGTCACAGAAGCAGTAAAGGCCAAGCAAGAAGTAAGACATTAAGCTTACTTGTGCTGAGCACAGGCATTGAACTTGGGGACTAAGACATTGGCCATACCTAAAACCCAGCTTAAGGTATTTATACTCATCGTGTTTAGCTGGGTAAACTTGAGCCAGAATCAATATTTTGCCCAAGCAAAAGACACCCAAGTAAAGCCTGCTCAGATCAAATTCACAAAATTCCAAATGAGCAAGCTTCATTGCCAAAATGCTAAAGATATCTTTCCAGTATCTCGTTGGCAAAGTCTGCTTGATCAAATTATAGACTCTAATGGGCAGCTTGATTATCCACGCTTGCAAAGCGCGCCTCTAAGTGAGCAATTCCAAGCTTTAGTTCACGATATTTATCAGACGAAAGTGGATATTCACGCTTCTGCCTGTTCACAATTAGCTTTTTGGCTCAATGCTTATAATGCTTTGACGATTAAGCAGGTTTTAGCTTATCCAAATCTTGAAAGCGTGGCTACTGCAGTGAAAGATGCACCACGCTATGCCTTTTTTAAGCAAAAGCAGCATCCTTTAACTCAAGAATTCATCCATGATCAGCTTTTAAGTTTAGATGATATTGAACATCGGTTGATTAGAGCCAGATTTGCTGAACCAAGGATTCATTTCGCCCTAAACTGTGCTTCACAGTCATGCCCACCTCTTTCTCGGCAAGCATTTTTTGCAAACGACTTAGTTCAGCAGCTTGAGCAAGTCACCAAAAACTTTATCAATCACCCAAAATATAATCGCTTTACCGACAGGACTTGGTCTGTTTCCAAGATATTCTCATGGTATAAAGAGGACTTTATCATCCATCAGCGATTAAGTGTCACCGGTCATCAAAAAGAGATAACAACATCAGATCAAGCCCTCAAAAGCTATATTGAGCAGTATCTTGATAATAAAACTCTAAAAGCTCAAGCAAGGCCCATCTCTCCTAGCCCTCAAAAGCCTAAAGAGTTATCAACTCGAGCGATCACTATTGAGTTTCTGAACTACGATTGGTCCTTAAACGGAAAAAGACCCAAGAGTTTGAATTAATCTAATGATTATCCAACGCTTGAGTCTTTTTAACTTAATTCTACTTAAGTGGAGCAGAGGGGGATCGAACCCCTGACCTCTTGACTGCCAGTCAAGTGCTCTCCCAGCTGAGCTACTGCCCCAAAAGTTGCTATTGATTTACCTAAGAATTGAAGCGCTGTCAACACCTAAGTTTCACTTTTAACACTCCGTATATAATCCTTTTGTCTGAGTCTTATTAAATCTTTGTAACTGCGCAATATTTTATTTTGACAAGTAAAAAAGACTCATGTACTCATATGTAGGACAAAGTAAGTAATATCCTTATAAAGCACCACAAAGCATACCTTATCGTACTAGGAGTATTGTTATGGGTACCATTACATCTGAGCAAATTGCGATTCCCCATCCTCAAGAACAAAGAAATCATTCACGTATCAAATTATATGAAGAATTAGAGGGTGGCCAAGGTCGTGAGATTTTCTTTCGGCCTCATCGCTACACTCCTGATCAATTTACTCCACTTAATATTTGGGCTGAACTGACCATAGAAGGTATTCAATACCGTTGTGAGTTAAGAGATTTATCACAAGGCGGTTTAGGTATCATTTGGCCACGTCCAGAACTACCGGTCATTAATCAAGAAATTGAAGAAATCACCGTGTGCTTTGATCACCAATATGCGTATGTAGGGCGCGCCAGTGTTTCGGTATTAAGACTTGAAGAAGAAGGCCATTTAGTCGGCTTGGATTTACAGGATTCACTGATTAAAATCGATGCGATTCTACAAACTCGTGATCTAAAGCGTTTTCACTTGGGTGACTCCGACTTGGGTGGGCAAGCTCAGCCTTGGCAAGTAGAAGGTCAGCATGAGTTTAAGGGTCGAGTTGCCGAATTAAAGCTTTTTTTGGAAGATTGGGACAACCACTTTAATCGGGTTGAAGCGCAGGCCTCATGGGACTTATTACGTTTTGATGAAGATCACCCTACCCGTCGAGCCTTAACCGAATTAGTCCACCGTGACTTCATGGCTCCATTTTTAGAGCAAACCGAACGGATTTATGATTCGATCAAGGGTTTAAATCGAGCCGAACAAGAGCCGCTCAAGGTCTATTCTCAACGTTACTTAGATGAATATTTTATGAAGGCACCTTGGATTCATAGAGCGCGCACTAAACCTTTGGGCTATCCAGGTGATTACGAGGTCATGAATCATATTTATGGCCGTCGTATGCAAGGTCGAAGCTTGATTGGCCAAGCGATTAATTACTCTACCCTTCACTCCCCCGCCGCCAGAGCCGTCAGAAATCGTAAAGAGATGCTCAAGTTTGAGCTCAAGCGAAATCTAGAGCGTCTGAGCGCTCAAGTCACTGATCAGCCGATCAAGATTCTATCAGTGGCAGCCGGCCCTGCTCAAGAGACTTTTGAGTTACTTTCTGAGCTCAAAATGATCAATCGCCCGATCGATATTATTCTTTTTGATCAAGATGCGGCCGCCTTAGCATTTGCATATGGACGCCTGAAAAAACTAGTGCAAAAACGTTGGCCTGATAAAGTCCGCTTAGTTTACCTACATGATTCGATTAAGCGCTTATTAGAAGATAAGGATATCTTTAATGGGTTTGGACCTTTTGATATGATCATCTGCAGTGGCCTTTATGACTATCTTCGTCACCCGATTGCAGTAAAACTGACCTCACACATGCATAGCTATTGCAAAACTGAGGGCACTGTTTATATCGGCAATATGGTTCCTAGCAATCCAAGTCGATGGATCATGGAGCACCACCTAGATTGGTATCTTCTTTATCGAGAGCATGAAGAGATCTTGAACTTTGCTCAAGAGGCCTGCCCTACATCTCGTCATGAACTCTTAACCGAGCCAGCTGGAGTAAATCCTTTTGTAAGAATTACTCGTCTAGGTTAACAGCTTGAGTTAAGAAGCTTAAGTTACATGATATAAATCATATTCAATAAGTCTTTTAACGAGTCATTCATTAACTAAGCTAATATACAAAAGTTTGGTATAGCAAGTTCACTTGTAAAACCCGTTTATCTGCATAATGGGAGTTAGGTCTGTCATGTCTGTTCATTTCAACACTGAGGCCTTTAACTTGCTTGCTTCTTGGGAAATTGAGCTCGCTCAACGAAATACCAAAGGGGCTCGAGTCGCCATTTATCTGGTGATGCTACTTTATCCTCTTTTTGGCATTTTAGATTATCTGGTTGCCCCCAAGCATGCCCTGCCTTATCTCTTGATCGACCGCTTTATTGTTGTTCTTCTTTCGGTCTTTATGCTGTGGTTTATTAAAACCAAGCGTTTCAAGCAGTATAACGAATTATTCAGTGCGCTTTATATGTTTGTTGTGGGGGCTGGGATCACTTTTATGATCGGCTTTATGGGTGGTTTATCCTCTCATTATTATGCAGGTCTTAGTTTAGTCATGCTTGGTTGTGGTCTTTTATATACTTGGTCCAAGCGCATTAGCGTATACACACACAGCGCTACCTTTTTGCTGTGGCTTTTTCCCAATTTGATGCTGATTGATATACCAGATCTGTTTGCCGCGATCTCAAATGGCTTCTTTTTGTTTGGAACAAGCTGTATCGTGATTATTGGACAAATCTTTAACTATCAAAGAGTTAAAAGCCAATATCTCACTCAACTAGATTTATCCTATACTCAAAAAGAACTTTATGGTGCACACAAAGAACTCAAGCAAGTAGATGCTTTCAAAAGCCGATTTTTTGCCAATATTACCCATGAGCTTAAAACACCCTTAGCTTTAATTTTATCTTCTACTGAGTTTTTGCTCAGAGATGAGTTTGGCGCTTTGCAAAGCGCTCAGCGCTCTCCCATACAGCAAGTACAGAAACATGGGGTAAAACTTCTTAAACTCATCAATGATTTATTAGACTTAACCAAGCTAGAGGAATCTAGTTTAAAGCTAAAAGTGAGCGAGTCTGATATCTGTGCTTGGTCAAGTACTTTGGTTGAAGAAATTAAACCCTTAGCCTTACGAAAAGGGATTAATGTCGTATTTGAAAGCGAATTAACTGATCATCACTTGTACTTCGACCCAGAGCGTCTTGAAAGAGTATTGGTCAATCTGTTATCCAATGCGACCAAGTTTACTGACAAGGCTGGTCAAATTACGATCAAGTTATGGGGAGATGAACAGCAAGTCAAACTCTCCGTGATTGATACCGGTCGTGGCTTTACCGAGGAGCAGGGTAAAGCCTTATTTGATCGTTTTTATCAAACAGATATGGGAGCGAATCGTAAATATGGTGGAACGGGTATCGGCTTATCTTTATCAAAGGAGCTTGTTGAACTACATGGTGGAACAATCGTTGCTTTTGGTGAGCCAGAGGTTGGGGCTACTTTTACCATCTCGCTTTACAGAGGAACAGAGCATTTTGATCAGGATCGAGTCAGCATCTTGCAGGACCCACTTCCACAAGAAGCGCCAATCGAAAGTAGTGAGGCAAAGACAGCACAAAATAGCTATAAAGAAGAAAGCGATATTACCAAGGTCATTGCTCTTAAAGCTGAATCAGATATGCGCTTTGTAGAGCTAGAAGAAGCCTCTGACCGCCGAGTTGTTGAGCGTGATCAAGATGAAGATCAAAGACAGCAAACGGTTCTGATTGCGGAAGACAACCCTGATATTACTCGCTTATTACACATTGGTTTACGTCGTCACTTTAAGGTTGTTGCCGCAGAAAATGGACTAAAAGCTCTTGAGTTGGTTGAACGCTTTTCTCCTGCCTTGATCATTACTGACCTAATGATGCCCGAAATGGATGGGATGGAGTTGACCAAAAAGCTTAAGTCAGAGCCAAAATACAACCAAATCCCCGTGCTTATGCTCAGTGCTCGTGATGGTATTGAACAAGAAATGAAGTTAGCGGGATATCCGGCAAATGCATATATGGCCAAGCCATTTTCGACCCGATCTTTATGTAAGCTTGCCAAAGAATTAACCAATGTATAGCCTTAATTCATTCTCTATTTAGAAAAGAGTAGATATGCATGGAGATACTCAACTCGTAGATCATCCTCATTTAGCAATTTCTGTTCAAGATCACTTTGGATTAGATCAATTGCATCTAGATTTGTCGGTACCAAGTCCATCTGATTTAGCCTTAGGTCAAGTGGGCGTAAAATTAGGTTATAGTGCCTTAAACTATCGTGATTTAATGATGGTTGAAGGACATTACAATCCACGACAACCCTTGCCGCTTATCCCCTGCTCTGATGGGCTTGGTCGAGTAGCCCAAACCCATGACGGTTCATCATGGCACTTGGGTCAAAGAGTCATACCTATTTTCTCTCAAACTTGGCTAGATGGTGAACCAAACCGTTTGCTCACCAAGCACACTCTTGGTGGCCCTTTGGCAGGAACACTCAGACGCTATGGAGAGTTTAATACTGACGGTTTAGTAGCTGTTCCTGACTATTTAAGTGATGCTGAAGCGTCTACTTTAGGTTGCGCCGCTCTAACGGCATGGAGTGCCCTCATTGAACTTGGTCAACTAAAATCTGGTGCGCATGTGTTGTGCATTGGTACCGGTGGTGTGTCATTGTTTGCGGCCCAAATCGCAGCGATTTCAGGGGCAAGAGTCACTTTGATCTCTCGTCATGAAGATAAATTAGACTGGGTCATGAAACATCCAAATATACAAGCTTATAAGCATTTAATCACGCCTTTGCATACACCAAGCGGAACACAATGGGGGCGTTTGGTTCGCAAAAGCTTTGGTGAAGTCGATCATATTATTGAAGTCGGTGGTGCCGGTACTCTTGGCGAATCATTACAAGTAGTGAAAGCAGGTGGAACTATAAGCTTGATTGGTGTTTTAGCTGGAGGGGGTGCTTCCATAGATTTAACGCCTGTACTCATGCGACAAATCAAAATCCAAGGCGTGATCGTCGGGCATAAAGCCGGTATGCAACGAATGCTTAAGGCTTTTACAGCGCATCAACTTCGTCCAATTCTCTGCGATAAAGAGTTCACATTGACCGATGTTGATGAGGCCTTCCAATACATGAAGGCCGCAAAGCATATTGGCAAGATCGTGATTAAGCACTAGTTTTAGCGAATTCACTATTGAACTTTATAAGGGATTGAACCGGCAAGTTCTAATACTCAACGCACTTGTTTTAACTTATTATTGGCACAAAGCGTGAGAATATATTACATCTCTCCCGTAGTTTGTACTTTGATTAAGTTTAGCTGTTGGCTTTAAAGTCCGCAGACCAGAAAAGAGATGATCTTATGAGCAATAAAAAAATTAGAAACTTTGCGATTATAGCGCATATTGATCATGGCAAATCAACCCTAGCAGATCGTATTCTAGGCATCACTGGTGCCGTCAGTGAGCGTGAGCAAAAAGATCAATTACTTGATTCGATGGATCTTGAACGCGAGCGTGGAATTACCATCAAGTCACAAGCTGTACGCTTGCCTTACATTGACTCAAATGGTGAACGCTATGAGTTTAACCTCATTGACACACCGGGTCACGTTGACTTTACCTATGAAGTGTCTCGTAGCCTTGCCGCTTGTGATGGTGCCATCTTAGTAGTTGATGCTTCGCAGGGCGTAGAAGCACAGACCTTGGCCAATGTTTACTTAGCATTGGATAATGATCTAGAGATTTTACCGGTACTTAATAAAATTGATCTTCCGGCCGCTGATTCAGAGCGTGTGAAAGACGAAATCGAGGATATCATTGGCCTAGATGCGAGTGAAGCGATTGAGATTTCGGCAAAAAGTGGCTTGGGCGTGCCCGACTTGTTAGAAGCGATTATTGCAAGATTACCTCCGCCCGAAGATAACTTAGAAAAGCCCTTAAGAGCCTTATTGTTTGACTCTTGGTATGATAACTATCGTGGCGTTATCATCTTGGTACGTGTTGTGGATGGCGAAATCCGCAAAGGAAGCAAGATTTACATGAAGGGTGTAGAGCAAAGCTATGATGTTTTGGAAGTAGGTGCATTTACCCCCAAGGCTCTGCCATTAGATGCTCTCAAGGCAGGGGATGTAGGCTTTGTTATTGCCAACATTAAAGAGGTCAGACATGCCCAAGTAGGTGACACCATTGTTGATTATAAACAGCGTGAGTCACTAGATCCCCTTCCTGGATTTAAGCCGATTATCCCAGTTGTGTTCAGTGGTCTATTTCCGGTGATCTCATCGGATTATGATGATTTAAGAGATGCTCTCGAAAAGCTACGCCTCAATGATGCAGCCTTTCACTTTGAACCCGAAACTTCTGCGGCGCTTGGCTTTGGATTCCGCTGTGGTTTCTTAGGTCTTTTGCACCTAGAAATCATTCAAGAACGACTTGAGCGTGAGTTCAATATGGACTTGATTACCACAGCGCCAACAGTGGTTTATCATGTACATACTACTGAAGGGAAAATGGTTTTAGTTGATAACCCATCCTTACTGCCTGATGTTGCTGAAATCGGCCATATCGAAGAACCGATTATCAAGGCAACCATTCACATCCCTGAGCGTTTTTGTGGCCCTGTATTAAAGCTTTGTGAAGAGCGTCGTGGTAACCAGATTGAACTCAAATATGTGGGGCGTGACCGCATGATGATCGTCTATCATCTCCCACTTGCCGAGGTCGTCTTTGACTTTTTTGACCGACTCAAAAGTTGTACTCGTGGCTATGGAAGCTTTGAATATGAAGTCGATGGCTACCAAACCTCGAATTTGGTCAAATTAGATATTAAACTGAATGGTGATAATGTTGATGCTCTTTCAATCATTGTTCACCGCGAAAAAGCATACGAGCGTGGTAAAATGCTTTGTGAACGTTTGAGAAAGGTGATTGATCGCCAACAGTTTGATGTGGCGATTCAATCAGCGATCGGAAATAAAATCATTTCTCGTGAAACGGTGAAAGCGCTTCGTAAAGATGTAACTGCCAAATGTTATGGTGGTGATATTTCACGTAAAAGAAAGCTTCTTGAAAAGCAAAAGGCCGGTAAGAAGCGCATGAAACAAGTTGGTAATGTTGAGGTTTCTCAAGAAGCTTTCTTGGCTATTCTGAAGGTTGATTAAAGCGTGTCAAATCATAAAAAAACAGATGAGCATTCAGCTGAAAAGCAACAGCCCTCAAAAGCTGATATAGATGAACTATTAAATAAAACCTCATCAGAGGCTGAGACTGAGACAGAACCAGAGCGTGAAAGCCCTGAAGAAGTTTTTCGTTCATTTATTTCCGCAATCTTAATCGCTGTATTGATTCGCTTTTTTATCTTTGAAGCTTACACCATTCCATCCGGTTCAATGATTCCTACTTTGGCTGTTGGTGACTATATTTTTATCAACAAACTCGCATATGGACTTTGGAATCCACTTGCTGGCAATCAAGGTATAAATTGGGGTATCCCGGAGCGCGGTGATGTGATCGTTTTTGATTATCCTTGTGATGAAAAGGACTACATCAAAAGAGTGATTGCCGTAGAAGGCGATAGTGTTGAAGTAACCCCCGAAGGGTATGTTCGATTAAACAGAGACTGGGTCAACGAGTCAGACCAAGGCTTGCTTGCAAACTATGATTACTTTGAACCTCGCCTAAACTATCAGTTAAATCATTATCAAGTAGATTTACCACGTGCTAGTGAGGAAAAAGCACAGTTTTCTGTTTTGCATGGCTTCTCGTTTAATCAGCCTTATCATGACTCTAGTTCACACCCCAAAACTCCATTTAATTGGGCCGAACGTGAGCTTAGCTATGGAGAGCGTAATATCGAGCCTAAGCCTAATTATGTTTGTTTAAAAAATAATAAGATGCTCAGCATGCCTCAGTATCCATTTCCATGGCGAGTACCCAAAGGTCATGTTTTTGTTATGGGTGATAATCGGGATAACTCCTATGATTCTCGTTTTTGGGGCTTTGTACCAGTTGACCATATTAAAGGCCGGGCAAGCTTTATTTGGCTTAGTTTACATCCCGAGCCGGACTCTTGGTCAGAAAAGATCCGAACAGAACGACTTTTCCAAAGCTTAACGCCAGACATTAAAGAGTAAAAAATATATCAACAAGGTTCATAACTTATGCGTACCCTATTTTCTCACCGCTTTGTAAGTTCAACTTTACTTGTAGGCTTATCTTTGCTGCTGCTCGAAAGCCTATCTATTGAATTAAGCTATGCTCAGCAAAACTCTTTACCCCCCTCAAGACGAGTTTTTTCGGCGGATCTTGACTTAGATGGCTCTGATGAGCTGTTAATCGCTCATAATACCTCGTTAACAGCTTTTAGATATTTAGGCTCTGATTTAGGCTGGAATCAAGTATGGAAGCAAGAAGGCCCGGGTGTCGTTCAAGCCATTCTCCGAGACCCACGCTTTCCCTCGTTGATTGTTGCTTGGGGCATGGGCAAGGGTAAAATGGTTGCACCTAGCACTGTGAGCGCCTTAGAGCCATTGAGCGGGCAGCAAAAGGAACTGTGGTCTTTTAATGGTGGTCGTTCCCAAGTGGTTAATCTTCAATTTGTGCAAAGTGATGATGATGTTGAACTTGAATTATTGATCGCTCACTTTGTGAGTAAATATCATACTCGACGAGTTGTTTTAGACCAATTATCAGCGCCTAAGCCCAAAGCGATAGAAAGCTCACAAATACGAATGGCAACCTCATGGTTACTTGCCGACCTTGACGGTAAGCCAGGCTTAGAAGAAGTGATCGGTAGAGTCTACGGTGATGAAAAAGGTGAATATGGCGATTTATCAATCCAAGCCTTCAAGCCAAATGCTTCACCTTTGAAACTTGGACAAGTGGTCCCCACTGAACGAGGCTTAAAAGCGATGAAAGTTTGGGAAAGCAAAAGTGGAAAACATTTATATTTTTCAGATGGTTGGGTCGCCGCTTATGGAAAAAAGGCGAAAGCAACTTTAAAGCGTCTTTATTGGGCTAAAGGTCGAATCAATGTTGAACGCCTAGCTGACTCAGCAGATGAGTTTACCTTTTTTGATTTGTGGTTTCGTAAAGCGCCAAATCATCAAGAACTCATCTTTGCTCATGGCAATAAGGGGATTAACTTGATTATCCCTCAAGCTGAAGGTCCTTGGACAGTGAAGCAATTGCTTGCAACCGTACCGATTGTAAATGCAGCAGTTGCTTATGCGGGTCAACAGTGGTGGGCTTTTATCCCTTCTGAAAAGGGCACTCAAGTGACTGCGCTCACTTTGCCTAACCTTTAAACTCACCTATTAGCGATCGATCTGGCATATCGTATGGATGAAGCAAGAGTACTTGGTATTGATTATGGTGAAAAAAGAGTTGGGCTTGCCATCAGTGATCCAGCTCGTATCTTTGCTCAAACTCTTTCAACAGTGGCCAGAAAGCATAATGGGGATGTTGCTGTAGCAAACACCATCAAAGCACTCCTCAAACAACACCAAGTCACAGAAATCGTGATTGGATGGCCATTAAGGCTTAATGGCCGTGAAGGTATTCAAACCCAAAAGGTAGCACGCTTTATTCGTTGTCTTGATGAGATTGATTTACCGATTCACAAGTGGGATGAACGCTTATCAACAACAAGCGCTGATCGAGTTTTAAGTCAAGCCGGAGTTAAAGGGGTTGCCAGACGAGAAAAAGTTGACCAACTTGCCGCAGTCATTATTTTACAAGCCTGGCTCGATGCACAAAGCTCAAAAAGTCAGTAGATGATCAAAGAAGAGTATATATGTCTGATTCAAAAGAACTAAAAGTACGAAGTTCATCAAATTCGCCAACAGCCTCCTCTGAGCCAGCCAGGTCTCAGCCTACAGAACCTAGAGTGGTGATTGAGTTCCAAGGTGTGTCCAAAGAGGTCATGTCACAAGTATGGGAACAACTCAAAGCAGGAGCAACACCCGAAGGAGCAGCATTTACTCTAGCCCGATCAATGTGCGACCACCAACACTGGTGGGCCTTTTATGAAACGATTGGTATTTTTGATACAGGTGATGAGCAATATCCCGGAGATGTGAATCCTTTTTTACATGTCAATCTACACTTTATGATCGGTCTACAGATCCTTAATGCCTCACCAAAAGGTGCACAGCATTTTTACAGTCGTCGAGTTGAACTTGGAGATGATCCTCATGAAGTTGTGCATATGATGATGGAGGCTTTTCAACGCCATCTTGTATGGACTGCAATTCATGGAGATCCCGGAGGACAAATCGATATGAATGCTTATGAAGCAACATTGGCTGTACTTGAAGAACTCGATAGCGAAGAACTTTGGGAAAAGCTTGGACATGAGCAACGTCCTCAATTACATCCGGAGGCTTATGAACAGCAATTTTAAAGTCAAAGATCTGCTTCCTACCTCAAGTGGATGCTTTATATTATTACTTTTAGCGCTTCTCATTGGTGGCCTAGCGTTCGGTATCTTTTGGACCTTAATGACTGTTCCACCTGGCTCATAAGCTAATGATTAAATATTGGTAATAATATATGTTTTTCTCTCATATTTTTTTTGAAGTATCCGAGCTTGGTATCATTGAAGCTTTGTTATTGGGGTTAGTTCAGGCTCTCACTGAATTCTTGCCGGTCTCATCTAGTGGGCATCTTGTTCTTTCTCAGCATTGGTTAGGAATACAAGCCGCTGGAGATGCCGCTTTTGAGGTCGCTGTTCACTTAGGTACCCTACTCAGTATTCTGGTGATATTACGTAGTGAAGTTGGTGATTTACTCAAAGGGTTTATAAGAACTGAAAGTCGAACCAAGGTTTGGCGTGAAGAACTGAGTTTTATCCTAATTTCGGCCATTCCGGCTGGCCTTATTGGCGTTTTATTCAAGGATCAACTCGAAAACGCCTTTGGTAGTATTCAAGCGGTCAGTTTAGCTTTAATGGCTACCGGTGTAATCCTTTTAACGACCTACAAAAGGTCAGGTAATCGGCAACAAGTCAAATTGAGTGATGCAATCTTGATTGGGATCGCTCAAGCGATTGCGATTCTCCCTGGAGTCTCTCGCTCAGGCTCAACAATTTCACTAGCTTTGTGGCTTGGTATTCAAAGAGAAAGAGCAGCACGCTTAAGCTTTTTAATGTCTATTCCTGTAATTGGAGGCGCTGGCCTACTTAAGGCTTTAGATCTGATCAAAAGCCCTATAGATGCCGAGATGTATATTATGATGCTCATTGGTATGAGTTCATCATTTATCTTTGGTCTGGGTGCTCTTTCCATCATGTTGAAGTGGATTTCAAAACCGTCATTTGCATATTTTGGTTTTTACTGCTTTGGACTTGGAATAAGCATCTTCTATTTATTTTAACTAAGCTTTATAAAATGCTTTCTCGTGAAAAGTCGTTGTATTTCTTAAAGAACTTAAGTTTACTCACTTTAATTAATTTTCATTGACATAATTTCATGCTTTGCAGAGTTATGTTGATTTAATGGGCTTAGCTTTTACAGTATTATCCCTGTTGATTGCCCTATACCTAAAACATTTTTTTCAAGCACTAAAGGAACTTCCTTATGAAGACAATTGCTCGTATTCCCTTTTGGATTTGGCTCTTAATTCTCACTGTACTTTGCTATGCCGTATGGAATCCTTGGGGCGTTTCTTTCTTCCACATGATTATTGGAGATAATGCCGCAGGATCTACTAAGTTTTTAATTGGGGTTATTCTTTTTATTGTTTTTGGTATCTTTGGCAAAGCAACCGCAAGTTCTTTGGGGAAATGGGGTCTAATCCTCTATGCTATTCTTGTTGGCTCTGTTCTGTTTTTCCTCTATGACCATGATGTTTTAAATAAGGAAAATGCTGGAACTCTTAAGTTTATTGCTCCCTTCCTAGTTGCCCTTTTATTGGCGATTGGTTCACAAGGTGCAAAGATTTATCGAGCCATCACCGGAACTGGTCAAGTTCACATTGATGGTGAAGTTTCTCATGACCAAGACATTGATCTCGAAGATCAATCACACTAACTCTTCGCTATTGAGTCTTGTACTCATACTAATTTATAAAAAGAGTATACTGCATGACTCAGACTTCTAGTTCTCATGAATCAACAGTAGATCCCATTCAACCAGAAGTCAGCACCGAGATTGCCCTTGATCGAAAGCTTGGTTTAAGTTCTTCGTTTTCAATGATTACGGGCTCAATGCTTGGCATTGGTATATTCTTGGCTCCTTGCCTAGCAGCCCGTCATATTGATACAAGTGGCTTATTCTTTGGTGCTTGGATCTTAACGGGGATTATTGCTTTAGCCGGTGCTTGGATCTATGGCCGATTAGGCGTTATGCATCCCAAAAGTGGTGGGGATTATATTTTTCACCGAGAAGCTTTTGGCTCCATTTTGGCAAGTGCCTATGGCTGGGGGATGTTAAGTTCTGCATTTGCGGGCTCATTAGCTGCCATGTCAGTCGCCCTATGTAACTACCAGCTATTGCCCTTATTGGGTTTATCCACCGATGTTTTATTTGAATACCAAGTAATAGGATTGACCTTAAGCATTACCGGTGCGCAGCTTGCTGGTATCGTGATCATTCTTTTGATTAGTTACCTAAACACTTTTGGCCTTGAACTCTCTGCCCGCATACAGGAATTTATCGCGTTTTTACCATTGTTCGTTCTATTTGTAATGTGTATCTATCTCTTTACCCTCACTCCGGTTCAGAGCTCAAAGATAAGCGTAATAGACTCAACATGGAGTTTTAATGGGATTTCTAATGCTTTTTTAGAGATTTATTTTGCTTATTCTGGTTGGAATGCAGTGATTTATGTAGCAGGAGAAGTCAAAGATCCTCAAAGAACTCTACCGATTGCCCTTGTGGGTGGCACGATTACAGTGATGTGTCTTTATCTCTTTTTATGTGCCGCTGCTTTACACTATGTTGGTCTAAGTGGCTTAAGAGCTTTTTATGAAAGCCATACCGATTTGGGTAGTGGAATAGCGACACACTTGGGTGGTGGCTGGATTTCATATGCCATGACGCTTTTAGTGACAATTGCCTTACTTGCCTCTATTAATGCAACTATGATTGGTGGTGGACGCTTGGCCTTTATGATGGCTAAAGATGGTTGCTTTTGGAAAAAAGCGAGTCTTCTTAGTCCTAAATATCGTACACCGAATCAGGCTTTATGGATTCTCAGCTTGATGGCGATCTTAATGGTTTTATTTATTCCTTATGGTCTTATATTTCAGCTCATTAGCTTAGTTATGGTTCTTGGCGGTGTGTTAACCGCTTTTGCATACTACACTTTAAAACTAAACAAAGTTCGTCAAGGAGAGGCTACGTTTTCGCCAATTGATTGGCTACTTCCTCCACTCTTTATCATTTTTAGTGTGGGTGTGATCTTCATTAAATTCAGCGAATTATTTAGACAAGAGGGGTCATCACTTGCACCACTTGTCGGCTTAATGATCGTTGCGTTGACCTACTTGATACTCAAGGTCAAAAGCGTTTTGCCTGCGAAAGCTTAATCTTTACCAAAGTAAACTTGGTTCGAGACCTTAGGCTTGGGATTCTTAAATCTCAGGCACATAAGCCTTTGCTTTAATAGCAGCTCGACCCTTTTTATTTCTATAAATCTTAAAGCGAACATCAGGACAGTTTTTCTTGTCGATATATTGCTGACGTGCTGTATTTAACTGTTTTACAAAGTCGGTGAAGTTTGGAAGTTTTGCCTGCGCTTCTAGTTCTTTTTTCAGTGTACAGAACTCTTGGTAAACATCTTTGTAATGATCGAGTCTAGCTTGTCGGCGCACTTTGGCCCTTTCACTCCAATCAACTTCGGCCATCGGTTGGGGTGCATGGGTAGCAATCACTTCTTGTAATTCTCGGTCTTTTTCCTCTTGAATCTGTGCTTCTTCTTGAACAGGCTCATCTTGCTGATGGCTATGGAAGGTTTCTGTGGGCTCAGGCGGAGAGCTCAGTTCGGTCGCTTCTGCAGGAAGTGCTTCTTGGGCCAAATCAAAGTTTGACTCTAGCTCAACATCTGAGGCCTGTGACTGTACCTGATCATCTAGTTCCATCTCTTCAAGCTTTGCTGAATCCGAAGGAGCGACTTGATTCTCCTCTGGTAAAAATTCCATTTCAGGCGGCAACGTCAGTTCCAAGTCTTCGGAATCAGAAGGAGTATTCAACACAAACTCTTCGCCTGCATTGGGGAAATCTAGCTCTGTTTTTTCGCTAGCAATCAATTCAGCCTGCTGTTTTAACAAAGAAGGCTCGGCCAGATCTTGAGGTAACTCATCACTTGCCGGTACAGGAGTCGCCTGTCTTTCTTGGAAAATATCATCTGGTTGATCTACCCCAAAAATATTCATCAAATCATCTACTGGCGGCAACATTGATTCAGAGTCTGACTCTGCTTTGGTCTGAGTTGCTTCGTTTTGAACCGGCTCAATTTGATTTGGGTTAGTTGAGGGCAAGTCAACCCATTCATCACCATATTCAGCTTGGAAGAAGCTTTGTAATGCATCAAATTCTTCTTGGCTTGGTGCAAGCTCATCAAGCTCTTGGGCCTGTGGCTCAAGTGACTCCTCATAAACAGGTGCCGAAATTGCTGGAACCATGGTCGTTGCTTTTGCTGAACTTGGTGGTAAAGATGGAATTCCTCGTTCATCCAAGTAATCTGTTAAACCAAATAAATCCTCATCAAAATCATCAAGATCTTCTACTGAACTCAATGAGTCAGCCGACTCTATAAAGTTGTCAAAATCATCTGACTCTTGAGAAAGTATGGAGTCGTTTGGCTCAGCAGCAGGTTCAGAAACTTCCACAGCTTCCGGAGTTGCCAAAACTTCTTCAATCAGATCTTCAATTTGGTCTTCGACAACCGGTTCAGAAACTTCTACAGTTTCTGGAGTTGCCGAAACTTCTTCAACCTGATCTTCAATCTGGTCTTCGACAGCAGGTTCAGATACCTCCACAGCTTCTGGAGTTGCCGAAACTTCTTCAATCTGATCTTCTGCAACAGACTCTGAAGCTTTTGAATCATCTAAGTTAACAGCTGTCTCAGCGATTACGTCTTGATTAAACTCTTGAGAGTTTTCTACATCTTGAGCGATCTCGACTTTTGATAATTCTTCACGATTTTCCGTAGTATCTTCAACTAACTCATGATGATCAGAAACCACTTCTTCGGATTGCTGATGATCGGTTACTAACTCATCCCCAAAAATCAGCTGTTCTAATTCATCTGGCTCATTAATGTCTTCTGTTTCTATTGGCTCATTAAGTTCAGTAAACTCCTCAAACTCTGATGATTTCTCAACATTTTCGAACTCTTCTGGTACAATGAGGGCATCAAAGTTGAATTCTTCCGCTTGCTCAGAGTCGAGGTCATCAAGTGATGCATCCAAATCTAAGTCCTCTTGCTGACTTTCAATTGGACTAGGTGCAATACTGTGTAGAACCTCTTCTGGCTTTGGATGAGTTGTAGGAGTCTCTAATCCTAAATGGCTAAAGAACATATTGGTATCAAGAACAAACTCTGGCTCTGCATGTTGATCAACAATCGAGTGTAGATCTATATCTTCAATCACGCTCAGTTCATCGGCTAGATCGGTTTCAAAGTCTACATAGTCGCTTGCAAAGCCTTCTGTAGAGACTGGCTCTGAAGGATCGATACTTTCTGTAAACTCAGCTGATTCTTCTTCTGGTGCTTCTACTTCTACTTCTCTTATTTCAATCTCTGAAAGGATGTCAATTTCCGGCTCTAAGTTTTCCGGAACACCTTCCCATCCTTCTTGAGCCGCAGCATCTTCTGGACTTTCAAGTTGATCAAACAACTCTCCCAATTCTTCTTCAAACATTTGACCTAATTCGGCAACAAGATCGCCTTCTTCAGAGTCATCACTGGTTGACAAGAGTTCTGCGGCAAACTGCTCAAATTCATCCGGTCGTCGTGTTTCTTTCTCGGAGTATGTTGGTTCTTTTTCTTCAAGTACAACTTCAGATATCTCTTGTGGTTCAAGCGAATCTGGAGATTCCTGATCAAAGAATTGATCTTCAATATCAGCTGGATTAATCACTTGATTTGGTAATGGAGTAATCAAATCTTCTTCATCAGTGAGCAAATCTTTTGATAGGGACTCCATACTTTCTTCTGACTGTTCAAGATCATCAGCGACCTGATCACTAAGCTCTAAGAACTCGTCAAGACTGAACTCTTCATCTATGTTTTCCGTATGGTTTTCACTCACATCAACTAGATGATCTAAACTTTCAGCCCCCATAGGTTCAGGCAGTAGGGAGTTTGGATTATTCCACTCATCCTCACCAATGGCAACCTTGTGAATAGTTTGGCTTGAACTTTGGTCAGACTCTGGTTCCAAAAGCCCTTCTAGCAAATCTTCATCGGTTATATTTTCGATAGAAGAACTCACTTGATCAGCTTCTTCATTTACAGAGCTATGATCAGTCACTGGGCGATCAGCATCAAGTTCTTCAGTAGACTCTACCGGAAGTTCATCATCTTCGTACTTTCTTGGTTCAAACTGTTGTGGCTGTGCAGGCAAGGCTTTTGGTCGGTTTATCCAAAAAGCGATTAAAAATAAAAGGCTTAAAGGAATTACACCAAGTAAGTTTGTTGTTGAACTCAACCCCTCTTTAAACAGGTTCATTGCTTTATCAGCAAGCGATGGAGAAACATGATCTACTAATAGGCTAATCTCTTGCTTAGCAACTGTTTTATTAGGTGATTTTGTACTTGAACCCAAAAGTCGCTGTTGACCAAGAAAAACAGTAAAGCCCGTTTTTAAATCATGGTTTTTCCTTTGAGCTTCTTTGGTAACCTTTTGGACGATCTGCTCTAGTGACTCACCAACTACAATCAAAACACCTAAGGTACTTTGCTTAGTGACCGGCAAGGCGACGACTAAATGTGCTTTTTCTCCAACCCACCCCCAACGAGGTACAAAGGTTTCTTTGGTCTTTAAAGATCTGAGATTTAAGGTTGATACAACATCTTCCACAGTCACATGTTGGTTCCAAGCTCTTAAGGGCTGATAGCGACAATCACCACCTCCAAGTGGGCAATCTTTGGAAAGCCCAGGATTTAAAAGCATTGCATCACTAGCGATAGGATGATCCACAAGCCAATTTTCAAAAAGATGATCAAGTCTTAATTTTTGGCCATTAGCTTCAGCATATTGCGAGCTCAAAGCCAAAATCACCTCTGGCTGTGCTGCAAGGTCTGAACTTTCGACCGCTAACTGAAGAGTATGCCTTTCAATAAGCAATTCAGCTTCACGAGCTGAATGTTCGAGGCTTTCTTGATTCACAGAACGATTGAGCGCTCCGCTTACTAAGGCTGATGTAACTAAAACTAATGATATTAACCAAACTCGCGAGAACCACATATATACTATTTCAACTTGATCAGAATCTTGGAGCTATTTATTGCTACCCACCTCATGTGAGTAGTAAAGACTATACCCTTTTATTAAGAGAAGCGTAAGAGCAAGAATCCCATACTCTAACATTGTCCACAAAACATTAAACCGCCAGTCTTTACCACATAAAAGTTCATACCTAGGGATATAAGTAAGATTTGCCAAAAAACTCCATAATACCAATATGATACATAGTTTTGATTCAGCATACTTGTGTAAGGCCCCAGCTTGATAAGGATAGACTGCTAAAACAATAAAAGGAATAAGCCATTGTAGATACCAAGTAAACACCACTGGTGAACAGAAAAATAATCCACTTAGAGCAAAAAGAATGACTTGGTTAAGCACTCGAAAAAGATCTTTACTTTGAGGTTTTAACTTAAATGCATAGATGACTGTGCTCATCATCAAGCAAACTCCTAGTGTGCCCTTAGTTAGTAAACGACTGAGCTCCCAATTGTGGGGTAACAAATACACATCGATTAAAGTTTGCAGGAGTGGATATATACTTCCATTAAAAGACCAATGAGTGGAATAAGCTTTTAAACCTGGCCATACCCCATGGAAACTGATTAATTCGGATAAAAATGGTAAGCAAAGAATAAGTACGGAACTCAGCAAACCTAGTAAGTATAGTCCAATGTTTTCAAACATATGACGATGCTTAAACTCTAAATCTTGGTCCGTTTGCAAGTGAACAAAGTACTGATTCTTTAATTTCAGCATGATCAAGGATATGAGTAAAAAACTGGGAATAAACTTGATTAAAATCGCTACTCCAAGAAGAGTACCGGCCATAAATTGTCTGCCGTTCAGAGTAAGCCTTAAGCTTAAAAGCATAAAGGCAATCCCGAATAAATCCAAGTGACCTGCTAGACTTGATTCAAAGGCAATCAATGGAGATAGCGCATAGATGATAATAGGGGCGAGAGAATATGCTTGGACTCTACATATACTGATTAAAACTGCTAAAATTGCGAGATCAGCTAATAGTAGTAAGATTCGCCATATTATAAGCTTAATCTTTAAACGCAGAATTGACTGCTTGGATAAGCTCATTGGCGTGCACCATGGCTTGATCACATATGACTCAATCGCATTAGAAAGTATTGTAGAGAAAGCAAAGATCAGCTGAGCACTAGGTGGATAAACAGTAGGGATTTCAGCATGCCCAATCCGATTTTTTATCTCTTGTCTTGTGTGATCATTAACTGTCTCCATTGAAAGCTGTATTTGACTCGGAGCTAGGGTATATACACTTTCAGCTTGGTATACTCGCTCCCCATCCCACAAGTACCGCCATACATCTTCGCTTGCGCTCGGTGGTGCTGTCCACCAGGCAACTCGAGATAGCAGCAGGAACAGATAAAGCATCCAAGGTTTAACTCCAAACTGAGTACTCTTTTGCTTTCTGTTTGGTTCTGGAATGTCTAGTGCTTGAGTAGAAAAGAAGGATTGAGTCGCTGACCCTTGCTGGTTTATTTTTAGTTTAAGACTTCTAAAAAGATAAATTAGACTCGCAAAGTAAACAATAAACTCAATAACATAAACGAGCAGCGTCTGTTTTAAGTGCTCTGCTAGACCAACACTTTGCTCAAAAGGTAAACCTAATGAGCATGAAAACTTGAGTAATGCTATGACAGTAAAACTTAATCCAAGTATGCTTGGAAAGGAGAAGCTTTTTTGTCTAGTAAACTCTTTCAAGCGTCTACTTAAGCTAAACCTGCTTCGCGTCTTAGTGTTGAGGCAAGATCAATCTGTTCCCAGCGGAAGCCATCTCGGCCAAAGTGCCCATATGCAGCAGTCTCTTGGTAAATTGGCTTGAGTAGATCTAAGTGCTCAATGATACCGCGTGGCTTAAGTGGGAATACATCGCGAATCAAGTTTTCGATGCGCTTCTCATCTACATGATTGGTGCCAAAAGTATCTACATTTACACTCACAGGATCGGCAACACCGATGGCATAGGCAAGTTGAACTTCAGCACGATCGGCTAGACCGGCAGCCACAATATTTTTGGCTACATAACGAGCCATATATGCTGCACTGCGATCTACTTTTGAGGGATCTTTACCTGAAAAAGCACCACCGCCATGACGACCCATACCACCATAAGTGTCTACAATAATTTTACGACCGGTCAAACCGCAGTCACCCATAGGTCCACCAATCACAAAGCGACCCGTAGGATTGATGTAGAATGAAGTCGCCTCATCAATAAACTGATGAGGTAAGATAGGGTCAATGACCTCTCTTTGAATACGAGCTCGAAGTTCCTCTGTACTGATTGAGTCCGCATGCTGGCTAGAGACGACAACAGCGGAAATGCGCTTAGGCTGGCCTCCTTCATACTCGATGGAAACTTGGGCCTTACCGTCAGGTCTTAGCTCTGAGAAACTACCATTATGGCGTACTCTTGCTAATTGCTGAGTGAGGCGATGAGACAAAGAAATAGGCAAAGGCATGAGCTCACGAGTCTCATTGCAAGCAAAGCCAAACATAAGGCCTTGATCACCAGCGCCTTGCTCACTGAAAGTACCTTCACCCTCATTAACACCCATGGCAATATCAGGTGACTGGGCATCGATTGCTGTCAGTACAGCACAGGTATTAGCATCAAAGCCCATCGCTGAATCTGTGTACCCAATTTTACGAATCGTCTCTCGAACAATCTCTGGATAGTTAACATTTTGTGCTTTGGTGGTAATTTCACCCGCAAGCATCACATATCCTGTTTTAATCATTGTTTCACAGGCCACTCGGCTACTTGGATCTTCAGCGAGTAAGCGATCAAGAACTGCGTCTGAAATCTGATCGGCAATTTTATCTGGGTGACCTTCGGTGACCGACTCTGAAGTGAAAATGTGATTACGATTCATTGGAATATGTCCTAATTTAATTCGACTACGATATTTGAGTTGCCTTATATTATGCTTCCAACATATTTTGTCAACATTCTAAACGTATTCTCAAGCAATTTAATTGGCGCAAATTAAACCTTTGAGATAAGGAACATTGATCATAGTTTCTAGCTTGATAAGCTAAGTATTTAGAGAACGAGTACACAAAGCACCATAAAGTTAAGACTGCCTTTGAATGATTATTGTATACAGAAGATTAAACGGTTCATATTTCGCTTTGTAACGCTTTATGCATTGTGTACGTACATCAGTCTTTACCCGATTTATGCTCAAAACAATTTAGGTTCTCTTGGCCAACAACCTACCCAAGAGAAAGATCAACAAAAACATAACCTTATAAACGTAAGAGATGTTATTCTTTATACTCCACGGTGGTTACTTAAAGCAGATCAATTAAAGATCAGTGAACGTTTTTCAGCCGGATCAAATGAAAAAGTCCCTGAAAAAATCTCAGCCTATGATGCCGAGCTAAATCAAGCTCTATTTTTTCCCTGTTCTTTTCAGAAGACTGAACAGTTTAAGCAGGCTTCTATTTTCTTTGAAGCCCAATCTATTCAGTTCAATCAGAGCCATATATTTCTTCGAGAGCCAAGTTTAAATGTGAGTACCTTCAAACTCTCTTTGCCCAACTTTCGTATGCACACCCCCCATGATGACTTAGGCTATTTCAAGCTCGCTTGGCAAAATAAATCACCATGGCTTGAAACAGGCATTAAGATCTTGCCTTGGACCGATTGGATAAGCTTTACTCCGACTGTGATTTATGGACCGGATACTCTTGGCTTTGGTACTCATTTTAAGCATTATCATCAGTATTTAAGAACTCATTTTCTTGCTCAACCGACAATAAGCGATCGTAAATCTTGGTTTATACAAGCTAAGGGTGGAAATGCACTCTACACCCTAAGAGGAACTTGGGTGAGTCACTTGTATAAGACGCAAAGCAATCCCCCCCAAGTAGAAGCAAGTAGCAATCACCAACAAGACTTTAGTCTACCTATTTCTCCCTTGATTAATAGTGAGTTTTGGCAAAAGCCATATGCCTATTTTGATAGCAAACTCATGTTATATGATCACCCTAGATTTCAATCCTATCTCAAATATCAACAATCAAGAGTAATGAGTAGAGTAATGAGTCAGCTTGATGTAGCTTCTTTTACTGAAGGTCCACATCAAAGCCAAACTCTTAACCAACAACAAGCTCTTTTATATAGTCATCACTTCATAAATAATCACCATTCCAACAAGTTTGATCGCTTTTACGTTAATTATTTGAGTTTAAATGTGCAGGCCCGACAAGATTTAGGCATCTATCATCAAGCCAACAATCATCTATTGAATCCTCTATCATATAATGAGCCATACAATGAGCCATATAATGAGCCACTCCTGTTTCAAAAGCCCAGCTTAATTCATAATCATGCTATAAGTTTAAGACCAAGTCTTTACAGTGCCATTGGGCAAACTTCTCTTTGGACTTTTATAGGCTATAAAGCGAATCATGATCTCTCTCATGAAGATTTTGTGCCTAAGTCGAGTCAGACTTACTCAACACTCTCACAACAAATAGGTTTTGAGCATGCTTTAAAACTCAAAGCCAAATATTACAAATCACCTCAGGTTAGTAAGCCTAAACCTCTTGTTAAGCCTAATCTTCTTGCTAAGCCTAATCTTCTTGCTAAGCCTAGTCCTGAAAGTTTATCACAGGTATACTTACACCAAGTATATTTAGCGCCCCGTCTAACTTTAAGTTTTAATAACAGCTTTAACCACAACTTTAATCAATATGTAAATCGCTCAGATCAATTAGTGTCAACAGATCAAGCCGAGCAAGTCACTCGTTATGGATTGCTTGTAAAGCAAAGTCTTAGTCATTCAAGCTATCAGCTGCTCTTAAACCATTGGTTATATTCTGAGCAAGCGACATATTCTGAGCAAGCATTATATTCTGAGCAACATACACATCAAGAATTGAATCTTGCAACACAGTTAAGGTTTTCAAATCGCCGGTTACTTATCGACTATATTCACGATTCTCAACGTTATCAACGAGTTTTACTCTCTATTTCATCACAGGAAAAAGCGTATAAGTCACATCGTTTTTCTTTATATCTTAGCTTAATAGTACATCAGTTTTTAGACAGCTTCTTTGCAAGTCGATCAGCCATGGTCAATCAAGACTTTATTCCTCTGTCAGAAAGAATTCTCTATTCGGAGCCACGAAGAGTCGGTTCTTTCTTTTTAGCTCAACAAAGTTTAAATGCGCGAGGGCAAGGGACACTGTTAATCCCACAAACAGAAATTGGCCAAACATTAGCCGAGAAAAAAGACCCTCTCGATCAGCCCTTCTCTCAAAACCTTAGTCAACTCAGCTTAGGGCTTTCTTTTGATGTATTTTCACTGGATGTTGGCATGATCTTAGCGCATTCAAACTTGCCCAAGGAATTATTTAATGATCAACAATTATTTACTCAACAAACGGTATTAACTTGGCAAAGCCCATGTCGTTGTTGGCATGTCAAGCTCAGTAGCTTATACACCCCATTGCTTAAGTATAGCGAAACGATCAGCAATCTAAATATGTGGACTTTTGCCTTATCAGCAGGTTTAGGAGAACCTAAGGCTAATGTTGGCTTTACACCCAATTTTGCTTTAGACTCTGTATCTCATTAATGACTTAACCAAGACCGTGCTTGCAATGATGTCTTTAAATATGCAGATGGCTAAGGTGTGAAATGACTCTCTTTGATTTACATTCAGTCCAGCTAACAAGTAACCAAAAAAAGAATAGCCGTGGCTTAACCTTGATAGAGCTACTCATTATGCTTGCTCTACTCATGATTGTCATTGTTATGGTCGTTCTCGCACTTAGACCAAATGATGATTTACGGTGCCGAATGGAAGCGGAACGGCTTGCTGGCTATGTAAATCAAGCCGCTAATGAAGCCAAGATGAGGGCAGGTACAACTAGAGTGATGTTTAGATTTACCGGCATGGGAGAAGCCCAAACTCAAGTCACAGAACTCAGAGTTGACTCAAGCCAAATCTCCTGGAGTGATTTTGGTAAAGAGCCATTTAAAGTAAACAAGCCTGTCAGCCTTAATGAGGTCGAAACCCAATTGCAGGGGATCATCAAAACCGGTGATCAAGCATTTTTCTTGTTTAAGAATACTAGAAGTCCCGGCGGGATAGCACGCCTTGCTCTGAACGAAGTCACCTATGCGGTCATTGTGCCCACTAATGGGGAGCCGGCCTATGTAGAAAAGGGTCAGGGACAGCTACCTAAGGCTCAATCAAACTTAGCAAGCCGTAAGTCAACTCTACCGGCATATGATTCCAATGTAGGCGTATCCGGAATGGGAGCTAAATCTAGTTCTTCTTTAGGTAGCTCGTCTTCTGGTATTGGTTCTACCGCAGCAAATGGTTCTCCAATGCCGGCAGCTCGTCCAAATCGTCAAGCAAGTTCGCCACCCTCTCTTAATAATAATGTCAATGAGCCCTTTGTAGATAATGATACACCACCTCCCTTGGATGAAGAAGATGAGGAAGGTGTCTGTGGAGATGGCAAGGTGAATCAAGGTGAAGCCTGTGATGATGGAAATGATGATGATCAAGATGGGTGTACCAATCAGTGTGAAGATGCTCGTTGTGGCGATGGTATACTGCGCTTAGACCTTGACCCAAGCCAAGCAGGAGGTGAGGCCTGTGATGATGGAAATGATAACGATAATGATCAATGTACTAATCAATGCCAAATCGCAATTTGTGGAGATGGAATCCTAAGAGAAGACTTAGATCCTCGTGATGAAGGATATGAAGAATGTGATGATGGAAATAATGCACTTGGTGATGGTTGTAATGCACAATGTCAGACTGAATGTATGACTGATACTGACTGTCAAGATCCTGACGAAAAGGGTCCATGGGGCGCATGCAATCTTGAGCGTCGTACCTGTGAGTTACAAATTCCGTCCTTCAAGGTGGAAACAATTACTGAAGTCGCTGTGACCGATGGAGGTATCGTAAGCAATCCAGAGCAACCGGCGATCGCCTTAGAATTGCGTTCTAGTCTGCAATCTTGGGTGAATATGGGTAAGTTAGTATTGGTGATTTCTGTGGGTGAGTTTGGGCAAAAGTATGAATATGCCCATCAAGTTCCTAGCGCCTATTTTTTTCAAGGACAGTTGGCTGGGGTAAATCAGTTAATGTCTCGGCAAGACCTACCTGTTTATCGCTATGAGCCTAATTATCAAGACTGTAGTGCCAATGGAGTATTTGAACATTGTTTTACCTCTGGACAAGCGGTGATTTCCCTATACATTCCCTTGCTTGGTTCAGGAACCTGTGATTATCAGGTATTAACTTTAAATACGCAATTGTCCGTATCAGCCTTACCCGGCCAGCGAGCCCAAGTGCGTCTCACCGGATTCTTAACCCCACGTGATGCTCGTTTATTTATGCTTGCTGACTCACTTTCATTGGCAGATGCCTTAGATGGGATTGCCCCCACTGTGGACTGTAATGGAGATCCCAAAAAAGAGGCATGGGCGATTACTATTACCGGTGAAGCCACTGAAAATGAGTTATTGGCCCCACCTTTTGGTAATCCACCCGCTGGCTGTGCTGTTGGTGGTGGGGGTGATGACTGTAACCCGCCTCCTGATGATCAAGAAATTCAAGCCATTTTAGACGCAAGCTGTGTACGTTGCCATAATGATGATTCACCCAGTGCCGAGCTCTCATTAAGTGCACCCTTTAGAGACAAGGTTTTAAATACGGCCTCAACTCTTGAACCGAACCAAAACCTAGTCAGCCCTCGGGATTATGAAACAAGTATTTTATATCAGTTTGCTGCTGATCCTCATGGAGGAAATCGAGCTGCCTTATCATCATCAAGCTTGGACCGTATCAAAGACTGGATTCTGGGCTTGTAAGATGATCTTGGTTTGCAAACTGACAGGCCATATCAAGAAAGGCCATATCAAGAAAGGCCATATCAAGAAAGGCCATATCAAGAAAGGCCATATCAAGCATAATACAGCTAATGAGATGAACCATTAGCTAGAGTTCTTAATCAACCCGAGTTCTTAATCAACCCGAGTTCTTAATCAACCCGAGTTCTTAATCATCTCAGCATAGGTACAAAATGGTCGCAATATGCTGTGATAGCTCTGCCAATCTTTAGAGAAAGACAATAGAACTTGAGCTTTTGGGTATTCCTCATCTCCATACAATACACTTTGTGCTTCCTGAAGCCTTTTTATCCAAGCTTGAGTAATTCTAACGATTTGAATACGTCGGGCACGCTCTATTTGTAAAGCGGACATACTTGGAGCCGACAACATAAAGTAAGCCTCAACCTCGACTTTGCTTAATACCTTTGAAACAGTATGCATACATGCATCTGCTAAAGCATAGAAGTCATAATCAGAAGCAATAGAGCTTAAGTCGGTAATAGCCGCAAGATGAGACCAAGTATCAGCCGAATAATAGCCTTCTGCCACTCTTTCAATATAGGTATTTTGGCTCCAATGTAAGTGAAGAATAGGACAAACTAACTTCAAAAAGTCTTGTGTTGTTTGATCTAAAAAGTTGGGTTCCTCACTAATTAATTTCTTTAAGTATTTAATCCCCAAGCGAGCTTCAAACAAAGCCAAAAGAGGTGAGTGTTTAAAAAGCCACGAGATCACTAACGAACGTGCCTTGGTTTTTCGTTCTAAGAGCTCATTACAAATCCAATTCATCATCTTTGGTTGCATGAACTTATAGTAGAAAGACAGCACTAAAATCCAATCTCCATACTCTCTTTTTTGGCTGCTGTTTTGCTCCCTATTTTGCTCCCTGCTTTGCTGCCGGTTCTTTGGCTTTTTTTTATCATGATTAAAAGCGGATGTCGTTTTTTGCTTTGCCCGCCTTTGTGTACGAGACTCATAATCAAGAATACTTTTTTTCCAAAGTTGTGGCCCACTAAATATAGCTTGTACAACTGAAGCAAACATCAAAGGAAAGCGATGAAGTTCTTGATCAAAAGGATGACATACCTTGACCGGAGCGGTTTGAGTGTCTTCCAAGCTGATATACGGATACAGCATTCTAAGGATATCTTCAGAGCTATTTTGAGACTCTTTCTTTCTTTGTATAATGAGTCTATTTTTAAGTGTAGTCTCTATAAGCCATTTCATACATCGTTGCTTACAAACAGATAATACTAGCCCCCAATATGTATCATCTTTTTGCCATTGGGCATCTAAAGGTAAACTTGGATACTCTCTGTACAATAAGTCTTCGATCCATTGCTTTCCTTTGATTTGTTCGAGCTTAAACTGACCATACTTAATCTTCTCGCTTTTATGGCTTATACCAAGATGATGAGGCCAACCATTTCGAAAAAGACAGTTTTCTTTTGAGTCCTCATGTACAAGCAAGGGCATCATTCTAAGTTCTACACTTGGCTTTTGTTGTTGAAACACCGGTTCCATAGCTATTTTTTGGGGATTTAATATATGTAAACTCTGATTCGATGAGCCTTGCCAAGCATATCGGGTGGACTTTAACTGAGGCAGATAGCCTTGCTCAACAATATAATCAGTATGAAATAAAAGCATACGCAGTGGCTTATGATCAACCGCTAGACTCTTTAATTCAGCTAGAGAGCGCTTGCTATAAATCATTAAGTCTAAATCTAAACTTTTGACCTGTCGGGCAAGCTCAGCAAGGGCCTCGGCCTGTTTCTTTGGATCAGATGTGATAATACTTAAACCGGTGATTTGCGACTTTAAAGCATTGATTTGCTTGAAAATCGAAGAAATTCCAATTCTTTGGCTTAAGTTTTGGTGTCGATTTGAAGCTTGCTTTTCTTGTTTAGAAGTCTCGAATGTAGAAGTCTCGAGTGGGCTTAAGTAAAGAACAAAGCGCTTACCAAGACCTTCTGCAAAGCTTTGCTTAATGAGAAAAGCAATCGAGAGTTTTAGTTCATTATCTAAATGATTACTCGGGACTTCAGGCATGAGTCACCAAAGTTCATCAAACTGAATCAATGAGTAATATTCGCCTAAGTCACTTTGTGAATAAAGACTTTCTATAAGCTTACGGAGTTCAGGCTGCTTCAACTGAACGGAGTATGACTTGGGTACATTCTCTGCTTTGATCTCGACTTTTTTAAGTAAATGATCTTTTAGGTAAGCGATGATTCGCTTAGCTCCCAAAACGCCGATAAATGAATCGATCGTTGGAGGTAGATTTATCGTGGTTAAGGTATTATGAACACGTTCATGGATAGCAGACAAATAGGCAATAACATCAAGATCTTGCTTATCTTGATCTAGGATTGAGTTGAGCTGCTCTTGCTCAAACAGATACCAGAGTAACTCTTGCCAATCATAAGCACTGGGCTGGGTGAGATGAATCCGTTTTAGACGGTATACAAACTGTAAATCATTTAAGGTACAGTGATCGCTTACACTTAGAATCATCATAGGTGTATTTAATGTACTTGCTTGATCTAGACTTAAGCCCATCATTGCTCGATTAATTTGGATTTTTACCACATCTGAAAACAGGTCATAGCGGTCAACCAACACTACAGGAACCTTTTGCTTTTTAATCTGATTGAGAGCTCTTTGTTTATGAGCTGACAATTGAGCATTTGTTTCAAGGTCATTTGGCGAAATCAACAGAGCGTCAGTATGTAAGCTACACCATTCAAAAGCCGAACTGATTCCACTTTTTTGAGGGGCCTGTATAATCATTGATTCACTCTGTTGAATGGCTGTGTTTAAATGCTCACAAAGCCGATTGAAATAAGGATAAAATAAAAGATCTTTTCGGTGTTGAACCTGTCTAATATCTTGAGTGACTTGCCGCTCTGAGCTCTGAGCAAAATAAGGTGCTTCAATGAGTCCTTTGACCGGAAGCTTTTGATTTGAGGTAAGCTCCCTAGTGAACTCAGTGCTCTTCTTTTGACTATGGTCTGTATCAGACCCTGTATAAGATTTTAAAGTATCTTTAGGACTGTCTTTTGGATCAAAGTGCGGTGCAAACTCTATAATGACTTCCATGTCATCTGGACTCAATGCATCTTGAATATCGACCTCAAGATTAAATTGAGTCTCAAGCTCATTTTTGAGCCACTCGATCACAAATCGCGGGCAAGCACCATATAAGATACAAATATCTGCCTGCTGATCATAATCTTGCTCATGTAAGCTACTCATTAACCAGTCTTGGAGTTCTGATTGTTCCCATTCTTCAGAACTTGCATCAGAGCTTTCATCAAAGGACCAGCTCTCATCTGATAAATCATCATAACCCGACTCATCTAAGTCATCCATCTGACCTGAATTCATATATTCATAGTGACTTTGAACCTCAATATTTTGCCAGTCGCCTTTCATAATATTGCGCAGACCATGATAGGGCTGATTTGCATTTAAGATGAGGTGCAATGATACAGGCTGACAGGCCTCATTAAGTGTTTGGGTCCAGTTTTTTAAATCTAAGTCACTAGAAAAATAAGTAAACTCTATCGTATTACGACTCGTATCACTACTTTCCTCAATAATCGGAGGAATAAATGAAAGGTGACTGAATGAGTTGACAAACTCTGCTTTCACCATTGGGTAATCAATCGCACTGCCCCAATCGATATATATACCGCCTTGAGCTTTAGTTTTGTGCTGAGAAATATGTGTACTAGACTGTATTCGAGTAAACCCACTTTGGATGAGTTGCTGACTAAAGTTTTGATCTAGGTTGCTTGCTACACCACTTGCTATATCAGTGATATGTTCCATAAATTGGTCATGGTAAATATTGACAATCCAACGCTGTTTACTTTGTCCACTGACCGGATAAATCCTTTGTTGACTAATTTGTAAAACGGGTAAATAAACACAGATAAAAAACGAGGTATTATCTGACAGACTCTTTGTGTCCTTGTCTGCCTGTAACTCTTGATATTTAATAAAACTAGGGTCGCTAAAGCTTTTCACAGAGACCGGATAGTCATATTGATCAAATCCAACTTGATTTAAGCTATTTTGCAATACGTCAATCAGTAACTTTGCTTCTTCAAGATCTAAAGAAAAGCCAATTGGATTAACGACAAAGCCCTGTTGCTTGGACTCATGTGGCCAAGATGCACTCGCTTGAGTCATAAACGTTGGCAGATAGCCCTTGTGACGAAGCTGAGAATCAAGCAAACGCATCAATCCCTCTCGTCTGCTGTCCAAGCTTGTGCTTGCTCCACTTTCTTGCTCTTGGTCTGCATCAGCTTGATATGAATCAAAATACAGTAATAACTTTAAGTTCTGTCTAAATAACTCACCACGAAGCTTAGGGTCTTGAATAAACAAATGGAGATCATCTTCATCATCATCCCAAACCTTTTCAAGAACTAATGGTGCTTGCGTTTCTTGATAGACGAGCCAATATAAGAATTCGTAGACAAAAGGAGGAGCGCCTCCAAACTTCAAAACTGACTGGGTAGGCGTACCAGGTTTTGACCGCGTCTTAAAATACGTCGAAATTCTATGATTTAACTTAGTTTGTAGGATTTCATGGTCAGACTTGAGTTGAATCTTAAATTCATTTAAGGGTCTTGAATGACCCAAATACAGGTGACACTCTTGATCAATGAGTGAATCATTCAAACGACGTTTAGGGGCAAGCGGAAACATTAAGGTCTGCAATGTCTGTAATTGAGAGCGTAGACAATTTCTTGCATACACAAACTCGAAAGCCCAAGTACGTTCAATATAGAGCTTAACTTCTGCTGAAGGCATCTGCAGTTTTATTTGCTCGATAAGCTTGAGTCCTAAATACTCTTGTTCAGTGTGAATATAGATTTTAAACATGAGTGCATAATCACAAGCTTGATCATAAGCAGCCGTTTATTGGATGCTTACTAGATGATAACCAATAACAACTAAATTGAGCATAAACGAGTCAGTATAAATAAGTCTAGTAAAGTATGATCTTGACTTTATACTTTTACACCATTTGGCTTGGGGGTTGGGCACTTTCGTCTTTGATTTCGGCACTATAAAATATTCTAAAGCCTAGATCAGACTTCATAAAAATATAAAGCAATGAGCATAAGGCAACTAAAACAGCTAAGGTTAAGGGTAAGTTGTATTCCTCCTTAACAAAAATGCGTCCTTCTCCTGGCTTAGAAAGTTGCTTTGGCTCAAGGGGTAAACCATATTTTTCGGCAAGTTTTTTAACTCGAATCATATGAATGACCGGTATGCCTTCCCGAGCAAAGCGACTCATCATACTATCAACGCTTAAAGCGGTAGCTGATGGTCTTAGGTTCAGCCCTTCTTTGTAAAGCTTTTTCCCTAAAATTGAGCCAACAGAAACAGTATTCCCACCTACATTGACATAGGCTTTAATATCTGCGTCACCAGCAGCGTTTCGATAAATCTCCATGCGCTGATCCATACTGTCTTGTGGACTTTGTGCTTCGATGCGCTGTATGCCATTTCGCATAATTGCACTTTTAACCAGCTGTAAACCTTTTTTGGAAAGCCCTCGACCTCGGTCACCTTGACCGCCTAGAGAAGCGGCCAAACTCTTAGTGTTAATTAGGCGGGCTTCCAACAAATGGCGTTCCATATCCAACCAAGTAAACTCAGGCAAATTAGCCCCCCACATACTTGAGGTGACACCTGTGGTTACAAGTGGCTTTAATCCGTAGCTTTCGGCCGCAATAATTGTAGCGAGATTCAAAGCAGGAAAAGAACCTGAAAAGCCAACAGCAATCGTATCGCCTGCTTGTAATTTAGCTCGACGGAAATGTTCAACCATCACCGCCGCCCAATTAGGATTAACACTTGTTTGCTTAGCCCCTAAATGCCCTGATGTTGAGGTTATATTGGTCATAAGTGTTCCAATTAATCCCGAGCGAGCTGGATCGGAGTCTTGATCAATTGTACCAATAATCTTTTCTCGTTTTTCAGCCAAATGCTTAATTGCTTGCTTCATGCGTCGGGCCGCTTTGAGCTTTTCCTTATACATTTTTTGCTCAATGGTCGTTTTAAAAACTTCCACGATAGTCATGCCACCAAGAGAAAATAAGGCGAGCATTAACAACATACTTCTTGAAACCCCTGATGGACGCCAATAAATCTTTTTCATGGTAGCAAGTCTCCCCCATTCAAAATGATTAGACCCAAGCGTACAATCACGCTCGCAATACTCAAGACTGAAACAGTCTCGATAAAGCCTTGTCGGTCGATCCAAATTGCGATTAAGCCTGGAATAATATAGCCAATCACATTCAGTTCAATGCTACTGTCTGCAATATAAGCTTGGGTAAATTGCCTTAGTAAGCCACCGAGCATAAAACCGGTGATAATCATCAATACTGTGCGTCTTCTACCGTAAATGATCATAAAGGAGCTAAAGGTTCTCACCAAAGCATACGATAGGTAGGCAACAAGTAATGTTGTTACAATCACTAAGGGATGATTCAAGTATAAGGCAAAATATCCCGGAACAACCATTCCACCGGCTGCAATGCCAAATATTTCTGAAAACAACAGACTGACAACTAAGCCAAATCCGATCGAGGTGACAATAAACTCTTCCATATTGTCTCAACTATTCTGCTCACTTCCGAGCATTAACTGGGTAAAAACTTATTGATTAAATAGACTCAGCATCCTCGGATGCATCATCTGATATAGGATGCATCACCATTGCTGAAGACATTGAATGATTTTGTGGATCGACTCGATTTTTAAAGTATTTAACTAACTCCAAACCCGGCCCTTTAATATTACCTACGCCCATAAAGAGGGTTTGTAGACCAGAAACTGATAAGAGTTCTTCAAAAATCTGTGACACAGTCTGACGTTCGGCAAAGATCATACAAGAGGCATCAATCCCACCATCGACTGCTTTTCTTAACAGTGGATATGAGCCAGAACCGATTAATATGTAAAAGTCAGCTCTAGCCCATTCGGTGATGCTTTCAGCAAGTTGCAAGGTTCGATCCGGTCGATCAGCCCTACAGTTAATGATCATTACCCTTCGGTCTATGTGACGATGTCGTTCAAGTGAAAGATTCCAAATCATTTCAGTTGATTCCGGATCATTGGCCGCAAAGCCATTCACAAAAATTAAGTCTCGACCAAAATACTTGATTTTATACTCATTCAAGGCGCCAACATCGGCAACAACTTCATACATCCCCTTTAAGGCAACCTCTCTGGGGATGCCCAAGTCAGCGGCTAACTTTAAAGCCAAAGCAACATTATCTTTATGTTCCACATAAGAAAAACCTGCCATTTCTTCATCTGTAATCGCTTCACTTTCCTCAAGACTGATACCAACCAATTCACTCTCTCGATCATCACAGGTCTTTTGGAACTCATTGATATAGTCTCGTTCACAGGTATAAAGCTTTGCCTTCACCGGTGTTGTGCCTAAAAGAGCCTTAACAACATCATCTTCCTTTGGACCCATCACATCTAAGTGATCAGCACGAGCATTGGTGATCACTCCATGGGTTGCTCGTACAATTTTCAACTCGCACAAGGATTGTAGATGAGGCTGTAAGGCCATACATTCAATCACCAAGGCTTCTGCCTCTTGTGCCGCCGATAAAGAGACTATACGTAATTGTTCAATAATATTTGCACCAGAAGGTCGATAAACCGGATATTCTTTTCCATCGGGGAGAATCATTCTAGGTAGGGTTCCGGTCGTCTTAGCAAAAACTCGTATCCCATGAGCTTTGAGTGCCGCTGCTAATAGACGGGTCACCGAAGACTTTCCCCGTGTTCCATTCACATGAATGCGGATCGGAATCCTTCTTAAGTTTTTGAGATGTAAAGTAAACTCTAAAACACCTAAGAACATGAGTAAGAAAAATAAAAAGATCAGGATTTGCATTGCCCCTCCAATAAGTTATGAGTGAGCTCAATAATTTGAGGGGGCTATTACTCTTATTTTTAGTATTTTTCCACTCTTATATTGACTCAAAATCAATTTATTGAGTAGAGCATAGTAAACCAAGAATATTTAATCATATTTCAGTTACTTACAGGATCTTTAATGCACTTTAGATTATCCCTTATATGCCTCATCACTCTTGCTCATTTAATCAGTGCTTGCGAAGGGGGAGAAACCATCGCTGGTCAGCGTCTAAGCCCTATAGAGTACGCCGAAGCCATCAATCCAAACAAAGAACCAATAGAAGATATGGCGGGTGAAATGCTTGCTGGTGAAATGTTAGCGGGTGAAATGCTAGCGGGTGAAATGCTAGCGGGTGAAATGTTAGCGGGTGAAATGTTAGCGGGTGAAATGCTAGCGGGTGATGTCATAATGCCCTGTGGTCTTCAAGCCGAAACAGCAATCCAAGCCTTTACAGAAGGGCCCTTACCAACTTTGGCGAGCTCATGTGCTGTTTCAGGATGCCATAATGCTACTAGCTTTAGACAATTTAAACTTAGCTTTGGAGCCACCGAAAACTTTACGCCTGAACAAATTGAGGAAGCATTAGATGTCGTAGAACCCTTTATTACACTCGGTGATGGGGTAGGTAGCCCCTTATCAGGTCGAATGATTGATGGACATTCCGATCTAGATTTTACTTCAGAAAGTCCTAAATACCTAGAGATGGTTGAATGGATTGATCAACTGGTGAGCTGTGACGAGTATTAAGATTAAGGCTTAACTAGTTCTTACGTCTATTTAACAGTTACGTGAAATCATTTAGATTAAGATTGAAATGATTTATTACTTTAGTTAGCCTCGCTAACATCTTAATAAGATTCATTATTTAAAAGGAGAATTGTGATGAGATTGGGAACATATACGAGGCAAAGTCTTGTACAATTGACAGCTATGCTTAGTCTTTGTTTAGTGGTCATTGGGTGTAACACAAGCAAAGAGGCCGTTGAGCAAGGAACTGAGGTGGCCCAATCCTGTGTTGAGGCTGACCTCGTTGCCCAATGTCCACCAAACACTGTACCTGATTTACAAAGTGATGCGAATGCCACTTGTTCTATGAGCGGTAGCATTGATGCAAGTCAAGATGTTGATGAGTTATCCGGTTCCGCAAGCATTGATACCGCTTGTGTTGGCGAAGGAAGCTGCCGTATGGTTTGCCGTTTAGAAACACCTTGCGCATATGGTGTTGAGCGGATCTCCCCAAGCGAAGGGATTTTTTGTGCAGCTCCACCTGCCGGTTGTGGTAATGGTCTTTGTGACCAAGGTGAAAGCCCCGAGAGCTGTCCGATTGATTGTGGAATGACTTGCGAGCCTTCTTCGGTGCGCTGTGTGGGTAATGCATTACAAACTTGCTCTATTCAAGGAATATGGGAAGACCCGATTGATTGCCCAGAGGGTAATCTTTGTGAAACCAATCTAGAAATGGAAGCAAGTTGCAAGGCTCCTCGCTGCGGAGATGGAATCGTTCAAGGCAGCGAAGCCTGCGATGATGGTAATGATATCGATGATGATGCCTGTCGCAATGACTGTAGCTTACCTCGCTGTGGAGATGGGATTGTTCAGTCCGGTGAGGTCTGTGATGATGGCAATTCAAATGATATGGACCAATGTAATAATCAATGCCAAGCCTCAAGTTGTGGTGATGGAATTGTTCAAGCGGGCGAAGAATGTGATGATGGAAATACCATCAATACTGATGCCTGCTTAAATGATTGCTCTAGTAATCGTTGTGGTGATGGGATTGTGTTTGAGGGTACGGAAGAATGTGATGATGCAAACACCATAAATGAAGACAGCTGTACTAACCAATGTCTTACAGCCCGCTGTGGGGATAGCTTTGTTCAAAGCGGGGTTGAAGAATGCGATGATGGAAACCAAGAAAATACTGATGACTGTACTTCACAATGTACTTTAGCGCGTTGCGGAGACAGCATTGTGCAACTGGATGAGGAATGTGACGATGGTAATCAAGAAGACAATGATGCTTGTCTCAGTACCTGTGAATCTGCTCGCTGTGGGGATGCCTTGTTTTATTCCGTAGAAGAAGACTGTGATGATGGGAACCAAGAAGATAATGACGCCTGTCTCAGTACCTGTGAATCAGCAAGCTGTGGTGATGGTATTCGACGAGTAGATCTCAATATTGGTGAAGAAGACTTTGAGTATTGTGATGATGGTGATGATAACGAATATAATGGGTGCAACAGCCAATGTTTACAAACTGAAGTAGAACCCAATAACACAATAGCGGAAGCCAACTTTGAAGAAGCAAATGTGATCCTCTTTAATTCAATCCAAGGGGTATTGGAAAGTCGGATTAGCGAAAGTGTGGCCGGTAAAGATAATTTTGCCTTTGAGTTTGATTGTGGGGTTGGCCTGGGAACATGTCCAGCAGATAATCGACCCACTTACTTATTTACCTTAAGTAGCACAACGCGTATTTGCCAAAGAATGGGAGTCACAGGTTGCGCCAATCGTGGTTTTAATGTTGCCGCTGTCTGTAATGATGCCTGTTATGGCTCACAACCCGAGCTGGTTTGGAATAGGTTAGGTACCACGGTCACTTGGGAGGTCACTGCTGATACCGGTGGCTTATGGGTTATGGAACTCCAGAACTTTAGTACAAATGCTTATAATTATACTTTAAGTGTCGTCCAGCTGAGACAGTAAGAACCTCAATTAAAGGTTTATTAAGCATAAGCTAAAGTTAAAATTGACTGACTAATGCTTAAGCAAGCATTTTAATCACTTTGTGCAGACTCTTAACCAAGTGGTCAAAATCAGACTTTTGATTATAAACACCAATTGAAGCTCGTGTGGTTGCACTCACCCCAAAGCGACGCATAATGGGCTGAGCACAGTGATGACCCACACGCACAGCAATTCCATATTGATCAAGTAAAGTTCCCACATCGTGCGGGTGTGTACCATCGATCACAAAGCTAACTGCTGAGGCTCTTTGCTGCGGTGTACCAATCAGTCTTAAGCCCTTAATTTCACTCAAAGCTTGTGCGCCATAATTGACCAGTTC
>CAKZRU010000046.1 GCA_937146725.1 uncultured Myxococcales bacterium
CAAATACATGATATTTGATGGGCGTACAAAGGAGAAAGGTATTTATGAGAAATTTAACAGAGACGATACAAAAGTATGGATTGCTCAGCTTGTTGAGCACTTGGCCATTTTTCATCTTGTAATTGATGTTTAATGCGCTCAGGGGGTGTCCACATGATGTTTTACCTTTTAATGCTGAGCTGCCACAGTAACCACAATCGACTTAGAAGCAGGAGTATTGCTGATTCGTGCGCTTTGTCGGGCTGGAACTAAGGGATTGGCTTCGGGAAAGTAGGTAGCCACACAGCCCTTAGGGATCGATTGAGTGACAATTTTAAAACCTTTAACTTGTCGTTCTTCACCTTCAAAGTAACTGGTAATATTTACTTGATCGCCATCATTAAGACCTCTTTCCTGAATATCCTCAGGATTCATCATAATGATTTGGCGGCCACCATATATCCCACGATAACGATCATCCCAGCCATAAATTGTGGTGTTATATTGATCATGTGAACGCAGGGTCATCATAAGCAGTTCTTCGCCCTTGCGAGGGTCTTGTGGGATGCTTTGGAGCGTAAAGCGTGCTTTATAGCCTCCCATGACTTTCCATTGGCGCTCTCGTGCACCATTGGGTAACACAAAACCTTTTTCAGAGCGTTCTTCATAGCTTGTGCCCTCGGCGTTAAAACCGGGAATCACCGCTTCGATCTCAGCTCGAATCAAACTGTAATCAGCTTCATATTCAGCCCATGCTAATTGACCTGCTCGTTGCTTAGGACTTGGCCATGTCGCTTGTGCTAAGCGACAAACAATCGCTGGTTCGCTTAGCAAAAACTCACTTGCCGGTTTTCGTCGTCCTTGTGACCGATGCACAACACTCATTGAATCTTCTACGGTCACAAACTGTGGCCCACTTGCCTGCTGATCTAATTCAGTGCGTCCTAAGCAAGGTAAAATTAATGCTTCTTGGCCGGTCACAAGATGAGAACGATTGAGCTTGGTGGAGACTTGTACAGTAAGTTCGACCTTGGCTATGCCTTGTGCTGTATAGTCAGTATCGGGTGTAGCTGACAAAAAGTTACCACCCATCGCCATAAAGACCTTCACTTTACCCTCATTCATCGCATGGAGGGTATTTACTACATCATAGCCATGCTCTCGGGGCGCCTTAAACTGAAACTGTTCATCTAGGGCACTCAGTAATGATTCAGCCGGACGCTCAACAATCCCCACTGTACGATCACCCTGTACATTGCTGTGACCTCGCACCGGACAGGCACCTGCTCCTTGGCGACCGATATTGCCCTTGAGTAATAATAAATTGACTACTTCTCTGATATTTTCAACACCGTTTTGATGCTGAGTAAGGCCCATTGCCCAACATGCAATACTTGCCTTGGCTTGACCATAAATATGAGCGATTTCCCTGATTTTCTCCTCTGAAATCCCTGACCTTTGCACAATGTCATCCCAAGTGACTGTCGCTAAGTCAGCTTGTAACTCCGCAAGTCCAATACAATGTTCTTGGATAAAGTCATGATCAATCCAACCTGCATTTGGCTCGGCTTGATCAAGCTCAAAAAGCGTTTTCATCATGCCCTTTAACAGCGCCACATCTCCATTGATTTGGACTTGGAGATACTGCGAACTAATCGCTGTCGAACGTCCTAATAAGGCCAAGGGTTTTTGAGGATGAGCAAAGCGTTCTAAGCCACGCTCTCGTAAGGGGTTAATTGAAATAATCTGACAGCCATTTTGAGCAGCTTCTTCCAAGGCACTTAGCATACGAGGGTGATTTGTTCCGGGATTTTGCCCAATCACCAAAATACAATCCGCATGCTCAAAATCACTGAGTTGTACTGTTCCTTTGCCCGTACCAATGGTTTCTCCCAAGCCTCGTCCACTTGATTCATGACACATATTAGAGCAGTCTGGGAGGTTGTTAGTTCCGAGTAGGCGAGCATAAAGCTGATATAAAAAAGCGGCTTCATTGCTGGTTCGACCTGATGTATAAAAAACTGCTTGATTAGGATCTTCCAAGCTCGCCAAGCGCTGGCCAAGTTTGGCAAAGGCAGCATCCCAAGAAATGGTTTGATAGTGATCTTGGTCTTTAGCCTTGTACATGGGCTCGGTCAATCGACCTTGGCTTTCTAGCCAATAATCGCTTTGAGTGCGTAACTTACTTAGGCTATGTGTTTTAAAAAAGTCAGCTGTAATTCGCTTTTTTGTGCCTTCTGCCGCAACCGCCTTCACTCCATTTTCACAAAACTCAAAGGCTGATCTTTTGGAGCTTGGTGGGTCAGGCCAAGCACAGCCTGGACAGTCAAAGCCTCCCTCTTGGTTCACTTTGGCGAGTAGCTTAGCCCCTTCAATGAGTCCGGTATGAGTACTGAGTTCCTTAAAACAACTGATTAAAGCACCTTTACCCGCAGCGGGTGCTTTATTTTCTTTAAATACGGCCATTTGCTGCTCTTTGGGTACACGAGCAATCGTATGAGATGCAGATACAGGGCTTTGCTTGCTTGTCTGTGACATGGTTGACCTTTGATTGTGTGTAATAAAATGAACAGAAACTAGCCAATTAAACTAAAAAGAGACTAGGATAGACAATATGAAAAGAGGGTAAGCAATACAAAAAGAGGATCGCTTAATCAAAAACGGCATCAAGCGCTTCTACAATGTGGCTGACACCGATAAGAATCATGCCATCTTCATCACGTTTTTCGAGATGTTTAAGATTATTTTTGGGCATGACAACCTTGCGAAAGCCCAATTGTCTTGCTTCAGCAACGCGCGATGGCGCACCGTTTACCGCTCTGACCTCGCCGCTTAAGCCGACCTCACCAAAAATCATGGTTTCTTGGTCGACAACCCGATCAATATGAGAAGAAGCTAAAGAAACCAAAACGCCCAAATCAACAGCCGGCTCATCTAAGCGTAAGCCTCCCGCTACATTTAAGAACACATCTGCGCCCGCCACATCAAGACCAGCTTTCTTCTCTAAGATCGCTAAAAGCATCGCAACACGATTAGAATCTACGCCTAAAGTGGTACGGCGCGGATTACCATAAACAGTGGGGGCGACTAAGGCTTGAACTTCAACCAAAAGAGGGCGAGTACCTTCATAGCTACATGACACGACTGAACCCGATGCGTCCTTAGCTCTTTCCGATAAGAACTGTTCCGAGGGATTGGTGACTTCTTTCATACCGACCTCGGCCATTTCAAAGGTGCCAATCTCATCGGTAGATCCAAAGCGATTTTTAATGGCTCTGAGTAGACGTAAAGGATGGCCACGCTGTCCCTCAAACTGTAAAACCGTATCCACCATATGCTCCAAAACTCGTGGACCGGCAATGGCCCCATCTTTGGTCACATGTCCCACTAAAAAGGTCGTTACCTCTTTGCCTTTAGCAATCGCCATCATTCTACTTGTCGCTGCCCGAAGCTGACTTACACTTCCGGGTGAGGAACTTAAGGCCGAGCTAAATAACGTTTGAATGGAATCAATCACCAACAGCTCCGGCTTAATCTCGTCGATATGAGCTTCAATACGTTCTACCGAGGTATCCGCAACGATCCAAAGATCCTCAGCCTCGGCACCAATACGATCAAAGCGAAGCTTGGTTTGTCGAGGGGATTCCTCACCGGTTACATAAAGTACGCGCATTCCTTGCTGAGCACAGGCATTGGTCGTTTGTAATAGCAAGGTACTTTTACCAATACCGGGGTCACCACCCAAAAGCACCAAAGCGCCCTTCACCATACCTCCACCTAAAACTCGATCAAACTCTTGACTTCCGGATGAGGCTCTACTGACCTCAGAGCCTTGGACTTCGCTCAATTTTTGTGGTCTAGACGCACTAATGGCCCCAAAAGCGCCTTGTCCGGATTGAGAAACTTTGGGTTCTTCAACCTCTTCCACAAAGCTTTGCCATTCCCGACAATCTGGACAGCGACCAAGCCATTTTCGGCTTTGGTAACCACAGGCTTGGCAGGTAAAAATAGTTTTTGCGCTCATATTAAACCTCGGGGATGAAACAGGTTGTGATGTTTTCTTTGCTTTGTCTAACCCTAGTTTTGAGTCAACTCAGCCGGTCTTTATAAAACGAATAAAAACTTGCTCAGAACACTACAAAAAACGATTTTACAAAACATCTGCTGAGCACCAAGGCTGACTTAAACTCCGATTGAACGTACAACACGGAAGCCCACAAAAAGCGATCGATAACTAATCGCATAGCGCATACGATATGAGCAGCGAGTTTGACGAGCATCTAGATAGTTGCTGCCTCCACGGCAAATACTGTATCCGGTGTCGCTAGCACCGAGTGGATCTGTCACATCATCTGTGCTGTATTCACGCATATCGCCCCAACACCATTCCCAAACATTACCGCTCATGTCATAGACACCCCATGAGTTGGCTTGCTTTCCTTTAACTTCATAAGTTCTTTGGCCCTCTTTTTTTCGAGAGGACCCAAACCATGCCACCTCGTCAGGTCGATTTGAGCCTGAATAGGTAAAGTTAGTGCCCGACCGAGCCGCGTATTCCCATTCGGCTTCTGTGGGTAAGCGATAGCCGTCATTTAAGCGATTCCACAATACCTTGGGAGATTCACTTTCGCCACCGGTTAAGATACTATAGGCAGGCTTAAGGCCTTGATTCTCAGAAAGCAAGTTACACCAACGGATTGCATCCAACCAACTCACTCGTTCTACCGGATGCTTGGGTTGCTTTACTTGACTTGGATTATGCCCACCAACATTTTCAAAGAAATCTTGGGTTACTTGGGTTTCACCAATAATAAAGCCTTGGCTGAGTGTAACTCGATGTCGAGGCTGTTCATCCGCCTCTGCATCCGTATTTTGATTCCCCATCCAAAAGCTACCAGGCGGTAAAGCAATAAAGTCATGCTTAATCCCCATAACCTCAACCGTATGCTTTGAGAATGGAGCTAAAGCATTAGATTCGGCAGGATTATTTTGTGACTCTTTAAGGGCCTGTACATAGTTTTTGATTTGCTTGAGCTTAAACCAAGGCTTCCAGCCGTCCCAGCCCTTTTTCCATACCAAATGGCGGCCTTTAGGCGTGGCTTTGATTAACTCTACAATTTGATGCAAAGGTAGCTTCTCTTGGCCATCTGGGCCATGATAGTGGAAGATTTCATCGCGAATGGCAGCCAATTCGGGCGATAGTTCATCTGCCTTGGCTTTTAGACGTAAAGCAGGACTTGCTTCCTTGCCCTCATCTGCCGAACTTGCATCAGAGCCCATGGGTGACATGCTTGTGGCATCTTGAGCCTTGTTTACAGCTTTGTCTCCTCGAGGAAAGTTGATAATGACCCCATTTTTGAACTCGATCTGCCGAAGGAGGTCGGCAAATTCCTCCATATCTTGGGGACGATGCTCTTGCTTATAATTGAGTGACTTTTCAAGCACGTAATGGAAGGCTTCAGGCACTTTATCCGGCTCAAACTGCGGACGTTGACGCTTAGGGTCAGGGCTAAAGCAAAAGCCTAAGGTAGCGGCCAATGAGAACACGTCACTCTGCGGCCCAACCGGCTCGCCATAAAGTTGCTCAGGCGATGCAAATTGCAAAGTTAACACGCGCTCATGAGTTTGGGTCATGCTGGGGTTTTCAAGCTGTCGCGCAATCCCAAAGTCAATAATCACCGGACTTCCATCAGAACGAATCATAATGTTACCTGGTTTAATATCTCGGTGAATCACGCCTTCTGCATGCGCTGCATGTAAACCCAAGGCAATTTGAATAAACATATCTTTAAGTTCTTCAAGACCAAGACTTTTGCGTTCCTGTAACACCTTTGAAAGCGGTTTGCCTTGGATGAAGTCGGTTACAAAATACCAACGATCACGTCCATTTAAGCGATCTTTACCCCAATCGGACAGCTCAACCACATTGGGATGTCTAATCTTTTTAATCGCTCGGATTTCTAATTGAAAACGCTGAATGAGACGGTCATTAGATACCAAGTGCGGTAGCATGAGTTTGAGGGCACCCATCTCATTAAAGTGATTTTTGGCCTTCCAAACACTACCCATACCACCACGGCCTAACAGGTCGATCAATTTCCAATCTTGGCCACCAACAATATCTCCGGGCTGTGCATAACTATTGGCATTGTTTTCAGGTGTAGCTTCTACAGCATTCTGAGGAGCTTTGGCTTTTTGTGCAAGCATTTGCTCGATTTTAGGACTTCTCGGTCCCTGTAATACACCTTGATCTTCATCAGCTTTTTTCGGCATAGCCTTAGGCTGACTTTCCGGCTCTGTGGCGTCATTTCCCTTAAGCTTTAATCTTTGTCCGATCTTATTAAGATAGGCAATCGCTTTTTCAATCGTGGGATCCTTAGATTCGGAAAGAGTTTTTCGGGCTAAGTTAAGCAAAGCTTGTCCAGTAATGCCCAAGCCATGCATTTCATTAAGATGTGAAATCGTTTTATCAAGACTAACAGCCAACAGGGGCACCACATATGGTAGATATTCTTTATCATCTGCAAGATTTACATAGGCCGACTTGATTTTCGCAGTTTGTAGCTCACCGCTTAAGGTACTTAAGGCCGTAATCATTTCTGCAATCGTCCGGTTCATTTCAGTTTCCGAGCCAAAACCTACGTTTAAGATCGCTGAAATCGCTGGAATACTAGACTGTCCATATTTATCTGCGAGACGCTTTAGTTGCGCCCACCATTGATCTTTACCCACGGGCTCCTCTCAACTTCTCTGACGAGATATCAAGTTAGAAAATGACTGCTGACTGCAAACGTTATGATTACACATCATTTGAGAAAATGCGTCTACCTTTAATTCTAACCTAAAGGTAAAAATAACTACTTTCATAGTTCACTCTTTTCTAGTTTATGCATCATCACTTTGAGTTTTGCTAAGGCTTCAGACAGGATCTGACTGACTCTAGATTCGGTAATGTTTAGATGTACACCGATCTCTTTCAGTTTCATATCTTCAAAGTAATATAACCTTAAAACAATACGTTGTTTTTCCTTGAGTTGAAGCATGACTTTATCTAGCATAGCGAATTCATCAGATCTTGCTAATTCAGCCTCAGGAGTCATTTGATTAGGGTCGGACAGCATTTCAAGAACATCTCTTGAAGCGCCCTCTTGATTTTTATTCGGTTTGAGATCTTCTAGTGACAATAAGGATTTGATTTCCGAACGTTGTCGCATTTTTTTGAGATCATCAACGCTGATTTCTAAGGCTTCGGCTAGCTCTTGGTCACTGGGCTTACGGTCAAGCTTTTCTTGTAGTGCTCTTTCAGCCTCTTGTAGACGTTGATGGCGATCACGTACTGAGCGGGGTACCCAATCTTGAGCCCTAAGCTCATCCATGATAGCGCCTCGAATACGAATCTCGGCATACACCTTGAATGGAGTCCCTTTATCATCACTATATTTTTCAATGGCATCGATTAAACCGATGAATCCAGCACTTTTTAAATCGTCTAATTCTACATTTGGTGGTAGACGATAAATAATACGTTTAGCAATTTTATCAACAAGTGCAGCATGCTCAATAATCATGTTATCACGTTTGATCTGCTGAGAGTTATTCAAGGGCCACACTCACATAAAAATTGATAGTTGTTTAGATGCTAAAATCTTATTGACCATAACCGAACATGGCCAAGGGTTAAAGAGCTAAGAAAGAATAAATTGTGCTTTTACGCTTTATTTACGACAGATCTCATACTCTATAACCGAGAATGCCTATTTACTGTGGGCATTGCGTAACCGAATATAGACGCAGAGCCCAAACGCCTCTTGGTAGCTCATTGCCATCAATACTTTGCTCTCCAGCCTCAAACATAGTGGCTAAGTAATTATAATAATTACCGTGAATCAATGACCACAAAAAGGATTGAGCTTCGTTTGCTTGAGGTGGTGTTTGGTCACTTAACTTAGGAGTTCGCCAAGAAAAAGTGGGACGGGTTACCCAAGGACTAAGCGTTTCATATTCCTTGAGATCAGCAACATAAAAGTCCTGCCCTAAACCATCTTCATGCATAGCACTCGCTACAACTTTGCTTGGTAATTCCGTATATTCAATTCGGTCCACAACTCGGCCAAAAACCATGGGCGTCCAAAAACGTGCTGTATCACCCGGTATATTAAGCCAAGCATCTTGATGGCTCTCAGCAATCTGTAAATAGGGCACAGCGCCTGGAAAGCCTGGAGAATCATCACGGTGCAGATAAATTGGATGTGGCCGTGCTTGAGCATCTATATTTAAGCGACCGTTTAAGCTTTGAGGAACACCAAAGTTTAAACTTCCCCCCACGCCTTTAGCGACCGAGACTTTATTTACTTCCCAAGTTTGTCCAGCTAAGCTTTGAAAAGCCATCACAAAAGATGACTCACCCCTAGAGATATGACGAATAAAGGTCGCCCAAGCAATATCCGGAAGGTTGGCAAAGGGCGCTTCGTGTGACTCAATCGGCTTGAGTACATCATTTTCATCTCGATCAGCCCTTAGATGCACAACTCGATCATTACAAACAACTGCGGGACTTGAGCTGGTAGCTAAGTTACCAACATTGCTTAAGGCTAAGGCTTCATCGCAATTAAGAAGCTCTGGCTCTTTAAGTGCAGAATCCGGATTACTATGATTCCAAAAAGCGGTCCAACGCCCCTGTACATCTTTAGCCACTAAAACGGAATATCCACCAGCAGCAGTAAATCCAAGGGCATCATAGGCACCTTCGATCGTACCAAAGGATACCATATTTCGACTCGATGATCCGTAGTATATCGCCCAAATTTCCCAGCGATCATCAGCGACTCGAATCGCATAGCGAGAAGCATCAGAGTTCTCAACATCGGTCACAAAAAACTCACGAGGCGGTGCACTTGGAATGAAATATCCCTCATAAGGTGCTCGCCCTGTTGCACAGCAAATCCCATTATCCACAACGCCATCGCAGTTATTGTCGATTTCATCACAACGTTCTACACTTGGACGACATTGAGAATCAGAGCTTAAGCCATAAGGCGCTCTTTCTTTAAAGCTATCTATTTGCAATGGAACAATAATACGTCGAGGCTGATGCTCTTCATCAAAGGTGTAAAGCCAAGCTTCACGACCTCGACGCGTCACGGCCTTAACATTGGCAAAGGGCCATTGTTGCCAGCCATTTTCAGAAAGCCACATTCCGTTAGGCTCTAAAAGAAAGAGATGGTCAAGGCCACTATCTGCACTAGAACCACTAATCGGCCGTCCTAGATAACTTGCTCTACGCTCTGATGCAAACATGGGGCCAAACAAGGTTTGAGCTTTACCAGCATCATTGTTTTCTAAATCGACTTGGGCGATCAAAAAACTTGCTTCAAGATTGGGAGCACTTGCAGTACTTGCCTTAAGTGTACCCGCTTCATCTAACAATAATAAAATGGATGATGAAGCCGAATTTAAGTATTCGCCTGTACCAGTAAGACAGGGCATTGAACCAATAATATTATAGCCTGAACTTAGATATAAACACTGTCCTACTTGATCAAAGCGAAAGACTGCTTGGCCGCTGATCCATGCAATGGCATCGGGCATTGGCCATGAAGTTTCGGCTTGACGTAAATTAAGACTAGTGTCGACCATGGGGCTTTGAAATAAATCATCTGGGGTGAGCACAAACCAGGTCAAAAGCGATGTATCTAGCTCAGTGCCCACGATGAGAATTTGATCTTCAAAAACACTGAGAGCAACGCCTACATTAAGGTTTAAAGCTTGTGTTTCAACAAGCATATCCGTGACATCAGTGCTGAGAGTAGTGCTCGTATTTAAAAGATAAACCTTGCCGGTATCATCCTCAATAATCAGTACAGTTTGAGAGTCTAGTTGGCTCGCTAACACTTTGGTAATCACAGCGCTATGCTCATAGATGAGGTGAGGACTTAAAAGCTCTCCGGTGTGAGTATTGCTCGAACTACGCCATAACTGTGGACCATTTGACCACCACAAAGTATTACTTGCACCCGCATCGATAAAGGCGACTTGATCATCGCTAGGTACGCTCGCTTGTTCAAACGGAATCAATTCATCTTCTTGGATCTGTTGATTGCTTTCACCGGCCTCGATCTCGGTACCGGCTGCTTCATTACCAGCCATTATTTCCGTACCAGCACTTTCCATGCCGGCCATTACTTCAGTGCCAGCGACTTCAGCACCAGCATTGATTTCGGTTCCAGCCTTACTCATTTCACCGGCGGTTACATTGGTGCCCGCATTCGTTTCTTGACCACCTATGGTACCTTGATCAAGAGCAACTTCATAAATTCCAAACTCCGTCCATTCAATCCCTGCTAAGGACTTTTGCTCCATTGGTTCACATCCCAAAGACAGTAAAGAGACTAAGCTAACCATGAAGATTAAACTGATCAGATTATGCTTATGTCTTGAGAACTTATATATACTTTGTTTTTGTGAATCTATCATATTGCCCCCTGTAAAATGACCATGAACACAGTCATTTATTGACTCTGTAGCGAGTGACTCCCATGCCGAGTAACTCCCATGCAAGTGAGTTATATTCACTCACTGCTCATCACTTGATACTATGCTTACTGATACTATGCTTACTGATACTATGCTTTTCTCTTATTAAAATCATGCCTTCAAGTCTAGGCAAGATTTACTGTAAGCTCTCTACCCAACCCAAGTCGCCGATTTCGGATTGATCTACTTCTTTGATTTCAATGTGAGGGCGACCGCTTAACATCACTTCCTCACTCACACCATCGATCGTTTCATCACAGTGTGGGTTAATACAGCCCTTCATATGTTCCATAGCACTTCGATACATCTCAAGCTTACATGAAGGACATGACCAAACTTCCCCTAAAGCATAACCGTCTTTTAGACTGATGGCAGATACAGGGCAGTGTTGTTCTTCGTCTTTGGAAATAAGACGATCCGCTGATTGACTTAAAGGCGTAACGATTAGGCGCATCCAATTTGCTAAGTGAGGACCAACCTTTTCAGCCACCTCACTAGCACGCTCTTCATTCTCAAGTTTACCTCTAATGACAAGAACTCGATGTGCAAAAAGGAGCTCACAGGTTTTGATACCTAGTGACGACTTTAACGATTTAATCATTTTTCGAACATCTTCTTCTCCAAGGCACTTCATTAAACGAGGTTTGGCATTACTTTCAATACTAAAACCGGTCAATTTGAGCTCGTTATCATCTTCCTCATCTTCGCAACTGACAAAGCCTGGAAGCGCAGGTTGTATGCTTGAAGCGGCTGGACTATGTAAACGAGCAGCAAAACCTAAAGAGTTAGATAAGTAGACGCGACCCTCAAACCACCAAGCAGAATCTCCAGCTTTTTGATACACATGCAAACGACCTTGACTTAGACCCACATCAAACCAAACGATTGGTAAAGGATCAGGGTGCCATTTGATATGGCAGCCACCCATCAGAGCTCGGGATAGGGTCCAAAAGCCCTCGTCATTACTGTCTATTTTTTGTCGTTGAGCTTCGGCAATCGCCACGAGGATAGGTATAGAAATTAAAGCGATTAAAGCAATCACAGTTAGGTAAATCATACTGTAACCTTAAAGCGATGAAGAATGAGTGAATATGGGGTTAAATTATATCAAGATGACAGTTCAGTCGAGCGCTTATTGGCAAGTATAAAACTTATTTAACTCTGTCGACCATCTTGAGGAATAGAAATCACAAAACGCGTACCCAATCCAGTTTTGGTACTCAAGTCAATTTGTCCTTCATGGTCATCCACAATTTGTCGAACAATCGCAAGTCCTAAGCCAGAACCATCTTCCTTACCCATGGTGGCAAACACTTCAAAAACACGATCTCTAATCATCAAAGGAATGCCCGGACCATTATCTTCAAGGATAAATATCAACTGATCATCTGTACGACTGAGTGACCATTTAAAAATGCCGTGATCAATAAGAGCTTGGCGTGCATTACGTGCGATATTCACGACCACTCGCCTAAGCTTTCCTTCGTCAAAATATGCTAACTGCCCCGCCTCATTATTGACAATGAGTTCAACACCATATTCTTCAAACTCAAACTTGACTGTTTCTAAAACACTTTCAATAAACTGCTTCAAAAAGACCTTACGCCACAAGACCTTGCGTTCCCCTTTGGCAAAGGAAATAAGATCTTGGGTCATCTCATTAAAGTTTTGAATCTTATTAAGCACTGTATGGGCCAGCTGCTCCCTTTTCGCTGGATCATCAGAGCGACTCATGAGCTGAGTATATCCACTGATTGAAGTCATTGGGCCTTTGAGGTCATGCAAAACACCACTGAGCATTTGACCAATGGCAGACAATCTTGCCTCTTGCTGTTCAACTTTACGAGCGAGCATAGCTGAAATGCCTCGACCAAGCTGACGGGCAATCAAAGAAACATATCGCAAAGCTCGCAAACGTTTTTGTCGCTTATCTTTAGAGAGCTCAACTTGATCAAATCCGCTATACCCTCCTCCAAAGCTTGCTAAGATCTCTAGCCAATGCTGTTCGGAAGTATTTGTCATATCGAAGGGGTGATCTTCATCTGCATCTACAGTTTCGCTGAGTACATCACAATTCACAAAAATGAGCGCACCAATCACCTTGTTGCCATCATGTAAGGAAGCGGCCAATGCATTGTGGACATCGACACCACAGCGATCACACAGCGAGCGAGGGATCGCTTCTCTTTCAAAGCTGTCATCTACCAAAATAAAGTCTTGGCCTCGTGAGGCGACTTTACCCATAATTCCCTCGCCGAGCAGAATACGTTTGAGTGGAACAATGTCATCCGAACCAGACGTTTTAAGAAAAGCAGGGCCATGATCTTCGGAATCAACCACAAACAAACCTACATGCTCACTGCGCACAACTAAAGCCGCTCGGGCAAGCACAGATTCGGCAATCACACTCAAGTCATCGGTTTGAGTAATACTGCGGTCAATCTCAAAAAGTAGCTCTTGTTCGTTTAATTTCTGACTTAATTGTTCCTTGGCTTCAAGTAAGCGCTTATTGCTTGAGGCCAAAGCGAGTTCTAACTTTAAAGCCTCTAAGGTAATAGATGCTTGGGCGGCAAGGGCGCACAAAAGGCTTTGGTCTTCTTTGGAAAAAGTCCCTGTAAACTTATTAAGAACTTGTACAACACCGATCACATCGCCTTGAGAGCCAAACATTGGGACGCATAAAACCGAACGAGTTCTATAACCTGTATGTCGATCTACTCTAATATCAAAGTTTGGATGTTCGTAGGCATCTCTAAGATTAATTACTCGTCTTTCTTTAGCGACTAAGCCTGCAATACCTCGCCCACTTTGAATCATCACCTTGATACTTGCATCACCTTGGACAGCTAAGCCATTTAACATGGTCTTATCATCACTGACTTCGTAAATCGTGGTACGATCGGCACCTAAAAGCTGAGAAATTTGCACTACGATAGCCTGCATTGCTTCTTCGGGACTTTTACTTTGCCGAAGACTCGCCGCAATGTTTAATAAACCATCGAGCTGGCGTACTTGTTGGGCAACATAGGTATCGAGTTCAGCCACTCGTTGCTGAAGGTTTAATGGTTTGGGGGCCAGAACACCCGAAAGACTTTCTTCGGGGGGTAAAAAGCTTGGCCTGTACCCATTAAAACTTTGCGAATTTTGGTATTTATAGCCATCATTCGCTTCTAACCCATTGGGCTGCGCTTCTGTTTGAATTTCTTCAAAAGCATCTACAACGGTATTTATTTCGGATTTCTCACTGCTTGCTTCTCTTTGTACTTCACTACTTTCACAGTGTTCTCCATTACGTTCATCAGATTCCTGATCTTGATGAATCGAAAGAAACGGTGGTGTTTTGTGAGTATAAGTCATAGCAATTTAAGAATAAACCCGCATCAGATCAATGCTTTTGTAAAGAGTAAAACAACAGATTCTTAGTGAGTATACTCTGCATTTTTTATGATGTGAACTCTTAACTTGCATAGAGTTTGTATATATTTAGTCTAAAGAGAATGAGGCAGTTTTAGTAGCCAAGCAAAGCTGACCAACTCATCTTGAGCCGAACGAATCGCCCAGGTTTTAACCTTGAAGTCATTCATCATTAAACACAGCACAAGCTTATCTGCATGGCGAGTGTCCAAGTAGCCACACAGGGTACTCACATTATCCAAAGTTCCAGTTTTACCATGAAAGGCCCCTTTGGGTAGCTGTCTTAAACGCTTTCGGAGTGTCCCCTCTTTTCCAGCCATGGGTAAAAGATCCCGAAAAGCACCATTTGACTCATTATATGCTGTAATTAAGACCTGACTTAACATATTTGGGCTAAAGGCAGTGTCTCCAAAAAGACCTGAGCCATTCACATATTGATACCCCTGAATCCCCACGATTGCATCTAAATAGCTACGCACAACCAGCTGACCTTCTGTCCAACCAGCAAAACCTCTTACACGCATACCCATCGCCAACAGAAGCTGTTCAGCCATGTAGTTATTTGAGTACACATTAATATCCTTAATGAGACTACTCATGTGAGGTGATTTATGCACTTTGATCGGTTCGAGTTGGTTGGGCACAAGTCCTTTTGAGATTTTCATATTCACTTTGATGCCGGCTTCACTTAAATAATGTAAAAAAGCCTGTCCTGCGAATTGTATAGGATTTCCAATTCTTCGCCGAGTACTCACAGATTTGTGGCGTTTGGGAATGCTTCCCCCAATCTCTAAAATCATGTGTTGTAGATCCTCACTATCCTTGGCCTGCAAGCGCAAACGTTCTTTACCTCGGCGACTGGTTTTGGCTTGATTTTGAACCGTAAAATAAGGAATGGGAGGGTTGACTGTGACAATCGGTGCTTCGCCTACTTTTTTACCGGGTTTAAAAGCGGTGGTAAAGCGATTAAATTGAAAGCCTATACTACCATTCGCTGCTCGATAAGCCGCATCATCATCGGCTTTTTGATCATACCCAGGAGCCAAATATTCTTCTGTAAAGTCTTTGTCATCAATGATGAGTTCATCGATGCGCAGAGCAATCTTCTTTTCTTTCAGACTTCGCTTAATCGACTCGGCCACTTCCTTGAAAGTCTCGGGAACAAGTTTGGGATCTCCAGACGCCCGCCAATAGAGTCGATTGATCGTTTCTTGACCTTCTTGGACCTGTTCAATATACCAACGAGTCACAAAACGCTCATCTGGCCCAAGGATTTTGTAAGCCGCTGCAGTGGTCACAATCTTGGTATTTGAGGCCGGATGAAAAAGCGTATCTGCCTCATGAGCAAGAAGCGTCTTTCCATTATCTAAACGCCTGAGCACATACCCAACTTTAGCATCCTTTAAAGCTTTTTTACTCAATGCTCTTTGAAAGGCCTTATCAAGAGCCGTTAAACTCAAAGCCGGTTCATCTTTGAGCCGTCTCTTTCTACGACCTTTCCTTTTTTTTCTACGAGATTTTTTCTTAGTCGCCTTCTTTTTTGGGCTTTTTTTGGTTTTAGCCTCGCAGGTGTGTACCCAAGAGTCAGCCAGCTGTAGCGAAGACGTGAATGGAAGACTTAAACACAAAAGAACTAAGCCAAATTGGATAGGCACTTTAAATAAGCAACTCAAACGCAGTAATTGAAATGAATGATTTCGATTAAGCCTAGATTTAATCACAGTATTTATCCTATCCATATCTTCCCCCCTAGCGGAAGCCCTAGCGGAAGCAGCAAAATATTTTGTCCCTAAAAAGCGATCATTTTTGACGATTTTCAACCTTTTTTATTCAAAGTATGCAACAAAACTTAATTTTTGGCGAGAGAGTATATGAACCCTTTCACTCTAAAAAGGAGTACCTATGCCATCTCATTTACGCTTTCAGTCCCAAAAATGGGCTACTCATCATGTGGTCTCTCGTTGTTTGCAAGGCTTTGCCTTTCTTAAACCAACCAAAGAAATCAGAGAGATTACCAAAGGTGTCCTTGGATACGCCTTAAACAAGTATGAAGAAGTCATTCAGCTTCATCATTATGTCTTTTTAAGCAACCATTTTCATCTTATGATCAGTGCTAAAACCACTCGGGATCTCGCTGAGTTTATGTGTCTATTTAAGGGCAACTTAGCCAGAGAGCTTGCAAGAATTCATAATTGGCATGGCACCTTATGGCAAAAGCGTTATTCAAGCGAGGAGATTCTTGATGAGGAAGGCCTGCAGGAAATCTTTAAGTACCTGACTAAAAACTCGGTTAAAGAAGGCCTTGTAGACCACCCAAGAAAGTGGAAAGGACTACATGGCTACCATCAACTTGTGATGAAGAAATCCGTGAGCGGCCCATGGATAGATCGAACAGGGTATTACTGGGCTAAGCAACGCCGTGAGAAAGTCACTTTAGATAATTTTACGACTGACTATGAAATCAAGCTAACTCCACCACCATTATGGTCAAACCTAAGCAAGTCAGAGTGTCAAGAGCGCTGTAGAACACTCTCTGATGTAGCCATTCAAGAGGCATTGAGAGAACGTAAGATAAACCAAGCAATGGGGATGAAAAAGGTATTACGAGAACGGGTTTGTAAACCGCGTTTCCCCAAAAGAGGAACACGCCCGCTATGTCGAACTAAGTGTATTAAAGCCCTAAAGGCATACCAAAAACTATACTTTGAGTTTAAAACACGTTTTCAAGAGGTTTCAGCCGATTTAAGACAGGCGATCAAGATGGGTCTTGAAACTGCTTCTATCTGCTTTCCCGAGGGCGGAATCCCAATGTTTGGCGGACGCTATTCGCCCGATTGAGCCAGTGTTAGTAGAGACGTAGTGCCCCTTGAGTTTTTGGTAATGGTAAGTTTAACAGCATAGGAGTTTACAGTTTGCGCTTGGATTTAAGGCTTTAGCTTTTGGTTAAGGTGTAGGCGAGGTGTGTCTTGAGAGTAGGTTAGGCTAAGCTTTAGGAACTGTTATAGTTTGCTGACTCCTTGCTAACTCCTTGCTATATTCATTTTTTAAACGTTTACAAGTGATGGCTCAAACGATACCCATCCGGTTGTATCATTTGCTCTGTCAATTAAATTATCTGCATATTTCCAAGTTCTATTATCAATAGAACCTTTGGGTACAATTACACCACCTATCAATTTTTTAGAAGGCGTTGTATTTGCTTTTAAATAATTATGCAAGGCATTGTGCTTGGCCACAAAAGACGGATCTGAATCCAATGTTTTAGTATCAAATAATGCTATCGGACCATTCTTTAACTTGATTATAAAATCTACATAAAAGCCTCTAGTAACCCCATGTGAATCCTCATAGGTTACAGCAAAATCTTCCTTGTTTTTGTCTCCATTCTTATACCACCACTCAATGAAATCCTTATTATTTTCTAAAAACGTGGCAAACTCTTTTTCGGGGGTGCTCGCTCTGTTTTGTTCAAAAAATGGCACTAAAGCATGTTTCTCAACAAGTCGTTTATCATAGTTGT
>CAKZRU010000047.1 GCA_937146725.1 uncultured Myxococcales bacterium
AAAATAAACATTGCTGATCCTCAAAGCTTTCGGACCCGATTTGAGTTCGGGCGATGTGAACTAGGTTTCAAAACTTATTGATGCGGCCCAAAGAGATTTTCGGGATGTGGTCTATTGGTGGACGCTAGAGCAAGCCAAGAAAATTGAAGGTAAGCAAAAGTGACCGTTGGAAACATTTGGGCGTATCATGAAGGATACGGCGAGTATCTGAAGTTGGATTGATGTGTGGCCTAGGCTTGTAATTGGAAACGTAAATGGGCCGGCATATATATAGTCCTTAGATGAATGGAGAAGGAGGTATATATCTCTCATCAAGAATGAAGTCCTGTTATGTTAAAATTAAAGTTGGGGGTTAAGTTTTTGATATTTAAGGGTTTTGTTTTTAACGGTTTGTCTGGATTGTAAACTAAGACTAAATTTTTTCACAAAAAGTCTCCACTCATGACCTTTATTTAATGAGGGTATAATCGCACTCATTATTATTAAGCATAAGCAATATGACTTACATAAAAAGGAGTAAATATGGATAAGTCACTTACACCAGTCATTAAAGAGTTGGCTACAGCTGTCTCTGTATCAAATACACATACGATCAATATTGGCAAACTGCTTGGTTTTTCTTTGAAATGCTTACTTGTAGGCATGAGTATATTATTTGCTACTAATATAGCATTTGCGGATAAACCACAAGATGCTCGCATCAAGACTTATGAGGAGATGGAGGAGGAGCGAGAAGCTAATCGTGTCAATGGCAAAGTGGCTAAGGTAGTCGCAAGGAAAGGTGTTGAGATTGCAGGTGAAGATACTGTGGTTGCAGGTACAACCTTATTAGGTGAGAAGGTTGCTGGTACTCCGGGTGCGCTTGTTGGTGCATTCGTAGGTAAAGTTATTGTTGAGACTGTAAAAGATACCGCGAATGATCAAAAAGAGCGAGAACTTAGAGATTCTATAAAGAGTGAGATTGAAACAGAGCAAGCCATCCAAGAGCTAGATAAGATGCCTCATTTGAAACTACCTAAGATTTTATCTCAACCTAAGCCAAAATCTAAGCCTCAACCTAAGCCTCAACTTAAGCCTCAACTTAAGCCTCAACTTAAGCCTCAACCTAAGCCTCAACCTAAGTCTGATCCAATTCCAACTAGAGCTAGAGAGAGGGATTGGAACTTTCATATTCCTCCGTCAAGAGAGTACAGAGATCATGTGATACCAGATTTTCGTAAGGCAGGTAACGAGATCGCTTAGGTATAGGTATGAGTATGAAAATTACTAAGGTAGTAGACGGTAAAAGAGTGCTGTGCGAACCCTCTTACTCTGAGTCGTTTGCAAAAGAAGAATCTATGAGGTTACCCCATTTGAGTGGACAGGGGTTGTAAATTAATTAAACGAATTTTTGTGTTCATGCAACACGAGTCATTTCATGCAAAGACTCAAATGTGTTTGGAGTCATATAATTTAGCTTACTGTGAAGTCGTCTTTCGTTGTAAAAGCCCTCAATATATTTGAAGATTTCTTCTTGAGCATGCTCAGGATCTTTAAATAAAGGAACAATGTTCAGTAGTTCTGCTTCTAGGGTAGCGAAAAAGCTTTCAGCCATGGCGTTATCATAGCAATCACCGACTGATCCCATAGAAGTTTTCACTCCAAAAGTCCTACAATATGACTTAAATAGTTCACTTGTGTACTGACTTCCTTGGTCTGAGTGATGAATGACTCCAACCGGATAAGACCTTCTTTTTATGGCCATCTCTAAAGCTGAAATGACCAGTTCGGCCGGCATACTAGTTTTCATAGACCAGCCAACAACTTTTCGGCTCCAAACATCCATAATAATGGCTAAATACAAAGGCTTTGTTCTAGTTGGGATATGAGTAATATCGGCCACCCAAAGCTGATTAGCTTTTTCTGCTGTAAACTGACGATTAACAAGGTCTTTAGAGTTTTTTTGCTTGTCATCTTTAATCGTGGTTCGCCACTTTTTTCGTCTTGTTACTCCCATAATCTTGGCTTTTTTCATCAATCTTGCGATTCGATTTTTACTGCCTTGATAGCCTTCGCTGACTAATCTTTCATAAATCCTAGGTGCGCCAAAGATACCGCGTCCTTCAAGATGTATTTCTTTAATTCGATCCGTTAAGTATCTATTTTCTTTATTTCTTTTGCTTTCTTCACGATTTAGCCAAGCGTAGTAGCCTGATCTAGAAAGTTTAAGAACTTGAGCCATTAGGGAGATTGAATGTTCAGCCTGGTACACCTTCATGAACCTGTACCCTTCTTGTGGGTTGACACGCTCTCTGCAGCGAACCAGGCAGCGGCTTTTTTTAGGATATCACGCTCCTCTCTTAGCCTAGCAACCTCTAATCTTAGCTTCTTAAGCTCTTGATCTTTTTGACTTTCATTAGCCAAATTTTGTTTTTCTTCAGCTTGTAACCAAAGGCGAATTGTTCTCGCTGATGGCTCATATTCTTTAGCAAGCTGTTCTGGGCTTCTACCGGCTTGAACAAGCTTAACTAAGTGCTTCTTATATTCTTCTGTGTATGTTTTTCTTGCCATAATGATTTAGTATCACCTTAATTTCCGAAGGTGTCTACTAAAATGGGGTAACTTCAAAAAGTCATGTGATGATAATAAAGACGGCGAATGTGATTGTAAAAAAGATGAAGCGCCCGCTGAGAAGAAAGCTGAAGCGCCCGCTGAAAAGAAAGCTGAGGCGCCTGCTGAGAAAAAAGCTGAAGAAGCAGACAAGAAATAATTAGTCAGGAATCTTATTTTTTAATCTTCCCTTACTTGCTTTTTTTAAAGTCGATTCCTTGATATTCGCCAAACCTAAGAACAGGCGCTGGTGTTGACATATTGACTTTAAAGGTATTTGCGCGACCAATCACATCACCACCCATTTGCAGGGCCGCTTTATCTGATAAGGTCACTTCAAATTCTGAGGCCAAGAAATCCCACAGTCTTGGGTGTGTAAAGCGTCCGGTCCAGATTTTGGGTAAATACAAAGCAGTAATGAGTGGGCTAAAATCAGCAATACGCACTTGCATTTGGTGAGGGTTGCTGGCGGCTAATGGTAAGGCCTTGAGCTTAAAACCAAAATATGGGCAAGTGCCAAAAGAGAAAAGTCGAGCGGGACCTTCATACATGACTTCGCCGGGGGCAAAGCGCTTAATAACAGTCCCATCATGTTTCACTTGCAGGGCCTCTTTGGAACCATTCTTTACGGTGATTTGCCAGCGAGGTCGCTTAAGTAAAAGCTCTGGTACTGCCCAGCCCAATCCTGCAATTAAATAGGCTAATAAGCCCTCTCCAATGGGCTTGAGCCAAGGCTTAGTTTTGCAAATATCGCGCCATTTAAAGTAACGATCTAATACAAAAGCATCCCAGCCAAAGCCACCAAAAGCTGCTTTTCTTGGCGCAATTGGCTTTCCGCCTTCTTGACTTGGAACCACCATCTCCGGAAAGGCTAAAGAATCTAAGCGTGCCAGTTGTGATTTGGTCACACAGTCATCAATATTGGGTGAGTCAAGATAAGAAGCAATCGCATTCCCTGTCCCTAGTGGTAAAACACCAATGGGGGTTGATTTACGACCCGCACTCAACTCACTCAAGCGTGTAACCGCATGACAAACAGTGCCATCACCACCACCGGTAAAGCACAAGTCATATTTACCCGTGGCAACTTGACTGAGTGCTTGTTCAGCTTCATGCATAGTGCTTGTGACAAAAATATCGGCATCAGGCGCTTGACTCTTGATGCGATTTACCATCTTTGCGTTTACTTTACGGGCATTCTGATTAAGTAATACCGCAATTTTAGGCTTTGAATCTTTGCGTGGTAACTGCTTTCTTTTTCTGTGGTTAGCCCGTTTTCCATTAGCGACAATCGTTCGACGGCGATTTGACGATTTTTTCATTGCTCACCTCCACTGCTTAGGGTTGAGGATTACAGGTCAACAGCACAATATCTTGATCAATACTTGATGACTGTTTACCCGTTTTATAAGAGTAGCAACAAACTAAATATGTCGCAAGAAATTAACTTTTCTACCACTGAATGATGACTCGTCCTGAACGACCTTGATAAGAAAGGTCGCCCATGGGTAAATCGCTAGAGTCCTCTGCTCCGCCTTGTCCAGCACCTTGGCCTAGCATTAGGAAACCAGGCGTATTTGCTTGTCCCGCCTCTATCGTTTGGCTTTGAGCCAAGCTACTAATCCAAGATGAGCCACCGCCCCCACCGCCACCACAATAGGTATAGATAAATCCACCAGAGCCACCGCCTAAGTAGCCTCCTCCACCTGCACCGCCACCACCATTGCCTCGAGCGGGCGCTAATCCCCATGCTTCACGCATCATATTTTCTACGCACATGAATTGCTCAAAGCTACCTCTAGAAGTCACACTGCCTCCTAAATAGCCTTCTCCACTTATTCCATTACATCCGTTGATTGTATCAGCGCCAAGGTAAGTACCACCTTGGCCGGCTTCACTTAATGTTGCTCCACCACCACCGGTTGCATCATAGCAGTAAGGAGAAGGACGGCCAGATTGATGACCGGTGATTGCTTGACCCGCTTGTCCACTAGCAGCGCCTCCTGCGCCCCCACGTCCACCAATGAAACTGTTACCAGAATTACCATCCGAACCACCGCCACCACCACCGGCAGCCACTGCGAGTAAGTTCAGGTTTTCACTGCCATCAACTCCATAAATAAAGCTTCCACCACCGCCTGAACCAACAGTTCCTCCTCCTTCACCGACCCAAACAATCAAGTTGCCCGAACTATCTGAGCGGTTGATTGTAAAGCGTAAGGCAGCCCCACCACCACCGGTTGAGCCAAGTTGAGCACCGCCTGAACCACCGGCCCCCCACATGATCACTTCATAGCTTTCTACCTCATCAGGTAGAGTAATCATGTGTACTCCTGGATCTTGTAAATCGTGATAAACAGTGCGATCAATCATCATTTCACCGGCCATTTCGCCGGCCATTTCACCGGCTATTTCGCCGGCCATTTCACCGGCCATTTCACCGGCCATTTCGCCGGCCATTTCACCGGCCATTTCACCGGCCATTTCACCGGCCATTTCGCCGGCCATTTCACCGGCCATTTCGCCGGCCATTTCACCGGCCATTCCACCGCCCATTGCACCCGCCATT
>CAKZRU010000048.1 GCA_937146725.1 uncultured Myxococcales bacterium
TTATACCTCTAATGGCGATATTGTTTCGATCAGTTATGAAGGCAGTGGAAGCTATGACGGCCAAGTCGATGTGCAAAGTAGCTACATGCTTGGTGAGCAAGTCATTCAAGACCAAAGTGGTCAGCACTTGGAACAAACCGATTTGGCTGATTACTACATTGAAGTGATCAAGCCGGGTACGGTCGGTGAGGCAACATATCGTATTAAAAAAGAAACCTTAACCCCAGGTGTCGTCGACACCGGTCTAGAAGGTGAGCCCTTTCCTGTTGCAGGGACTTTGAGCTCAAGCAATACCGGTCGGGTGAGTATTGCAAGCAATGCACATTATGATTCGGCCAGTGATCGTCGCTATCGCTTGGTGGTTGTAGAAGCCGGTGATCCCAACCCAAATACTGTGGGCAGTCAACCTTTGATTGAAGTTTTTGAAAGCAACCTAAGCGATGAAAGCAGTGTGGAGACCAGCCTAGGCACATTTAGGGTGAATACAAGTAATCAGCTAGACCTTGGTAATGGCGTCCTATTAGACATCCACTCGGAAAACCTAACCCGCTATGCCGAAGGCCCTAGTGGTACTCAGACTTTTTTTGGACAAGGTACTCCAAGAGCCGAACTTGTGAATGACCCTGAAGGCCATGATTATAGTAAAAATATCGATTTGAGCATTTGGTCTGGTGCGCATACCACAGAGTTTGAGTTTGAAGTCATTCAAGGTGGACATGCCTATCTAAATAGAGCCCCCGGCAATGTAGATGAGCCAAGAGCGATTATTAGAGCCACAGCTTATGAACCCTCTACCGGTAAGACTACCCAAGTTGATAATGTTGCTGGTAACGCTTATGCAAGCATTAATGGCCTACGTTTTTATGCACCTTGGCAACACTCTTATTATGCCTCTCGGGGTTATAGTCTGCAAGAAGACAACTATATTATTCGTAAGTTTCAAGCCCCTTCATATACATTTACCAATGAAACCCCTCGACAGTATCTTTTAACCGCTACTGAAGACACAGTGATTACGCCTTATAGTCCTGCTGAGTTTAGGCTAGATATCTTTGACATTGACCCCACCACCGGTTTGAAAACTTTAATACAAAGTACAAACGAGAAAATGTATTCCCAACAGTATTTGGCACTTGGTCCAAAAGAAGTCAACGGAGCGATTGATTACAGTGAATATGATGGGGTTATCTTAGGCGTATACAACTCGTCTGTATATCTTTTAGGCCAAAGTGAAATCCAAGGAAGCACCAGTGAAGTCTCTTTTAGCAATGAAAGTTTTGATACTCCTGGTGGTTATACCGGTGTGTTAGAAATTACCCAAGCCGGTGAAGTAGGTGGTGAAGCTCGCTTTAAGTATTATGCTAAGCATGATCCAAGTACAATTATTGACTCGGGCATTTTACAGGACACTGCACTTCTTGCTGATGGTGTTCGCTATAATGCAAGCAGTTTTGATACGCAAAGTACCCTTAATGGCATCACTACTTATGGTTTTCATGCCAGTATTGATCACAGCCAATATCAAGCTGAACAAAAGGGAGAGTTTACCTTAGAAATTAGCCATGATAACAGCCAAACGGCCACCTTAAGCCAAAGTCAAGGACCCGCAAGTCACTTTAGCTTAGTCAGTGATGCCTATGATGGGTACTTTGATGGTACTTACAGTATTTCAGTGCGCTCCAATGAGGCAACTTTGGCTACAGATGACTATTTACTTGATGTGAATTTTGTCATCAATGGAGTGGCTGAGTCTACTCAAAGCTTTGCCTTTGCTGAAGATACAAATATCGATATTGGCCATGGCCTAAGTGTTCACTTCGCCAGTCCGGTCACCGGTGATGGAATGACTGCAGTCAATGAACAAATGGTCTTTGATGGCACTATGACAGCAACAGATTATATGGGACTTGTTTCATGGTCATATGCGGATGGCACGAGTTCAGGGCCAAGTCTTGTGGACTTGAATGTGAACCAAGAAGTCGATTTAGGCAATCAGCTAAAGTTTCAAGTCAATGGCCTAAAGTCTGGCATGAAATATACCGGCTCAGTTGATCCACGTGGCTTTAATGTAGGTGATCGTTGGGAAGCACGTATGGAAGCATGGTATTTTCGTGAGGGAGACAGCCTATATTATAACTATGAGCCGGTTGACTTAGAAGTTGGTGCTCGATGGGCTGTCACCGCTTATAATCCTTCCGAATGGCTTGTGGGTGATGAAGTCGTCATTGACGCTACAAATAATTATGGTGGAGACATACAAACTCTTGAGCAAAACCTAAGCTATGGTGAAGTGATGGGAACGCTTGAGTTTAACGGCTCGGGTTCCTTTAATACCGGAGATCTCATCAAGGTTAAAACCCGAGCCTTTATGGGCGAAGTAGAAAGTGGTCCTGGGCAATATCTGATGCCAGCATATCCCACCACGTATCACTTTGCGGTCACCAAGGGCGGAACGCTTGATGAAGCCGAGATTTCTTGGGTGCGAGCCGACCAGCGTACCGATAGTGAAAATGATGGGAGTGGTGTTCTAGGACAAAGTACACCTTTGGTGGCTGACGAATATATGTATGTTGAAGAAGGCATCAAAATCATGATCAAGGATGTGCTTAATCAACAGGGAGATTCGGTTTTATATTTGGCTCAAGGTGATACATTTAGCATGAATACCGGTGATCAACTTGAGCATTCTTTTGCCGGTCAACTCACCTTAAAATCGGCTGATAATATTGAGATTAAATATAACTCTGGCGCTAATGATAACGCTTTGGGCCGAATGACTTTTCAAGGTGGGATTGAAGAAGCAAACAACATCAGAAGTGACGTAGAAAGCCCTGAAGAAGCGACTTTTGGTAAAAATCTTCAGCAAAGTTTAGCGACAACCAATCTACAGCATTGGACATATGGGCACAAAAACAAAAGCTCAAAGAAATGCGAGAAGAGTTGAAAACTCATATCTCTTGGACCTATGGCCCTAGTGCCTGGGACGAAATAGTAAGAATAGAAGCACAGCAACGTAAAGAACAACGTGAATTAGTTTATAAAAAACAAGAGTTTATAGACAGCT
>CAKZRU010000049.1 GCA_937146725.1 uncultured Myxococcales bacterium
CAAAGCGTCGGTTTACTCTGGAGATCGTCTGAATAAGGTTGTGCTTTGAAATAGGTTTATCGATGTAGATTGTATCAAGGGCAGGGACATCAAAACCGGTGAGCCACATATCCACTACGATAGCGATTTTAAAGTTGCTTTTAAGTAGTTTAAATTGACGATCGAGTTCTTGACGATGTTCTTTGTCACCAAGTAAGTCATAAAACGCCTTGGGGTCATCTTTATGACGAGTCATCACCATATTGACCATAGCCATTGGTTTAAGTTCTTTTTGCTCTTTTTCGCTAAGTTCTTCGCCCGGAAGACAGGCGAGTTTTTTAAACCAGTCTGGTCGAATCTTTTTCAACTCCTGATACACATCCCAAGCAATTTGACGAGAACTCAGGACAAACATGGCTTTACCCTTGACTGTTGAGCCTTCATTCACTCTTGCTTCGTAATGTTTCACAAAGTTGTTAGCGATAGCCTTAATGCGTTGTGGATCGCCTAAGATAGATCGCATTTGAGCCATCGCCTGTTTACTTTTGGCGATTTGCTCTTCGTTAGAGCCTTCTTCTTCACATTGTTTGTAATAGGCTTCAATTTCTTTGAGTTTATCATTATTGAGAATGACTTTAGCTGCTAAGCCCTCGTACACTAATCTTACTGTGATTTCGTCTTTTACACTTTCGGTCATAGTGTATGAATCAACCACAGGACCAAAGACATTGAGGGTGGCATCAATGGGTGTACCTGTAAAACCAACGTAAATCGCATTTGGTAGGCTTTGATGCAGATAGTAAGCAAAGCCGTAGCTTTCTACTGTTCTATCTTCCTCTACTTTGACTTTTTTATCGAGGTTGGTTTGACTTCGGTGAGCTTCATCACTGATACAGATTACATTAGTCCGCTTAGTCAATAACTCGGTATCTTCACTAAACTTTTGGATAGTAGTTAAAAACACACCACCGCTTTGTCGACCTTGCAACTTTGTTCTTAAATCGGCTCTCGATTCAATGGCTTCGATGGTTTTGTCCCCTAAATACTCGCTAGCATTCATCATCTGCTTACTGAGTTGTTCATGAAGATCAGTTCGGTCAGTAATAAAGATCAAAGTTGGACTATTGAGTTCAGGGGTTTTGATGAGTAAACGTGCCAAAAACTGCATGGTAAAACTTTTACCACAGCCCGTAGCCCCAAAGTATGTACCTCCTCGTCCATCGGAGTGGGGTCTTTGGCTTGCTTTTATGTTTTTGGCTAGTTTATTCGCCGCATAAAATTGAGGATACCGACAAATGATTTTGATGTCTTCGTGCTGCGAAGAGTCTGGGAAGTATATAAAGTGCTGAATCACCCTTTGAAGTCTTTGTTGATTGAATAAGCCCTCAATCATACTGACCAATGAATCAATGCCTTCTTTGGCAACTTCTTCTTCTCCTGTGACTTTTCGCCAAGCGTAGTAAAAGTCATATTTGGAAAAGATTGTTCCCATTTTGGAGTTCACTCCATCACTAATCACGCACAAGGCATTATAAGTGAACAACTGTGGAATATCTCTTTGATACCGTACTGTTAACTGGGTCCAAGCATCATGCAGAGTTGCATTTTCTCGGACTGTACTTTTTAGCTCAATCACTACTAATGGTAGGCCATTGATATAAACGATTAAGTCCGGAATTCTAGTTTCTTTGCCACTCCCACTATCAATCGAAAGTTGGCTGACCACTCGATATACATTGAATGTACCCCCATCGCCATCTCCATGGATAAGACGAATATGTAAATCACTTAACTCCTCATCATCTCGAGCAAAGATCAGTCCTTTACTTAGGTAGTCACAAAACTCTTTGTTCTGCTCATATAGCGAACCTGTGGTCGTTTGTTCACCAAGCTCTAGAAGTTGGTCATAAATACGCTTGGCTTCATTTTCGGTCAGGTTTTGCTCTTTGTATGTTTGAAGCAGATAAGTCGTAAGGTCTTCGGCGATTAAGACTTCTTCTTGGGATTGTCTAGTCAATGTTTCACCAAGGCTATGCGGATAACCTTGTGCCTCAATGAGTTCAATCACATACTTTTCAAGTTGAGCTTCATTCATGTGACTTTTCCTAAGTATCAAGTGCCTGATTGACGATATCCTCAGCTTCGGGGATACGCAGTTCTCCAGAGATCAGTTTGGGTAAGAGTGTGTCTCTTAATTCTGATAGGGTTTGAGACTGTTGGAGATTTATATCAATCAATGACTTTAGGGATCCAGCTATTGTTGAAAACTCTTCAATTAAACCTTTTGGAGGCTTTGGAAATCTAAATTTCTTAACCCCATCCAACTTTAAATGTAAAACAGTTGTACCTGAAGCATAACCAAGAGCAAACTCTTTATATTGCCTCGTAAGAAACCTATAATACAACCAGATTCTAGAGAGGTAGCTACTATCTTTGGGTCGTGTACAACAAAGGTCACAAGAAATAATTATTTCATTGGCATTTAACGCAGGAACAAATGCAGGACTAGCGACAACAACTCTATCTTGTGTTAAATCTGTCATAGCAAGAACTATATCTCCTGGTACAACAATGTGACGCTCTTTAAAATCACCTGAGTAAAATTTCAATCCACGATGCTGGAATCCCCCTCCTCTGGCAATACACTTCAAGTTTATCATTGGTTTACCAAGTGGATCAAAGTACTTACTTCTATAAGAAAGCCCCTTAGTAATATCTAACTCATCATTCAATTCACAAACCTCCCACCCACGAGGGATCAACCCCAGCTCACTCTCAACGAGGTCTTCCTCTGGTACGCCATCAAAGTCGATGAACCATGACTTGAAGATCGCCTGTGCCATTTCCTCTAAAGTCTGATTCATCTTACGATTAAGCTCGATCATGTCGTCAAGGCTACCAAGCAGTGCTGCGATTCGCTTTTGTTCTGCTAGGGGGGGAAAGCTGAATTCTAAAGAGCCTAGAACCTTACCCGAAATTTCTTTAAATGTTGAGCCTGAGGAATATTGAAGTAGCTTGTTTACATTTGACTTAATTAAATAATAAATGAACTCAGATACACATAATTCATCATTTGGGATAATGCTTTTAAAACCTTGATTAGTAGTAACCTCAGTTTCAGCAATAGCTAAATAACCTATCGGAGCGCGACTAGTTATCAAGACTGTATTGGGAGGAAGTAATCGTGCACTCGAATTTGATAATCCATCTGCAGTAATTGATCTTGCTCCACATGAAATATAGCGATTATTGTAACTTGATAAGTCTTTAGGAGTAATCCATGGATGATCTTCTCCCCAGTAGGATGACTTTTTTGTAGAAGGAGTTCCCCCCCCAATAATCTTCCCGATTTCAGATAACTTGTAAGATTTCCAATCAGATCTCATACCCAATCCCCTTAAGCAAAGATCGAGTTTGTTCTGCTAAACGAGCCTGTTCTGCTAATTGTGACGATAGAGCCTCGGTCAAACGCTCCATCTTCTCCTCAAAAGGTTCACCATCATTTTCCACTTCCTCGGCACCTACATAGCGACCGGGCGTGAGTACACAATCATGCCCTTTCACTTCCTCTGTTGTAGCCGACTTGCAGAAACCTGCGATATCTTCATATTCACCATCGCCATCACCTCGCCAATTATGGAAAGTGGAACTGATCTTTTTTAGATCTTCTGCGGTGAGTTCCTTTTGTACTCGAGAAATCATTGTTCCCATATTTCGAGCATCGATAAATAGGACTTTGTTCTCTCTGGCTCGGTATCCTTTTTTCTTATCGGCTTTCTTATTCTTGCTCATAATCCAAATACAAACAGGGATTTGAACGGTATAGAACAATTGACCAGGTAAGGCAATCATGCACTCGATATGGTCATTTTCGACTAACTGTTTACGAATTGAACCATCGGTAGATGTCATGGAGGACATAGACCCATTAGCCATAACAAAACCACAAGTTCCTGCTTCACTCAACTTACTCAGCATGTGAAGAATCCAAGCTGAATTAGCATTATTGGGAGCAGGAGTGTCAAAGCCTGTCCAACGATGATCATCGGTTAGTTCATCATCTTTTCGCCATTTTTTCTGATTAAATGGAGGATTCGCAAGAATATAGTCTGCCTTCAGGTTCTTATGCTGATCTTTAAAGAAAGTATTGGCATTGGTATCACCAAAGTTTGCCCGTATTCCATGCACAGCTAGATTCATCTTGGCAAGACGATAGGTCGTTTGTGTGTATTCTTGAGCATAAATCGATAGGTTTTTCTCAGTTTTACCTTGGTGATTCCGAATAAACTCAACACTCTGGACAAACATACCTCCCGAACCACAGCATGGGTCATATACTTTGCCATCAAGTGGTTTAAGGCATTGTACCAACAGAGAAACAATACACTCCGGTGTATAAAACTCACCGCCACGCTTTCCTTCTGATGTGGCAAAGCTAGAAAGGAAGTATTGATATATCTTGCCAAATACGTCGACGACACTTGCTCCATCGTCTTGGAGCTTAGTATTGATCTTGTTTAACCCATCACAAATGGACTTTAGCGTTCTTCCAGTTAAACCAAGACGAGAAAAGTAATTGGTCGGCAATGCTCCCTTAAGTACGTCATTTTCTTTTTCTATGCTCTTAAGTGCAGCGTCTATTTGAATCGCTAGACCATCTTCAACCCAAGTGATGTTGTCTTTGGTGTTATAGTCTTTATGTTCTTCACTAAGCCAACGACTTCCCTTTGGAACATAAAAGACGTTATCCTTGGTATAGAATTCTTTAAGATCAAGGAAGTCACTTAAACCTTGTTCCTTAAGCTTGTTGTAGTGACGATAAAAAAGCTCACTCGCAAACTTAAGAAAGATCAAATTAAGAATCACATGCTTATATTCCGAGGGTTCAATCGCCCCCCTCAACTGATCGGCACTTGCCCAGAGTTCCTTTTCAAAATTATTCTTTTCCTCAGTGACTTCTTGTTTTGCCATACAGTTTTATCATCTTTCTGCTTGATAGATCGACTTGGTTAAAAAACACTTTAAACTATACCAAGCACAGGTAAAGTACAATCTCAGTCATGGCTCAAGCTCTTAAACTTAGTGAACTTGAGTCTTCATATTACAGGCTTAGATTGAATATGTATGAAGAATCATTTAATCTGCCGCCACTCAAATAGAAGTAACTTCAGATACTTAACAAGAAAGCAGGTCGACAATGCAAAGAGCTTTTGGGTTCATCATCTGTGTGGTATTAGCTGGGCAAGCAGCATCAAGTGGTAGCGTTTTTTTAGTCGTTCTTCTTGGTGGCCTTGCAATTCTCTCATTGCTAGGCGTAGAAGGATAAGTAGATCCGCTTTGATTGTTTTGATCATTCAGTCAGTTGGACAGACGATTGGACTAACGATTGCAAGGAGAATTTAGATATTTTTTCCATTGCGATTTGGCCATACTCAATGAATGTGTCCAAAATCATAGATTTGATTTCAGGGGAAAGCCGCTGTGCATAATCCAAAAGTAGCTTTTTCTCCATGTATGTTCCGGCATTACGACCTCTATAAATCTTGTAAATTGACTCGTGGTCTAGAGTGCCAGATATGGCACTCTTAACGGAAAGCCCATGATTCTCAATACTTACGTCTTTTCTAGCGTATTCTGACTCGGAATCCCAAAGCACAGATCTGTGCTTAC
>CAKZRU010000050.1 GCA_937146725.1 uncultured Myxococcales bacterium
CGCCGAAGACATGATGCTCGCCGAAGACATGATGCCCGCCGAAGACATGATGCTCGCCGAAGACATGATGTTGACAGGAAATGGTGGCACTGAAATGGCCGGCACTGAAATGGCCGGCACTGAAATGGCCGGTACTGAAATGGCCGGTACTGAAATGGCCGGTACTGAAATGGCCGGTACTGAAATGGCCGGTACTGAAATGGCTGGCACTGAAATGGCCGGTACTGAAATGGCCGGTACTGAAATGGCCGGTACTGAAATGGCCGGCGAACCGGTCGACCCAAATGACCGAGATGCTGATGGTATACCCGATGATATTGATAACTGCTTAGACTTTGCCAACCCCAGCCAAATTGATTTGAATGCAAATGGTATTGGTGATGACTGCGAAGAAGTCAGTAATGATCAAGATTTTGATGGTGTTCTCGATGATGTTGATAATTGTCCAACGGTGTCTAATGTGAATCAAAGAGACTTGGATGCCGATGGTGTTGGTAATGTATGTGACAATTGTCCGGTAATCGCTAATAGCAACCAACAAGACCAAGATGGAGATGGTGTTGGCGACCGTTGTGATTCCTGTCCTACAGCCTTTAATGAAAGCTTTAATGACCAAGACGGCGATCAAATTGATGACCTATGTGATAACTGTCCAAGCGTAGCGAATAATGATCAAGCTGACAGTGATAATAACGGTGTTGGTGATCTTTGTGACAATGTAGAAGTAATTGACAGTGATAATGATACAATCGCTGATGATCAGGATAATTGCCCATCTATCCCAAATGTGAGTCAAGCAAATCAAGATAATGACGGCTTTGGTGATGCTTGCGACCTGTGTCCTTCAGTTTCAGAGGCAGAACGTAGCGATGTGGATGGAGATCGTATTGGTGATGCATGTGACAACTGTCCTACCACAGCAAATGCCGACCAAAGCGATAATAATGGGAATGGGATTGGTGATGCCTGCGAAATCTTAGCAGGCGCTGATCAAGATAATGATGGTTGGTATGACAATAATGATAATTGTCCTACTCTTTATAACTTAAGCCAATCCGATCTTGATGGCGATGGTCTTGGAGATGCCTGCGACAATTGTCCGGAAGTCGCTAATGCCGACCAAAGCGATACGAATAATGATCAAGTCGGAGATGCCTGTGCTGAAGGTTTATTTGTGGATTGGGACTCTGACCAAATCAATGATGCTGATGACAACTGTCCTTTTGTTTCTAATCAAGATCAACTTGACAGCGATGGGGATGGTCGCGGTGATCTCTGCGACCAATGTCCTGATGACTTTGACTTAGATCCTATTGATCTAGATCGAGATGGCGTCTCCGATGCCTGCGACAACTGCCCGATTGCTGCAAATGCGAATCAAATTGATAGCGATGGAGATGGCGTAGGTGATGCCTGTGAAGTCACCTTTAGTATCGATGCAGACTATGATGGTATTGCTGACGATGTGGATAACTGTCCCCAACGAGGAAATGAAGATCAACTCAACAGTGACGAAGATGACCTAGGCGATCTTTGCGACAATTGTCCAACACTCGCAAACCCTACCCAAAGCGATGCAGATGGTGATGGCATTGGTGATGCTTGTGATAACTGTCTTGGGGCGGCGAATAGCGACCAAGTTGATCTTGATCAAAATGGCATTGGCGATGCCTGTGAAATTGTTATTGAACCAGACAGCGATCGTGATGGCATCCCCGACAGCACTGATAATTGCCCTTTAACACCTAACCCAAATCAAAGTGACAGCGATGGGGATCAATTTGCTGATGCCTGCGATAACTGTCCAATTCTCGCTAACCCTGAGCAGGATGATAGTGACTTTGATGGAGTTGGGGATCTCTGTGATAATTGCCCTGAGGCGGCAAATGCTGATCAAGTTGATCTCGATAATAATGGGGTGGGCGAAGCTTGCCAACTCAGTATCGAAGAAGATAGCGATCAAGATGGGATTACTGATTTACAAGACAACTGCCCTGAAATCGACAATGTGAACCAGGAGGATACTGACGGAGACCGAGTCGGAGATGCCTGTGATAACTGCATTGATGGTGCCAATTTTGACCAAAGCGATACCAATAATGATGGGATTGGCGATGCCTGTGATCCTCAAGAAATCCCTGATCAAGATCAAGATGGAGTGACTGACCTTATCGATAACTGTCTTACAGTCGCTAACGCAGATCAAAATGATGAAGATGGTGATGGGATTGGTGATTTATGCGATAACTGTCCTAATGCTGCCAATGCGGACCAAGTCGACCTAGATAACAATGGCTTAGGGGATGCCTGTGAGGATACAAATCCCTTAGAGATTGATACTGATCAAGACTCTGTTCCGGATATCTTGGATAACTGTAAATTAGTTGTGAACCAAGATCAGAGCGACCGCGATGGAGATCAAATTGGGGATGCCTGCGATAATTGCGAATTCACCCCCAATGCAGATCAAGCAGATCTAAATAACGATGGTACCGGAGATGCTTGCGCAGATGGTTTAGGTGGTCTTGATAGTGACGAGGACGGAATTGTAGACTTATTGGATAATTGTCGTTTGGTACCAAATGCTAATCAAGTCGATAGCGATGGAGATAATCTTGGTGATGTCTGTGATAACTGTCCTAATGCCTCTAATGCCGATCAAGCCGACAGTGATTTAAATGGAACTGGCGATGTTTGCGAAGCCCCAATTGGAGGCACAGGATCGCCGAGCAGTCGCCAAGAGTTTTGGGATGAATACAGTTTGTCAAGTTATGCAGATGGCACCGAGTGTAACGATGGTCTTGATAATGATGGAGATGGCCAAATTGATGCCAATGATCTAGGATGCGCTAGCCCTTGTGATACTTCTGAAAGCGCTGATACCTTTGGCAATCACCCCACCTGCCTACCTGGTGATAATAGTTGCTTAGGCTCAACTAATCCTCGTTGCTTGCGGGAGTGCTTCTTTGATGGGAATAGTGGTGATGGAGATGACTACTTATGTACGCCGCCACCGGGCTGTGACTGTTATGGGTGTTGTGGTGGCATTAGTTTGATTACTGCTGAAAGTTGTGAACCTAGCTATGACTGTTATAATTATGGTTGCGGTGTATGCAATATTCTTGCTGACCCTAATTGTGGTAATCTGTGCAGCACCTGTGAAGAAAGCTGTGATGGGATTGACAACAACTGTGATGGCGAAATTGATGAGATCTGTACCCCGGGCTGTAATCCAGAACCCGAAATCTGCGATGGAATTGATAATGACTGTGATGGCATCATTGACGAAGGTTGTGATGGATGTTCATACGAAAGTTGCAATGGCGTGGATGATGACTGTGATGCTCAAATTGATGAGGGCTGTCCGGTATGCAGTGAACAAGAAATCTGTGGGGATGGCCTAGATAATGATTGCAATGGCTTAATTGATGATCAATGTGGCTGTGATTTAGAGATCTGCAATGGCCTTGATGATGACTGTGATGCCCAAATCGACGAGGGCTGTCCTGTTTGTGAACCAAGTGCCGAACGCTGTGATGGCATTGACAATGACTGTGATGGTATCATTGATGATAATTGTCTCGCCTGCTCGGCTGAGATCTGTGATGAGATCGATAATGACTGTGATGGCATCATTGATGAAGGCTGTCCGGTCTGTATTCCTGAAGCAGAGGTCTGTGATGGTATTGACAACGACTGTGATGGCGTTATTGATGAAGAATGTATCACTTGTGTTGCCTTACCCGAGGTTTGTGATGGCGTTGATAACGACTGTGATGAATTGATTGATGAGGGCTGTCCGGTCTGCGTTCCAGAAGCCGAGGTTTGTGATGGCATTGATAATGATTGTGATGGAACGATCGATGAAGATTGTCCGGTCTGTGAGGCTGAAAAGTGTGATGGCCTTGATAATGACTGTGATGCTCAGATCGATGAAGGCTGTCCAAGTTGTACGGCAAGTCCTGAGATTTGTGATGGCATTGACAATGATTGTGATCAACTGATCGATGAGGGCTGTCCGGTCTGTGAGGCTGAAAAATGTGATGGGATAGACAATGATTGCGATGAGTTGATCGATGAGGGCTGTCCAAGCTGTGCGCCAGAAGCAGAGGTCTGTGATGGGGTAGATAACGATTGTGATCGCTTGGTTGATGAGGGATGTTCGCTTTGCGATGTGGAAGTATGTGATGAAATCGATAATGACTGTGACCAACAAATCGATGAGGGCTGCCCAAACTGTACGCCTAGTCCCGAAGTCTGTGATGGCATTGATAATAACTGTGATGGTGTCATTGATGAAGATTGCCAACTCTGTACGCCCACTGTTGAAATCTGTGATGGCCTTGACAACGACTGTGATGAACAAATCGATGAAGGCTGCCCAAGCTGTATACCTAGCCCAGAACTCTGTGATGGGGTAGACAATGACTGTGATACCCAAATCGATGAGGAATGTGTCACCTGTTTCCCAAGTCCTGAGGCCTGTGATGGCGCAGATAATGACTGCGATGAAGTCGTAGATGAGGGCTGTCCAAGCTGTGTTCCAGAACCCGAATTATGTTATGACGGTATAGACAATGACTGTGACTTTGTGATTGATGAAGACTGTGGTGGTAAAGTGCCCGGTCAGTAAGTCAATCAGTCAATAAGTCAGACTTAGATAAACTCAAAAATTCGATAACAAACTCTTAAATTAAGTTTTACTCTGCTCTATATCTTGCTCAAACATAACAAGCTTGGCCTGTTATTAACTTTTCCAAGATATTTAGAAGTGAGTCAGATGAAAAACAGTTTAATTCTTTTGGGTGTGGCTTTGATCGTAGGGATCAGCTTATTTATTTTTCAGCCTAAAAATATTGAGGGTCCAAGGGTCAAGGCTCAAGCGATCAAAAGTAAGAACTTTCCGTATGAAGCCTTAACGCCTGCTTTAAAGATTGCCTTTCCCCAAGATCAGCAAAATACAAGATATGACCTTTTAAAAACACAACCACAGGCCTTGAACCATTATTTAGCTTTGATCAGTGAAATCGGTCCTCGTAGTGCGCCCCATCGCTTTACCCGTCGAGAGCAAAGATTAGCGTATATGCTTAATGCTTATACCGCAGGATTATTAGCTGTTATTAGGGATCATTGTCCCTTAAAAAGTGTGGAAGACCCCTATTGGTTTTCAGGTCTTTTTTGGCGGGTCAGTTTAAGAATTGGTGGAGAACTGTTAAGTCTGAATGATATTGCCGCCAAAGTAAGCGAGTTGTCACAGGGTGATCCAAGAGTGATGCTGGCTCTAAGTCGAGGAATGAAAGCCAACTTACCTCTTTTACCTAGAGCATGGACTCCCGATAATTTAGAAGATGGCTTAGCTGAGCTAGAAGCACGATTATTAAAGCCTCCTTTTGCCCTTCGTCAAAAAGATCAACTGATTTTAGGTGCTCCGTTTAAATGGTATGAGCATCGTTTTAGCTCAAGCTTGAAAAATTACTTTAAAGAAAAGTCACCCACGCTCATTAAGGAGATTAAACAAATCACCTTTGGACCGATCAACACTGAACTTGATGGTCAATGTGGGCCTTATTAAAAAGAGCGCCTTAAACAGAGAACTCATAAAAAAGCAATAAGTTCAATTGTCGTCTGCTCGGTTTCACAGTAAAACGATAAGGTCACAAGACCTTGCTAATGGAACAGGGTCGTTTATCGGAGACTTGTACTTATGAATGTAAAACAGAAAAATCTATCATCGCTTAGTTCATCATCACTGTGGATGACTTTGCTTGGCTCAGCTTGTTTCACTTTATGTGTCCCCACTGCAGTATCGGCCAAAGTGAAAACCCCCGAAGCGGCAAAGCTGGTTTCTGCTGACGCTAAACCAACTAAAGGAAAACCAGGCTTTGTTACTAGCCGCGGTTTTAAGTTCAATATTGGTGGATATACACAAATGCGCTATCAGCGGATTGAGAATGATCCAAAGATTGGAGGCTTTATTGGCCAAAATGATGGTTTTGGGCTAAGCAATGCTCGCTTAAATCTTGAAGCCAAAAAAGGTTCACTCAGTACTTTCTTTTCTATCGAAGGCGCCCGAGATCGTCGCTTGCCCAATAACCGAGCGCAAGGCGAAGTTCGTACCATGATGCTTGACGCCTTTTTTACTTATGAGTTCTCTCCAGCATTTCGTTTACAGTTTGGTCGCTTTAAGCCCGCATATGATGCCAATGAGCTAGAGTCTACCGCCGGCTTATTCTTTGCTGATCGTGCACTTGAAAGCCGTGGTGTTTTAGGTGTTGAGGGTCTTAATGTGGCTGGATTGAGTCTACCACGCCAACAAGGTATGCAAGTCAATGGTGTGATTGCCTTTGATAAAAATAAAGATACGCGTCTTAAGTATTTTGTGAGCTTTGTGAATGGAAACACGGCCGAACAACCGCTTAATGACAATGATGGGATTGCTGTTGTAGGCCGTTTACAACTGAACTTAAGAGTCAATCGTAATGTTTCGATGAAAGTCGGTGGTGGTGCTTATATCAATGAGATCACCGAAGGTGAAATGCCCGATCTTATCTCTGAAAAACGTACCGGCTACACGGCGGATGCTGCTCTTAAACTCTATGCATTACGCATCAAAGGCCAGTGGATGCGACAGGATTCAAGCTTTGTGGATGTTCCCCAAGAACCTGAGCGTACCGCCGAAGGCTTTCATGCTATTGTTGGCTTAAATCTAGGTCGACTTGATTCACAACTGAAAGGCATTATGCCCGCCTATCGCTTTGCGACCTATGATCCTACTAAAAATGCAGAAAGCGATAATTCGACTTTAAGCGCTGGTCTTAATGCTGATACCCTCACTCACCATAGCATCGGCTTAAATCTTTTTATGAACAAGATGACGGCGATTCAGCAGCCTCTTAAACTACAAGTCAATTACACGATTGCCCAAGAAGAAAAGGCACGAAAAGCCAATAATGACCGCTTTGATGTTCTTCTTCAGATGAGCTTCTAAGGAGATGCTCATGCCTTATTATAATCACAAAAAGTCAAGGCCCAGCTTACACCTTAACTTGCATTCAAGCAGTTTACTAAATGTACTTTTAATCATAGCTATGAGTCTCTGTTTAAGCTGCTCCGAAAGAATTGAACAGCCGGCTGACGCTCGTCGAGTGACCACACGTACTGACCTTGTGGGTGGGCCCGGCGCTTTAGGTGAACTGGGTGATATCGTACTTGAAAATGGTGAAATCAAAGTCATCATTCAAGATAAGGGATTTTCACGAGGTTTTGGGGTCTATGGTGGTGGCATCATTGATGCTGATTTAGTCCGCCCTACTGCTCCTGGTAACTCAGATGGTGCCAATGGCCGTGATAGCTTTGGTGAACTCTTTCCGGTTTACTTTTTACAAGCATTAAATCCTCAAGAAATAAAAGTTTTACCCAACTCTGATGAGGGTGCTGCTCAAGTACAAGTTTCTGGCCCTGGTGGAGAATTTTTATCGATCACCAAGGTACTTAATCGCATTCTTTTAAACTCTTATGATGGCGTGGATGGCTTTGAGAGTATTGGAGAACTGCTTCCTTTGATTACAGGAGAGGAGGGCTTATCTGCCTTACTTGGAGACTCTCCACGGCTCACCTTTGAAGTGTTATACTCATTGATGCCGGGCGCTCGTCATATTAATATTGCGACATCTATGATTAATACGGATGATAGTGATATTGAGTTGCCTTCTGATGTGGCCAATCAACTCTTTAACTTTCCGGCATTTTCCGGGCTAGCGCGTGATCCTTTTCAAGTACCTTTAGGCTTTGTTGCTCTCTTTGGTGCTGGAAATCAAGTATTTGCGCCTGGTTTTGGCTTTGATATTCGCTTTGCACTTGAAGACCGCTACCAAAAAGCCGCTGAGTTTAGTACCGAGGGGGAAACAAGCCCACTTGCCTTACCTGCTCTGCCCGGCTTAATCACACCGGGCTTAATTTCAATTAACCCTGAGGGTGTATCATATGGCTTATTCTATCTGCCTGAGGAAATTAAGGATGAAGTGGGTGAGTCAAGCTACCCTAAGAGCTTTGCTTATAATCTACCTGACTTACGAGAAGATAGTGAAAGCTTTGGTCGCAATGTCTATGAACTTGTCTTTGGTGATAAAGTTCAGCCGGGTGACTCTTTAATTCCTTTTTCAGCCTCATCTTTCACCGGTATGTTTTCAGCGGGTACACCATCCATCATTAAGCCTAATGAACGCTTCACTATGCATCATGCCTTTTTTGTCGGAGATGGTGATGTAAGCAGTATTATGGATGCCTACTATGAGATGATGTCAATACCAACAGAACCTGTAATTCTTGAGGTATTTGATGAGGTCAGTGGTGCTTTAGTCAGTGAAGCTTCCATTTTAATTTATGATGCAAATCAAAGGCTCATTAATCAAAGCTTTAGCCGAAGTGCGGGACTGGCCAAGCTTCAGCTGCCGATTGGTGAATATAGCCTACGCGTACACCGTGGCCCTTCGCTGAGCGAAGCTGTTCCTTTAAGTGTCAAAAAAGACGGAATGGCTGCTCGTCTTACTGCACCAAGTCCGGCCCGCTTGCACTTTGATATTCGTGGCGTTGACAATCGACCTTTGCCTGCAAAAGTCACTATTGTTGGGACAACGCCGGCCGAGCAATCAGGTCAGCCTTTGCGTAACTTCCTTTTTGATCTTGAGGCTGGACAAAGATGGCGCACCGATGACCTTGTTCCAGATAACCCTAATGAACCAAGCACCCGTCGCTATATCGAGACCGAAGGCTTTACCCAACAAGGTGTAGTCAGTATAGATGTACCGGCCGGTGACTATGAGGTTTATATCTCACGAGGCACAGAATATGAACTCAAGGTTCTATCGGTTAGCTTGGATGCAGGCGAAGAACAAGGCATTACGGAAGTGTTAAGCCGACAGGTTGAAACGCCCGGTTATATTTCAGCCGATTTTCACTTACATGCCGCTCCTTCTTTGGATTCTGATTTACCTTTACGTCGACGCGTAAGGACGGCGGCGGCTGAAGGCCTAGAACACTTGGTCGCCACCGATCATAACTTTGTCACCGATTATCAGCCCTTTATCGAACGTGAAGGTTTAACCGAATGGCTGTCCTCGATGATTGGCTTAGAGCTCACTACCCTTGAAGCAGGTCACTTTAATACCTTTCCGATCAAGCGAGATAAAAGCCAAATTACCCGTGGAGCTTTTCAATGGTCTGACCAAACGCCACAAGCTCTCTTTGAGCATGCCAAAGAGATTGGTGATGAAAACACAATCATTCAAGTCAATCACCCTCGTGATTTGATTTTAGGGTATTTCTCTCAATATGGCGTCGATCCACTCACCGGTGAACTCCCAGAGCCAAGTTCAGGAGGTGGTGGAATTGGTGCGATTTTAGATGGCTTACTCGCCCCTAATGGCCCCGCTTTCTTTGATGATGAAGGTAATTCTGAGTATAGCGATCAATTTGATGTCATTGAAGTTCTTAATCATGGCTTATTCCATGAAGAATTCCATGCCCGAATGCCGGCAAATATTGGTGAGGCCACAATTTATGATGACAATGGCAACCCTTTAACACCAGAAGAAGTGGCTGAGATTCCGGTGGGCGAAATTATTTGTGATGGCGACGATGTGGCCTATGCGGGTGCTATTGATGACTGGTTTAATATGCTCAATAACGGTAAACGTTATGGAGGTACTGCTAACTCTGATAGTCATCATGGTGATGATATTGGTTATCCACGTACTTATGTGTATGTCGGGGATGATGATCCGGCAAAAGTAAGATACAAGGATGTAGCCAAAGGCGTACGTAACAAGCAAATGACGATGAGCCGAGGCCCCTTCTTAGAGTTCTTTGTAAACGAAGAACCGATTGGCTCCGATATAGTCGCCATGTCGGGTGAAGTTGAACTAAAAGTCAAAGTGAGTGCCCCTCGGTGGATTGAAGTCAACCGTGGAGTCATCTATGCGAATGGTGAGGTTTTAACCCGCTTTGAAGTTGATATTGATCCTGAAACACATCTGTTTGAATGGTCTCAAACCATAGAGCTTACTCGTGATACGTGGTTTATTGCTCAAGTGCGCGGTGACCGTTCTATGTTCCCAGTCGCCCCGCCTATTGATCTGCCGCCTGTTTTACTCAATGAAGCTTTTGGTACCATTGCAGGTCCGCTTGGATTGGGTGGAGGCCCCTTTGATGAAATCGCACCTAAAATGACCGGTGCTTTCACACCTTTAGCGCTAAGCAACCCCATTTGGGTCGATATTGATGGTGAAGGCTTTAAGGCACCTGGTGTTTTGCCACGTAAGTGTGATGGGTATACGGTTGTGCCAGATGTAATGGCTTCTCCTTTAGTTCGAGAAACTGATGCTGATGATGCCCCGATTCGCTTGTGGGAAGAACCGGAAGAAAGCTTTTTACCACCGCTCTTACCACCACCGGCACGCCAAGCACGAAATCGACATACTTTAGCGCGATCTTTTGGCTTCCCAAGAGTGCGTGGTGAACTTAATGATGTTCGCTTAATCTTTGAGCATTTTGGTTCACATAGCCACTAGGAATACAGATTAAAAACATACTAATCAAACAGGTTTACTTTTTAGATCCCACATGGCCTAAGCTCTTGTATTTTTACATAAATAATCGTATCTTCTAAGTAAATAGCATACATACTTGGAAGGGCGTTTTATGAAGGACTTAAATCCAAACTATAGAAATGTATTTAACCACCTAGAACGATATGCACTAGCGTTAGTTGTACTCGCTCCTCTGTGCTTCACATCATGTAGTGATGTCAACGAAACTGATTCACAATCAACGAGTAAGCTGTATAGTGATGAAAACTCTTATTGGGATGATTATGAAGATAATCAATATGGATCTCCTTATGATGATGACAACTCTTGGGCACAAAGTGAAAATGATCTAAGTGCTAATGATCAAGCCTTGATTGATGAGTTCTTAGCTCAGGAACTTGGTGCTGTAGAATATGGAGACTTAACCGATGGTGAAGTTCTGGTCGCTGGGCCTGGGTATGGTGTTGATGTTGTTCTTGCCTGCTCGGAAGGCGCCTTATATGTCACGGCCGGTGTGGCAACCGGTGCCTTAGCTACAGTTTTTGCAGCGAGTGGTGTGGTGGCTGCCGGTGGTGGTGTGGCCGTTACTGCACCCGCCTCGGTACCATTATTTGCGGCGGCTGGTGGTCTGATTGGCTTAGCATCTTCATCCGGTTCATGGACGCAGTGCTTTGGGGGCTTAGCTCAAATAGGCTTGGGATTGATTAGACAGGGGTATTTCTCTGTGGCTAGAGGCTTTCAACAGGTCTTAAGACGTTCTAGTCCTTCAGCTAGTAACAGTGGTACAGCTGCTGGCACAAGTACTTGTACTGCTGGTAGCCAAGCTTGTCGACAAATGAATCAGCGTTACCACAATTACTGTGACTCTTTAGAGGAAGCAACTCAAGCTGTGACCGGTCGGTGGAATGGGGGGCTATGCACTCAAGCGAATAGATTCTTTCAGCGCTATGACTGCAACAAGCTGTATGATTTAGTTCGAGATGCCGCCAACTGTGAAGCCGGACGTCGTTTGGTTACCGACCGCTGTTATGGCGGTCAGTGGGATCAAGGCCATTTAGCCCCATGGAATAATGCTAAAAACCAATACCGTCGATGCTCAAGCTTATATCAAGAGCGCTGCGGATCGTTAGAAGACTATCAAACCATCAAATCTCAAGCTGAGGATCTTTATCCCGAGTGTCGATAAGTCATTGAGTTAAAAAAGCTCAAGGTTCAAGTCGACTTTTTGCCTTTTGAATGGGTGGAGCATCAGCTTGTTTGAGATATGCTTGTAATTCAGGAGTGGGTGCGTTCAGTTTAAAGTGACAGCGTGAGGGCTCATTGAGGGAGCCGGATTCATCCATACTTTGCATATCACAGTAATAATGAAGTTCCTGCCCATCTTTTACCGGAATCGTACCTGCGACTGGTCCTGGTGCTTGAGTCTCCCAATACACTTCCCAAGGTTCCATGCCAGTCATCACCATTTCGGCACTCATTAAACGTGCACCGGCTCCACCACCTTTCATATCAAGAACAGCTCCATTCAAAGTGCCTTGTGCATCAACCTCAAACTTAATACTTAAACCACCACTGACATCCTCTATCGCCAAGGGATCATCTTTCTTGGCTTGCCAAATCTCGGTTTGACTTTTAAGTAGAGCTAAAGTTTCTTGTCCGGCCCCTAAGTAGCCACGCTGTCGATAATATTCCACAGCATCTGGATTGACTTGTCCCGCTTTTAAAACCGCCGGCCCTTGAACTTGAGGGATCACTTTTGGCTTAGGATCCTTATTAACAAGCGCAAACTCATCTTGCTTAGGTGTTTGGGGGCTTGAGTTTTCCACATATAACTTAGGTGCCGGTCCTTGTGGATCAACCACTTTGGGGGGTACACCTACTGATTGTGGCGAATGAGGATCACTGCTTTTAAAACGAACATCATTGGGGTCGTCTTGTTGTATTTGCCACCAAGCAAAGCCCAATCCACCTACTATACCTAACATCACCAATGCTCTCATCTGATTTCCTTATTGGTCTACTTTTTTGGATAATATTCACTTAGCGCGCACAGGTTAAATGTCGGCCACCATCAATCGGCATTGTTACGCCTGTAATCCATCCGGCCTGACGCGAGGCTAAAAAGGCAATCAAGTCAGCAATCTCATCGGCCTCTCCCACACGGCCCAAAGGATGAGTGCTCTTACAATGCTCCAAAAAGCGCGCATAGCTTTCTTGGTCCATGCCACCTCGTTTATGCAGCTCGGTCACCACTACTCCTGGGCAAATCGCATTCACTCTGACCCCGCTTGGTGCTAAATCCAAGGAAGCACATTGGGTAATTTGGTTAAGAGCGCCCTTACTTGAGCAATAGGAGACCAAGCCCGGAAAAGACTTGAGACCCGATATGCTTGAGATATTCACAATGGCACCTTGAGCTTGCTTCAGCGCTGGAGTCAGACCTTGCATGATCTCAAGAACCGCAAAAACATTGACTTCAAACATTGCTCTAAAGTCACTTAAGTTGACTGACTCTACACTGCCGGTTCCAATCAAACCTGCCGAGTTTACTAAAACATCAAGCTCGGCTTTTCCATTTGAACTACGTGCTTCCAAATGGGTGTTGATCGTTGCAATCATCTGCAGACGATCGGTGCTCAGTGCTAAATCAGCACACACTAGCAAGTCATCGTACGGTGGTAATTCTGCAAGTTTTCTGGCCTCTTTTATCGCAGCTAAGGTGTCTTGCAACGCCTCTTTCTTACGTCCGGTAATGATTAACTCAGCCCCTTCGCTTGCTAAAAGAACTGCTGTGGCCTTACCAAGACCACTAGAGGCACCTGTAACAACTGCAATTTGCTTTTCAAAACGTAAAAATCTTTTCTGCATCTTATTATCTTTTTCTTAAGTGAGTTTTTAAATGACCATGCTCGACTTGGATAAAACAAACATATCATCGATTAGGGAAGCCAAATATAACCGACTACCCCTTGATCTTGATAGCCTAATCCAACCGCATGATCACGTTCATTTGCCGAAGTGGTATAGAAAAAGTCTCGATCATCACTTAATTTCAGATGATATAAAGGACTTGCGCCACACTCCGGACTAGCGAGCCAAAAACCCAGATTTCGCAAAGGTGCCCGATTAATGCCACAGTCGGTTTGAGTGGATAAGAAAGGCTTGTTTGCTGACGTTTTACAGTAAAAAACGGGTCGACTATTGGGTAAAGTTTCAGCTGCTAAGTAAAAGTAATTTTCAAACTCTAAACGATGCGTAGAGTTACTCACAACATTAAGCTCATTCGAATAAATATGCTCGCCTTGTCCATACCCACGATGAATACCAACTCGACAGTTCAAAGCCTGCCAATCTTCATCACAGCTTCCATCACAATCATCATCTTGTAAATTACATGTTTCAGCCGGAGGAATACACTGACTTTGGGCATTAACACATTCAGAAACCCCTTCACTCCCACAGCTACTCATACAAGACTCACCGGCCACACAGTCGTTAAAGGCCTCACAGCCGTTGCTGAGATCTTGGTCGACATCAAAGTAAGACCTTTGACACTCATTCAAAAGGCACTGTCCATCAACACAACTCGCGCTCGCATTAGGAATCACACAGGTTCGGCCGCACCCTCCACAGTTTTGTGGATCATTGCTTTCATCCACACAAATTGAGCCACAAAGAGTCAGCTCACCACAATCTATCTGTGTTCCCGCTTCACTTTCGCCGGCAGTTGTCATTCCGGCAGTTGTCATTCCGGCAGTTGTCATTCCTGCCGTCATACCCGCCATGGTCATGTGACTTTGGTCTATACCTGCATTCATTCCACTTATGCCCGACTCTATACCACTTGTACCAGTCTCTAAAGACATATCAAAGTTCAGAATGTCCTGTTCTTCTACCCCGGCACAATTCCATAAACAGAGCACTGTTAAGAGGATTAGACTCTTGAAGTTGCCATGATAAAAGCCAAGCAAAAAATCCATTTTCCCTCGTTTTGGCTGATGCAAACTACCCTTGATCATGCGAATAACTCACCAAAGGTGTCACTCGTATTAGCCCCATTCCATCCAAAAGACTCAATCGGTAGCCCCAAAGCTCTTAGGGCGCTTAACTGAGCAGTACATAGATTACCACCGGCTGAGCGTACATGCACTTGTGAACGCAAACGCCCACCCGCTGTTCCCGCCATAAGCACCGGTAACTCTTTGACGCTATGTTTCCAGCCTTCTCCATATTCACTTGTTCCATAAATCAAACCTTGATCTAAAAGTGACATACCACTTGCATCAGGTTCAGCAAAGGCATCTAAAAAGCTCGCAAAAGCTTCCATCTGATATTGCGTAATTGACCGGACTCGTTCCCAATGACCATCATGACAGGTTTTATGCATACCATCCGGTACACTGAGATTGGAAAAAATATGAGTACTGGCGGGAGAGGTCAGCTGTAAGGAAAAACAGCGCGTTAAGCCACAGCGAATCGCGGTCGCAATCAAGTCACCCATTACCCTAGTTTTATTGATAAGATCTCCACTGTAATTACCCACAAGTGGTGCTTCACAGGCTTGCTGACTTGCTGAAAGTCGACTTTGTAAGGCATACAGATGCTCTAAATGGGCTTCTAAGCGTATGCGGTCGTTTTGCCCTAAATATGAATTAAGTTGTTGAGCCTCAGTGAGTACAGCATCTAACACAGCCGAACGACGATCAAGCTCACTTGTATCAACCGAAACATTAAAGAGACGGTCATACAGCACTCCGGGATCAAGAATGGGCAAGTTTTGTGAATTGGGTCCGTTATAAGAAATGGCATTCCAATGCCCATAGCCATGGAAGCGTGCTTCACTGACCCCAACTTCTAAGGATCGATACAGTGGATTTTCTTGGTAAAAATCGGGATGTCGTGCGACCACTTGATCAAGAGTTGCTCTTAGCGCAGTTAAGGTATGAGAGCTATGATCAAAGGTTTCGGGCTGAGGTCGATCGCCGGTTAAAGCAACCATAAAGCCACGCATATGTCCATCTCCCTGACCAGCCGGAGTGCCGGGAATTTCAGTATGTGGCTCTAAACCGGTGATCACTGATACTTGATGGCGAGCCAAAGGATTGATTAAGGGACTAAAGCTATAGTTTTGCCCTACATCGTTAGGTGTCCATAAATCGGGATGCCCCGCTTGCGCCTGCTGGCCTCCATGAGCCGCATGCCAAGGTGTACCATTTGCCCAATAAAACAAACCAAAAAAAGGCTGCGCTTGGCTTGCGCTCTGTGCAAACGCAGGCGCTGAAAACAATTCTAATTGAGGAAGTGCTAGCTGTACTCCCACGCCCCCAAGTAGTCCCTTGAGTACTTGCCGGCGAGATAGCCCCCTTAAATTAGTTCCCTGTCCCAATGACCCTTTTGAGTTTTGTTCTAGGGTATAACGTTCTCTCAGACGAGTCGCCACGGACGGTTGAGCATTATAATGACTCGTTTGATTAAGGTTAGCTGATGATCGTTTATGAGTTTTTTTCATGTGATGTACTCTTTCTTACTCATCGCTATTAAAGCTATTATCGTTGTTTAGCTCAGTGCTTGGCCCAACCTGCCTAAAGCCATCACTCATCAATAAGGCTTTAATTAAAGCCTTAAAGCGAAAGCCTTGCGCTCTAAACTTTTCATGCAAGCGTAAGATTTCAGATTCTTCCCCCTCTTCCTCTAGGCGCCCCAAAGCAAAGCGATAAACCTGTCGAACCATACAGGTACTAAGGCGAGAGTCTTGGGCTAAGTGCTGGGCCAAATCTCCCAAGTTTGACATAGGCACTCCATCTAAATCACCACTTGCATCCAAAGTAATCCCGTTTACACTTTCACGATAGCGACCAACAGAATCAAAGCGCTCAAACAAAAAGCCTGGTGGATCAATAAAGCTATGACAGCCGGCACAAGCTGGATCTTCTCGGTGTCTTTCTAGCCTTTCTCGAAGTGTACTTGCCTCACCGGTTTCCGGTTCGAGGTTCAAGTCAATATCATCGGGGGGTGGTGGGACTTCCTGACATAAAAGTCTTTCCCGAATATACTTACCACGCAAGGTGGGTGAGGTTTCGGTAGGGTGGGCATTCATGGTTAAAAAGGCTGCTGTGCCTAGGAAGCCAACTCTGACCGTGTCTTCGGGCAAGGCAAGTGACTCAAAAATAATCGGAGAGCCCTGTTCTAAGCTAATTCCATAGTGATCAGCAAGTGTTTGATTTAAATAAGCTTTTTTCTCACTAAACAATAGACGAATATCAGTATCTCGGCGGTATACCAAATCGTTTACCAATAAACGTACTTCTGTTTCCATGGCATTGAGTAAGCTTGGTGTAAAGCCCTCATATACACTTGGATCACGCTCAACTCTTTTTAAGCGACTCAAATCAAGATATTGCGCAAAAAATGCATTGATTGAGGCTTTTGCTCGTTCGGTATTCAAAAGACGATCTATTTGTGCTTCTAGCACATTATTCTCTTTTAAGCGTCCTTCTAAAGCGAGATTTAATAATTCTTGATCCGGCGCAGAATCTTGTAAGGTAAATGCTAAGCGGCTCGCCAACTCAAGATCTGTGTAGTGATGGATTTCATCATCTAAACTCGCCATCCCCTGCTCGAGTCTATACAGCACAAAGGGCGATTGCAACATGGCCGCTAGTACATTCTCCAGTCCCTTGAGCTGATCTTCTTGCCGTCTACTGGTTGCTGACAACTGTGCTAATGCCTGCCAGCGTCCAAATTCGCTTTCACTGAGAGGACGTCTGTATAACCTTAGCCCTAAAGTTCTGATCAATTGATCGGCACAGCCATCATCCACAGTGTTAGGTAAGCAACCGGTCGTTAATTGAACATTCATATCACTGGCAAAATAACGTTCTGCCAATATAAAAGCGGCCTCGGCATACAGCTCCACACCAAAAGCAGAAACCGAGCTACTGCCTGAGCCAATAGAGGTAAAAAGGTAGGGGTTAGTATCGGGCTCAAGATCCAAGTCACTACTATCAAGACCAAGTATATCGCTTACCATATTTCGGTATTGGGATTGAGTGAGCCTAGACCAAACCGGTGGACCGGGCACTAAGTCTTGGAGCTGACTTACATCGATCGCTGTCTCGCCTCCTAAAACTTCACCAGCATTTTCTGCGGTCTCTCCTACCACTTCTTCTCCTGCTATAAGATCAGTCATCATGTTTACTGAGCTAGACTCAGTTAAGGAAACGCGTCGTGCATCTTCGCAGGCATATAATGAGCATAAGAGTACTAACACCCCAAAGGTAAAGCGAAATACCTTCATCTACCACTCTCCTCTGTCAGTGTTTTTTAATCATAAAAAGTATGTGTAAATATAGCGAAAGGTAAGGATAAGTACAAAGGTAAGTTAGCTTTAAAGTTAAGTAAATGACCGTTGTTAGTCTTTATTGATATTGGAAGCGATCGACACCGGTAGGCCAAGAGCACGCAGTGCATAGGCATCTCTCAACTTAACGCCCATTAACGATCGTCTTTGTTCTTCCTTAAGTACTTGACATAAAAGTTGTGCTTCAAGACGCATCGAGCTGGTATGTACTTTTAAATAATCCCCATGACTGTGGTGTACTTCGATAAAGTCTTGACCCGCTTGATACCTAAAATTGGTGATTTCTGACCATTTCCATTCGCTTCTTTTTGCGTTTTGATCTCTATAAATAAAGGCCTGCTGAGTCCACAATAGGCAGGTCTCATCACTAAGCACCTTTAAAGCGCTCAAGACCATAGTCATCATCCCCGCAAGGATTGCGCCCAAACCTATGATGAGTAAGAAGATCGAATCAGGAATCGCTTGATGGAAAAAGATTCCACAACAAGCACTACCGACAAGCAGTAGTAAAACGCCCAAACCCCAAGCAGGATATAAGCGCTGTCTTGGATCGGGTCTAAGCCAAGCGATTGCTTCTTTTAATTCACGCTGATCTGTTTCGCTTGGATTTAAGTCGGTGAGCTTACTGGGCATCTTCTTGGTCTGAGTCAACCGACTGTTCTCTTGTCTGTTCCCTTGCTTGTTCCATTGTCGTGGACTCACTTGCACTTTCTGAGGAATGAGCAGAATCTTCTGCTTGTGGCTTAGATAAAGAGTTTTCTAATTCTGCTTGAGCTTTAAACAATCGAAACTGCTGGTTATGAACTTCGATTTCATAGAGCTCTTTTAAGGCGTTATTTTTAGTAAAGTCTAGGCCAATCAGATACTTGGAACTAATGGTAAGTTTCGAAAAGGCTTCTTTTAAAGTGATTTGCTTGACTTCACTCAGCCTAATCGCCTCATCAATAAACAGTAAAACATCTTGCATAAGCGCATCAAGAATCTGAGCCCCTCGTCCTACTTCTTTAACCAATGTTTGATCAAGAGCTTTAAAAGAGTCAGATTCCTTAAGCACCGGACTTACAGTTCTAGCACCTTCTAAATAACGTCCGACTTGGTCAAGTACGCTTTGATCATACAGACTTGGCCACAAAATAAAACGTCGGTATGTGTCCTTACCCTGTTCTCCCTCAAGCGCAAGTACTTGGCTAAATTGCTGTCGCGGTGCCGACCATAAGCCCTTTGAGGCTAGATGTGTAACCAATGAGGTAATACTTAGGGTTGGTAAGGAGGTAAAGATGAAAGTATCAACCGGCCATTTCCTTAATTCTTGGGCAACCGTTTCCCAATTTTCAGTGGAACTCAACATACGATATTTTATATTTTTTATCCCTAAGTGACTCAATTCGGTTTGAAAGCTTTGGAGAAGCTTCATACCTAGCTTACCTTGAGGCAATAGGATACCCACACCTTGACTCTTATTTTGGTTGGCGACCTTAGCGAGCGAACTGATAATGAGTTTTTGATCTGGAAAGATCCGCCAAATCGGTGCTTGGCTTGAGTTTTCTTGTTTGTCAGTGATCGCCGTTTCCGCTGTTGCCTTACTCGTGTCATTGCCTGCCGGTTTGTTGCTAGGCTCTTGAATCGCAAGATTTGATTTACTTTGCTCTATCTCTTGCTCTGTCTCTAGTGGATATGGGGTTAAAATAAATAAAGGTCTTTGTTGAGTTTTGACCGCGGCTAAAACTTCTTGATGTAGTGCTTGATTGGGTGTGACAGCGATGAGCGCATCAACTTCGCTTCTTAATTCGGCAATTCTTGTACTGACCGAGTCCTTGCCTTCGACTTGAATATCCAAGCGTTCCAACTCGACTCTTTCTCCTTGCTGCTCACGCTGGTCAACAAAAAGCGGAGTGGACTCGGCTAACAGAATATTAAGAGGGCTTATACGCGCCTCTTTTTGTTCTGCTTCTTTTTGATTTACTCTTAATTCCAAGGGTAACCATAACTGTAAGTAGGGCGTCACTCCTCGCCTTTGCTCAACGCTTAAATGATTAAAGTGATTTAAGTTTGAACTTGCTTTTTCTTGGTTTTTTTCTTGTTTTTTTTCTTGGGTCTTGTTTGGAGCTGTCGTTGACTTGGTGCTAGCCGTGGACTCTGCTTTAGGATCTTTACTCAGTTTACTTGCCTGGTCCTCTTGCTTTGCCTGGCCCTCTTGCTTTGCGTTGCTTTCAACGGTTGAGGTTGGCGTAGACTTTAGACTGTGATCAAGACGCTTTACCTTTTCATGCTGAGCATGATTTCTTTCGTCACAGCCTCGAAGTGCTTCTTCAAGTAATAAGCGTGTACCTTGTGGCAAACTTTTAGCTTTAGGCCAATATACGCGTCTTAAAGGCCCTTCGGTGAGTAAGCATTCGCCTGCCCTAGCCTTAAAAAGTAAGCGATATAATGTCGCCCTTTGTCGTAATTGCTTATCGGCATTTACCTGTAATTCTTTAAGACGACTTGCTGCTTTTTTAGGCTTTTCAAACCCCAAAATGACCGCTTGATAAAAAAGTGACTGAGAGAGTAAAGCTCCATCGCCTGGTAAGCGACTAAGCAATGCTCTCAAGGTATTCCAATCACCTTTTAAAAAGGCTTGGTTTGCAGCACTAAGATTGGGATCATTTGGGGGTGGAGGAGGCTCTAAACCTGTTGGTACTTGAGTACATGCAAAGCTACTTAGGGTAAGAGCGATGAGAGCAACTCCCCTCTTAAAAACTTTGACCTTTGTATAGGATGTGTGCTGCTGTTTTAAGCTCATTGCCTCTGCTACTATGTTAAATAAATAAATCATTCTGACCAATCAGGATCACCCTAATATACTAATGATGATCGGTGATTTTTTTGATATAAGTGCGTAAATCTTGAGTTTGTGCAAAAAAGTCATGAGTCTGAACTTGTAAAGGGCTTTTAAAGTAAGAGGACAGGGCTTGAATCACGCCAAACTGCTCTTTTTGTTGCAGATAAACCATCCAACGGACTAAATCTGCCGCCAAAGGCGCTGCTAAAATCGAGTCTGAACCCAACCAATTGATTTTCATTTGCATCGGGACTTCAAACCACCCCTCAAAGTCAATATTATCCCAAGCTTCTTTTTCGTCACCTCTAGGCTTGTAATAATGAATATGTACCTGATGATCAAAGTCATCATATCCCAAAATATCACTCAGCACTGCTCGCTTACTATCAATCTTAGTTTTGCGGTGCTCTGGATGATCCAAAACCTCACCATCTCGATTCCCTAAAATGTTGGTTGAATACCAACCTTTCACCTGCAAAGCGCGTTGTTTGAGCATTGGTGCAAGCACTGTTTTATACAGAGTTTGACCCGTTTTACCATCCTTGCCACACAAGGGGACTTTCTGTTGGACGGCAAACTCTACTAAAGCGGGTATATCAAAGGTCTTGGAAGGCGTAAAGTTAATGCAAGCGCAGCCTTCACTGATCGCCGCATAGGCGTATAGCATACCCTCATGTATTGTATTTAGGGCAAGAGCTTCGCTAATTGGCAGATCAAGAACCTGCTCAAAGCGCTCTAAAGACTTATGGTACTGACTTTCAGCCAAGCTTGGCGCGGTACTTGATAGGTCTAAAACAACGACTTGCTCAACTTGTTCTTTAGCTTTGAAGGCCTTAATATCTTGTTGGAGTTCATGCACAAGCGCACGAAGGCGATCAACTTGCTGAGCTGTTCTCAAGGCTGGATCAAGTTCATCATGAATGGGCGCCGGATTTAAAGTGATCCCTGCCTTAACATAAAGTTGATCTAATTCTTCACTCAGTTGGGCTTGTACATTTTGGGGAACAACTTGGTGGTGTTGTGTTGATTCAGCAAGTGAAGCAAGCGCTACATCCCAACCACCAAAGCGCATTTGCTTGAGCGGTACCAAGGGTAGTTGGCTAAAGTCTGGCTCTTGTTCAGAGGGCAAAGCAAAGCTTTGAGGTCGTCCACTCGCCGAGGAAAGACCGGCACTGATTAAGGTTGTGGCAACTGCACCTTTGACTCCAATTATGAGAACACCTACAGCTTGCTTCATACGTAATGACTCCTTCATTTAGGTGCTTAGATTGAAGACTATGTCCCAAAAAATCAATGTCAAGTTCAAAGAAAGCATAAGCTAAGACTTGTATTCATGATCGGTTCGAGTGAATATACTTCATAGACTCTAGTGTCAAACTCTTCTCTCTACAGAGTGATATATGCAAGATATCCTAACATTCTATGTGAGAAGACTGCTCTCACGTATATTTTATTTTTTTCTGTGTCTTTTATCTTGGAATTTTGTTGTACAAGCTTTTCTTATTGCATCAAGTCCAAGAGCCTTTGCAGACCAGAGCCTCAATACATCCAAGTCAAAGCCCAAGTTCTTTTTTGGGTCTTATGGCCGGGTAGGGTTTTCAAGTAATCCCCAAGGTGGTGAAGGGTACAGGCATCAAGTCACAGCCTATGCACCTAGGCTGATTGAAGATAATTATCTGGAACTCGATTTGGGCTATCATGCTTATCGGGGCAAGCATGCCCAAGTGGATGTCATCACTACTCTTTCAGCCTTTGATCAGTTTTTTCATTACAATGGCCAAGCCGATGCTCAAATTGCGATTCGCCGAGCATATGTAGAGGCGAAACGAATTGGTGGTTCATCTTTATGGGCCTCTTTAGGAAGTCGCTGGCTTCGTGGTAATGATATTTACTTAATGAACTTTTGGCCCCTTGATGATTTAAACACAATGGGCCTCACCTTAGGTCACCAAGGTCAGCAACATGATTTTTGGGTGCATGCCGGTGTAAGTCGCCTTAATCATCGTAGCCAAACCCAATATGTCAACGTACCCTCAGCGACTAACTTTGGGGCTGAATCAGTTTTGATGCTTAACCGACAGCGTTTAATTTTAGCTTCACTTTATGAGCGTCGCTATAAAATCGGCTCTCAATCTAAAACAGCGGGATGGAAATGGAAGCTTTATAGCGAATATCATGCCTTACCCTCTGGGAAAGAAACGCTTGAGGGTAGCTTTACAGAACAACGTACCTTACCCGATGACGCCGGTTTAGTTGCAGGTATCCAACTAGGGGTTTGGGGCCTTGCTCATCAAGCCAATCACCTAAACCTTTGGGCAAGATATGCCAAGGGCTTAGCGATTTATGATGAACTTGGTACACCACAGGCAATGGCTAATGATCGGCGCTCATGGTCGGCGCAAGAATGGCGCTTGGCTTTAGCAGGAAATTGGCAAATTGATCGTAAAGGTCTGCTCAGTTTACAATGGGGTAGTTATATCAGACATTATCAAGATGCTGATGCGATCAAGGTGGACTATGATGATCGCTTAGAAGGCAGTGCTGTGATTAGGCCACAACTTAATTTAAAGGGCTTTTTTACACCAGCTGTTGAAGCCTCGGCTCAATGGAGTCAAGCGCAGGGCAGTCATCCGGTTGATCTCTCAACAAAAGCCGCTCAAATCTATCAATTTGCCTTTATTCCTGCTTTGAGCTTTAGTCGCGCTCAAATCAATGCCTACAGTCGACCACAGCTTCGTTTAATCTATGCGGTGAGCCTACTTAATGATGCGGCTCTCGCTCGTTATGCGCAAGCGGACCCCCGAGCACAGCATACGGTCAGTCATTATCTTGGTGCTCGAGCCGAATGGTGGTTTGGACGAGGTGGAGGTTACTAATGTTTGTTCAATCATCTATGCGTTTTTTACTATGTTCCTTAAGCATGCTGTTGCTTTTACAATGTAGCCCACCTTCCCAAGTGAATATGAGCTTTAATCGCCGAACCTTTGTGAAAGACTGGCGTGATGAGGTGATTTACCAAATTGTGGTCGATCGCTTTGCCGATGGAGATCCAAACAATAATTTCAACGTCGATCTCCGTAAAGAAGCCGCTTATCATGGCGGAGATTGGCAAGGCATCATTGATAAACTTGGATATCTTGACGATCTTGGTGTGACCGCCTTATGGATTAGTCCGGTTGTCCGCAATGTAGAAGAAGATGCCGGCTTTGCAAGCTATCACGGTTATTGGACTCAAAGTTTTATTGATACCAACTTACATTTTGGTGATTTAGCGGCCTTGCAGCGTATGGTTGATGCCTGCCACCAACGAGGGATCAAGGTGATCTTAGATGTGGTGACCAATCATATTGGCCAACTCTTCTATTATGATATCAACCGTAATGGACAACCTGATATTGTGTTCTTTGGTGGTGGTGGCCCAGGCTCTGGAAGCCAAAATAGTGATCAGGCTTCTGACCTGCGTCGAGCAAGTGAATGGGATCCGGAATATGACAGTCGTGGTGTGCAAGCCTTTACCGCATTGGGAGAAAATGGTCTTGCACCGGTAGAATGGGTAGAGATGCCAGAAATTAACCGAACACCTCCCGAACCGGTCGGCTTTCAAAACCCTAATTGGTATAACCGTAAAGGCCGAGTAACGGTTTGGGAAAATGAAGCACAAGCCAGTTTTGAGTATCGTCGTGAGCAAGAGATCAAAGGGGATTTCCCTGGTGGCCTCAAAGATCTTGCAACGCATCGCAGTGATGTCAGACAGGCCTTGACGGAGGTTTTTGCCTATTGGATTCAAGAAGCGGGCTTTGATGGCTTCCGTATTGATACTCTCAAGCACCAAGAAGCGGGTTTCTTTGATGTATTTTCCTCAAATATTCGTAAGTTTGCGCATGATATGGGTAAAAATAACTTTTTAATGTTTGGCGAAGCCTTTGATGGTAATGATGAACTCTTAGGAAGCTACACCCATGGCGAAGGCGTTGATTCGGTCTTTTATTTTTCGGCCTATTACCGAGTCTTTATGAATGTCTTTGCCCAAGGTGGCCCCACCACTGGGATCAAAGCCTTATTTGAAGAACGAAGGGCTAAGCTAAGCGAGCCCTCCATTGTGAGCGAAACCGTTGACAGAGTCTGTAAGCTAGCTTGTGCCAAAGCAAGTGAAAGCGATCCCAGATGCGCTACCGGCTTTAATGCCTGTGTAGAAACCCTCACCAATGAAGGCCTAGAAAGATACAGTATGGGTACAAAGTACTTAGGACCCACCAATGCCGAAGGTCTACCTTTAAGTCCTAGTCAGCTTTTGATCAACTTTTTAGATAATCATGATGTACCTCGCTTTTTATACAGTGCAACGCCTGCTCTAAATGCGGATGAATCCAATCAAGCTCATGAGCAAAAAATAGCCATTGGTCACCAACGCTTACGCTCTGCCTTAGCTTATTTACTCACCATTGATGGGATTCCCTGCATTTATTATGGAACCGAACAAAACTTTAGTGGTGGACCGGATCCCTCAAATCGTGAAGATATGTGGCGTTCTGGGTTTTCACAGCAGGGTGAAACTTATCTTTACATGAAACAGCTCATCAAGCTTCGTAAAGAACTTCCTGCCTTGCGCCGAGGAACTGTTAACTTTGTTTGGACCTCAGATGAACAAGCACACCGGCAAAGTTCAGTGGCTCACCCACCGGTTCAAGGGGCTGGTCTACTGGCTTTTGAACGCTCTACCGCCGAACAAACTGTGTTAGTGGTTATCAATAGTAACGATCCCGATTTAACTGCTAGTGAGCAAGCACCAAGACTTGATGTCAGCGTAAATAATGAGGGTCAGGGCATGAAGGTATCCTTCCCACCTAATACCAAACTCAAAGATCTTCTCGATCCTAGCTCAACCCAAGAGTTTACTGTCAATGCATCAGGTGAGCTCATCGTCAGTCTTCCTCCTCGCAGTGCAAGAGTGCTTGTGCTTGCTGAGTAGGTGCAGTGATTATGAGCTCACATCGTAGTCAAAAACTCATGTTATGCTTGAGGCTGATGATTGCTGTTTTATGTACCTATTTAGGTACCACTCTATCTGCCTGTGATGACAGTATACCACAGCGCTTACCCTCAGTGAGACAGTGTGCCATCAGTATTCGCTATCAAGCTCAACATATACCCAGTCAAATCTTAGTTCATGCAGGGGACCAAAGTGCTCCACTGAGCTTACTTGATCCACAGATAGACCCAGCCGGTCTTTGGGGCGCTGACCTGTGGCTCAAAAGTGGCTGGCAATCTTATTACCTTGAAGTTGATGGAAGACGCTTACTTGACCCTAAGCAGGCTCTCAGTATTAAAACAGGCGCACTAGAAGAATCACTTGTCTTTGTGCCCAACTGCCAACAAGGCCGTTGGTTTATGGTGAGCAAGCAAGGCCAAGGAAAAGCTCAAACCTTTAATCTAGCCTTTGAACGAGGCTTATCCAAAGCCCTACAAGCTCTAGCTGAACAAGGAGAGCAAGTGATGGGTGTGCCCTTAGATAAAAGCTCAGTTAAAGTACAGATCGATGATCAAGATTATCCAAGTCAGCTTGAGGGCGAGTTGCTCAGTTTTAATACTCAAAACTTAGAGTTTGGTAAGCATTGGCTTCGTATCAGCGCCTTTGATCAAGAAGCACAGGAAGCCGAAGTCTTTCATGCACCTTTTTGGGTAGAGCCTCAAAAGCACCGATGGACTCAAGGTTTAATGTATCAAATCGTTTTAGACCGTCTTTCTCCTCCTATGCCTGTCGATCACCAATCGCCAAGCATTGCCGAGCGCTGGGGTGGGCAGATCGACCAAGTCACCGAACTTTTGGAAAGCGGTTATTTAGAACGCTTGGGGGTGAAAACCCTTTGGCTGTCTCCACTTGCTCCAAATCCAACCGGGCTTTGGGAAGGTGTGGAAGGCGGTGCCAAAAGATATAGCTCTTATCATGGTTATTGGGCAAGTGAGGCGCGTAAACTTGGACCCGAATGGGGAAGTGAGCAAGCCTTAAAGGATCTGGTTAAACTCGCTCATCAAAAAGGCATGAGAATAATCGTAGATGTGGCACTCAATCATGTGCATGAATCACATCCCTATGTTCAAGAACATCCGGATTGGTTTTATCCTCCTGGTTGCCTGTGTGGTCGTCCGGGCTGTGATTGGGGCCGTTATATAGAAAGTTGTCGCTTTACTGAATATTTACCGGATATACGTTGGGAAGGCCGAGAAGCCATGCAACAACAAGTTGCTGATGCTTTATGGTGGATCGAAAACTATGATTTAGATGGACTCAGAGTTGATGCAGTGCCTATGATGCCCCGCCGAGTGACTCGCTTGTTGAGCACCGAGTCCCAGCGTCGCTTTGAAGGCTTGGGGAGTCGTCACTTACTGATTGGGGAAACCTTTACCGGTCCACAAGAATGGTCAAGAATCGCTTGGTATTTAGGGCCCAAAGGCTTAGACGGCCAGTTTAATTTTCCTTTTATGTGGGGCTTAAGAGAGACGATCGCTTGGGAAAGTACCCCCATGTGGTCTTTGGTAGAATTATGGAAAAGTGGTGAAAGCTATTGGTCCAACTCAGCAAGCTTAATGGGCTCGTTTATCGGTAACCATGATGTGACTCGTTTTTTCAGTGAAGCTGCCCAACACAACTTGAGTGATCCATGGAACTTGCCACCGGAACAAAGCGAAGAAGAAAGCGCCTTAGGTCGCTTATGGATTGCCACAGCACTAAGCTTTACCCTACCCGGTATTCCGGTTTTATATTATGGCGATGAAGTTGGCTTGGCAGGCGCCAATGACCCCGATAACCGCCGTCCATTTTGGCCGCTTAGCCTAGATGCGCCCAATCAACTGAGTACAATTCGCCAACAGCATTTCGAAAAAGTCGCTCAATTAGGAAGAATTAGAGCCTGTTATCCGGCCTTTAGCACCGAAGAATCTCAGGTAATATTCTTGGCTAATGATGAAGAAAGTCTCAGCTTTATTCGTGGTGGAACCGGTCAAGAAATGATCATAATCGTTCAACGTCAAGCCTCTGCTTCTCGCGTTTTACAACTTCCTTCTCAGCTTACTCAAGCCGAAAAAACTTGGGTTAACCTTCTCACTGACGAACAAATCACCTTACGCCTAGATAATGACCCACAAACTCAGCAAAAAAAAGCGTATTTGCTCATACCAGAAGTAGATCGTTATAGTGTACAGGTTCTGATCAGGCAGTCACAGCAACAGCAATGTTTACGCTAAACTCTTTTACTTTTATTGCCTTGGCGATTCACTTATAACAAGAGCTCGTTATATCCCATGCCTACTCCAAAGGAGGATGAGTGGCCTACGGTAAAAAAAAGATCAAGCGACAACGTCCACTGCCTAGCCAGCCGGCGCCCTTTCGTATTTATGTTGATGCCGATGCCTGTCCGGTTAAACCCGAGATTTATCGGGTAGCCATTCGCTGTGCCGCCACTGTATATTTAGTCAGTAATCAGTTTATGCGAGTCCCGGAACAGCTTGGTTTAAGTGTTAAGGTCATCACTGTAGATTCAGGGGAAAATATTGCCGATATATGGATTGCCGAGCATATTCGCCCTCATGATATTTGTGTTACATCCGATCTACCCTTGGCCGCTAAATGTGTAGATGCCCAAGCATATGTCCTCTCTCCAAGAGGTCGAGAATGGAACCAAGACACAGTGAGTGCAGCCTTGGCTAAACGTGATCTTATGACCTCGCTACGCGAACAAGACTGGGGCGGTACAGAACTACCCACCGGTGGTCCGCCTCCCATGAATGATCGAGCCCGAAGTCAGTTTCTGAACACCTTAGACCGACTGATCACCAAGGCTAAAAAAGCCCACCAAGCCCAAAGTTAAGGTTGAGTTGAATAGTGCTACAACTTAATTAAGCCGAACTAAAACTTAATTAAGTAGAGCTAAAGCAAGTCTGGGCTGTACATTGGCTTGAGCCAACATAGAAGTTGACGCTTGTTGTACGATTTGAGCCTTTGACAAAGAAAGTGTTTCAGACGCAAAATCAGCATCGACAATGCGAGAGCGACTCGCAGAAGTATTTTCGACATTGACTTGTAAAGAGTTGATTGTGCTAGTTAAGCGATTTTGCATCGCACCTAAGTCTGCACGCATATCAGACACATAGTTAAGTGCATCATCCAAACCGGACAAAGCAAAGTCTACCTTAGAGTGGCTGGTTAAATCGATGTTTCTTAGACCCATCGCATCAACATTGAAAGAGCCTACATACATACCTAAGTTGTCTTCAGCACCGGCACCGATGTGGAAGTCAATCTTTTGGCCACCCTTTTTGTCCTCTGTTGAGTAGCTTTCGTTAGCGACAACAGCTCGGGCATCAAGGGTTGTACCTCCTGCAAAGAAACTACCAGCGATTGATCCGGTATCTCCGGTCGCTACAGAGTGATTCTTAAGGTCTGCAGCAAAAACATCACCATTGCCGATGGTTTGAAAATGTGTTTCAAAACCGGCTAAACCTGCATGAGTTGTGTGGTTACCAATCGCTGCACTTAGGCTACTGCCTCCCGCCATATCAGCAAGGATATCCTTGAGGCCTTCACCACCTGCATTGATCACTTCTTGGTGCAGGTAAGCAACAGCAACATAAGCTTCTTCATAGTCGATTGTACCGTTATCAAAGGCATTAGCTAAAGCAAGGCCACCACTTTGATAGTTTACTGCGTTAAGACCTGACATTCTGGTGTCGGCAGCACCGACGAGAAACTCTGCAACACCTTCGTTAAACCAACGCTCGGTCGTTTGAATCACGCCACTTGCAATTTGGGCCACATGAACCATCTCGTGCGCGATAATACGATCACTATACATATTGCCTAAGGCACCACCATCAGGCGCATTCACATCATCAAAGTCATTTAAGTCGATGTGTAGACGAATTGGGTCTCCTGAACTGACGAAAGCTAAAACGCCCGATGGAGCATCACCACCATCAACAAAGTCAACAGATACGTCTTGACCACTACCAAACAAGCCTAGATGTTCTTCGATCATCCGCTCTGACTCTTGCATCCAACCACCCTTAAGACCGGCTAATGCAAACTCTCGGCGTTCTTCTGCATCCGCTAATCCTAGTCCTGAAAGATCTTCATTTTCTTGGTAAGTGACCTTATAGCCATTCAGCTCACCACCGTTAGCATAGCTTTGCTCTAAAGAAACGGTTTGGTGCTGACTAAAGACTTTTTTGTTATTAAAATTAGTGGTTTCATTAATGCGGTCTAACTCAGCCATGAGTTGAGTTACCTCACCCTGAATGGCTTCTCTATCCTGTGCATTTAGAGTTTCATTGCCTGCTTGCACAGTGAGTTCACGCATACGCTGAAGAATATTAGTGGTCTCATTCAAAGCCCCTTCAGCGGTTTGTAAATATGAAATAGAATCATTGGCATTTCGTGTGGCCTGCTGTGTACCTTTGACTTGTGCAGTCATTCTTGTACTAATGGATAGGCCGGCTGCATCATCTTTAGCACCATTTACTCTAAGGCCACTAGATAGTCTTTCAAAACCTGTTGAGATTGCTCTTTGGTTCTGTCTAAGAGAGCTAAAAGTATTAAGAGCTGCGCTATTACTATTTACAGAAAACATAATTATGCCTTTGTTTGAAACTATACATCGTCAAACATATCTCAATTAAGGTCATATTTCAATAGGTTTAAGCCCTAATATTAAACAACTAAATGAGGAAAATTAATGGTCTATAAAAAACCACAAGTCCCTTCAGTTCACTATTCTGACTTTCAAAGCTCTATGCCGAACTTGGCCGGTAAAACTTTTGCAATCACTGGTACGACTTCGGGCACAGGAAAAGTGGCTGCTCAAGCTTTAGCAAGCAAAGGAGCAAGACTCATTTTACTCAATCGATCTTCAGAGCGTTCAGAAAAGGGACTCATAGAGCTTAAACAGGCTTATCCCTCTGCTGATATTGAGCAAGTTGATTGTGATTTACAGAGCTTTACAGCTGTCCGCCAAGCGATTCGTCAAGTCAAACACCTGTGCCCCAATGGCTTGTATGCCCTCATAAATAATGCCGGGATTATGGCCATGCCTGATCAAGCCACAGAGGATGGTTTTGACATTCAAATGCAAACCAATCATCTGTCTCATTTTTTATTAAGCTGTGAGCTTTTTCCACTGCTCAAGCAGGCGGCTGAAGTACATGGTGAAGCTCGGCTTATCAACCATTCAAGCATAGCTCGTTTAGCGGTTAAAAAACTAGAAACATCATATCTTGAAAAGCGTGGTGGTCAACTTGGTGGTAATGGTGCCAGTATGCTTTTTTCCGGTGCCCGATGGGTTCGTTATGGCCAAACAAAATTAGCAAATGCTGTTTTTACTGCCGCTCTGCATCAAAAATTGCAGCAAGCTCAATCCAAGGTCAAAGCTTTGGTCGCTCATCCAGGTTTTGCCAATACAGAACTTCAGGTAACAACCAACAAAAATGGTGGAATGTCAAGTTGGAGCTCGCTAGGCGCCAAATGGATTTCACAAAGCGCCGAAGACGGTGCTTTAGGCTTGCTAAGTTGTGCTGTATTACCCGAGGCTCAATCCGGTGAGTTTTATGGACCGGGCAAGGGCATATTCGCCACCAAGGGCAAGGCGATTGGGTTTTCTTTACAAAAGCAATGTACTCGACAAGACAGCATCGATCTTTTGTGGTCCAAAAGCTGTGAAGCTATTGAACAAGAGTTTGTGATTGATTAAAGCTTGATCAGTTTATCGCGTGATCTGTAATAGCAGTGCTTGCTTATGGACGAGCAGTAATCAAACCATCGAGTAGATAACCTCGTCCTTCAGCGGCACTGACTTGTGCATCACTCAACATAAAGCCATTGATTAAATCCAAGGGAAAGCTAACTCGGTTTGCTAGAATAACCGGTAATTCTGATTGGCTCAATGGAATCAGTACTGTTGGAATCCCAATCGCGAGTAAGGGGTCAACTGTGGTGGGATAAACAATAGTTGGATAGACCTCGGGCATCATGAGCTCGGGCACAAGGCTTTCTCCCTGCACTCGCATGCCTAGTTGACCACGAATGGAAGCGATGACCTTGATCAGGGTTTGATCAATACCGGCCCCACGAGGTGTTACACTCATTTCTACATCACCAATGGTAATCCAAGGTGTTTGCCCATGAATATTTTCGTGAATCAGTGGCGGTAAACCACTGGTTAAATGAATATCAACTTCTCCGGTCCCAGGAATTAACTGTTCCATCACATCAGCACTTAAGCCGAGTTGATCTCCGGGCAAGACAAAGTCCAAACCACCCGCTTGCCATACGGCATGTAAAATCCCATTCATTGCTTCTAGGGCAAACCCACCTTTGGCTCTTTGCTCATCAGTGGTGACCATAGGCGCTGGTGTATCACTAAACCAACGAGTGTCTAAGACCGGATGTAAAAGCTGACTAGGGGTAGCGAGCATATCATACCAAAAGGTCAGACCGGCTTGATTGACTTCAGCAACCATGACCTGGCCATCCAACTGTACCTTTTGATCATCGATCGCAATCTCTGCGTTAATTCGAGCATCTTCATCAATAATTTCATAAAGTAAGCGTGGCACTTGACTGGCAAGTAAATCCTCAAAGGTAGATTCCATCACACTGGTCATCATGGCATCGACCGGCATTCCAAAAAACTGTGAAGCTTGATAAAAAGGATCCGCAAAATCATAAACCACATTTCGGCTTTGAACTTGAGTACCCAACACCGAAATCAAACGTCTTTCACGGGTCCATTCAATGCCAATTAGCATGTCAACCATCATGGCTTCCGCATACATCCTGCCCTGCCCCGAATAGCCAATTTCAGAAACCACTGCCGTTCCATCCCAATCCATTTCAAAATCTGTCATCATAAACGACACAACAAGCCCATTATCTTGAGGTGTTACATAGGCATCGATGTCACTAAAGTTTGGATTATAGGCGTTTACAAAAATCCCCATCGCTGTGTAGCAAAAACCAAAGCAAAAAGTTTGATCTTCACTGAGAACCGGATTTACAATCACCTCATTAAAGTCAGCCGGCTCAATAAACTCATCAATGCGACTAGCGATTTCATTCAGTGTCGGAGTTGTAATGGTAAACTCTAGACCATTCCAAGTGGGATAATCCTCGGGAAGATGCAGGCCGGAAACCACCGTTCTATAATCAGCGGTCAGCTTACGACCTTCAACAAAGGCTTCGCTTGCAATAATATTTGGGCCATGTGCCAAAGGTATTTCTTGGCTAAAGAGTTTTTCAAGATCAAAGAGCGTTGCTAAGGTCTGTATCTCTAAGTTTTCGATATCATTGCGCTCATCTTCAAGATAGCCGGTCACTGTCCAAGATTCATCTGCTGTAAAATGTGCTCTAGGTGGGTCTTCAACAATGACTCTTGGTAAATTGATCGGCTCACTGGGTGTGGGAATACCGGCCATGCTTTCACCGGCCATATTTTCACCGGCCATACTTTCACCGGCCATACTTTCACCGGCCATACTTTCACCGGCCATACTCTCGCCGGCTTGCTCAATCCCTGATAAAGGGACTTCCATATCATTGGTCGCATTTACGGACTGCCAATAAAGCTGCGGAGGAATTGTCGCGGCATCTTCACATCCCCAAAATATGCTTAACAGCAATATAAGAAGCCAACTTTGTTTATGTTTTTTGTAGATTCTGTTTATGTTTTGATCACTCATCATTGACTACCCCTTATCATTAAAACTAAGTTTGCTTATTCACCTTCGCAAGCACTTGTAAACTCAGCCCCTAAACCTCTTTTGGCGAGATCAATGGTTTGTCCACAGCCACTCAGCGTAGAGAAAACCGCTAATAGTTGCTCACTACAAATCGCCATACAAGCATCGATGACTCCAGCGGTATCACAGCTAGATAAATTAGGGCATAAGCCCTCATCAATGGCGCAGGTCGCAAGTTGAGTACAGCCTTCCAAGCATCCCATCGTTACCCCTTCACGGCTTTCGCCACTTGCTACAAGAACTGGCTCACAGTTAGGATCCATCATGTCAGTACCCGATGCTTGCTCCATACCTGCTAACATCTCTGTACCTGCTTGTATGTCTGTACCTGCTTGAGCCATCACCCCACCGGTTTGATTGACACTATATCCAGCACAGTTTTCTTCTGGTGTATTTGGAACAGCAGACC
>CAKZRU010000051.1 GCA_937146725.1 uncultured Myxococcales bacterium
CTGCATTTGCCCTTGGATGGATATTGATTTGACCAGCTTCATTCATATGATCGTTTGAAGCTTCATATACACGACTTTGGTCATATGCTTTGTCGGCTGTAATCGAATCTATTCATCCAACTTGATGGATTAAGTTGGGTGCGATTTCACCATCAGTTTTTTGATATTCACTAAGGAGATTTGCCACTATGAACCCGTTGCTCGATCCTAAGTGTAATTTTCGCCACCCACGACGTTTTCTTTTACCATGTTTATCTCTTGTCCAACGACCTTCACCATGAATCACAAGGCCGGTACTATCAATGACTAAGTCGACTCTTCCTCTCGAATTTCCTATCCTTTTAAGTTTAGTTTTTAATGTACTATTTCTTCGCGACAGAGTGGTGTGATCCGGAACATTTAACCCAACATTCATCAGACGGAAGATAGACTTTAAAAAGCCTTCAGTTTGTCTGAGTGGCAGCTTAAACAGGAGCCTTATAGTAAGTGCCGTTTCAATGGCTAGATCTGAGTATAATTTAGGTCTACCCATTCTCTGACCTAGGTCGCTATTCCAAGATTCAATGACGTCTTCTGAAAGCCATAAGGTGAGGTCTCCACGGTTGATTAAAGATTGCTCATAAGACCGCCAGTTGTGTATTTTATATTTCTTTCGGTACTTTGGATGTCTATTCCGGTGGTGTGGCTGAGTCATGTGTTTACTCCTCAGCAATCATCTTATACTATTCGATAGACTTATGCACCAACGCCATACTGTTCTGAAACTAACTTATTTTAACCATTCCTAAGCTAACATAAAACCATAGATTCTATAGGTATTTCACTAAAAGGTTAAACATGCATATTTCAATAACTTTGAAGCCCCAACTTACACACAAGTTACTCTTGTATTGGGCTGTTCTCATTTCTACATGCTCAACACTGTCCTGCTCATCTCCCGTCAATGAGCATACAAAAAAGTTGCTCTCTCATATTCCTGCAGATACTGGTTATCTTTTCCACTTAAACGTAGACACTAAGAGTCCTTTCGCAAAGGAGGCAGCACGTTTATTCCAAGAGCAAAGTGCACTATTGAGGCCAAAGCGTCCTGAGTTTCTACCTATTCACAACATCTATAAGAGTATTACAGAACATATTCAGAGTGGTCAGATGGATAAGATTGGATTTTCTAACCAATTCAAGATTGCATTGTATGGGATGTGGGTATGGCCTGTCATCATTCATGAAATTAGTAACAAAGAACGTTATATCGAATGGTTGAGTGAGTCATCAGGGTCCGAAATCTCTCCTGATCCCAGCAAGCCAAATATTTATCGTTTTAAAGACCTAGTAGATTTCCCATTCTATCCAATAATAGGGTTCTCAAGTAACCAAGTCGCGCAGATCGCTATGGTGCATGCTGAAACCGAAGCTGTTGTCATACCCTATCTCAATGGCCAGAAAAAACATCAGCAGTCCCTCCATAAGGAGGGCTCTGTACAACACCTCGCTGAGTCTGTTCAGATAGTGGGTGACCCCCTGTTTTTTTGGATAGATATCGTCAAGATCTACAAAATGATAACGAATCCTAAGGGTTTACATATTGAGCTCCACACCAAGGAAATCGCAAAGAACCTCGATAGATCAAACACAACTGAGAACCACTGTGACAGAGAGATATGGGGATTACTCACCAAGATTCAAACTTTGATTGGAGGTAATCAAGAGGGCATGAATCTACGCTTGTTGGCAAAGCTCGATCCTAAGTTAGCAGCTCACCTAAATAAGATCACCGCACATGATGTATTGACTGTAACCCCACAAGATGGGCTGTTGGGGATTTCCTTTGCGCTGAATGTCAAAGGTGTCCTTGAAGTCGCTCAGACATTTATTCAAGAAACCCTAGACAGGCCATACAAGTGTAAGAGACTCAAACGTGCTCTCAAACCGCAAGCGCTTCGCCAAGTGCAACAACAGCTTACAATGCTTCCTCCTTTTGCTAAAGATCTGCAAGGGGTAAGTGTGCAGATATACGACGCTGAGCTCAATCTCGCTGCACCGAAAGCTAATGCAGCTCTAATTGTATCAGCAAAACAAGCACAGAAACTTATACAAATCGCTCAAGCTTTTGTGCCTATTCTTGCTCAGTTGAAACTACCTGAAGTAGGCAAAGGCATGAAAGAACTCTCCGGACTTCCTATTCCAGTGGGCTTGCAACCTATTTACAGCCAACTTGAAACGAACGGACTTGGGATTGCGCTCGGTGAGAAAGGAAAGCTTAAACTTAAAGAATCACTCATTGCTCCCAAAAAGGGGCCAGCTCCGCTCCTAAGAATATCTTATGATCTTGAGGGATTTACAAAGCTCTTTGGCGCTCTGTTCCCCGCGCAAATCAACCAGAGAACTGGGTCAGCAACGTCCATGGCAGATCACATTACGATAGAGTTTGGTTTTAATAAGTCAGGACTTCTGATCGAGACCAGATCAAAATTAAAAAGACAAACAAACAATAATAAATGAGAGGTACTTACTTTACGACTCCTGTTTAATCGTCACTTTGACGGTAGTAACCTGATGTTATTTTCTGGGCTAGTACAATCACAGATGTGCAAGATAAATGGTAAATGCATGTTATCGGGAAGCGGGCAGTGGTGCAAAGCATACAATGATAGAGATTGTGAGCGCTCAAACGTATGCAAGGAAGAGGGTAAATGTAAAGCAGTTGATGGTGAATACAGATAGTAGGCTCAAGCTGAGTCACTCGCTTGTACCTTGATGGATAGCTCATTAAACTTGTCTATGATTGCCTTAGACAGCGAAATCAGCACGTCAAATCTATTGATGAAGGCGATGTGCTACCCTGGAAAAGAACATCTGGTTATTCACGTCAAACTGAGGTTAAAAATATGTTCTTTCGATATAAAAAACTGATTGGTGATGAACTCAGAGCGAGAGGTGAAAACTCACGAAAGGTAGAGTCTGTCATCGCTTGTAATATTTTGAATAGGCTTAAGTTGTTAGGTAGCCCTCAAAGTGAGCTAATTGCATGAAGACAAAATCAAAAGACCGCTGTCGTCTAAGAGGGAGGGAAAGGGGGAGCTATATCTAGCGTGATTTAAATTCCAGGTTAATTTGGCTGATATGTAACAAAATCAAACACTAAATATTGATAAGTGTTATGATAACAGACACTGTTTGATTATTGATCAGTATGCTGATATATTTTGCAACACGCTTATTTTACCTATCCCTTACGATCTCTGCATATTCACGATCTGTTTCAGATAGCGTTTCTTCTTTAAGTATTTTATCAAGGGTTTTGAGTGATCCTTTTCTTACATAACCATCATCCGCTAAGGAAAAAACACTGCTCAGAGCCTTCTTTTAATTTATCTATTCCTACGTTATCTCAAGAGCATGATTATAATTAAGGAGATGATGATTGTGATGATATCAATAATAGAAAACTTAGTAATTAGCATTAAAAGTTTAATTTGAGACTGGTGTTTTCTTTTAAGTTTAATTTGAAACTGGTGTTTTCGTTTAGATTTATTAGTTTGTCTCTCCAACTCCAAAGTCAGACCTTGTTTAATCTTACCTCTACTGACAACCTGACGTAACGCACTCTTCCCAACCGATTCCAACCCTCCCGAATAATCTTTAGATCTATGCATAAAGATAAAGCTATCCTCTTTCTCAAGAAAATGGACTTCATGCTTTTTTAAGTTTTCTAATACAGACTTTAAAGAAATCCCCCGTTTTTGAGTCAATTTATTTAAATATGATTTTTTAAATGATACTTTTTTATGAGGAAAATGATTTTTTTTAAGGTTATGCATCATTAGTTCTATAAAACTATCCAAAGCTGAGAGAGTTATTAACTTCTTCCTTAACCTTTCAGCCACAGAATAAAAAGCTGACTTCACCTCTAATGCCGATAAATAGCGTCGACTGACGTCACGTTCAAATAGGTTTAAAATCATCAGGAATCCCGGCATAGTCAAAATCAACTGTTTGGTGACCAACTTTCATGAAAACATCACCCATAGAGGTTCCATCAAAAGGACGAATCCCCGTAAATAACTCATATAGCATCACACCAAACGACCAAACATCCAATTAAGGTGTCAGCAAAATATAGACAACGTTCTTTTGTTTTACTTTCGGATCATCCAAGACACACCTCACCCGCACCTTAACCTAAAGTTAAAGCTCCAAAGTCAATAACTAA
>CAKZRU010000052.1 GCA_937146725.1 uncultured Myxococcales bacterium
TGGTCAGCGGTCTGTAAAGCTCGTACTGATTACCTAACCGCAAATGTTGCATCCAAGATCAATATCCTAAAAGGGATAGATGTGCCCTTTGCTACCGGACACCACTCAGGAGTGAACTTAGGTAATGTTGGGGCAAGCTCAGGTGTACCCAAAAACCTCAGAGCAAGTTATTCTACACCAACAATTGATCAAGCCATGGCCTATTCTGGTTATTTTTATAGTACCGAAGAACTTTCATCCAAAGTTTTGCGACGTTCATTTAATATTAATGGTGGTCTTTCTTTTGGGTACTCTCAACCCTCTACTCGCTCAGGAGAAGTTATTCCTACCCAGCCTTTTTCTTCTAGTGAATTACTTTATGAGTACCTATTTAACGGCTCTAAATCACTCGCTGGTTGGAACCGAACCACTCTCGATCGAGTGTACACAGGTTATCAAAGACTCATTCAAAATCCTCGGCTCAGTGCCAGTGATCGAATTCGCCTGGAGCAGCACATCGATCGTATGGCCGATTTAGAAAGGTTGTTAGGTGTTTCTGAAATGCTTGAGGGGGGGATGCCCGAAGGACCCGGTTCTTATGGAGATTCTCAGGCTTATCATCGAAATAATCAATTGAGGTTCGCCGAGGCTTATGTCGATGCTTATATCCAAGTGATTGTCGCTGCATTTTCAACTGGAGTCTGCCGAATTGGCTGTTGGAATATTGGCGATACCTTCTTTACCGATAAAGACGCTTCCTTAGCGGCCCCTAGTGGAGTTTGGCATGAACAAGTCGCTCATGGTGGTCTTGGAGCAGAGCTCTCCCAAGCTTATGCCGTGGTTTATAATCAAGGGACTTTTGAGCATGTTTTTACTAAGCTTGCTAAAGCACTTGATGAGGTACAGATGGCAGATGGACAAACCGCTCTTGACCACAGTCTGCTGGTTTTTGGTCAAGAACATGGACAGATGACTCATCATACCCAAGGCTGCCAAACTTTCCCATTAGTTACTGCCGGTTTGGCGAGTGGTCGGGTCACCGGTGGACACTACATCGACTTCTCTAACCAACAAGTTCAAACCTATGATGCTCAAGGAGTAGTGATAGGCAAACCGGGGATGCAAAATGAGTATGCAGGTCTTCACTATAACCAATTTTTAGCGAACTGTATGTTGGCAATGGGTGTCCCCCAAACCGAGTGGGAAATAGGTAAACTAGTGACCGATAGAGGACCTGATCGTTCCCCCCAGGTTGGTGGCTATGGTTCCTTAGTTTCTGGTGGCACTCACTACACGGCAGCCGAACAGCTATTAAGCGAACCACTACCCATCTTTTTTAACCAAGGATAATGAGCTCATACTTAGTTTTTAGGTATGATTGATGCTCACTCACCAAAGCAAGAGAGCAAAACTTAATAGGCTTGGCAACTAGGATTATAATTACCTGAGAGAGCATTCTCTTTAAACACTCTCCAAGTTGTTGCGTTCGGTTGGTAACCTCGAGGCACTTCAGTGGGTGAAGTAAGAAACTTAGGACCTGCCACATCAATCGTCCAATTGATTAGGTCACTCGGTAAGCCCTCTAAGCCTTCTAAAACCTTATACCCTCTTACGTGATAAATCAGTTTACCGGGTCGGTCTCCCATTTGCATCCAAGGTAAATATTGACCTACTCTAGTCCATGAAATGTCCACAGGTACCGAACGTAGGTTAGGATTTTCTAAGTCTTTTCGTGCTGTATAAAAGTTAAACAGCTCATTACTCTGATACACATCACTCGCTGAAAATGGTGATAAAGCACTCTCTCCTGCTAATGGAGAGCGGTAAGAAATAAGTACATCAGAATAAAAAGACACTCTATTGCCAAATTGGCTAAAGTTAACCGGTCCGGCACTGAAATTAACCGGATCATTGGCTACATGTAATACACGTACTTTAGGTCTATTGGGGAGGAGTTTATTTTCCCAACAATCGATAATTTTTCCAGTATTGGGATCTCTGTAAACCGAAACCTCTCTGCTTAACATGTAGTATCCACCTGCTCCATCTTCAGCAAAGCGAGCAACATTGAACCCTTCAAAGCTAAACAACGGAGCTTCTAGCTCAACATTATAGGCTTGAGGAGCAAAACGTCTAGGATCTTTATCTTGGTAGGGATAGACGAAGCCCTGCCAATAAAAGATAACATCTTCATTTGGATCTAGACTCCCTCTAGTTTTGCGCCAAGCGTATAAGTTATCAGCACTATTGTAGAGATCTAAAGAAAGCTGATCTAGTTTGCTTTCATCTCCCTTTTGTTCGTTTGAACCAGTTTCAGCATTGATCTCAGCTTGCACAGACGTTTGACCTTGCACTTTTGGATCACCACATCCTATAACGATCGTTATGGAAAGAAATATATATAGGGTTAAATACTTGCTCATTTGATAGCCTAATCTATGTTCTGAAGTTTGTAATAGGCTTAGAGATACACTTTATAAAATTAGGTTTCATTTATTTAAAAATATTTTTTAGATCATACTTCACCAACCCTCTAAAATCCTTCAATAGGTTTGTATAAGCAAAGATACTCTCTACTTTATCCACAATAAACTATGTGTGAATCCCCTACTGCTACTGTAAGGTTAATGTAGTCTATAAGAATACAAGTAGGCTTCAACTAAACACAAATGAACGAATGATTAGGAAACTAATAATGAACAAATTATTCACCTTTATTCTTTTGAGAAAGGAAACATCCCCTATCCAAACACACCTCTCCCGCACCTTAACCCAAAGGTTAAAGCCTTTAAATTAATGCCTAAACTGTTTGTTCCTCCATGTTCTTTTCTATTTTGATCGGAGGGGGTAGCAGTTTGCTGATGAGAAAGTTGATGAACTCAATCCGCCAATCTAAAACAAGTTCGAGAGTAGCTCTCTCAAAGACAAAACAAATTGGAAGTTTTCTAGACTTTGACACTTCACCCAAGTTTATTGGAGTACAAAGTGATAGTTCATTCTTAAACTTTCAACCATCTTATATGTCGAAGTTATCGGAACAACTAATCGCTCCAGAAGGTAGATTTATGTATTCTGCTGGTGGAAAGTTTTTACAGGTTTCTAATCAACAAGAGTTTAATCAACAGGCCTCCAGTTTTTTGTCACATTCTAATCGCTTTATACAAGTAAACCCTGCCTTAATCTGATTCCTAAATACCAAGATAACAACAAAAATGGGTTATAATGTTTGTAGCTTTAAAACGGGTTTATACGTCTTTGTGTATTAAGCGGCTTTGTTGCATAAGTAAAAATACATCTAATCAATAACTTAGGCAACACCGGTCTTTTGATTTAGTCTTCATGCAATTAGTTCACTTTGAGGACTGCGTAAGGTCAAAATATTATTTTCTCTAAATTCTTTTATTTATCAGTCACTTACTTGCCAAAAAGGCACAAAAGTTCATCCGTGCGATTTTAATAGACATTAATTCATTTATTTTATGTACTTAGGGCACTTCTCATTCAAATGTGATGATTAAGGCAAACGAAGGACTTGAGTATGTTTAAAACAGAAGAAGCATTAGCGATTATTGGTGGTCACGTTGATGAAGAATTACTTCTTCGTAATGAATATCTTGCGATTGAGAATGAGATCCTCAGAAAGAAGATTTCAGGTCGGATTAAGCTGAGTCAACGTGAGCGAATGCGTCTTGCTACAATTGGCAAAAAGATCGGGATTAAGGCTTTAAGAGAAGTAGCAATGATTGTCAAACCAGAGACAATCATTACCTGGTATCGTAAATTGATCGCCGCAAAGTTTGACAGCTCTAAGAAGAGAAAGAAGAAGGTAGGGCGACCACTGACTGACTGTGAATTGGAGACTTTAATACTTCAAATCAGTAAACGAAACCCACGGTGGGGCTATGATCGGATTGCCGGTGCACTTGCCAATTTAGGGTATCCTATCAGTGATCAAACTGTCGGTAATATACTTAAACGGAATGGTATTATGCCTGCACCCAGTCGAAAACCAAAGCTCTCCTGGAGTGACTTCATTGCTATGCATAAAGATGTGATCACTGCCTGTGATTTCTTTACAGCTGAAGTGTTTACAGCTACCGGACTGATCACGTTTTATGTACTGTTCTTTATTCAAATAGGAAGCCGAAAAGTACATATCGCTGGGGTCACTCCACATCCTAATGAAAGTTGGATGAAACACATTGCAAGACACCTCACAATGGACGAATGGGGCTTTCTTCAGGGTCAAAAATATCTCATCTTTGACCGTGATACAAAATTTTGTACCTCTTTTCATACGTGTTCGCTTAAGAAAATAACATGGATAATTCGGGGGTTAAAGAGCGAATACGATTTATGTTTGGATCAGGTATAAAGTTCAGCCAAGACTTAAGTAAATGCTTACCTAA
>CAKZRU010000053.1 GCA_937146725.1 uncultured Myxococcales bacterium
CCGGTGGGATCTGAGCGGTCGGGTCCAAGACTGGTAAAGTCTGTAAAGGTGGCAAACTCACTTTGGGGAATACCCATCGCATAGAGTACATTGGCTAGGTATTGGTTGTAATATAAGCCGGGGTGTTCGGCATCAAGGGGCATGATGTCTTGATAGACTTCTAGGTCGGTGTAGCTTTGATTTTGATTACTGTAATCAAGGAAATAACCGGTATTAAAGTATCCACCGGCTCGTCCGGCTGTGATGACTGGATAATGTACGCAGGCACTGTGATGAGTGTATTGTCCGGCTTCACTGGTCATCATGATGAGGGAGTGATCAAGAAGACTTTGCCCGTCGGCCATAGTGACCGCCTCAAGCTTGTTAGCAAGCCGGATAAAAACCTGTTCAAAGCTTCCTTGTTGCCACGATAAAATCCATTGTTGAGCTGTACTTGCGCCCATTCCACTGTGAGCCACTTGCCCATGCCAATCATTGAGTAATTCATCAATAAACTTAAGATCTTGTGCCCATGTGCCAACACGGGAAACACCGGTACTAAAGGCCAAAACGACCATGTCGGCCATTAAATCAACATAGTTGATATTTAAACTACGACTGTGCTGAAAGGCATGACTGCCCGAGTAATCTCTTGAGTTGGTACTTGGACTTGGGGGCAGTTCTCCCAAGGCTTGGCCTACTCTGATTTTTCGCTCCACTTCAAACATTTGATCAAGATGCTGATCTAGTCGACTTTTATCGCCCTTGGACAAGCGAGAATGTCTTTTAAGACGATCATACCCTAACTTTACCCGATCGATGAGATAGCTGTCTACACCGCCCAAGGAAGAACCGGGCTGAAATAAAAAGTTATAAAGCTCTAGGTTTTCGGAGAGCGCACTTTGGCGTACCACTTCACCGCTTTTGGTTTGAGGCCGAGTAAAGTTTTGGGAATAGCGTCCATTCCCAATGCAGAAAGAACGCTGAGTCATGCGAGTATTGAGTTCGGTTTCATCATAAAAGCTTGGTGAATATGCCATAAACTGATCGATTGTGGCACATTGATACACCTCATTTTTAAGGCCTCCGGTCACCTGCCCATCAGTGTCAGCAAAGTTTCCTAAATGCCCACCTCGATGATGCCCAATACGATAAGGAATATCCAAGCCACGATAAATATTAAGCTTGGATAATACGTTTGAAGTGAGTAGCGAAGCATCTGCGCTAAACATGGGTGAGAGCTCAATGCGATTTTGAGCGGTAGGCGTATGGGTAAATTGCCCGTAGCGTATCTCTCTTTGGGCATAAGTCATGCTTTGGGTCAGTAGGCTCTCACTTGGATATAGGTTCTGTCCCCAAACCCCACCATGGTCGGTACAAATCGCTAAAAATGAGGGTTTAACACTAGGTGCAGGCTCTTGGGCAAAGGCTTTGGTGCATACCGAGGGCAAAAAGGGAATTGCCATTAAGGCACCACCAGCCCCTTGTAAAAACATACGGCGACTCGGCTGCTGAGAACGTTGAGCTTTAGTGGCAGAAGACGGTGAATGATGTCTATTTGTTGGTTTTTTCATAAGGCTTTTGACTATTTTTAGGGGGATTTATTTTTGTCAGAAATGATGCAGACTAAGGCAGTTCAGGCTCGGGGCTTGCTTGGGCCTGTGGCGGCTTGTAAAGTTGGTGAAAAGAGCTGGTATAGACAATGGCCTTAAAGGCTTGGGCAAGGGAAGCACCCTGACGAAGTATGTCGGCCATTGCTTCAATGCTTTCGGCTTCTTCATCCCATTCTAAGCGGCCCATTGTGTAGCGGAAATACTCTCTTGACCAACACCATTCTAAACGACCGGTTTCGACTAAAAAGTCACTGAGCTCATGAGCGCCGTTCAGTTGTACCCATTGGTCATTATAAAGGGTACTTCCACTGGCATCGATGGCTCTCCACTGATCCGGCTCATGCGTAAACCACCAAAAGTCTCCATTGCCGTTGCGTTGGTTGGTAAACATATGCTCCTCTTCCCAATATTGACCGGTGGAGCTAAAGTGGTTAAGCGCATGTCCAAAACCATTAATAAAGGTTGAGTGACAGCCCGCACACGAGGTGCCGGGCTGCTCGGTGAGCGCTTCGACCTTTTCGCGTACAGTCATACTCACCGGTGAGTCAGCACCAGCGCAGTATTCATCCTCGGCACAGTCCGCATCCCATTTACAAACCTGCCCTTCAATACCCTCTTGATTCACACAACGCCCTTCAACAGAGGGAGGCTTAACCACATCACAGTTTTCGGGAGGAGGTACAGGATCACACAGCAACATTTCGCGTATATTCAAGCCACGGCGAATGGGTCTGGCGGCCAAGGTATCATGTACAAGCATGGGCATACGAGTCACAAGGCCCGCTCTTTCTGATTCGGGGAGGGTAATCGGTGGACTTACACCGTCCCAACCGGTTTCGGTATCAAGCCAGCCTCGGGTATTGCAGTCGGCCATATCGGTACAAACCCCATTGATTTTATAGGTGAAAATACTCCAAGGGCCTGCACCCGTGCAACGCTCGCCTTCCCAAACATAGGGTGAACATTCTAAAAAATGCAGATTGCTTCTAAACATATTCTCGTAGGAGTCGGGCTCATGATAGGTAAACCAAGTTCCTAAATTGATCAATTCTCTAGACATGGCCTGTTGAATATGTCCATTGGCTCCACCGGTGTTGTTATAGTGAGGGATTTCGCCTTCTTCTTGGTTAGGGCCGGTTAAATAATTGTAATTGGCCCAGCCGCCTGGTCCATCTTGTGCATTGATATCGGGTAGATTTTTAACGCGAAAAAAATCTCGATAAAATGCTTCGATCGAGCGAAGGGATTTGGGGTCATTAAAAAGGCGCTCAACTTGGGCTTCAAAGCCGGCTTCCGTCATTAAGGTTCCGTTTTCAGCCGCTGTAAAGAGCTGATCATCCGGCATGGTGTCCCAAAAATGATAGGATAAGCGATTGGCTAACTCATAAGCGGTAAGCTGACCTTGCTCATCGCCCACCTCTATATGATATAAAAACTCGGGCTGTAAGTTGATCACAAACAATGAGCTTGCTAAGGCTTTGGCAAAGTGCTGATGAGGACTTAGTCCCAACTCGGAATACTCTTGACCAATCTCATCATAGATCCCAACAAAGTCTTCGAGTTCCTCTTGGCTGAGTGGACGGCGCAAAGCCTTGGGGGCAAAGCGAGCCACCCAATTTGCATGACAAGCGCGCAAGAGTTCATCTTGATTTGCATACTGAGTCAAACCTTGTTGCTGTTCCCATTCACAAGGTCGTCTCACTATGGTATCGGCGCCCACCCAAGTTTCATAGTCATTGGCAATATGCTTAACTCCGCTGACCCAAGCATTGATATGTTCAGGGTAAACCAGCTGATCAAAGCGCTGATAGCCACCTCTGAGTTCATGATCTGGACTAATCGTTTCATCATTGGGATAGGCACGTCTAAACTCTAGCCAGCGCCCCCAGTTACTTTCGGTAAAAGTAGTATAAAAATAAGCACTATCACGAGGGACACTACAGCCATTTGCACCATGAACCGGATGAAAACACCCCTCTTGCCACATTTGACTATGCAAGTCGGCTAAACTGCGTAAAACTTGCTCTTTACTAAGGCGTTTAAAGCCGGGATCAAAGGCCTTGCCGGTTGTGGTTGTGGTTTCTAAAGCACTAGAGCGCTTACCTGAGGCATCCACGGCCACAATCCCAAAGGTGTAGTCCTGCTCAGGGAAAAGTTCATCCCGCATAAACTGCGTCTCTGTTTCGCTGTTATCTTCGGCACTAAGAGTATGAACTAATTCATTATTTTGATATATTTCATAGCTGACTACCCCCACATCATCAGTGGCCGATGGCCATGATAAATGAGCTTGAGTCACCCCGGGGGAAACAAGTAGTTCGGCGGTCGTAGACCATTGGGGGCTCGCTCCATCGGGTGGAGTAAAACTAAGCATAAGTGGAGAACTGCGTAGACCGGCTTGATCAAGGGCAAAAATCTCCAAAAGTACCGGATAACCAGGACGCAACTCAAAAAGTTCAGCCGATATATGCGCTTGAGTAAGCATAGACGTATTTACTTGGATTTGTGAGCGGACTTGACCATCTACAATAATCTCATAGCGCTCTAAAATACCCTCATCTTGTGCCATTGGCCACGCAAAGTGAGCTTGTTGAGACTCAAGACTAATCATTTCAATACTCGCCGGTTCCGGCCATTGAGGCGGATTTGGATCGGGTTGTCTAATCTGAGCAAGCAGGGGCGCGCTTTGGTTGCCGGCTTGGTCATAAGCCACAACTGTCACTTGATATTCTCGCCATGCTTGTAGGTTGTTGATGAAATATTGCCACTGCTCAGTGAAGTCTTGATTTGCCTCAATGATCGCATAGCTCTCTTGATTCACAAAGATTTCATATTGGGTTACGCTCACCTGATCTTGAGCAAGAGGCCAAGTCACTCTAAGCGCTTGGGCTGAAAGTGACTCTAATAATAGTTCAGCTTGAGGTGGCCATTGAGGTGGCGTTTGATCAGCAGTACGCAAAGTTAAGCTTAAAGCTTGCTCGCTTAAGCGCCCATAAGGATCTTGAGCATAAAGGCTAATCTGATGCTCCGACCAGGGTGATAAACCGGTCATTCTAGTCCATAATTTAGAGCCATTCACAGTATGATGCTCTTGCCCATCAAGATGAATATGATAACGACTGATCCCGCTACTGTCTTGGGCCGGTGTCCACTCTAAAACGACATAATGATCACCGCGCTCATTAAGAGTGAGTTGAGCTGTGTTGGGCCAAGTCGGTGAGTTTAAGTCGGATAGAGTCGTGCTTAAGCTTAGACCCTCACTGAGTATATTTGTGCTAAGTCGAGCATGCACCGAAAAGACGGCTTCGCTTAACGGTCTGAGCTCTTGTATGTCCACAAAAGTCGTTTCAGTATTCTCAAGCTCATGTATCAGCTGTCCATCTTGATACACAAGATAGGCTTCAATCGGTCTTAAAGCTTGGGGCCAACGCAGTCTTAAGCTGCTTTCGGTCAGTTGTTCAGCTACAAGTTGTGCCTGCTGAGGCCAAACAGGACTTTGAGCAGAAAGATGACCTGTAGTGTCTTGAGCAAGTGCTTGCTGTAAAGCTTCGGCAGAAAGAAGCAAGGCCTCGCTTTTAAGCGATGCATGATCGATTGCATAGAGAGATAATGAAGCTGCTGATGAGTTACTTGTTGATGAGTTATTTACTGATAAGTTTGTGATTAAGTGATGAGGCAAAGCCCAAGTGAGTTGATAGGCTTCTAAGCGAGCTAAGCGCTGTTCGCCCTGCCAAACTTCATAGTGGGCTAACCCTCCCTCATCTTGAGCCTGTGGCCAAGCAAGTACCGCAGTATTCCCGCTGTTCAAGACTTGGATTTCAGCTGATTCAGGCCATCGTGGTGGACTTTGGTCAAGCGGTGTAAAGCTAGACTCTAAGCTTTGGCGAGTATACAGATTAGTATATTCATTTATGCGCATAAATGCATCAATAAAGACTGCATATCTTTGACGGCTCTGCAAGTCACTGAGAGTGATTTGCTGTGCCGAGCTTTGCTGTAAAAGTCGCCCTTGTTGATCAAAGACTCGATACTGCACTAAGTCGGCTTGTGCTTGATCATTAAGGAGTACACTTGGCCAAGAGAGGGTTGCTGAATGTTCGCCAAGTTCGGTGATCGAAACCTGAGCATTGAAAGGCCATAGTAAAGACTCTTGAGTGTTTTGAGTGTTTTGAATAGCTTGATCATCTCGTAAGCCAAGATCACTGCGCTCATTGGCTAGAGAATCCATTGGGCTAGAGTTTGAGGAAACCGGTTCTTCGCAAGCGACAAACAGAATAAAACAGCTGATGATGCTTAGATAAGATGACCTAAAACCTTGAGTACATTGATGATGCTTCTGCTTCATGGTTGGTTCTCCATTTGCCCTTGATCCATTTGATTAATCCAATGGCTGATCTCTTGAATGGTGATCAAGGTTTCACCGCGTTGCTGACGCTCCAAAAAGCTGGCACCATCGCCTATGTAACTTGGGGGCATTTGACCCCATAGACCTGCTGATTCACCCTTGAGAAGCAAGATCAGTTCGCTGTTTTCACCTTGACCGGGCACAATTAACTCCGAATTTGAAACAATATGCGTTCTAAATAAATCTAAGCTAGAAAACCAATCGTTAAGGCAATTAGGACAGCCACCATGGCAAAGCGCACAGGCAGGCGCTAGCCCTTGCATGACCTCTAGGTCGCTTAGGGTTTGAATGGCTTCTGGTGTGGTAAAGCTTAAGCTTGGCCCATCGGTTGAGCGATTGAAGCTTAGATCTTCGGCTTGGATTTGTATTTGATAGCTTTGATTGGGTGATAAACCATTTAAGGTATAGTTCAACTGTTCTGTTGCCTGTACGTTAGGTAGATCACCGGAAACTTGAGTATATTCTATACCATTGAGCAAAATGATATAGCTTCGCACTTGATCTAAGTCTTGGGCAGTAGACCACGAAAGCTGAGCTTGCTCACTGGTCAGGGCATCAAGGTTTAATTCTGCATTTGGCCAAGTAGGGGGGTGAGTATCGGGCTGTTCTAACTGTAGGCTAGGCCCATTATGAGAAAAACCATCATCACTGTCTCTGACTTGCACCTGCCATAGGTAGCTTTGCTTGGGGTTAAGCTCAGAGATCAGCACTTGGGTTTGATTTGGTAGCAGTGTTTGCACTAAGGCATGATCTTGATAGAGCTCATATTGGGTAATAGGCTGTGCACCATTCCAGGTTGGCCAACTTAAGAGTACACTATAGTCATCTTGCTCAAGAACAGTAAGGCTCACTTCATCATCCCAGACCAAGGTAGGACGAGCTAAGGTATTAAAAGAAAGCGCCAAGGGGTTTTCAGAACGTAAGCTACTAGGCCCAATCGCAACAATCTTTAAATCATACTCACTTTGTTCTAGAAGGTCGCTGAGAGTAAACTGCAAGCGCCCATTGGCTTCATTAAGACGAAAGCGAGGATCTGAACTTAGATCAGACAAGGATAGACGAGCATAAACTTGTTCATTGAGTAAGATTTCATAGTATTCCACATACCCTCTTGCAGTTGCCGGTAACCATTCAACAGAGAGTTGCTCATGCGTCAAGTCGGTGATGTGTATAGTTGATTCTTGTCCTTGTGACTCTTGCCATTGTGGGCTTGGGTAAGGTGGAGTATGGATATTAAGACTTAAACTGGGTAATAAGCTCGCATTATCTAAAACATCTAAGCGATCTAAAGCCAAATGCGGTATTAAGCGTATCTCATATTGGGTATTGGCTAACAGTTCATCAATGAGCAGTTCGTTTTGCTCACCATTGACCTGTAAATTACGGATTTCTGACTCGGTGTTTATAGAATGAATACGTACAGTGAATTGATCGGCCGGTATTGGATCTGAGGCAAGCAGTAGGTGAGGCCAAGCAATCTTAGCTTGCTGTGCATTAAGCTCTGTGAGTCTAAGTTGGGCTTGTGGTGGCCAAGTGGGTATTGCTTGTGGCGTGGGGTTAAGCACTGTACTTAATGGAGGCGAAGCATAGCCGGCCTCATCATAAGCGATGACTTCAATCAAGGTGCCCCACTCAAGGTTGGCATTGGATAAAGTATATCTGATGTCTTCTTGGTTTTCTGCAAGCTCATTGATTTGAAATTGACTGATCACTTGTTGATTCAACAAAAGCTGATAGTGGGTCACACCGACTAAGTCTTGGGCTAGGGGCCAAGCGAGAATAAGTGTTTGTTCCAAATCATTTAATTCATAGCTTAATTCGGCTATGTCGCTAGGCCAAAAGGGAGCGCTACGATCTCGGCCCTGCACATCTATACTTAGGCTTTCAAGCGCAGTAAGCATAGATTCTTGCTCGGGTGTATTTGGCTCAAGTGTATTTGGCTCAATAGAAAGCTCAAACAGATACTCTTGTCCTTCGATCAAAGGCGGTAAATGAATCATTGAATAAGAGCCCATTTGAGCAGAAATCAATAAGATTTCTTCCTCTGTTTCTTCTTTTATGACTAAGCGATAGGTTAAGCGAGTTAAATCGGGCATTCCAATGAGATTTGGCCAAGAAAGTAAAGTACCCGTTCCCGCTTGCTCAACATTAAGCCGAGCTTCATTGGGCCAAGCCCATGAACGTGATTGAGCTGGAATAAAGACTCTCTTTTGCACAAAGAACCGCTGATTTTGTTCAGATTTAAGTGAGAGCTCAACCGTAATATTATACCACTGATCAGCAATAAGCTCATTAAGCCTTAATTCATGGTCTGTGCTTTGAGCATATTCAAGCTCATTCACCAGAACCCGATACCCTTCAAGTCGATCATCTTGTGCAAAAGCCGTCCATGATACATCTAAGGCCACCCAGTCAAACTCTAGGTCAGCATTTATAGACTCAAGATCTGGGTAGATTGGTTCAGAGATACTAAGTTCTGCTGATTCAAGCCATGCTTGGGCCAATAAAAGATCGGTTTGGCGAAGTTCATCAAGTTCATCAAGTCCTTCTTGATCAAAGACAGTAGATAGATCTTGATTTGCTTTTCTTTGTGCTTCCTCACAGCCGATCACAGTAGTAAATAAGCTCATCAATAAGCTGAGAGTCAGTATATATAATAGTCTTAGATTCACAAAATACCTCGGATCATACACTCAAAGTCAAAGAGGATAACGTAGAAACTACAGCTTAGTTTAGACAAGATAAGAGCAAAATGCCGAAAAATATGTATTCGGTTTTGTATGGTTACATGTGTCTAAGCGAAATCAACTTGCTTCTTGTCTTGCTTCTTGTCTTGCTTCTTGTCTTGCTTCTTGTTTGAGTCCTAAAGTATTAAGTCCTAAAGGATCACTCAATTTTATCGACCACCACTTATTTTAGAGGGAACATGAGTACTTTTGAACAAATACGTCAACGGGTTCAGAGCCCAACAACGCCAAACTCAGAAACTCCAGATCAAGAGCAAGCCGAGCAAACTGAACAAGCAAGAAAAGAGCTTGATCAACTGCTTGATCAACTGATGAATCTACCTTATGCCTCAGATACTGCTTTGGGTTCAGAGTCCGCTCAAGAATCAGCCCAACCCCCCAAGCAAGTTAACTCTGATGAGTCAGCAAAGTCTAAAGAGGATATATGTGGCTAGAAATCATTGGCTGGTCAGGTGCCATCCTCTTTGCCACCTGCTCCATTCCACAAGTCAAGCAGGTCTATCAAAGTAAAAGCACCGGCGACTTATCCATGCTCTTTTTACAGATGTGGCTTTGGGGCGAAATCCTAAGCTTCATCTATATTCTTAGTAATGACACCCTACAATGGCCACTCATCACCAACTACCTGTTCAACATTCTCTTAGTGCTTTACTTGGTGATGGCTAAGGTTCGTTATGGGTAAGTAAGGCTTGAGCAAAGCATGTTTAATATCTAGCTAATGGAAAGCTGATTTCAAACTTCAGTAAAGTTGGATTAAGATTTACAAATAAATATGCGAGGAGACGCTTTTGACTCTCCTCTGTTTCGATCAATAATATTTTTGAAATATTCAAATCAAGCTTATTGACGATCAGGGCAAAGAGTTCATAGGGATAGTCAATTAAGTCAATTTCTTCTAAGGTCAAAAAATCGTCACCATATTGCTTATTCATTAGCTGGATAAAGTTCACAATGATTGATAAATCGATATTTTGATATGATTTCGAAACAGTATTTAATTGGTTTAAAAGATCAAATAAGGCAACTTGTACATGCTTGGGTAAACTAAGCGAGCCTTCATGAAAATCCGGATGGCCACTTTTTTGATCGGTGATGTAAATAGGCCTCTTTAATTGATAATGCTCCGAATATTTAAGCTCTGATATATGTTTGGCATAGGCAAAGTAAGCATTAAACTCAGTGATCATGCCTTTGCTTGCTAAATATTCTTTTGCAGTCCAAAGTTGCTCTTGCTTGGGATATTTCATCGCAAAACATAGATTTTCAACTTGGTCAAAGGATGAAAACTGTTGCAGTGTTTCAAACTCGATCCCATTGATCTGTAAAATAAGAAGCTTCACTTTTTGAGTGAGATTAAGCTGCTCAAAAAGCTGATCAAGGGATAGAGTTTCTAACTCTTGTTCCCTCATCTGCTCATTTTGATCATAATGAGCAATCACATCAGGTTTTAAACCATTGATTTGTCCTGTTAAGCAATAGACTTTAGTAAGGCCTCCATGTGGAGAAACTCCTTTAGCAATGACCTCACCCTTAACTTGATTTTGCTTAAAGTTAAGTTTAAGCACAGCCGCCGAGTCAGGCATGATTTCACAGGCCGTCACTCGGCCACTAGATCCGACCACATGACCTAGCATTATCGAATAAAAACCTTCAAAAGCACCTAGCTCTATGACATGGTCTCCCTCCTCAATAATGCAACGGGCATGCTGAACAATCGGAAAGTCATTCTCATTAAAGGCTCGCACTCCGAGCATTTGTATAACAGATTCATGGTTAGGCGCTATTTTAGAGAGAAATTGCATATCTCGCACCGATACACCATACAGAGTTTTATAATTAAGATTTCTTACTTGGTCTCCAACCTGTAGTCGGAATTTACTGAAGAATGATTGGCAATGATCGATATAATTTAAAAAACTCATAATATAAACGGCTATGTGCTAGTAGTAGTAAGAGAAGGTCTTTATACATTGAAAAAGAGGCATGAAATATTGTACTAATGTAGTTAGTCTAAGATACATCGGTATTCGCTTAAGAAAATAACATGGATAATTCGGGGGTTAAAGAGCGAATACGATTTATGTTTGGATCGGGTGTAAAGTTTAGCCAAGACTTGAGTAAGTGCTTACCTAAATAGTGAGCGACATCTTTAGGAGCGGCCATAATGAGAAGCAGTTCATAGCTTTTGAGTGCAAACTGCTTCATCCACCGTAATAGTGGAACAATTCGGTCTTTTGGAACCAAAGGTTTTATCTTTTCATAAAACCGGCCAGATACGATATTGGACAAGATTGAAGCCCAAACGAAGCACAGCACAACCTCTTCTTTTTGACTAGGTAACTGATCAAGTGAGTGGTACTGCCGAAGACCTTTAAAGCAGATTTCAACCTGCCATCGCAAGGCATACATTGCTGACACTTGTTCACAGCTGAGTTGTTCTGTTGACGTATTGGTTATGTAGCAGTGATAACCTGATGTCTTATGATTATAAACTTCAATCAATCTAAATACTTGAGTTATGGAGGAACGAAAGCCCATATACCTTTGTCTTCTGAACTGAACTTCAATCTCAACATCCAAAAACTCGCCTTTAAGTAAAGGTAAAACTTCTTTGAGTTTTTTACCTTTGAGCCACTTCTTTTGATCACGTTGATCACAATGATTCACAGCAAGAATCTTAGGATTTTCATTTGATTTGAGCCGGCTGATAAAATAGCCTTGATTACGCTGAATCCGATCAAAAAGACTATAGGAAAAGTAGCCTAAATCAATCAGCAAAAGTGAGTCCTTAATCCAAGGCCCTAGCCGTTTTAGCATGTTGACATCAGCAGTTTTACCTGAAGTCTTGCGAACTTTCTTAATCGCACCATTCATTAGATCAGCTTATTTAAGCGATTGTAAACAGATGATCTTGAAAGCTTACACTTGGTGAGTTCAAAGTAGGTTTGAGTCAGCTGGGAAAGACTTCGTTTTTCTTGGCCAAGGCTAGAGAAAACTAAGGCCCAAATGAATTGTATAATCTTTATTTTACGAGATCTTTGAACGACTTTCATCTCCCAAGCCAATTTTTCGATCTCTGATTCGTTAATAATTCTTGTGAGTTCCGCTGATATGATGTTAGTTTTCATGTTGGCCGTTTTTATGCGTTTAGGATTTTTTAGTCACCCTTAAACTACCATAAAGATTGGCCATTTTTTAGTTTT
>CAKZRU010000054.1 GCA_937146725.1 uncultured Myxococcales bacterium
GATATTTCACAGTTCAAAATTTATTTATCAGGAAAATTTGCTCTTTCAGAATCACAAATTGAAAAACACTTTTCATACTTAAAAGATCTTCAAAAAATGTATGGTAATAAACATAAAACTGAAACAATAAAAGTCACTTTTAGGTCGCTTTAAATGATTTATTGCGCATTGATTTGTCTATGATAGGATGACAAATGCTACATTACTTTAATAGACCGCCTGATAAGGTAAAGCTTGGGTTTGCATACCAACCTCTGACCATACCAAATATTTGTGCTGGCGTGTTCAACTGAACCTCACAACTTTCCACACTACCCACTGAATAAGGCCGGCAATCAAAGGTCGTACTGGTTGGGGCTTGGCCAACTCTGATGTACAGATCCGCATCGCCCGTACCATCCATCATAAAACGATAGGTCCCTGCTTCTAAAACAGGTGTGGAAAAACTCCATTCTTCACCTCGATTTAAAGAGCCCTCATAAAGGATTCCGGACCACGGTACGGGGGTTAAATCGGGTTGGTTTGGGTCATAGCCGGGATAGTATACATTATCAGCTTCACCCGTCACCAAGATCACTTGATTTCGGTCAACTTTAGCAAAGATTTCCTCATAGGTAAGAGGGGTTTCATAAGCGAGTAATCCATCCACTAGAGCCATTGAAGCTTCTGGCATAGAGAAAAAATATGAGGGCATGGCATTATTGACCACATCTACATAGCGTCGCCCGGTATCATCATCACTATTCACCGCAGCATGGGCTTCAAACAGTGCTTCATCAACATAGGCATAGGTATCGCATCCATTCATGAAAACAACGCTATACTGTCCTTCTTGCCAATCTCCTTTATTTGCTAGAGCTCTTACGTTTGCGCCCAATCCTGCATGGCCGTTATAAACGATCAAATCTGCATATCTAGATAACTCTTCATATCTAAGATCAAACTCAGGACCAGCGGTTCGAACATTATCAACCAAAAGAGCGCTTGCCTTAACTCTTTTTCCATCTGGCAGAGTGCCTTCAACAGTAATGTCTTTTTGATCTATACTCGGTTCTTGTAGGACTTCAGGGGTGACTTTAAGATCTTGAACACCTCGATCTTGCAAAGATTGGATTAATCGTTGATGATAGCTTTGAAACCCGTGAAATCCAGCGTCATGTTCAAGAGCAACCGCTTCATCAGCAACACCAAATACCACGACCGTTTCTAAAACATCATCTTCCCATACTTTATGGTATTCTGGATATTTACCACTAGTCATGATTGGGCTGGTACTCACAGTCGCTTCCGCTTTAATAATATCTGCTTCTGCAAGAGTACAGCGACTATTCAAGGGTCTATAATAATACCAAATACTGCCTTGATCTACATCATGAGCGCCCCAGCTTACGCAGCTATCCTTGTATTTATCTGTGAACTCATCTAGTCCATTCCAAGTAAGATCATAGGGCAAGGTGAGTACATATTTACCGGGAATATTGTCTTTTTTACTCCATGCAACCAAGAGTGAGGCATCATAAGTAATTAAATATCCATCTTCCTGATGAGTCACATTGACATGTTCTAATTTCAGCTGATCTAAACGACCTACTGCAAAATCTCCATTGAGTTGACCTATAGTAAACAGAAGCTGTTGTTCGATCATATGCTCAGGGTCGTAGCTTGTGCTTGAAAGCATGGTTCCGGCAAAGCGAAAATCTAAAAAGACAGCTGAAGCACTCGCATCAGTTTTACCATCTTCTGATTTGCTGAAGAATGCTTCATTCACAGTTTGGCTTTCTACAAGATGTTTTTGCGAATCTTGTGTATCACATGCACTTAGGCCAATGAGTAGACATAAAAAGATAGCCTTCAATTTTAAGTGGTCATAATGTTGTTGACTGCTTTGCATACTCACCTCTAGTTTAAATTGACTTTTACCTATGTATTAATAGCTTAGAGGCTAACTAACCGATTGTGAACCTGAGTTCAATCACTCTTTAAACTTAATCTGCTTAAATAGTTAAGTATAAATAGCACCTATCAAGACGATCTAGGTAAGCATAGCAAGAATGAGACTGATCTTAATGATTGAAGCACAATTAATATCAACCAATAACTCATGGCTCATTGAGTCAGCCAAGACTCGACTTGCTGAGCAATCCCTTTTCTTTTACCTAAGCCTAGGTCAAAATTAAAGGGAAAACCAATATGGCCACCTCCTCGGGTTATATAGACGGTGCTTTGTCCATATTTTTTGCATTTCTGATCAGTAAAGCCCATGTTTGCAATGGGAATCATTGGGTCAGCTCGATCGAAAATAAGTAAAGATTGAGTCTTAAGCTGTGCCAAGTCTTCTACTGATATAGAGACTTTTTGATAATAGTCTTCAATTGATGAAAAGCCAAAACGAGGTAAAACAACTTCCCGGTCCCATTCGGCAAAGGTTTTAACCTTCATTACAGCCTTAAGATCACTGACAAAAGGTTTGTTCGCTTTTTGAGCTTCTTGCCACAGTTTACGATATGCCTGTTTGAGAGAACTTAAAACAACTTTACGGTAAATCGCTTGCTTAGTTTGGTCTAAATGAAGTTGAGCCTGTCGCATACTGAGGGGGGGACAAATTGCAGCAACGCTGGTTAGGTTTAGACTAAGCTCTTTTGAATTTTCAAACCGTCGTGCGACATTTAAGGCTAAAAGTCCACCTAATGAACAGCCAACAATACTTAATTCTTCATAATGGGCTAAACGAGGATCTTGCAAGACGGCAAAAATATCGTCGGTAAGTCCGGCATGATAGTGATCATGTCCTTTACCTAGGGCTCCGCGTAGAGCTAGGCAAAGTACATCATGACCCGATTGAATACCGGCATGTACATAAGGCGCTAAATAAGGTGAACTCGGAACGGATGAAATCCCATGTAGGATGATTCTTAGTTTTTTGCAGGTACTTTGGTCAGTATCTTTTACATCCAGAACTCGGTTTGAATAATAGGAGTAAAGCTCACCAAAAATAGGCACTTGGCCTTGAACGGGATCAAGACAGTGAAAGTGGTAGTTTTCCTTAATCTTGGGAAAGCGATGTAACAGAGGACCGGTCAAAAAAGGCAAAATAGTCATCATTTGCCCTTGGGCCTTATTTAATAAGGATAGACTTTCAAATTCTTTTGTATCTAATTTATGATTCATCATAACCTTATATTGCCTGCTTAATTCTAGAATGACTTCTGCCGAAGCCGTTAAAGAGATATCAATGGTAAATGTCAAGCTTGAAAGATCACTTTAAGTAAACGAAGCGATACAAGAATATGGCAGTGCGTTTCATGTACATAAAAATATCTGCTGATAACAAAAAGGCTAGATTCGAGTGTGAATAAGCCTTATGGCAAGCAAAGACTCTTACAACTATCCGAAATAAAGAGATGTCATTTATGTTTATGCGATCCATCACAAATAAGTTAAGTATGATTGGATTATGCTTAACATCTACTGTGTTTAGTTGCTCAGACCCAAGCGAGTATTCTCGAGTTAACACCCAAGCCGAAAACAAAGGGTATTATCTATCAGACAGCTTATGGAGAGCGGCTGATATTTCGGTTTGTTGGGAAGATATTACCAGTATTTCGGATAATGATCGCTTTAGAATTCAACAAGCGATTGTTGATTCATGGGAGGCCTATAGCCCCCTTAAGTTTACTGGTTGGGAACAATGTTCTGAAACAGCCAGAGGCTTACGCATTGCCGTTAAGGATGCGGGGCCACATGTTAAAAAGCTTGGCCGTTGTCTTGACGGCATGCAAGAAGGCATAGTGCTTAACACAGAGTTTTTTGAATGGAACCCACGCTGTCGTGAAACTCAAGAACAGCGTGAACTGTGTGTAAAAGCGGTGGCGGTTCATGAGTTCGGTCATGCCATTGGTATTGCCCACGAGCAGAATCGTCTTGATACACCTGATACCTGCCGAGATGCACCACAAGGCACCAATGGTGATGTTATGGTAGGTGACTGGGATCCTCATTCGGTGATGAACTACTGCAATGATGTATTTGCCAATGATGGTATACTTAGCCCCGGCGACATTGCTACGGTGCAAGCCGCGTATGATTTTCTTATTGATCCAAACACTGTGCTATCGGTTACTCCTCCCCCACAGCCAGAGCATACCCCTGATGTACAAACCTGTGAAATGGGGCGCTATGTAGGTGAATGCACCATGAGAGAGTGTAGAGGCGCTTCATTTCCAGGCCGCTGTGAAGACTCAGCTCAAAAATGCTGTGTGATGCTCAGATAAAAAACAAGCAATCATATCAGCCATAAGGCTTTTTCAATAAACCGTATGTATTAAGTAACCAAGAATTCGTTCTTTCAAGTTTTCTCATCTTACTTACTAGATAGGTGAGTTTCTTTTTAAATCTTACTCTATGTAAACATGACTTGAGATACCTGATCATTATTTCAGCTCTTATCTTCGCTTATTTAGCTTTTTTGATGGCTGTTATTATATTTGCTTGTATCTTTAAATATCTGTATATAAAGATAATATAGATCTATAATATTTAAACCTATGCTTTGTTTATTTTATATAGTTTAACATTCGATAAGAGCAGTTTACTGAAGGTTAGAATTTTCATGAACTTATAAAGTTAAAATCGGTTTCCTTAGTTTGCTGATTTGAACTTAGGATGAGCAACTGTAATGAGAAATACCTCCCTTGTTGAAGAGTTCTCGTGGCTTGATACGATCATATCGAGAGGATAACTCTGATGGAAGCTCGGCATATGGGTGTTGAAAAACCTTTTGAAGTTCATGAATTAGCTCAAATTCTCCAAGTTCAGCTTGCTGATAGGCTTGAGCAACCAACCATTCTCGCCAAGTAATATTTGGATTATATGCTCTCATGGTAGCTGAAATCTCTACCGGATCACCTGAGCGTAGAATACGATCACGCCACTGATGTAACCAAGAAGACCATAGTTCATCTAGCTCGCTATTCTCTTGATAAAAGCTTCGTTTAAGAGAGGAAATGTCATCTGGTATGTTAGATAATTCGGCAAAGAAAACAGTATAGTCAACCTTGGTCATGATAAGTAATTTTAATAATTCCCTAAGCAGATCTGGATCAGGTTGAGGTAAGCCCAATTTTTTAGCCCACATGATATCGAGTTCAAGCTTCATAGCGTCTGCAAAATGATCTTTAAGGGCATGAAGTTCTTCAAGTGCGGCTGGTTCATCTTCAAGTAAGGGCCTTAGAGCCGAGCAAAACATACCATAGTTTGCCTCGGCGGCGGCCGGTTGATTAAAGAAGGAAAAATGCTCTCCCCCACCGGTCCATGGTTGGAATCTTGGATCAAATAACTCACAGAAGCCAAAAGGACCATAATCAAGGGTAAAACCACCTGCTGCACAATTGTCACTGTTAAAATTACCTTGACAATATCCTACACGAAGCCAATGAGAAACCAAGTTGATGAGACGATGACGGAAAAGCTTAGCGAGTTCGACGACTTGCTTATTGAATTGAAGAGTAGAGTCGATTTCTGGGTAATTTCTTTCCATTAAATGTTTCACGATCATTTCTAGCTCATTCATAGCCTTTGGATGAGCTTGATTGCGAACCCTACGGGCAAAGAGTTCAAGCTGACCAACTCGTAAGAATGATGGGGCTACCCTAGTAGAGATCGCGACAGTATTATCAGTCATTATATCAGGGTTAAAAGAACTAGAGTCTTTTCTATACCACGGTCGACGGACGCTTTCTGTTTTAGACATATATAAAGTGAAAGAACGTGATGTCGGTACGTTAAGTGCATGCATCAATTCTTGGGCCAGGAATTCCCGAACACTAGAACGAAGCACCGCTCGCCCATCGGCTCCTCGGCAATAAGGTGTACGTCCAGAACCTTTTAACTGTAATTCCCAACGCTTTCCTAAAAACTGACCTTCAAAAATGGAAATTGCTCGTCCATCACCATAGCCATTTCCAGTTCTAAAAGGACATTGCTGAGTATACTCGGTTCCATATATTGATAAGGCATATCCAGTTGCCCAGCCATAGGGCTTCATAGGCACTTGCGCAACACTCATATCACCAGAGAAAAGACGTAAAAAGTCTTCTTCTTGAGCTAAGTCTTCATTCACGCCAAGTTCCTTAAATAAGGTGGAGCTGTGAGCAACATAAATTGGGGTGTTAATCGGTGTTGGGGTAACGGGTACATAATGCCCAGAGAGTACTTCGCGAGGATAATGATCTTCCCCATCTTGCTTCGCTTGAGGGTCGCTATTTAGAGAGTTCAGAAAGGAATAATCAGCATGCTGAACGAATTCTTTCAGACTCATTATAGTTTCTTGTTTTGAGTTTTCCTCAGTCTGTTGCATAGCTTAAACTCAGCTCCTTAACGCATTGGTTAAATATTTGTGACTTTTTTGCTTTTCAGCATAGCAAGTCATGAACAAAGTTACCTCATTTTAGTAGGTGGCTTCAAAAGTTAAGATAATATCAAACAATGAGGTGGACAGTTTGCCATCGCTAAATTGCCTAATCAAGATAAGCATTAGGCCACCTTTAGGCCTACTTTTTGGGCTTTTAGCTTTGCTGCTTGATATATTTCCTCAGGAGAGTTTTTACCTAAACAAGCAA
>CAKZRU010000055.1 GCA_937146725.1 uncultured Myxococcales bacterium
AGTCTTAACTTTTGACGCTATTTCCAATCTTGATGATAGAGACCCTTCCGGTACAGCCTTTACTCATATTGACAGCTATTTATTCTTCGGAAGAGGAAGTTGTGCAGTAATAACTAATGATTTTGATTTAAACCTCATCACCATAGATTTTGGTAATGGCTGTATAGATAGTAAAGGAATATTCCGACAGGGGAAGATTGAAATCGCTTATGACCACGCAGACAATCGTGTAGGCAATACTCTTCAAGTCTTATTAACAAATTATCGTTTTCAAGGTCAGGCGTTTATTGGTGAATTTACCATCACGCGTCAGCCCAACACTGACTTTAATGATGTTTACGGTGCTTGGGAATAATTGACCCAAGGGTCAATGGTCAACTAGCCAAGTGACCTGGAAAGACGCAGACCAAGGTCGCCGCCGCGGAAATCGGGCGAGTTCCAGCGGCGGTAAGAGACCACACAGCTGTGGGCTTTGCTGGCCCAACACCCACCACGGCGAGCCCGCTCAGACGCCCCGAGACGATGTTGGCCTGGGTTGTCAAAGTCATCCGCGCACCACTCCCACACATTCCCACTCATGTCGTATACCCCATATCCATTGGGCTTCTTTTTGCCTACTTCATGAGTCTGTTGGCCAGAATTATCTCTGTACCAAGCTACCTCATTAATATTGTCTGAGCTGGCATATTTAAAGCTTTGGCCACCTTCGGCCGCAAATTCCCACTCAGCTTCAAAGGGTAATCTAAAGCCATTGGCTCCACTGATTAAGTCACAGTTGTTGTCGGTCCCTTTGTAGGCAGGAGTTAAGCCAAGTTTGCTTGATAATTCATTACAAAAGGCAACTCCGTCCGTCCATGAAACCTGTTCCACAGGTAATTGATCACCCTTAAACTTGCTAGGACTTTCTCCGGTTACTTCACGATAAAGTGCTTGGGTCACTTGGATTTCCATCAGCCAAAAAGGGTGGCCATTTGGTGGGGCAGGTATAACGCGTTCAGCAAAGCTTACTCCACCTACCATGTGTTCAATACGATCCCCAACAGTAGCCGCCAACATACGCACAGCCTCGGGCAAGTCACTTAAGCTCAGTTTACCCTTTTGCATACAAGCCCTAAGCTTGACCTTGAGCTCATCGGCCTGAAGCTCACCCCTAAAAAAGCGAGTTGCCCATTCCATGGCTTCTCGGCGGGCTTCCAAATGCAGTATGCGCGCCTGCTTGATCGCATCTAGTCGGGCTCGTTCTTTCCGATCTGCTTTCGCCTCTGCCTGTCGCTTCATTTCTTGCTGAGCTCGCTCAAAAGCTTGCTTAGCTTCGGCTTCGGCACGCTTAAACTCCTCTTCGGCACTGAGAATTGGATCATGTCTTGCCCTAAACTCACTAATCGGTGGCGGAGTGGGCGCTTCCCAAGCTTCTTGATGCTGAGGACGGGCTTGCTGCGCTTGGGCTTTTTGATAAGCCTCTTTGACAGCAGTCACTTCTTGCCATGCAATCCACCCATTGGCCTTTGCCCACCATAATCTAACATTTTGAGCGTTTGTTAAGAGCTCCTGTATCACTTTTTTAAGCCCAAATGGCCCTTGTGGCTCTTTACCCTCTCGCCACAAATGATATTGAGTACCGCCTCCCAAATGCACTAATAGCTCTTGCACACTGCCCCGCCGTTGGGGTCGATAGTGTGTTAGCTTGGCCAAAAGACGCTCCCACTGCTCATCCACATGATCGCCCAAGCATTCGGCCAAGGTAAGCCCTAATGCATAAAGGTCAGCGCTTGCCTCTATTTTGTGTCCTCGAAGCTGTTCCGGTGGTGCATAGCCGGGAGTAGCCATCGTTGTTTGCTGAGCTTCGGTGTGCGTATGAGCAATACCAAAGTCGATCAAGATCGGTCGTCCTTGCTCATTGATCATAATATTTTCGGGCTTAATGTCTCGATGCACAATCTGCTTTTGGTGGCAGGTCGATAAAGCTGAAGCCAAATCCAAAGCAAGGCGTGTGACTTGGGCAGAGTTCAGCTTTTTTTGAGCTATAATGCGGTGTAGACTCATGCCTTTAATGAAAGGCATCACAAAATACCACAGGCCACTCTCTTGATCACAGCCCCAATCTAAAATCTTGATCACCAACTCATGCGATAATCCCTGCAAGGCCCGAATTTCATCTTGAAAACGACGCACAAACTGTGGATCGGCGCCCAAGCTATGACGCATTAACTTTAAAGCACCCTGAGCTCCCAAATGGTTTTCAACCTGCCACACTTCTCCCATGCCTCCTCGGCCCAAGAGGCTTTTAAGGCACCACCCTTGATCTCCAATTTTAGCGCCTTGGCTTAAGTGTACAGAGGCTTGCTCAGGATTAGAGTTTTGGGCTTGTTGTTGGGCTTGTTGCTGTCTTAAGCGTTCGCGCTTACTTTGCCCCACCAAGGCGGTGATCCCCGTGATCGCTCGTTGAAGTCTAGGATCTTGCGCCCCGCTTCCA
>CAKZRU010000056.1 GCA_937146725.1 uncultured Myxococcales bacterium
CGCGTTCGGACCCTAGAGCATAGCCTGGCTCTGGCGCACGCGTCGACTGGAGGGCCTCACCATCATCACCAACTTTATAGTCATAACGCGGCCTCCGGGGGGCCGCCAAGAGGGGGACTCGGGCATGACCAGTACGAAGGTGAAGAATTGAATGATGGCTGGCAGGGCAGCCAAACCTAACATGTAGCGCCATCCCCCCGACACCTCGCTGAAGCTGCCTGCTACGATGGAAGCCACAAGTTGCCCAACGACGATACTGAGATTCATGAATGTGGCCAAGAATCCGCGTGTGCGTGTCGGCGATGTCTCACTGAGATAGCACGGTACTACAGCTGACGCAAATCCCACTCCGAGTCCGATCACCAGCCGACCGATTACGAGGGCGGCTAGACCGGTCGCCACAGCCATAACGATGGCGCCAATCGCAAAGACAACACTACCCAAGACTATTACAAACTTTCTGCCTCGAACATTTGACAGCCAGCCTGCAAGACTCGCTGCTAAAAAAGCACCTGCGATGGTGATGCTTACCACCAGTTCCTTTTGCGTGTCATCCAAGTTAAAGTCATCGTCTATCAACAAGAGTGCACCTGATATTACACCTGTATCGTAACCAAAGAGGAATCCCCCAATGCATGCGCTGGCTGCTAAAAGAAAAGAAAATTGCTTCTTACTATTTGAGGAGCCTAGCAACCAGCAACACATGTTATTCCCCACGACTTCATCATCATTATTTTTAATATTTAATAAGTAAGACGCTTCGACCATGATTTATCCACAAAACGCCGCCCAAGCGGCGATATTATCGCTCGTGTGTTTGATTCCGATTGTTTCCCTACGATAGGAAAAGTTGAATTATGGGACTTCTCATATTGATTTTTACGTTTTTAAATGTCTTTACTTGGATTGCGTGTGCTTGGTTACCAGTGAAAACATAGGGAATTTCAGCAGCAATATCATGACCCATTGCATCCATATCCCATACTTTAATAATTGCATTACTGCCATTTGGAATATTAAACTTTTGACCAGTGTACGCAGCCTTTAAGGTATCTTTTTGCTTTGCGGTTTTAAAAACAACCTTACTGTTTGACACAATTTCAATCATAATGTCAGGAAGCTCACTTCCTTTCTTCATAGGAATCTTTACATCCCAGGGCTTACCATCAGCCTTGGTTGCTTCCAACTCAACACTTTTGATTTCAACCACTGTATCAGCAAATACAGGGCTAGCGATTAGACATAAGGTAAGAAGTGAAAATAGGTGTTTCATAATTAAATCCCTCATAGAATTGATAAAAATGTTGAAGCTTTAAATAAACTTCTAACAGCAGAATTACTTCTCTCATGATTTGGACAATGCTTCAAGTTTTGCTTTATGAGTTGCTTGATAACTTTAATGAATAAAGGCCTTAGGAATTTTTAAAGTCTTGGTAATAAGCAATGCATTCATCAAGATTGACTTTATCTTCTAGGGTATACAATTTTAGAAGTTCCTTCATAAAGCCCTTTAGATAAATAGGAGCCGGCAACACATCAATTTGATCTTCTTCGATATAATTTAACATCGATAAGCTAATTTTAGTTCTTTCATGAACTGTGGTGAGAGAAATGTTACAGCGTTCACGAAAATCTTTAAGTCGAGCACCAAATAAATGATAGTTTGCTTGAGGTATCCAATGTTTTTGGGCCAGAGTTTGACTGACTAAAGGTTGCAAGGCAGAAGATAAAACCGAGTTTTCAGTACTTTTTTGTGGGCGTTTAGGCACTCCATTGGGAAACGCTTGAGCATCATATGCTTTACGCTTAATCGGATTCATCAATAGCTCAAAGTTTTCTTGAAGTTGATTGAGTAGAGCTTCGAGCTGAACTCTTGAGTACAGACCATAGCTTGAAAAGTGATCGGGATGAAAACAGGCCCACATCCTTTTATAGGCTCGCCTTAATCCTTCTTCGGACACACTTGGATGCACTTCAAACATATCATAAAGAGTTTGTGCTTCTATCTCTTCTTTAGCCAAGGCATTTGCATCTCGTTGCTCACGTAATGATTCCATCGTAACCGGAGCGGGCTTTGGTCGCAAAGAGTGCGCAATCGGACGTGATGACACCGGAATGGCTCTTTCATCATCCACTTGTATACTAGTCGGTGGAGAGGTTGGATAAAGTGAAGGAACGCGTCGCGGTGGTGTACTCACTTGACGCTGAATACTCTGCATACTTTCTTCATTATGTAACCGAAGGATTTTTGCACCATCTGTACTTAAATCACTAGCCATCAACGCTTCTCCTCAAGTCTCTACTCACATAAGCTTTAAGCATAGCAAAGATCGTTTATATGGTAAATACTTGCGAAGTGAACAGAGTGATCTTTATTTCTCCTGCCAAAAACAAGCTTGAGCAAAGCCTGCCTTTTGTTCAGAAATCACCTCAAGAGCTGTGAGTTGTTTCTGTAAGACTTTCCATCTTGTTTCATCCATAGTCCCCAAAGTTGTTTGCTCACCACGAATATAAGGCTCTGCATATTTACTTGCTAATTCCATCGCCTCAAAAGACATTGCTGTGTTCAACTTACTTAGCATTTGGTTTGTCTCTTTTGTTTGAGCAAGATAAGAGGCCCAAGCTTTCCCTAACATTTGCTTCATCGCTAAAACAAGCTGAGGATTTTTACGAATCATATCACCATGGGTCGCAACCACCACCGCATACGGGTTAAACCCGCTGTCTGCTACCGGAAATAAGCGGGTTGCAACCTGATCAAGTTGTAATGTGACCGGTTCCGAGAAGACATAAACGGCCTGTGACAGCTTTGGATTTAGCTTGAATTGGGCAAGTCCGCCCGAAGTACTGACCCAAGTCAGTTGGCTTTCTCCATAAGTCTTTTTAAGCCATTGCATAAATAATGAGCCTGGTTCTACCGCCATCAACCCCTTACTTGCCCATAATTGCTTAATACTTTTTGCCGGATGATGGTCATGAATCATAAAAGCGCGTGGATCTTTTTGAAAGCTTGCATAAATACCTACAATATCGGCACCTTTCGCTCGCATACTCATAATTTGAGTTCCATCAAGAACAGCAAAATCTACTTTTCTTTGCGCAAGCAACTGAGGTGTGGGGGTTCCAGGTCCTCCAGTAATCACCTCAAGATCTAGACCATATTCTTTGTCATACCCCTGACGCTTTGCCTCATAAATCCCCCCAAACTCAGGCTCCGGTACCCAATTGAGCTGTAATTGAACTTTAGTGATTTCTTGTCTTTTTGGCTTACTCTGCTGCTCTTGACTTTGATCAGCACTGATGGCTTCCATTTTAGGTGTTTTTGGAGAGTTTTCTTGGTTTTGCGGAAAGAGGAAAACAAATAGAGTGAGGCTGGCTAATACTAAACCAAATACACCAAGCCATACTTGCTCTTGCTTTTTTTGTTGAGTATTTAGTTGATCCTCTTGCCTTGCTTTCTCTTGTCCAAGTCCCACCATAAAACCTTGCCCCAACCAAGATACCAAACCAAATAAGCCAAAGCCCACTAGAGCCGAACAAGCAATCGCTGAAAAAACGATATCTAGTTTACCGGTGCGTAAGTTAGAAGCGATGACTGCGCCAATCGGTGGTTCGGTCAATACACCGCTCACCAACTCACCAACCACCGCTCCAATCACGGCTAATCCTGCCGCAATTCTAAAACCGGTAAAAATCTGTGGTAAAGCAGCTGGAATCTCTAATAAGCGCCAACGTTGATTCGCATTCGCCTCATAAATCTGAAAAAGCTCTCGTAGCTGTGGATCAATCGACCTTAGCCCATCAACAGTATTTGCGATCACAGGAAAGATAGAAACAATCATCGCTGATGCCGATACCCCAATAATCCCATAGCCAAACCAAATGTTGAGTAAAGGCGCAATCGCAATGATCGGCACCATCTGTAAAAGGTTA
>CAKZRU010000057.1 GCA_937146725.1 uncultured Myxococcales bacterium
GCAGCTCTCTCTGCATCTCTTTGTCTGGCAAACTCACCTAAACCTAGTCTCTGAGCCTCACCGAACCCGCCTGCGCGTATACCGCTAACAGCCTCACCTAAACCCCTACCCAACGCCTCACGGCGCTCTGCGGCTCCTAATCTTGCTCTGGATCCAAACGCTGATTCACCGCCTCTGGCGATGTCCTGTGCTCTGGCTGCGACTTCTGCTTTGTCACCTTGTTCTAAAATATCGCTGATAGTTTGTTGCACTACCTGCTGTTCAAAAGGATTGTAAAATTGTCCGGTTAGTCCCTGGTCATAACCACCGACCGTACCGCGTAATAAATTTTCAGACTCACCGAGTCTACCGCCGAATTCACCGGTAGATCCCAAGGCCATACGGCCAACGCCTGCTAATCTTCTGCCAAAGTCGCCTGTAGCTCCTCTGGAGATCATTTCTTGTTGTGATAAACCAGATTCTAAACTACCGAGTCCTGTCCTGGTCGCACCGAGTCCTTGTTCGGCCAAGCCTCTTGCGCGGCCCAAACCTGTTTCTAAAGCAGAAACACCTCGGCCATAAGCGTCTTGTGCGCCTTGTAAGTAAGAATCTTGTATACCAACACCTTCTCTGGCTAATTCTTGCGCTCTAAGCTGATCTGGACTTAATCCTGCAACTTTTTCTTCAATAACAACAGGTTTACCCTCATCATCATAAAAAACCTTCTCAGCAGCTCTCATGGCTCCTGGTATAAACCCACCTTTACCGTCTAAACCGAATAATAATTGTTTGGTTAATGGATCTAATCCGCTCTCGACTCTGTTGACTGAGCTGACAAAAGGTTGTTCACCGAAGGCATCATAACCGGCACCAGTGTAAGGCGCAGGTGCAGGTGCAGCAGTTTGTACAGGTGGAACAAAACCTGGCAAAGGCACAGGATCACCAACTGGCATAGTTGTTATTGGCATATCGCCAAATTGTAAGTTTCCATCTACATCTGTGTATGATTTAGGTGCAGGTGGAGGTATGTAATTAGGATCACTTGGATCAACTCTTGGTCCTGCTGTGCCTAGTGGGTACTCGCCATAACCGGGACCACCCATAGTGCCAACCATGCCCATAGAATTTTCTACTGGGAGCGATCCTTGTAGTCCTTCTTGAGCTCTCGCTCGCTCGATCATGTCTTGAAAGCCTTGCGGATTAGCATTAATAGCTCTTGGATCTAAATTACTGAAATCTATGTTCTTGGGCAGCTTAGAAAAATCTAAATTTAAACCAGGAATGTTGCCTATACCAGCCAATATATTTGGTGGTAGTCTTGTTGGCGTTCGAGCTGGCAAAATTTGTGGCTCAAGATTTCTAGGCATAATCTGGCCTCTAACATTTTGCATTGCCCTTCTCATGTTATCCATTATTGACATAATTATCCTTTAACTTGCGTTTGCACGATTGCTAAAGACCTCCATCATGTTGTACATAAGCTCTGTACCACGCTCTCTGTCTTCATCTAACGATGGGATAAGGTTAAGAATACCACCATCACCTTGTTCTAATTGATACGAACCTGCTCCTCTTACAGCTTGTCCTGTCATGACAAACTCGCCATCAGATAACATCGCAGGTACATCGTCACTGGTTTCAGTGCCCATTCCATTAATCATGCCATTTTTTCTTTCAAAGTCTTCCATGGCTACATTGCCACCTTCTGCATATTGCATTGGCATGACATAACCACCCATGTTGTAACCCATTCGATCTACAACTTCAGGAGCGACTTTGTTAAGTGCTTCTAAACCTTTATTAGGTAAAGAACCACCTTCTGCCATTTCCATCGGCATCATCACTTCACCACCCATCATCATGCCTGTAGGTACTGCTTGACCACCTGATAGTTCAGGCAAAGTGTTCTGTGGTAATAAACCAAACTCTACTGGATTGGGTGCTTGTTGACCCATTCTACGAGCTATTTCTGCTTCTAAGTTAAATCTACCTGCCGCGTTCATTGTATTTAAAGGTGTCAATGGTACACCTGAGTCGTTTTTGGTTTCATCGTAAGCCATTTTGCCCAAAGAACCTGCTAAACCTAACAGTCCTGCTGTGCCTAATGCACCAAGTCCACCACTTTGACCACCACCACCAAACATTCCCCCTCCATACCAAGCCACCTCATCAATATTATCCGAACCTGCATACTTAAAGTTTTGCCCACCTTTGGCAGCAAACTCCCATTCTGCTTCAAAGGGCAGTCGGAAGCCATTTGCTCCACTGACCAACTCACAGTTATTGTCTGTACCTTTATAAGCAGGCGTTAAACCAAGCTTTTTGGATAGCGCATTGCAAAAAGCAATTCCGTCTTCCCAAGAGACTTGCTCAACAGGTAATTGATCGCCCTTGAACTTACTTGGACTTTCACCTGTCACCTCACGATATAAAGCTTGGGTCACTTGCGTTTCCATCATCATAAAGGGCTTGCCACCTGATGGCGCCGGAATCACCCGTTCATAAAAACTGACAGCGCCCACCTTGCTTTCCACCCGATCGCCGGCCTTGAGTTGGGGCTTGGGTGGCGGTGGCGGTGGTGTTAACTGTGCGGGCATAGGCGGAGGTGTTGGCTTGCGTTGCTTACCCACAAGCGCTTTCACTTCAGCCACTACATCCCACTTTTGCCAAGCGCTTTCACCCTCCCACCACAAGTGCAAGTCCTTGGCACCGGCTAACACTTGGGCACAAACTTCTTGCGTGCTAAAAGGCCCCTTGGGATCTTGGCCGGGTATACTGCTAAAATACTTTTTGGGCGCTTCGCTGAGTTTGTCAAGCAAGGCTTGGGCTGTGCCACGTCTAGACGGTTTGCGATGTGTCATTGCGCTGATTAATCCATCCCACATATCCTCATCGGCCTTTGAGCCTAAACATTCCGCTAAGGTCATGCCTAAAGCGTATAAATCGGCTGTGCCATCCACCGGCCGACCCTTCAACTGCTCGGGCGGTGCATATCCACCGGTCGCCATTTGCGTCTGTCCCGTGCCCACACCGTCTTGATGCGCAATCCCAAAGTCAATCAGCACCGGTGAGCCATCAAGCTTAAGCATGATATTTTCGGGCTTAATATCGCGGTGAATCACTTTTTCGGCATGACAGGCCACCAAGCCGGCTAGCACCTTTTTAAGAAGCTCTTTGACCTTGGTCTCATCTAAAGCACCACCTCGTAAGCTTGAACGCAAGCTAGCCCCTTGAATAAACGGCATTACAAAATACCAAGCGCCATATACTCTGTCTTGTCCCCAGTCCAAAATATCGATTACAGCTGGGTGACTCACCTTGTCTAAAGCATCAATTTCAGCTTGAAAGCGACTCACAAATTGACTGTCTTGACTTAGGGTCACATTCATCAACTTGACTGCCCCCTCTTGTCCTCGGCTGTTTTTAGCCCGCCAAACCGACCCCATGCCACCCCGGCCAAGCAAGGCGGTTAGCGTCCACCCCTTGTCGCCAATTTGATCACCCTCTTTATACTGCTTGTTAGTACTTGCGCTCACATTTGGGCTTGCACTTGCCCGAGCTTGCGTCAACTTAGTTAGGCTTTGGCGAGCGCGTTGTAGTCTAGGATTATTTGCTCCGGCGCCCACAATAGTTTTGGCCACTTGTTCAGCGCCATTAAAGTCCTTTTGAGCCGCCCTAAAGGCCATCAGGCTCACCCGATAGGTGTTGCCATTGGGCGAAATGGCTTTCATCTCGTTTAAGGCTGTTTCAGCACCGGTTAAATCCCCATTAAGCAAAGCGCTTTGAAAGCGACCACGCGCCCCTAAGAACACACTTACCTGTGGCCCAACCACTCCTTCACCGGCCAAAGGCGCATTAAAGGCCAAAGCCGCATCCAAAGTCTCTTGCACCTGCCCTAACATATCCCCCTGCAAGGCCTGCTGTCTTAGCATTTGCTCTTGCTGTCGCTTTACTGTTTCAAACTCCGGCATCAACACTCGTAATTCATCACGCAAGGCCTGATGCTGTGTTTCTAGGGCGGT
>CAKZRU010000058.1 GCA_937146725.1 uncultured Myxococcales bacterium
AGATATATTGTAATGTTGGAGTCAGTCGTGTACCACGCCCCCATTTTTCTACCTGCGGTCCTTTGATTTGTGCCTCATCGATTTCTTCTTCGCTGAACTCTCCAGCCATTTCCAAAGCATCGCCTTTACGACCCAAAGCCCAATAAAAAACTGGCATATGTTCTTCACTTGAAACCTGCATCAATATTTTACCAATAGACTTAGTTACCATCTCGATATAATTAGGCTTGGTATTGAACATCCCCATACCAACCCCAAACATTTCTTTAATGGAAACAGAACTATCAAGAGCTATACATACTCGACTGTTGCCCTCCCCAATAAGCATATCAGGGTCTAGTTTAAAGCAAGCAACCACTTCTCTTTCATCGTTGCTAACATTCAACACATTTAGATCTGCAAAGTATTCAGATCGTTGATCATTTCTTATCTTCATATTGATTTAAGCCATATGCAGTAAAAGGGTTTTTTTATTGGTAAACTAACTAAATGCTAAAGTCAAGCAATGGATAGTGTTTAACAATGATCATTTACAAGACAACGTCGACTTCTCTGTGCTTAAAATCTGGATTCAAGTTTGAATAACACTGGAATAAACCAAAATTATAAGCAAACCTTTAACTTTAACCCTATTTAAAAAAACAATGAGGTGGACAGTTTGCTTAATTCCAAATTCTTCAGCAAATCGGAGCACATATCCACTTAGCCAATTACATACGATAAGTATAGAAAAAGAAGAGGGAATCCTTTATTTTAGAAGTCGCAAAACAAACCTAAAAAAAGGAGTCCCTCATGACTTACGTCAAAAAAATACTTACACAAATGCATGGTGTATTCAAGCCCCAACAGAAGGCAATTCTTGCTTTACTTAGTGCTTTGATCTGTTTTAGCGGCAAAGCGACGATGCGTAATCTATCTAGATATGGTGCCGGAAGTGTGAAAAGATTAAGGCGTTGGGCCTCAGTAGACTTTGATTATTTAGAATTAAACGCCAAGTTGATTACACATCATCATCCATACTTGGCACAGTCAAACTCAGACTTCTGTCTGTTGTTTGATGCTACTTTTATTCGGAAAAGCGGTAAGCATACAGAAGGTCTTGGTTACTATCACAATGGGAGTAGCCGAAGTACTCATAAAATAGAGCGTGGGCTAGAGATGAACCTCATTGCACTTGGACATCTGTCAGATAAAAAGGCCTATTCTTTAAAGATGGATCAAAGCTTTGAAGGGAGTGCTTTAGAGATTGCTTGTCATCAAATTGAGCAGTATTCAGAAGAATTGAGGGAACTCTCAGGCTGTGTCGTTGCTGATGGCTACTACGCAAAACAGAGCTTTATGAATACCGTTTTATATGGTTCGGAAGCTGCCTTTGTTGGTCGAGTCGCAGTTGCTGCCTTTATTCCACCAGGAGCCAATGTACTGATTGAAAAAGGGCTTGAAGCTGCTTTTGAGTATATACAAAGTCATCCAGATAAAGCCGTCAATGAAACAGCCCTAAGTCAACAAGTTCAAGCAGCCGGTTTGGATCTAAATCAAACCCAACATCTAAGTCAGCTTGTGCAGCAAATTGATCATGCCGGATCTAACACACTAGACCAAGCCTTTAGTCAGCAAAAGGCTGGACTTTCTAGAGATCAAGTAGAGCAAAATCTAAGGCAAGTCATTGCTACAGATCCAACTTTGTCAGCTTTACGTACTTCGTTAGAAAAGGTGAGTTCCTCCCTTCTTAAATTAACAGAACAAGGCGAAGTACTGATTGCAGGACAGGCTTATCAAGCAGCCGCTCTCGAAGAAATGATGCAGATGATTCGTGGTATGGCTCAGCAAATGAACTTGGGATCAGCGATGCCTACAGCAAGTCATCAACTGCTAGAGGCCTCTAGTCTAATGTCATCCTCAAACGATCATTCTGCTTCGTTATTAGATGCTTTCAACCTTACATCTAATCAAGGGAATAGCTCATCATTTAATGCCTTAGATGAACTCAATCAGAGCTCATCCGTACAACAATCTTCTTTGAGTGGTGCAAAGACACTTGGGCCTAATACTAAAACCAGTATGTCAGCCACAGATCTAGTCGCAAGGTTTAAGCAGCTTAGCCAAGGTAAAAGTACTCTTTTAGATGGCTTTACCCGTGCAGAACAAAGGGCTTCCGATGTTCACACTTTTGACTGCCCACAAGTTGGCCAAGGTCGGGTGGCTCTCAGTATGCTTGAGGTCGGGCACCAGCCTCTTTTAATTGTTAAATGGCTTTGTGAAACTTGGTCTTATTCTTTGCCAGATGCACTCATTGCTACCCAAAATACACCTGTAATTATTCAGCGCTCTGATCAGTTTGTTCAATTGGGCCAAGCACAGCAAGCTCTGTCACAGTTAGGGGCTAAACTTCAATTAAAAACTTAAGGTATTTCTTTGAAATAAGTATTGGTTAACAACGGGCTAAATTCATAATAAGATTGATACCTTAATAGTAGACGACTAAGGTAATTAATGATGAATAACAGTCAAATGGGCTCGAGTTTAAGGCTCTATTTAATATTGAGTTTTATCTTGTATTCTTGTGAATCAAAGCCTTTACCTCAAATGAAACCTGTGATGGCCGGTGAGCCCGTGATGGCCGGTGAGCCCGTGATGGCCGGTGAGCCCGTGATGGCCGGTGAGCCCGTGATGTATGAATGTGACTCTGGCTTTTGGGATCATGATCAGAACTCAAATACTGAATGCATACCTTGCACAGTTTGCCAAGATAATCAATTTCAAACCGGACAATGTACAAGTACAAGCGACCGTATCTGTCATGCTTGTACTGATTCACAATACCGCAGTGTTTCCATTCGGGATCCACTGAGTAAAAGTTACTCTCACCCTTGTTTGGTAGGTGACCCATTTTGTGAGTCGAGTTTGGATTTAGTCTTCTTTTATGATGCAGATGCTTTAGCAGACTTTAATGGAGACTTTTCACTACTTAGATCTTGGGTGATTAATGCAGTTTCAGAAGCCAACCGTGGCCTAAAGGATTCTTTATTCCCACCGCATTATCGTTATCGTATTGCTGGTATTTTACCTTTTACAACAGACTTAAGACCACATTCGATTAGTAGCTTAGTGAACTCTAGGTTTAATCAATATATGCAAAACCAACGTCGAGAGGTGGGGGGAGACCTAAGCGTATTTTTAGTCAGTGAAACAACCTCATATATGGGCTTTGCTTACTTTTTATATGGGACTTTTGTCCGTGAAGATCGAGCAACGGTGATCTTAAATACAGGTTTTACTGCACATCCTGATCGTTGCGGAGTGGGGGCAAATCGGCTGACGCTCGCTCATGAAATTGGACATATCTTGGGAACTAAGCATAATCGCGCTGTGCTTTCAGGTGGCACAGGTACCGCGTATTCTTATCATAATCAAGAACCCTATCACCGCAGAAATGAAGCTTATGGAGAGGCGGTTGATCAACATAATTTAGCGATTTATACAGTCACAAGCTATAATACATATCGTCCGGGACCAAATAATAGTACACAGGCCTGCTTAGATTGTGAACGGATCCATCCCTTTGCTTCACCTGACCTTTGGTGGTTTTTCAGAGAGGAAGATCCTTTATATGGCTCTTGTTTAGTCCATAATACAGATGAACCCACACAGTTAAAACTAGCCTGTAGCGCTCAAGAGCCTTGGCAAAGTTTAGCGACTGGAGGCTATGAAATATCTGCTGACAATCTTGTGACTATGAGTGCTCAAGAATTGGTTTCAAGAGCGCTTCCTTTAGGTGTTGATCAACCAAGCTTTATTCATCCTGAAAGCGGAGAAATAATTATTGATGAAACAAGTTCAAGAGCTCGAGATGAAGCGCTTAGAGTATGGGAAGCTCGAGCTGCTGCTTCTTTCCCTCGCCAAGCTCAATGCAATATGAACTGTTCAACTTTGCATCGTAGCGAATGTGCAGTGAATAGCCAAGACTGTGGTCCATGCCTAGCGGGGTTTGCTGAGCATAATGGGCAATGTTATGGTCGCTTGGCCTTTGACTCTACTCAAGGGATTAGAGATGAAAATTATCAGAATCATGGAACATATGCGCCACCAATGGGTCTACTTGAGCAAAGTATTTCATTTGACTCTGCCTCTAGTTTACATCGGGTGGAGGTCTATTTAGGCACAACAAATGCCCAAGGTGAAAGTGATTATTCTTGGGCGAGTGTACCCGGTCATGTGATGTCATTAATTCCTGCACCTACCCACCAATTAAGCATCAGTGCTGAATTAAGTAATGGTCAGCTTATAGACTTAGAGCCGATCAATATTTTAGCTGATTCAGCGAACCAAAATGACCACAGCTTAACATATGCTTATGAAGGTATAACCTCGCTCAATGATGTGATTCGACTAAACTTGAGCCTCTCATCAATGAGTGAGTATGGAATGAGCCTACTCGAAGTGAGAAGCTTTGGAACGATTGCTGAATAAGTTAGACCGAATACTCAAGTTAGGGAAGATGCTTAATTAGAACCTAACGCATTCAGTACTTGTTCACGAAGTACTTCTAAGTCAGGGCCATCACCTAAAGGACCCTTGTCATAAGACACAATCCGATTGCCTTCGGTCATCACTAAGGTAGACCCACGTCCGCCTGTCCCAAAAACAGAAGTTACGCCATAGCGGATATCAACTAGATATTCTATCCCTTCCGTACGAGGAGAGAAGAAGCGAACATCGCTACATTCTTCAGCCTTATCAAAAATAACATAAATCTTCAGTCCTTGACTTGCAAACTCTTCGTTTAAGTCCGCTAAAACTTGATTTACATAGGTAATGCATGGTGCACAATCAACGTTGATTTGGTAGGTAATCGTCACCTTTTCCGCACACATTCCCCGATGATTGACCGGATATTCGTCGCCGCATCTTACTAAACCAACATTGGGAATCACATCGCCAACATTTTTACCAATGTCATCTGGGTTAGGCGGGCATACCATGCTCATTGCATCTGCGGGATAGCTTTCGGGTTGGCAGGTATATCCCTGCACCGGTAGTTCTGGCCAAGGGCCCGCTACACAGCTAAATGCTTCACCACAGGGGCCACATACGCCACCGCACCCATCATCACCACACCAGCGAAACCCACAGCGAGTACGACATTCAGGCTCCATTTCTGTACCGGCTATATCACTATTTCCGGCCATTAGTTCTGTACCAGCCATTAGTTCTGTACCAGCCATTAGTTCTGTACCAGCCATCATCTCCGAACCGGCTTGTGCATCATCACCGGCGATCATTGGGACACCGGCTTGTACGTTATCACCTCCCATGATCATTCCTTCATCTGCTTGCATCGTTCCGGCAAGAAATACAGATGTACCTGCACTCATCATTTGATTTGCTTGTGTTGAATTCTTTTCTTCTTCGCAGGCAATACTTAAGCAACAGATTAGACCAAGAGCAGTATATAAATACTTTGAAAACAGTCTTTTTTTCATATTATTTCCTTTGTTTAAGCTGAGTCCGTTTAGAGGTTGGGGGAGTAGTGTGCTTATTGCAGAACTCTTAGGCCTAACCAAGTCAAAAAAGGCAGGTTGATATTGGGGTGTATGCCGCCTTCGATGACTTGGCCTTGATATGCCAAATGACTTGCCCCTTCTTCAACAATACTACCATCTTCTAATTCGCTGTATAAGCCACCAACTAAGTATAATTCTACAGTTTGTCCTTCATTTAACTCAGGCGTTGGCACATATAAAAGTCGAGTACCCTGACTAAAGCCTTCGGGTGTCATTGCAAAGGTATAATCAAAGTCATGACTTTGGCTCAAGCAGTCATTGCGATCCTTTAGTGAAGATACGCCCCCCGTCTCGAGTAAGAGTATTTTCATCATTTGATCAGAAACCGCTAGTTTTAATCCTTGAGGATGAAGTAGTACGCTTTCATCTGACTCTAATGCTTGTTGGATCAAGCTTGGTTCGGTGTCGATTGCGCTTTCGGTCCATCCGGTCGTAAGGTCAGGCAGTACCATTTGGCCAAAATGATGATGGATTTCGCTCTCTAAAGTAGCGCAATATGTTGAGCTGCCATCATCTGCAACTAATCTTAATGCTAAACGCTGTAAGCATTGATACTCAGCGGGCAAATCTAAAGACCAAGCTCCTTGCTCATTACTCAAAACCGGACTTAAGCATAACCATTGACCACTTTCTAAAATCACACAGGCCTGTGCCTTTGCGTCTTTAAGGGGCTGTCCTGTATCACTTAGAGCAATTCCACTAATCTTTTGGACAGAATCAGCGGTACAGCCATCTAATGAACCTGCATCATGTTGATCAATGGATACACCTAAGTCGGCTTCCTCATCCATACTTGAGTGTGTCATAGAATCTGTCATGGATGGGCTCATCTCATCATGGCAGCTCGCCAAAAAACCTACAAAAAATGTGATGATTATATAAGCAAGTTTGGCTTTCATTGAATGGACTCTTTAGTTTGAGCAATCGCTAATAAGCAAAATCGCTAAAGGCTTTTTGGTAATAAGACAGCGTCTATGCTAGTGTAATTTGACATATTAAAGAAGCATTAAAAAGTATGAATCAGTGATTTATTAATGATTTATTAATGATTTAGGAAGATAGGCTGATGTTTGTTAAGAGAACTTGTCGATACATGGTAAGAAAGTGTTCTTTAGTAGGTATGGTGGCTTTCTTTTTGAGCATAATACTAAGTACTAATGGCTTAAAACTAAAAACAGTACAGGCACAAGAGGTGAGTTCAAACATTACAACAACAAGCTCAATCCCTTATCAGCTTGTGGATGCTCGCCGACATTTAAGAAGATTGACTTTGGACCTATGGGGAACCTTGCCTTCTGAAGAAGCTTTGCTAAGTCAAGCGCCAGAGCAAGCACTGAGTGAAGCGCAAGTGAGGGAAATACTAAGTCATCCCAAAGCGCAAAGATTTTTCAGGCGTTTTAATGCCGAACGTTTTTGGCCGGCTTTGGGCTTAGGTGATATTGTAAATGAAGCGATTTCCCTATTGTTACCCGCTTCATTTTATGGAGACACAGGACCGCATGCAGACCGCTTATTTTTAATCTTTACCGGAATCTATCAAAGAGGTGGCTTTGTACCTTGTAGTGACGAGCCTGTGGAATATGATGAGAATGGCGAGCTTATCTTTGAAGAATATCCTGATGGCACTCAACGAGAAGGTTTTACCTGGGTGACCCCCTATTGGAGTGATGAAGCGATTAAAGTCTGTGCTTTGGAAGCACGAGCCATGGAATCGGGAATCTATGGAGGTGCCTGTGATGAAACGCAGGGCTTATTAACTGGTGAATGTGGCTGTGGGGCTAGTCTTGAACGCTGTATGAGTATTGAAAGCGCCCAAGTTTTTCTTAAGGCTTTTCAAGAACAAATGGAGTACATGGCTTTAGAGCACAGTGGCGCTGCTGGGTATGAAGCACGTTCATATTTTGATCTTTTTACTCGCCAAGATGAACTCGTCAATGGCCCGCTTGTTCACTATTATCGCTATATTGCTCCAATGGTTCTTGACCCAATGATTTTACAAGCACCAAGTGAACTAGATAGCTTGCCTTTATTAGACTTTTCTAACCGTGAAACTTGGGTATGGGTAGATCGAAGATCAGACTTACACAGTGGCATTTTAACGAGCCTTACCTATTTGCTGCGCTTTCCCACCGCTCGCTCAAGAGCAAATCGGGTCAGCACGCAGTTACTTTGTACGCCTTTTGTGGCAAGTAGTGATCGTTTGCCAGCACCGGAAGACCCTTGTAGTCAAAATCCAAATCTGAGTGAGCGCTGTGGCTGTTCTGATTGCCATAGTCGCCTTGAGCCTTTGGCCGCTTATTGGGGGCGTTTTGCTGATAACGGCTCGCTTTTTTTAGACCCTGATGATTTCCCAAGCTTTGATGCTGAATGTGCTCGCTGTGCAGATCCAAACATCACCTGTTCTGAACGCTGTCGTCAGTTTTATGTCCATGAATCCTTTCAAGAAAATGGCTTAGAGATTCCTGATGATTATCTTGGGGTACTTAAGTCTTATGAATGGCGTAATCGTGAAGAAATTCGTCATATTGAACAAGGCCCTAAAGCCTTATTTGCCCAAAGGGTAAACCAAGTAAAGCTGGCTCGCTGTACCACTGAGCACTTATTTAAAACCTTGATGTCTAAAGAAGCTACACAGGGCGATTGGATAAGATTAGAACACTATGTGAGTCGTTTTTTAGAGCATCAAAACTTGGCTGAGTTGACATACGAGATTTTGTCAGACCCTGCTTATTTAGACGTTGATCAGGCGGAATTACCATGACAATATTTTATCATAAGATGATCTGTCGTTTGATCATACTGGGTTTGCTACTTTGCTGTGCCTGTGATGATCAAAACTCACCAAGTCCAAGTTCACTAGCCACTGACCAAGGCATTGAGCAAAGCGACATGTTTGTTCATTCTGCCTTGGATATGTCAACCAATATAGCTGTTGAGCCGACCAGTGCAAGACAGCTCCGGCGAGTCAGTGTTGAGCAACTTTTACGAATGCTTCCTCAAGTCACCGGTGGCATTCGATGGATTGAAGACTTTGGTCAAGGACCGGTTGATATACTTGAATTACTTGCGCCTAGTTTAGGTGCTCCCGATTATCGAGGGGTGACGCATGAGCTCTTAGAGCCTAACCTATTGATGAGCAAGTTCCTAAGTGATGGAGCCCAACGTGTATGCCACACTTGGGTTCAGCAAGATCGGAGTGCTTTGGGGGCAGAGCGCACTTTGGTTAAGCCTTATCAAGAGGGATTGGCGTGGGATGATCGCTCAACTGCACAAGTACGCTATAACCTAAAACGCTTATTGCTTAGATTTTTTGCGTTCACAGTAACTCAAGATGACCACCCTCGCCTACAGGCGCTTGAAGAATTGTTTAATACAGTTGTAGCTACTAGCCCGACTGACCCAAGTGGTGATGCTTGGTTTGCTGTGTGCCTAGCATTAATGACAGACCCAGAGTTTACCCTGTATTAAGCGGTTAAAAAGGGAGATGTATGATGAAAGAAAAGACGATGAGAAAAGATCAGCAATCTAAAGATCCAAAGTCTATGCATCACTTATCACGACGATCCTTTTATAAGGGGCTTGGCTTAGGACTTGGTGGAGTCTTAGGCTGGGGAGGTGTATCATTGAGTGGAGACTCTTTAGCTACTATTGAGCAAGGTTTAGCGCAGGAGAGTCAAAGCAATGGTGGCCGCTACTTTATGCATTTATGCTTGGAGGGAGGTTGGGATTTATTACTTGGTTTAGATCCAAGAAACCCACTAGATTATCCCGACCAAGATGCTTCAGCAACCGGCATTGAAACCGGATATACACGTTTGCCTATACAATTTAGTAGAGAGCCCATTCGGGGAGATCATTTTGAACTAGGACCCTGTGCGGAACCTTTGCATGCATGGAGTGAGCAAATCGCTTTGGTACGTGGCCTAGATATGGCCACTTTGACGCATGAGGTGGGACGCCGGCATCTAAATACGGCCGTTGCTCCATCAGGACTCAGTGCAAGAGGGTCATCGGTCAGCACACGAATTGCTGCCTTAACAGAAGTGGATGGGGGCCAGCAGGTGATTCCTCATTTGGCACATTTAGTGGAGAGTTATAATCAAGATCAGATGAGTTCAGCCACCGCTTTACAGGTGAGTTCTGTAGATCACTTACAATATCTATTGCAAGAAACACTGGGGATTCCTTCGTATATGCCGGTGCATATTCGGGGCGCTCTCAATCGTTATTGGGAAAAACAGCAAAATGAATATGAGCGGCATTGGCAAAGCCAACAAGTAAACACTGAAAGCAAGCGCTTACTTGATCGTGCGCTTAAAACTCGTGTTCAAGCTCGCCGTTTAGTGACTCGCTCACTCCATGAGAGCTTTCAATTTAATGCAGATCATCAAGCCAGTTTAAGAGCGCATTATGGGATTGCACCTAATCAACTTGATACCCCTTTTGGGCGAGCGGCCTTAGCGGCACAAGCTTTAAAAACGGGCCTAAGCCGTAGCGTTCATTTAAATCTTGTGAACAACTTAGATACCCACGATCAGCAGTGGGCTCAAGATCATAGTACAAGCCTATATAATGGTTTTTTGGCCTTATCCAAGCTTTTGGAAGACCTAGCAAACTCGCCAGACCCTTTGGGTGGAGGTAGCTTATTAGACCAAACCACCATTGTGGTTAGTTCAGAGTTTTCTCGTACACCAAGGCTTAATGTGCGAGGTGGTCGAGATCATCATTTATGTAACGCCGCCCTGTTGATTGGACGAGGCATACAAGGAGGACAAGTGCTTGGCGCAAGTACCAACGAGTTCATGAGCCCTTTGCGTATTAATTATGCAACCGGACAGGTGGACCCAAATGGACGTTCTATCAGGCCGGAAGACCTCATGCGAACAGCAATTCATGCCATGGGATTAACAGTGAGCGACACTGCGATTCGTGGAGAAGTGATCAGCTCGGCTTTAGCATAATATAATCCATACAAACGGTTGATGAGTAAAAACTAGAAGTAACTCAAAGGGGAAATCGATGATTCTTAAAGAAAAATATTGTTTTTTTATGTGTCTACTTAGCTTGGCTTTATTAGCATGTGATGATAGCACTGAACAAGCCGGCACTGAGCAAGCCGGTACTGAGCAAGCCGGTACTGAGCAAGCCGGCACTGAGCAAGCCGGCACTGAGCAAGCCGGTACTGAGCAAGCCGGTACTGAGCAAGCCGGCACTGAGCAAGCCGGTACTGAGGTCAATGAATGTGAACTCAGCTGTACAGCCTTATTAGACTGTTTAAATACGACTGAGGAAGAATCATGCCAAGCCACACCGGTGGAGCTCGTGCAACTGTCAACCGTATGTCAAGAACGCTGTAACAGTTTTGAACCCTTTAGTAGCATTGCTTTGGGGATTGATACCTGTGAAGATTGGTTTGTTTTTGCTGAGCAACAACTTGGTGATGATTGGCTGAATCGTTGTGGAACTACAACACCGGTTTCACAGATTGACTGTGCACCCTTTGGGACTCGGGTGGCGAGTTGCTTGGTTGATGCATGTATGCCACTTGATCCATACACAAGGGGCGTTTCTAACTTAATGATGACTTTATGCCAAGAGCAGGCGAGCATGAATGCTGAAAGTGCGACTTTTTTGGCTTCGGTTAATGAAACAATGCCTTGTGATCACCCCATTTTAGAAGCATACACAAATTATTTCTTACAAGAAGACCCCATGAACCCAGAAGCGGGAGCTTGGCGTAATGTGTGTGAAGGAGACTTGCAAAACTCTGCCGAAACCTGTGATACGGCTTGTCGTCATTTAGGTCCTTGTATTCCACCGGGTAGTGATGGTGAAGCCCTAGCTGACTATGATACTTGTACCTTTTATTGCGCGGTTTCTCCGGACATTCCTAGCGAGCTTTGGGCCTGTATTGAAGAATCGGCTGTGTGTACTTCGGTAGGCGGTTGTTTTGCGATGATGGGTGAAGAATAAGTTTTCAAGCTGTGTTGAACAGGGCTTATGGGCATTCCAAGCTTCTAATGCGATCGATCTCACTTACTAATTCAGCCGTTAAGCGACCTTGGATTGCTTCATCATTAATGCCCAGCTGAGGAAATCCTTCGGTGAGTTCTAGATAAAGCCAAGCACGTCCCCACAGAGTTAAAAGAAGCTCACGCCAACAGGGGTCAGTACTGATAAACTCATAGGCTTCAGGATAATCCTCACGAGCCATTTTGAGATAGCGAGTGATATACCAAAGAAAGGTTAAAATGCCGTCACGCTCACTAACTGACCCCGAATAATAGTCATTAAAGGCATATCCTACTGCAATAGAGTTAATATATTGTGCGGTTTCTTCGAGTACCGAGTTATATCCTTGATCCCCGCCTTCAAAATTAGCATTATTGGGGTCTCCATCAAGATAAACAGAACGGTAAAAGTCACAGTTAGGACCTTGGCGACAAGCTTCAAGCGCATAGGCATCAAGATTGATGAGACTGCGAGCGAAGGTTCGACCATCTCCACGACCCACAGCATCACCACCTTGGCAGGTAAAAGAAATCCCCTCGCTGATCAGATAAACGTTGTTTCGGAACATACCGGCATCAATATCGGCAAAATGTCCACACTCATGAACAATTGTGGTCATTTGTCTAATGACAGCTTCTGGACTTGAACGATCTCTGAGAAACAGATCAAGACAGTCTCCAATTTGTCCCATTCGACCTATGTTGACTAAGTATTCAGCAAAGGGATAACGACGCGCAAGCACTTGGAAAATAAACTCAGGCGCAGTTTCAGCAGTGTAGCTTTCAAACAAGTCGCTTAAATCAACATTAGGGTTAGGAAGCATTTCACTATATTGGCCATCGGTACATTCTAGGCTTACCCATTCACTAGGTGGTAAGGCTTCAGCACCGGCCATTTCAGCACCGGCCATTTCAGCACCGGCCATTTCAGCACCGGCCATTTCAGCACCGGCCATTTCAGCGCCTGCAACCACAAGCACTTCTTCATTATCGCCAGACGAACGAGCGCGATCATCACAGGCAAATAAGCTTAGGCTTAATAAAGAAATGCTGAGGAAGGACTTAGATAAAAGATAATAATACTGCATGATGATCCTTTGATTAATCGTGTTATTTGGCTTTATATGCTAGAGTACTTAGTGAAAAAGTGTAAGCTCTTTGGCCTAAATCATAAGTCAGATAGATCTCAAATTGAAGTGGAGTTGAATATGCAAGATCCAAGCAAAGAACGCTTTAGCAGTTTTAGTGAGTTTTGGCCTTATTATCTATCGGAGCATAGTGTCGCTTCTTGTCGTCATGTTCACTTTATTGGCACCAATGGCTTTATGGCCTATTTAGTTTATTTATCAACTCAAAACATCAATGTGCTCTTTGCTTTTCTTATGGCGTTAGTCATAGGCAAACTCGCTTTTACTAGTGAAGCAAAGCGTAATGCTAGCTGGGCCTTACTTTTGATGATTGGCCTGATGACCTGGGTGGAAACAAGCTTTATTTATGGTGTGCTTTTTGCCTATTTCTTTGCTTGGGTGGGTCACTTTTTAATCGAGCATAATCGACCAGCAACCTTTCAATATACGCTTTGGTCATTAGCAGGTGATTTTAAGATGTGTGGAGAAATGTGGCGAGGACGTTTGTGGCGTCAAGGGGATGTGCTTAAACCGCAAGAAGTAAGGGAAGTTTAGTGATGGATTTAGTAAAAATGACTCACTCATGGTTAAGAGCTCTATATTTACTTGGCCTCTTTATTTTTACCTCATGTAATGTTCCGCCACCAAGTTTTGTTGAACTTTCGGCCCCCCGAGGAAGTGTTGATGCTTTGGGCCCTTATGCTTTTAGCGCCAAGGTGAATGGGGCTGTAGATGAAGTACAGGTTTTTTGGATTGCCGTTACGCCCGATAGTGAAAACCAAAGACCGACTCAAAGTGACTTTGGCTCAGCAAACCGCTTAACGCTTAATTTGAATAATGGATTGTGGCAGGGAGAGCTTGCCGGTGGTTTGCGTGTCGCCCAGTATTATTATTTTTTTGAAGCAGTTGGACCGGGTGGACGCAGCCAAGAACCAAGAGGAGGCATCGACCGCTTTGAAGTCAATGCGCTCAACGAAAGCTGTGTGGTAGATAGTGATTGCCTTAATGATGAAATCTGCCATCGCCAAGAGCTATATTGCTTATTACCGCCTAATCCTTGCCGTGAAGATGCACATTGTCCGCGTGATCGAGTTTGTAATTTAGAGAATGGTCAGTGTCGTTTTAGCGATACGATTTGCGAGCTTGATACAGATTGCGCCGAAGGTCAGAGTTGTGAAAGCGGAGTATGTCAAGATATCATCGAGCCTCCTCCACCACCTCCTCCCGAATGTGACCCGACTTGTCTTGAAAATGAAGTTTGCGTGGATGGGATATGCGCATCTGAAGTAAGTCGCTGTACAGCAGATGGTCAATGTTCGGAGGGGGAAGCCTGTGATCTTAGCACAGGCCTATGCCAAGTGGGAAACCGTGGTACTTTTTGTGCGCCTTGTGATGCAAGTCAAATTGAAGCATCGGGTGCTGACTTTGGTGGCTGTGGCGTTGGTTTTGGCTGTTCAGCATTCACAGCTGGTTGCCGCCCAACTTGTAATAGTAGAGGTTTAGGAGAAGCTGAATGTGACGAGGGCAGCCAATGCCAGGAAGGTCTCTGCATTAATGCCAATAACCAAGAATTGCTAGGTATGTGTGGTGCCACACAGTGTACAAGTCATGCCGAGTGTGCAAGTGGTCGCTGCGATCGTGGACGCTGTACTGAAGTTCAATTTTGTGATGAAGATAATGATTGCCTTGATGCAGCCTGTGCTGCAGGAGTCTGCCGAGTTCTCAACAATTGTGATGTCTTAAGCTGTGATCAAGATCAACTTTGCTTGGGTGGACAATGTCAGCAGATTGACCGAAGTCGCCAGTGTGAACCTTGTCAAGGTGATGCCGATTGTAGTGCTTTGTCTCATTGCTTAGCTGATGAGAGTGGCCAAGGATATTGCTATACCATGTGTGAGCGGGATCAAAACTGTGCTGAAGGTGAGTTATGCTATTTGCAAGGTCAGGCTGTCGGCTATTGTGCTACAGAAGGCAGCTTGAGCTGTGAAAGTGAGCCCGAAAGTTGCGCTACAGATAATTTTGAGCCCAATGATGCACTGAATGATGCGAGTGAGATATTGATTATACCCTTTGTTCCTCTTAGGGTTGAGGGGATTCTTTGTCCTTTAGATGACGATTTTTACAAGTTTCAGGCAAATTCAAGCACTAATTATACGGTTCAGATCTTTACTCAAACGCCTTCAGAGTTTTATCTTTACAATGAAGCAGGCGAAGAAATTGCGTACTATCCCAACTTCTTTCCTATCGCTGAAGGCACGAGTTTGGAGCTAAGCGGAACCCATTATCTTAAGATACAGGGGATTTCAAATGGAAGTACAGGAGCTTATCAAATCGACATCAATGTTGAGGATCCCATCATTAGTTGTGACGATGATGATAATCTTGAAGAAAATGACAGTATTCAGCAAAGTTATCCGATCGGTTCAGGCGCAGAGTTAACTTTGGCACTTTGCCCAGCGGATGCGGATTGGTTTATGGTTAGAGGTCGAGCTGGTGAGCTATGGTCAATTAGCCTATTTTTAAGACCCTTTGACGGTGAAGTACAACTCAGTGTTGGTCGCCAACAAGACTATGAAGCGGGCACTGCCTTATCTTGGTTTTATGAATCCGATGGGCAACAAACTGCTGAGTTTACCATGCAAAATACAGAACCTTATTATCTGTCTTTAGTTTGCAATAATTGCACTGAGAGTATTCGTTATTTACTTGGCTTAAGTCGGTAAAGATTCAGTGGGTAAGAGGTAAGTGTTTAATGAAATTGGTTTTTTATGATTGCAACAGTGCTGTTTACCAAGTGTCAACATCATTCTGCTCAAAGAGATAAGCATTGGCCAACAGTGATCTCGCTTCAAGTAGTTGCATACGATAAGAAGTAGCATCTGAATGATCGGGCATGGTTGGTGCGGTCCCTAAAAGAGTATGGAGTTGACTAAACTGATCAGAAGATAATGGGCTTCTTGGATTAAACTGAAAAGACAGCGCAAAGCCTTTCATTTCTGACCAATGCTTGGCATATGTGGCAAAATCATATTCAGCCCCGCTGTCTAAGTCGTTCAGACAAGCATTGATATAATGTACAACAGTTGCAGAGATTGCTTTTTCCCAAGCAAGGACTGCTGTGTCACGATAGATCTTAAGCTGAGTAAGTTCCTCTGTACTAAGCGCAGTGTTGGTAGAAGCTAAAAGTAAACGCCCCCGATAAAAAGCAGCAAATGCCTTTTGGCTTAGGTCTGTGCTGTGTCCTCTATCTCGCTTAGAGGCATTGAGCGAATGGCCCCAATTATATTCACTCAGTAGGTCAATTTGATCATCATTGTTTAGGTCATTTGCACCTTGGAAGTCTTCTCGACCTCCAGCTTGCGCAACTTCATCATCGCTGTAGGCTAAATAGTTACGAGCCGCACCAAAATAGCCAAAAGCTTCATCCCAACTGTGTTCTAATTCAGTATAACTTTTACCTTCGACTAATGCTGTATGATCAGAGAGTATACCCTTGCCATCTTCACTGTCATCAAGGTAATCATCCACCCCCTGCGAAAAGGCGACCGCGCCTAGCAAAAACTTTTGAGTGAGTTGAGTGTAGTCTAAGCCCGTGGAGCTTAAGTCAGGACGTTGGATAAGCTCTCCTTTGGGTGTCATCAGCATTTCTCCATTACTGATGCTAATCGCTTGTTCTTCAACCTGTGTAAACCAATCACGGATGAGGGCTTCAGGGCTAAGTGTATCTTGACCCCAACCAATAAACTCATTGGCCCAATCTTTATGCTGTCCGACAGGGTCTTGACCTGCGAGTTTAGCGAGTAAGTTTTTACCAGAGGATAGATCGGCAATATTGGCCTGCTTTAAGGGCAAAAAACTAGAGACTGTTATCGACTCATCTCCACAAACATCGTCAATACAATCAAAGAAGATGCTAAAGATTGAGGTCAATTCACCTTCCTCAAAAACGCCTTGCTGAGCAATTCCGCTTTCTAAGCTATTCATATATGACTTTAAGCCTTCAATGAGAGCATGCCGTGCGATTTGACCAGAAATAGAGACGCTTGAATCCTCTCCATCACGACTTGAGAACTCATAAACTTCAGTGCCATTGAGTTCGGTCATATTCATGTTTGATAAGTCCGTCATGCTTGAGGACTCTGAACTTGAATCATCACAGCCGGACAATAAGCTAAAGGCCAAGCATAGTGTTAAGCATAATGTTAAGCAGAGTTTGAATATGGGAAATGGCGTAGTAAGTCTATCAGTTCGTTGACTTGAATGATTTGGATGACTTGAATAACAATTAGTTAAGTTCATTGTGGAACCTACTTTCTATGTTAAATGCGCATGAAAACTTAGTGGGATATGGTAAAGTCACGGAGATGACTATTAAGCATTTATGTTATTAATGATAATGATTATCAATATCAAGTAATTTTTACAACAAACTCATTATTTGAAAGTAAGAAACAAGAGAAAAGAATGACTTGGTGATTCTTTTTAGTACAAAGCTTCTCTTTTCATTTTACAAAGAGTGAGTAACATAAATCATTCGTTTTTCAATCTAGGGGATAGGGTAGTAAATATGTACAATGTACCTTGGCCGGAACTAAATCGTTCACCAGCCGCTCAGGTGGTGGCCAAACTTGCATCTGATTCTGGCCTATTTTTAACTCACTTTGAGCATCGGCATCACTTACCTTTACCCTCGATGTGGTTACCCGAAGATCGTCCAGACTTAGCCGGATCTCTCGAGTGGCGTGGTGGGGTTTTGAAGGAGCATAAGTTTTTACATTTTCGCTATGATCAGCCCTTAGGTAGTCTCCACCCAGGTCATAGAGCGAAATGGACAGCACATGAGCTTTGTCATGGCTTAGTAGGCTTTGCTTGGCGTCCAGATATGTCGCCACTTGCTCATTGCTTAACCGCTCGATTAGCCGAAGTATTACCGGTAGCCTTGTGGTATTTCTTTGATGAGGTACAGCTAAGACGTTGCCCATTACACTACTTGCAGGGCGCCTTATTTCAAGATCATTGTGTTTATTGTGAGCGCTTAGCTGAGCAGGGGCCACGCTTACCTGAACCTGAAGATGAGCGAATGATTAAAGAGGGCATTAAGTTTGTTAAAGATGAGCTTGCCATGGTCGCAAAAAGCAAGCGCTTTGGGCGTCCAATGCCGCATCGCTATGCCACGCTTGATTTAAATAGCGACTCTATGGCGTATGTCGCTCAAAATCTAAAGCGAATGGAAGATCCTTGTTTTAGGATGTTTGTTGAACTATTTCATGGGCATCATAGCGGAATGTGGGCAGATTTGGATGAGCTTGAAGGCCGAGTTTGGGGCCTAACTGAAGCTTTAAGTGGTGGTTTGCCAGCAAACCCTTTACCGGCTGGAAAAGACTTTTGGATCGCCCAAGATTTGGGCTGGCGTTTATTATCAGTGTCTGCTCAATGTGAAGACCAAGAAGCGATTCAACGCTTAGAAAGCCTTGCAGAAGGTTTAGCGAACTCTCCAAGCGACTTGGAACCGGTGTTTAAAGGCTATCATGAGTTATATGATACTTTTTTCTTACCTGATCCTGAAGAAATGTTCGCCTTAGGCTATCCCTTAATTGATCCAATCACTGAAACGGTTTGGGGCTCGGATTTAGCCCAACTTTATCGTGGAGTAGATAGCGCCTGCCCATCGTTGAGTAAGGCGCTCGGAGCCGAAGGTCTAAGTGAACAGATTTCAGCCTTTGCGGTATGGGATTTAGAGCGTCCACAGCGTGTTGGTATTGGAAAGCGCTTCGCTCAATTCTTAGCCGAAACCGCTCGGGGGCCCTTATCTGATTTAGCAAGTTATGAAGCGACATTACAGCATCCAGAGTCCCCGGACCCCTATGCTGCTGCCTTTGCTTGGCATTCAGCAGAAGGAACTTTGACTCGGCGGGCACAAGGGGTTGATGTACTTAACCTTCAGGTCGAAGTACCTACTTTAATCGAAGCGATTGAGACCGAAGATGAAGATATGGAAGTCCCCGAGCGAGAGCATTGGATGCTGGTTTGTAATCAAGCGGGTGGCATAAGACGTATCACTGAAATCAGTGAACGTTCAGCAAATGCTTTAACACTTTTATCCAAAGGCCCTGTGGAACGTGATCTACTGAACTTAGATCAAGAAGAATGGGATATTTTAGTGGATGCAGGCGCACTGACTCCCTGTAATTGGCATATCTACACACCCGAAGTTTTGCCAAAGGCAGTACCAAACTTTGATGAGGATAGCTTATTACCGGATGCTTTCGCCTTGACATCTTCTCGAGGCATGTGGAGTCAAGCGAGACCGGCTCATGAAGCACAGCAAGTTGGAGAAGGCCTTGAGGCACTTGAGCCCACTCCCATTTATGAAGTGGAAAGTGAGCGTGCCTTTTCAGCAGCACCAAATGCAATTCAATCTGAGCCGTTAGATATAGAGGAACAAGCAGCAAGATCACTGCAAGAATTGAGTTCAATGATCGAAGGAGTAAGGTCTGGTGTATCTGCTGATGCTACGCGCACTAGAGCTTTGCAACGAAGAAGATCTAGGCCACAGTGGGGTGAAGCCGCCTTTGCGCCCACACCACAAATTACCAGCGCTCAAGCTTTAGAAGCTATGGGATATAGTGACGAACGGCCACCTGAGAATAAGTTTGAAGAGCGATTAAGGCATGCATTAGCCAAGCAAAAACAAAGTGAACAAGCTGATCAACACCCAGATATGATGACCCCTTTGCTTACTGAGATGGAGCTTAATGAGGAAGAGTTATTTAGCTTTGATCTAGAGGATTCAATCGAAGAATTGCTCCAAGAGGAAGAGGCTTTTATGAAAGAGCTTGGAGAAGTCTATGCAGATCAACATGAGATGACCGATCACTCTATGCCGGAGTTAAAGGACGCTGAGCCAGAAGATCCTAGTGGAAAAGATGTAGGTTTTGGAGAGCGTTGGGGCGATTGGGATGAGCAGAAATAAAGCCAAGATGATCACAAGCCCACAACAGCGTTTTAAGCCAAGTCCCTGGGCTACACGGTATGTAGTTCAATATAAAACTTACAGTTGGCCTTGCTTACTCATCTGCTTAATCATGGTCGGTGTTGGCCTTATCACACCAGCTGTTGCCGAGCCACTTCGCTTAGAAATGGTTGTTAGGCAGGGGCTTAAACGACAGAGCTCAATCAAGGCCAAGAAGTTTGAATTGCAAGGGGCTCAAGCCGGAGTTAGGGCTGCTCAAAACTTATTTGCACTGCAATTAAATGGCACTCTTGATTTATCTGATGATTTAGTCACGATTCCAAATCCTTTAGAAATGGGCCGGCGTACCGGTATTGAAACCCAACGATATGGAGCTGAATTAGGACTATCTCAAGCGTTAAAATGGGGAACAGTGCTTGGTTTTGGTATACGACAGAATCAAATCCAAACCACTAATCCCTTTCGTAACTGTGTGCCGGGTATTATTAGTGAGCAATGCTATGAATCCACTTTAAGCTTGCGCTTGAATCAAGCGCTTTTAAGAGGTCGTTCAGCGCAAGCCAATACCAGTGAACTTACGAGTGCCCGCCAAGAACTTCGCTTAAAGCAGCTGCAGATTCATTTGGAAAGCAAGCGGGAAATCCAAACGATTGCAAGCTTATACTTACAAGTCTCTTTAGCCGAAGCTCAGCTGACCCTTGAAAAAGAGCAGTTAGCGTTATTAGAAAAGCAAATTAAAGATGCAAAAGAGCGAGTAAAGTTGGGTGTGCTTGCCCCAAGTGAGATCTTTTCATTAACAGCAAACGAAGCCCAAAAAAAACAAAGTTTGGCTCGGGCTCGTGGCCAAGCCAATGAAGCCCGTCAACTTCTGTCACAAAAAGTAGCACAAGACATACAAGAGGTCGCTTATCCAACAGATTGGTTCAATCAAGCTCGCATCAGCGAGGCTCTAGCTTATCCAATCAAGCGTTCTTGGACAGAGTCTATAGAGTCCAAAGTCTTAAAACTAATGACCGCTCAATTAAAGTCACGCTTACTTCCCTTAGAGGATGCCCAAAGGGCAAAGCTAGATCTTGGTTTAGTTTGGAGTCAAAGTGGCTTAGGAGAAGCCTTATCTGATGCCTTAAAAGCCCTGCCCGATAACGAAAGTCGTTTTTATGGAATCTCCCTAAGTTATACACAAACTCTCTCTGGTCGTGCTGAAGCCCAAAGTGCTCAACTTAAGGCACAAATCCAAGCACAGCAGGCCTCGGAACTGAAGCTCCACGAAGACTTACAGCAAAGATGGAGTAAACTTAGACAGCAACTGAAACTTAAACAAGAATTGCTTGAATTATCCAATGAGGCGGTCATTGCCATGCAAAAAAGTGCGCAAGCGAGTGAGGAACGCTTTAAAGCAGGGCGTAGCACGCTTTTTGAAGTTTTAGATCAACAAAACCGAACCTTTGCTACTCAAACTCAAGGCGTTGCAATTAAACATGAAATCGCGCAGACTCTCATAGAAATCTGGGCCTTGAATGATGAACTTTTACAAAGGTTTGGTTTAGAGATTCAAGTGGGTAAGCCAGTGGGTAAGCAAGTAGGCCGCAATGAATGACTCACGGGGCTCATTAGGGTTGTTTGCGTTTTTTTTACGTCGACCCATTGGGGTGATGATGAGCCTAGCTCTTATTGGTTTATTAGGCGTCATTGCTTATATTAGGATGCCCTTACAGTTGCTACCGGACGGGCTTAGTCCACCCTTTATGTGGGTGGCCATTCCAACTTTAGCGGCAAGTCCCGAAGAAAATGAATTATTGGTCGCCAAGCCGGTTGAGGATGCCCTATCAACCTTGGCTGAAATCGACGAGCTAAAAACCTTTATTCGCACCAATAATGTTGGGTTTGCGGTTAACTTACATGCAAAGAGTGACCCAAACTTAAGTTATTTAAGAATTCGTTCTCGCTTAAGACGTCAATTACCCCAGCTACCCAATGGTTCACAATTTGCCTTTATTTGGCGTCATGACCCCAATGATGATCCCTTATATGTATTTTCAGTCACTTATCCAAAGCAAGTTGATCATCCGGCACAAGTGATCAAAACCAGAGTCATGCGTGCTCTTGAAAGATTACCAGGAGTAAGTCGAGTTGAGCTCAAAGGTGTGGAAGAAAAAGCTGTCCGTATTAAAATCAAAGCCGACCGCTTAAAAGAAGCACGAATCACAGCAAGTGAGCTTTTAACCATTTTAAGAAATGACCATTTTACGCTCACTGCAGGGCAAATCAAAGAAGGTGAAAGAAACCTTTGGCTCAATGCATCTTCTCGCTTTAAAAATATTGAGGACCTAAGAGCCAGGCCGATTACGGCAAATCTTTCTTTGGGTGAGCTTGCTGACGTGAGTTTAAGCACTGGTGCAGATAACGAGATTCATAGAGTCAACGGGCAAGAAGCAGCTTCGGTGATTGTTTATAAAGTGGCGAGTGAGAACACCATTGAAGTGTCACAAAATATCCAAGCCGAACTCGAGCGTTTGTTTAAGACAGATCGTCAACTTGAGGGATATCAAAAAATCGAGTTTTTTAGTCAAGGAGAGTTCATTCAAAGTTCACTCAAGCAGATTCAAGACTCAGCCTTATATGGTGGTTTGATTGCCTTACTCAGCCTTTGGTTATTTCTTAGGTCATTTGGCTTAACTTTAATGATTACGACTTCGATTCCTCTCTGTTTAATGGCTACCATTACGCTTTTGTATATGAATGGACAAAGCTTAAATGTTTTATCGATGATGGGGATTATTTTATCAGTAGGCATGGTCATTGATAATGCCATTGTTGTCCTTGAGCAAGTCATGCGTTATCGACGTCAAGGCCACAGTCCTTATCAATCAGCTTGGAAAGGGACCAAAGCGGTAGGTCTAGCGATTTCTTTGGCTACAGCAACGACCTTGGTGGTGTTTTTACCGATTATGATGGTGACCGATCAGCCTATGGTGGGCTTTTTCATCACTAGAATTGGTGAACCGGTATGCTATGCGTTAGGAGCAAGCTTATTAGTGGCCTTAGTCCACTTACCCACCGCGAGTCAATGGCTTAACTTAAGCCCTAAATCTCAAGATCAAACAGGCAAGCAAACTCCAAACGAGCCTAATTCTACTCGAGCTTATCATGCTATACTGAAGTGGGTATTAAATCACCGTTTAGTCGTGAGCCTATTAACGCTTATATGCTTTTTGAGTGTTGGTTTTCCGGCGAGTCAACTCAAGCGAGTAGACAAAGGCGGCGGTGCTTTTAAAACCTTAACGGTACATATTAGAGGCCCACTAAACGGGCCTCAAAAGCAGTTAAAAAGCTTAGCCCAACAAGTGGAAGCAAAGGTTCTGCAAAATCTTGCCACACTCGATATTAAAACCGTGGTCACTAATCGCGGTTGGTCGCCTGAGCACCTTAAATTAGATCTGTATTTAACCTCACCTAGTGAACGTTTACTGAGCAAAAACGAACGAGAGAAAAAGCTGAAAAGCTTATTGCCTGAACGGCCTGGATATAAGATTTTCTTACGGCGAGGTATGGGACAGCAAAGCGATGGCGTAAACATCTCTGTTTTTGGGCCCTACCTACACTCCACTCAAGCCCAAGCTGAAAAACTATTAAAATATATCAAAGGTTTACCTAATATTAAAAATGCAGAACTTGATTTACCTGAAGGTGGCTTAGAGCTGCAACTGGCAGTTAATCAAGCCTATGCAAGCATACAAGCCATGAATCCTTTGGGTATCTCAGCTGCACTGAATGCTGAACTCCAAGAACGCCCCATTGGAGAGTTGGTCACCCAAGAGGGAGAGCATAAGATTTACATCAGCCCTGACAGTGAAAATATCAGTCTTGAATCTGTAGCCCAAAGTATTACTAAACCAAATCCACTTTCCCAGCTCAAAAGCTTTGATCAGCCTCTTGATGGTATTGTTGATCGAACATTACAATTTGGTTCAGGAAAGATTCGACGGCGTAAAAGACGTGTACAAGTGAATATCTTGGTCAGCGGTAAAGATGATGGTGAAATCATGTCGGTTTTGGAAGAAGCTCTACCTAAATATAATTTACCGATTGGGTTTGGCATTGATTATGGTGAACGCTTTAAGGACCGTGCTTCTAATGAAAAGGGTGGACTGATTGCCGTATTGGTTGGGATCTTGCTTGTGTTTTGCTTAATGGGCGTATTGTTTGAAAGTATATTAACTCCTTTAGCCATTTTGGGCACCATTCCTTTGGCTTTTGTGGGGGCAATTTGGATGTTATGGCTTTGCGGGACATCTTTTGAGATTATGGCAATGATTGGTGGGGTGATTTTAGTCGGAGTTGTGGTGAATAATGGGATTGTTTTGATTGATCAGGTGCAGGTTCTTAGAAGGTCGGGTATGGAAAGAAATGAAGCGATCTTAGAAGCGGCCTCTACCCGATTACGTCCCATATTAATGACCGCGATCACAACGATTGGCGGTTTGATTCCTATGGCTTTTAGTGGGGGAGAAAGTGTGGGCATAGATTATCAACCTCTTGGACAAGTCGTAGTTGGTGGCCTACTCACAAGTACCTTATTGACCCTAGTGGTGATTCCCTTGTTATATACCTTGATTGATGACTTAACTCATACCATTGATGAAGGTAAACGTTGGCTTAATTACTTGATCACGCCTTTTAGATAACGATCAAAGCTTAAAGTCCTCATAAAAGACTAAGTAAAAGACTAAGTAAAAAACTTAGTAAAAGGCTCAATAAAAAGCTTAGTAAAAGGTTAAGAGGCTTGATTCTTGACTCAAGTCTATTGCAACTTTGACGATATAGAGAAAGCTGATCTCATCACTTGAGTTTTCTAGTGAATAATGCAAGCCTTGTACATCATCAACCCTTTGCCCTTTGAGGACTGTGTGTTTAGCACAGCAGAAGCTGAATAGTGGAAATCAAGATTACCCCAACTTCATCATTATTAGTTTGCCCTCGCTGTAATCGAGAACAAGAGGGGATTCGCTGTGTGCATGATCAGAGTTATTTGGTCACTCCAGAGGCTCGTTTAAGTGCTAAAGGGGATGCCTTACTAGGCCACGAAATTGGTGGACGTTATGCGGTCATTGAAAGATTAGGCATGGGCGGGATGGGGGCAGTATATAAGGCTGTTGACTATCGTCGTGATTTAGTCGTAGCCATAAAGGTGCTGAGAGAAGCATATGCACAGCATCCCGCCATTCGAGAACGCTTTATCAGGGAAGCTGAAGCGGGCGCTTCTCTCAATCACCCCAATGTGGTGCCCTTGATCGATTTCGGAATTGAAGATAGTGGGCGCTTGTGGCTCGCCATGGAGTTTGCCGAAGGCTGGACCTTGCGTGATGAAATTAATCATAATGGTGCCTTTTCGGTCAAAGAAGCGATTGAGCTGATGAAGCAGGTCTTACGAGGGCTAGCGGTTGCTCATGATGCGGGACTTATTCACCGTGACCTTAAGCATGATAATATTATGTATCACGGCCGACGTGAAAACTTTATCTCCCGAATTGTCGACTTTGGTGTGGTCAAAAGTGAAGCTGCAGATTTGGCAAGAACTCAAGGGTCTGTCATCAGCGAGTGGAAGGCTAAGCAAAAAAATAAAGTCTTGGGTAAGGACGCTCAAGGTGCCTTTGATTTAAGTGAAGCACTCAAAGAGGCTGAGGGTAAAGATAGTGAAAGCAGTGGTGATCGTCAGCAAAGCAATGAAGAAGAACCTCAAGACTTAAGTCAAAAAGCTTTAACTGCTGTTGGGATGATGGTGGGATCTCCAAGCTATATGGCCCCTGAGCAAATTAGAGGGTTAAAGGTAGGCCCACCGGCCGACTTATATGCTTTAGCTGTGGTCACATACGAGATTTTAGCAGCTCGGCGCTTATTTACTGTAAATGACTATGAAACCCTTCTCAAAGAAGATGCTCGGCGTGATGCACCCCGCTTGGTATTTAGCGCACGTGGAGAACTGATTCCTGAACCGTTTGCCGATATCATTCACAATGCGCTTGCTCACGATCCCACCGATCGTTATCCTGATGCTCACACAATGCTGCTCGCTTTAGATCAAATGAAGCTTAATGCCACTCAGATTCCATTGAATTTATTCTGCGAGCTCCCCCAGTTTATAACTCAGTCTAGTAGTGCGCCTTCAGATAAGCAAGAAGCAGAGCTTGATGTCACCTTACCCCCGCAGGAATCGGCAACAGAAGAGTCCGTCAAAGAAGTGAGTCACCAAAAGGCGAGTCTTGAGTTTGAAAACAATATTGACTCCTTAATTCAGCCATCGATGAATGGGGATGCTGCCAATCATTATGTGGTAGCTCAATCTGTGAGTTTTACTCAATCCAAAAGTTTTGTCATGCTTTTACCACCAATCATCGTGATGATTGTGGTTTGGAGTTTGGCTAAGTTTGTTTTATAAAAACTGAAGTTTAGTTTTGTGATTTGCGCTTATTCATCTAATGCTTTATCCATAAACTAAGTGAATCCTATTTAACCGAGCTAATCCTCAAGCCTTAAGTGATGAAAGAGAGTTAGATGAGAGAGCATCGTAAATTTGACCGAGCGACCGCCGTCATCAAAGTGAACTATAGCACCCATGGCGATTTAAAAATGGACTACGCACAAAATATTTCTCGAGGTGGGCTGTTTTTGGCTACCGAGAATCATTTTGAACTTGGGCAGGACATTGAATTACACCTAAATACCTCTGGTCTAAAAAATGCGATTGCCGTACCCGGTATCGTTCGTTGGATTGGTGAGCGGGGCACACCGGCTGTTAAAGGTATTGGTGTTCAATTTAAGCTTGAAGACCCCGTGGTTAAAGAGCGTATTGATCGCATGGTGAATGTGGTTGATGAGCCCGTACAGAATTATCTTGCTGAAACCATGGAAGCCCAAAGTATTCAAGTGTTTATCTTAGATCCTAATGACTTTGCGTCCAAGATGTATGCTGATGGGATTTACAAAATGGCTCGCCGAGGTGAGGGGGACTTGAGCGGTCCGGTTGAAGTGAGCCGTTTTAATACACCGCAAGACTTAAAAAATACGCTTGATGATCGACCCTGTAATGCCTTGATTATTGAACTTAAATCCACTGAGTTTGATGGCGTTGCGGTCATTAAGGAATTAAGAGAACGCTTTGGTGAAAGCCTTCCGATTTTTGCGATTTCTCGTCCCTTTCCTCGGGATCGCTATGAAGCCTTGGAGGCAGGTGCGACTGCGTTTTTAAACAAGCCCCTACAAATGCGTACTCTCTTTAATACCTTACTGATCTGTCTACAAGAAGACTGATCTATCTACAAAAAGTCTGATTTGTTTCAAAAAGGCTAATTTGTCTACAGAAAGGCTAAGGTTTTCATGCTTCAACAATGCATATGTATGTCGATGATCAAAAAGATTCTTTTGAGCACGGTCATGATGCTGTCATTGACGGCTTGTCAAAAAGCATCGAGCCAATTAGTGGGAGAATGGCAGGTAGATCAACAGGCGATGCGTAGTGATAAAAACTTGTTAAATATTGCTCCGCCGGCTGGCCCCTTAATTCGTGATTGGAAAACGAACATGACCCAAGGCTGGTCTTTTCTCTTTCGTAGTGATCGAGGTCTGGAAGTCATTATGAATGGCTCTCACTACCAAGGCCGTTACAAAGTGACCCAAGAAATTGGTCAAACGGTCTATATTCGTGCAGAACTTAGACCTTTAGCAGCCAATAGTCTCGATGAATTATTACAGGTGAGTCAAGATGTCTCCAAAGTTGAAGTTAAGCATTTTTCTTTTCAAGTGATGGGCGACAGCGGAACTCTAAAATTAGATGATTTTACTCCATTAAAACTCAAAAGACAGTCGATTTAACTTTAATAAGGAATCATTTATGCTGAACTTAAAGCCTGCCCCCTTATGCCCCGTAGATGAGCCAGCTCTTAACTATGCTCAAGATATGATTCATTTTATTGATCAGTCTCCCAGTCCTTTTCATGCCGTTGAAGAAAGTCGGCGCATATTTTTGGCTGCTGGTTATCAAGAACTGAGTGAACTCGACTCTTGGACAGGGGTGTTACAAACCGGTTCATCTTATTTTGTGTGTCGTGGTGGTGGCTCAATCATTGCTTTTAGATTGGGAACAAGTCCACTTTCAGAAGCGGGCGTGCGCATTGTTGGTGCGCATACTGATTCCCCTAATATTCGTTTAAAGCCTCGTTTAGCCAAGGGTGCACATGGACATATGCTCTTTGATGTAGAGCCTTATGGTGGCTTGCTTATGGCAACGTGGACCGATCGTGATTTAGCTTTGGCCGGACGGGTGTTAGTGAAGGATCCAACAAGTTCTACGGGAAGAAAATCAATACTTGTAGATTCGAAAACACCCGTATGTCGTATTGCTAACCTAGCGATTCACCTCAATCGTACTGTGAATGACGAAGGCCTCAAGCTCAATAAGCACAGCCACCTAAGTCCTGTGGTTGGCCAATTAGAAACTTTGGTTAAAGAGAATGAAACACCCGCTGAAGTCGCCTTAAATTGGGTTGCCTCTTTAGCGCAGTGTGAGCCACAAGATATTGTGGGCCATGATCTGTGCTTATATGATGCTCAAGGGGGATCGATCATTGGTTTAGATCAAGCCTATTTACAGGTCGGTCGACTCGATAACTTAGCAAGTTGCTATCATGGATTAACCGCTTTGATTGAACAAGGAGATCAAGAGCCGCCGACCAGTACTCAAATGCTTTGTCTCTTTGATCATGAAGAAGTAGGAAGCGGAAGTGCACGAGGTGCTAAAAGTACATTCTTGGGTGATGTTTTAGCACGTTTATGTGGTGGTACCGGAGAACCTTTAAGTCGATGTATTCAAAGAAGCTACCAAGTGAGCGCAGACATGGCTCATGCTTTGCATCCTAATTATTCCGATCGTCATGATGGAAGTCATCAACCTTTGATGAATCATGGACCGGTGATTAAAAATAACGTGAATACCCGCTATGCAACCGATGGAGATACGTCGGCTGTTTTTAGAGAGGCCTGTGCAGCCGCCGGTATACAAGCACAAGAGTTTGTGAATCGTCCAGATTTAGCCTGTGGAAGCACGATCGGTTCTTTAACAGCGGCCTTATTAGGCTTGCCCACAGTAGATGTTGGTAACCCGATGTGGTCGATGCACTCAGCCCGTGAAATGGCTGGTGTCGCAGACCAAGTATTAATGCATAGAGCCTTATCAGCTTTTTATGCCAATCTTTGAGCCCGATTGGCGATCTTAAGTATCATCTAAACTGTGAGCATCATCGTAAGTGAGGAAGATACTATGAACATAAGGCTGTTTTACATATTTGGATTGTGCTTGGCTTTCTTTACGGCCTGTGAATTAGATCAGCCTCCACTTTTAGCGCTCGCACCGGATTATGGTTTGCCCGAGTTTACTGATGAACAGAGCGGTGAGCAAGCGAGCGGGCAAATTGCTGAACCGGCCGGCGAAGCAGCCGGTGAACAGAGTACAGATACACAAGAATGGCCGACACTCAATGGGCTTTGGCAGATTGAACATGTCACCACAATGCGTTCTGAGCTACCGGTGATCATGGAAGAAGTGGAAACCAAGATCCAAGCGACGATCTTGGCTGAAGTTACACAGGATAAGCAGTCACTTTGGCTACATCATAAAATCTGTGATGTGCACATGAATAATACGCCCGCTTACAATCAAACGATTATTCCTGACTCTTTTATTGAAGCTTTACCAATGAAAACAAGGCGAGGTCATTTGAACAAGCTCGATGATGGATCTGAGACTCAAACGCAATTTGAGCTCGTTGTTGAGCACTGGTATGATCTGCGTTCAATTAGCTTGGATAACCCAGAGCAGGATACTTTACCAAGCGAGGCTAATGATCCACGGATTTTTGATCAAGATCATGATGGTTTGCCAGGTTTGAGTGCTCAGCTGATTGGTTTTCCGGAAGGTTCGGTCAGCTTGATTCAAAAAAGTAGCGATGAATGGAGAGCACGGCTAACGGTGAATGATCCGCAAACGACGATTAACGAAGTCAGTGGATCAATCACTTGGCAAGAGGAACAAAAAATTATCCAAGCAAGTAATGATGTCTTACTGATTGAAGTAAGGCGTTGGATTCCGGAGGATTCAGAGCTACATTATTTTGAGATGAAACGGGTTGATGACTTTATTTGTCCTCCTAGAAAAGAAGCTGCTCGTCCACAGTCTAAGTAGTCTATAAGGTTAGTTTTTTAGTCTTCAAGTACAGTATTTTCTAGGCTGAAAGCTTGAATTGATATCATCAAAAAACATTTGTTGGGGGAACAATCATGACAGCACAAAAGAAACAACCTGGTTTTGACCAAACAAATGATGTTTTTCAGTTAGATCCAAGCAATCTTAAACTCCGCTTTGTTGATACGCTTGCCCAAGTGAAAGCTTTGGATTGGGATCAATGTTTGGGCCAACAAGGCAGCCCCTTTTTACGCCACAGTTTTTTACATGGCCTTGAACTAAGTGCCTGTGTAGGTGGCCAAACCGGATGGTATCCACAATATGTTTTAATCGAAAGCCATGGACAGTTACTGGGGGCTTGTCCTGCCTACATCAAGACCCACAGCCAAGGCGAGTTTATTTTTGATTGGTCATGGGCTGATGCTGCTCATCAGATGGGTCATTCTTACTATCCTAAACTTGTAGTGACCTCGCCTTTCTCTCCGGTGGGAAGTCAAAAACTACTTTGTCATCCTCAACTGAGTGTAAGTGATCAAAAGCTAATCCAACAACTTTTGCTCAATGGGCTAAAGCACTTATGTAAACAAGAACATTTAAGTGGTCTGCACATACTTTTTGTTTCAGAAGCGGAGCTTGAATTCTTAGGAGAAGAGAAACTCCTAAAGCGTCATACACTACAATTTCAGTGGGAAAATGATGGCTATCAAAACTTTGATGACTTCTTATCTAGATTTAGATCGAAGAGGCGTAATCAAATCAAGCGGGAACGTCGACGGGTTAAAGAGGCCGGCATTGAGGTCAAAGTTCTGCAGGGCTCTGAGATTAAGCCTGAGCACATTCCTCTTATGTATAGGTTCTATAAAAGCACAGTCGAAAAATACTACTTTGGCAATTTATATTTGAACCAAGCGTTTTTTGAACATCTTTATGAACATCAAAAAGAAGATTTATGCCTTTTGTTGGCTGAGCAAGGCCAAAATATCATTGGAGGCTCTTTTAACTTAGCTTCCAATGGCGTGCTTTATGGCCGTTATTGGGGACTTGAGCCAAATATTGAGGTTGATTATTTACATTTTGAAGTATGTTCATATCGTGGGATTGAAGCCTGTATTGAAAAAGGCTGGCAGCGTTTTGAAGCCGGAGCAGGTGGGGGCTCACATAAATATGGACGAGGCTTTTTACCCAAGATTATTTACTCGGCTCACGAAGTATATTTACCTGGCTTTAATTATGCTTTGAGTGAATTACTAACACATGAACGACAAGCTCTCGCCAACAACCTACTTGAAATCCAAGGTGAAGTGCTTAAAATAAAAAAACTAAAAGAGTCTTGATCAAACAAGTGAAAAAATAGTGACCATAATACTTAAGAGCTTATGACTTGATTTAAATGTGTCAGTACTCTAAATTAGGCGATCGAACTTTACCTAAGGGGACTATGTTATGTTAGAGGCGCTCTCATCCGGATTCCGCGCTGTTAAAGAACGCATTCAAGGAAAACGTACACTCACTGAAGAAAACATTGATGATGCTCTTCGTGACTTAAGAATTTCCTTACTTGAGGCTGATGTTAATATTAAAGTTGTCCGTAAGTTTATTAAAGCGGTCAAAGCTCAGGCATTGGGTGAGGTTGTACAACTCAATGCGAAGTCCCAAGACCAAAAACTCAAGGTGACCCCCGGTGATCACTTTATTCATATTTGTCAACAAGAGCTAGAAGCCTTGATGGGCCCTGCAGACCCTAGTTTAGTTTTGGATCAAGCAATCTCCAAAATTATGATGATTGGTTTACAGGGAGCGGGTAAAACAACAACAACTGCTAAACTCGCCAAGCGTTTGATCGAAGAAGGCAAAAAGCCTCTTTTAGTCGCGGCGGACATTTATCGTCCGGCAGCGGTTGATCAGCTCAAGGTTTTGGGTGAGCGTTTGGAGATTCCGGTATACCATGCCAAAGAGACAGCGCCTCCAGAAATCTGTCGTCAAGCACTTGATTTTGCGCAAGCAGAGTCAAGAGATGTAGTGCTGTTTGACACGGCCGGTCGCTTAGCGATTGATGAAGCCTTGATGTCTGAGTTGAAAGAGATTCGTGACACAACACAGCCGGACAATATCTTGCTGGTTGTGGATGCGATGATTGGTCAAGATGCGGTTGATACAGCCAAAACCTTTGATGAGGAAATTGGGATCAGCGGCTTTATTATGACCAAGCTTGATGGCGACGCTCGTGGTGGGGCGGCTCTGTCTATTAAGTCGGTCACCGGTAAGCCCATTAAGTTCTTGGGTATGGGTGAAGGCTTAGATGCTTTAGAAGACTTTAGACCAGAGGGCTTAGCAAGCCGTATCATGGGCTTTGGTGATATTGTCGGCTTGATGCAAGACTTTGAAAAAGTTGTCGATGAAGAAGAAGCCGAAAAAAGTGCCAAAAAGATGTTGGCTGGTCAATTTGATATGATGGACTTTGTGGAGCAAATCAGAACGATTCGTTCTATGGGACCACTCACCGACATCCTAGAGAAAATGCCATTCTTTGGAGGAGGCCTTCCTCAAGGCATGGATATTGATGACAAGCAACTCATCAAGGTTGAGTCAATGATCAATTCCATGACTAAATCGGAACGGCAAAATCCAGAGTTGATCGAAAAAGAAAAAGGTCGTGCCACTCGTATTGCCAAGGGCTGTGGTGGCAGCACTGAAAAAGAGATCTTGGACTTAGTGGGCCGTTTCAAGATGATGAAAAAGTTTATGGGTGCATTAGGGTCACCGGGTGGCGGAAACTTGCTTTATAAATTACCAGGCTTTAAGCAGTTTGCTCAGATGCAACAGCTTAAAGGCATGAATATGCAAGAGCTTTTTGGTGAGCTTGGAAATATGGGTGGTATGCCGGGTATGGGTGGTATGCCGGGTATGGGTGGTATGCCGGGTATGGGTGGTATGCCGGGTATGGGCGGTATGCCGGGTATGGGTGGTATGCCGGGTATGGGTGGCTTTCCTAATTTACCTCCGGGATATTTACCTCCAGGTACACCACAAGCAGGCCCAGCTAAGGGTGCTCAAACAAATGCTCAAAGAGCTAAGCAAAAAGCAGCTCGTAAAAAAGCGAAGGCAGCCCGTAAAAAGCAACGTAAAAAATAAGCTTGAGCTAAAAATAAGTTAAGGACTTAAACCTCTTTAGTCCTCAACACCCCAAGTCTTCTTAAGATAGCCCGCTCGTCCAGACCCATATTTATAGCGCAAATAATGATTTGTGTTCGTCTTGTAGTAGTCTTGGTGGTAATCTTCGGCTGGCCAAAAGGTGGAAGCCGGTTTGATTTTGACGGCAATAGGCTCACTAAACTTTTTAGAGGCCTCGAGCTTCCTTTTGGATTGCTGAGCCAAATCATTTTGTATCTCATCCACAGAAAAAATGGCTGTGGTGTATTGTAAACCTCGGTCAGCAAATTGACCATCGGTTTGAGTTGGATTAATACTACGCCAATACACTTCAAGCAATTGATTATAGGTGATCAGTTTGGGCCTATAAAATACGATCACAGCCTCTAAGTGCTTGGTTTGATAAGCGGAGACCTGTGCATAGTTTGGTTGTGTCTTTTGACCTCCGGTGTAGCCAGAATAAACAGCCTCAACGCCTTTGAGTTTTTCGAAGGGGGCCTCCATGCACCAAAAGCAGCCACCTGCAAAGATTGCAACCGCTTGATTCTGACTTGGCTTATGGAGTGTTTCTGGGTGCAAAGCTTGGTTAAATTCTGCCAAACCCCACTTTAAGTTTTTGGTCTTAATAAACTTTGGCTTATGCTCTGTTAATAAGCTGTTTTGAGAACTTGATTGAGAGCTTGGTTGAGAGCTTGGCGCTTGAGTAGGCATTATATTCTCACCCTTTTGAGCATGTCCAATAGGTGATGAGCAAGAAAGGATGAATGAGAACGAAAAAAGTATAGTGTAAACGCTGAGGCCATGATCGGTCTGCATATGCAAGCCCTCCAAGTGAGTAAATAAGGTTTTAATATGAAAGAGTGAGTCACAATAGACATAAGGTGCTTTTGTTGAATTATAAGTTGCATAAAGAAGCAATGATCATATAGTGTTAATCTTGATTTCTTGTACCTTATGCCCAAATATAACCAATAAGTGTGATTGAAAACTTGGTGTATGCTTTTCAAAATAAAAAGACAAAAGTAAAAACTTGGTGGATTATGCATCTAATTATCTTTATTTTGATGACTCTGAGTTGTTTCGCTTGTTCAGAGTCACCACAGTGTGTTCCGGGCCGAGTTTTAGCTTGTCCATGTCCACCAAGTGGACAAGGTATCCAACGTTGTGCAGAAGATGGGAGTCGTTTTTTAGCTTGTGAATGTGGTCATTTAGACCCTCCTATCACTAGCTTGGATCGCCAACAGAGTTTCCTAAACATGGGAAACAAGAGTTTATCAGCTGACTCTGACTCTAGTTCTGAGCCATCAAGCTCTGTTCACAAGGTAAATGCAGTACAAAAACGAAGCCAAGTCACTAATGAAGTCACTGTTACTCCTGACAAAACTGTCTTTAGTTTGGTGAACAAAGCTGAGTCTAAGAAAAAAAAACAGTCACCCTTTCAAAAAGCTTCACTTGAAACAGCTTCTAATACTGAAACGACCTTAGTAGAGAAAGCCAGCAAGCAAAGTAAGATCATGGCTCTAAGTGCTGTGATTGAAGATGCCTCATCAAGAGAGTCGAATGATACGCCAACCAGTCTTTCAAAAAGTGAAAAAAACGGGGTAATGACTGCAACTAAGCAATTTAGCTTAAATCTCCGTAATCAAAAACTGGATTGGTGGTTTTATTCTGAAACTTTGGAACGTTGTGTTCCGGCTAAAAATGTAAATGGGATCGACTATGAACCGTTGAAGCTGTTGTCAAATGGCTGTTACCGCTTAAATGGCAAAGGTAATATGGTGGTTCGTTGCGATGACCCTCCACTTGGCCCACAAACCTATCGTTTTTCAGAGGAAGAACGCGATTGCATCGCCTTACGTAGTCAACAGATTAAGCAGCAAAGTCAGCAAGCTCAAAGCAAACGTTCTCTTAAGATCTCAGCATTAGAGCCAGTCATCGAAGGGCAAGCCACTTCAAATACGACAAGCACTTCAAATACGACAAGCACTTCAAATACGACAAGCACTTCAAATAATGTAGAAGCAAGCCGTACTTGGCACTGTATGTGTTATGAAGAAGTTGTCAAAGGTGAAGTCAAGCTATCAACCGCCTGTCGTCCAAGTTTAGCTATGTGTAAAGATCTTACTGAAAAGGTCAAGATCGGCAGCGCAATTTTAGTTAAAAATTCGGTGAGTGCACCTTGTCAAACTCGAAAAGCTTCTGCGCCTTGGCGAGCCTTTACCGGTAAGGGATCACGTCGTTATTTTTGGCAACCTTCTTCACAGCCAGGAGCTTGGTGGAGTGCTGAAGGGTGTTTCTTAGATTCTAGGATCAGAAGTAAACGAGCCAAAAGGAAGTCTAGTAAGCAGTCCAAGCGCCTAAAAAGCAACGCAAGCTCACCGGTAAAAAGCACCAAGCATGAAGATGATATTCCGCCAGAGTTGCTACGCCCAATCGGTACTAAGCGATCACTCATTAAGTATGGAAAAAGAGGTACGGCACCTCGTGCTGAACGCTGTGAAGAAAGTTGCCAAGCGAACCTTGTTGCCAAGCGACAATTAAAAGGGCTTTATGGTACATCTGAAGTGCCTCCTCTGTTACGCTGGGGCAAAAGCTTTGCCGAACGGGTAAAACTAGTAAAAACGATTTGTATGAGCAACCAAGGTAAATCAAAAAGAGGCCGAGATGCTTGCCTTAAAAAAGTGATCAGTAAATGTACTAAATACTGCGAACGCTCAGGAGATTAATGCGTAAAGTACCAGATTGGTTCTTGATCGATTTTTCCTCTATTTATGGAAGATGCTCAATCATCTTTTTTCTTTTATATAGCGCTCATATAAGTCAAGCGCAGGCACCCAAGCCGATATCAAAGCCAATACCAAATCCACAATCTATTCAAAGTGCTGCTCTAAGTTTACATTATGAGCTACCCGAGCTTGGGTTTAGCTACAAAGAAGCTCTGCACTATATTAAGCGCCTTGGTGCAAGTCATGTGGCGATTAATGTACAAGCGACAATGTCCACTATTTATGCGTCTAACTTGGCATTCACAAGCTCGGAAGCAAGCTCTTTACAAGTTGTTGAACACGTGATCCAACAGGCACAGGCTTTAGGCTTAAAGATTATTATTTTTCCAATTCTTTGGATTGAAAAGCGTGCTCATGGTGAGTGGAGAGGACAGCTTAAGCCAAAAAATGAGGACTTATGGTGGTCAGCATATGAAGCATGGCTTGGAGATTTAGCTGTGCTCGCCCAAAAATATAAAGCTGATTACTTATCCATTGGTAGTGAGCTATCATCATTGGAAAAGCAGACCGGCCGTTGGTTAGCTCTTATTCGGCGTATTCGCGCTCTTTATAGCGGTAAGTTAACCTATTCAGCAAATTGGGATCACTTTGCGGATGTTCCCTTTTGGTCATTTCTTGATACCATCGGTTTAACAGCATATTATCCCTTGCTTGAAGCTGGCGAAACAGCAGAAATAAGTAAGTTATATGATCGTTGGTGCTTAATCAAAAGTGCCTTAATAGATTGGCAAGCTCATCATTATCCCAACAAGAAGCTATTTTTTACCGAGTTAGGATATCCAAGCCAAGTTGGTGGATTAAGTCAACCTTGGCACTATTTACAAGAACAAGAGATTGATTTAAAAGGACAGGCAATGGCCTTTGAAGCTTTTCGTAAAGCATGGCAAGATAGTCCAAGTTTATTGGGCGTGAACATTTGGAATCTTTGGGGCTTAGGTGGACCATATGATACATGGTATACTGTTCGCGGTAAGCCTGCCGCTCAAGAAATACTCAAGCTTTTTAAGGAACTCTCAGGTCGGTATAAATAAGAGTTCAAGTAAGATTTCAATTAAGATATTAGGCCAACTCTCAAAATCAATAGGATAATTTAATGAGTGAAGATTGGTTGCCCTCAGAGACTAAGCAACGACAAGGAAATCATAAACTGATCCTAGGAGGCCTAGTCCTTTCGGGGATTGGTCTATGTATTGGCTTTTTCTTAAGTCAAACTCAAACAATTGCCCACATAGAAAGAGCACCAGCTTTGGGTGAACATCGCTTTCTTTTTGATAGCCAAGCCTTAGTGCCCAAACAGGCAGTACGCTCAGAAATAGCTCAAAGACAGCAAGTAGCACAGCATGTGATTAGGCATGATGTTGAGAATAGATCAAAAGAACTTAAGAAAACAACATCAATGCCTTGGCCGGAACAGTCGTTAAAGCAAGGGCAACTCATACAAGCTCACCCAAGCCTTGCGCCAGAACCTAACAAGTCAAGCTTAGCCGAGCAGCGTGAATTATTATTGGCTAAAAGAGAGGCTGAGCATAAGGCTGAAGCAGAACGCCGACTAGCAGAAGAACGCCGACTAGCAGAAGAACGCCGACTAGCAGAAGAACAAAAAGCGGATGAGAAGCGTAGAGCAGAGGCTGAAAGAATAAGAGCTGAAACTGAAAAAAAAGCTGAAATGGAACGGCTAGAAGCAAAGAGGCTCGAAGAACAAAGAATGAGAGTGGAAAAGCTTCGCCTTGCTGAAGAAGCCAAAAAACGAGTGGCTCAACAAAAAGCTGAAGCCGAAAAGGAGAGACGAGAGAAAGCACGAGAGAAAGCACAAAAGAAAAAAGATCGCTCTGCTCAAAAAGCCCTTAAAAAAGCATCGACCGTAACTTCCTCTAAAGCTCGTTCAACAACTTGGGATCAAGCTCATTATAGTTTGCAGGTTAAAGCCTTTCGTTCAGAAAAAGAGGCCTCGAACTTTCTTGATGTTTTAGATCAACAATGGCCGAAGCAACCTACAAGAGTGTTGAGTGGAATGAGTGGAAAAAGACCGATTTATCGGGTACTACTTGGCGCCTTTAAAACACGAAAAGAGGCGAAGGTGATTCGACGTGAGTTTATGGAACAGTTTGGGGCAAAAGATAAACCTTTTATCAAGAGACTAGACTAGGATTTATCGATTAAATCTAAGTATGCTTTTTCCAAAGACCAAGTCGTATTCTGAGCACTCAGAGTTGCAGCACTGAGGTTGCGGTTTTGTTGGTCTTGAAGAGTTTTCCATTCAGTTTGCCAACTGATGAGTGAGCTCTGCTTGAGTAGCTTTCCTTGATGAAGAACCCATATCCACTTGGCAACCTTTTCGGCTTCAGTCAGCCGGTGGGTACTTAAAATAATTAAAGTTGTTGTGGCAAGGTCATTAAGAATTTTATTGATTGCTTGAGTTTGGAGAGGGTCTAAGCCTGAATGAACCTCATCAAGAATAAGAAGTTTGGGCTTGTGCACGATTGCACTTGCTAGACCGAGTCTTTGTCGTTGCCCTCGCGATAAAGTGTTACAGTAGCGATGCCTTAGTGCAAAAAGATCACAAGAGTGTAGTACTTCTTCGATATGACTTTGATATTGCGTGTAACTGACACCATGTAAAAGAGCTGAACCTAATAAGATCTCTTGTACAGTTAAAGAATGAGCCAAAGGATTTTGTTCGGATAAGTAGCCGATCTGTTTTCTATATTTTGATTCAGGATAGATCTCATGCTGATTGAGTAAAATAAGGCCTTGTGAAAGCTTTTGAGCCCCTACAACCGAACGTAGTAGGGTGGATTTACCTGCACCATTAGCGCCTATTAAAGCGATGACTCCAACCCCTTGATGCTGAATGTCTACAGAGTCCAAGGCTAAGAGACTTGAATACGAATGAGAAACATTTTTTAATGATAGTTCGATCTGCATTGAGCCTCGATTTAACTATTTTATATAGCTAAGTGTTTGTTTTTGTTGGGTAAGTTTCTTGGAAATAATAAACTTGAAAGCTAGTTGACGCTTACTTGAACTCATGGTAGGTTCTCAGCCATTCAACCCCCTTCTTCCCTGTATTTCAAGAGAGAACGCATGAACGCTTCCGTTAACGAACTCCTCTATGCAGGCGCAGTCCGCATTGATATGGACTCCACCTCGCTTGTCGTATTGGTGTTGTTTACACTGCTTTTCTTTACCTTGCGCAAACTCGTTTTTCATCCATTTTTGGAAGACGCAGATCTTCGTGAGTCAAAGACCGTTAAGATGAGAGAGACCGCTGAAGAGCTTGAGGCTCGCGCGAGTGAACTCAAAGAAAAACATCGTAGCGCTGTTGAAGCTGCTACGATTGAAGCTCAAGAAGCTCGTCGTGAACTGCGTGTCGCTGGTCTTCATGATAAAGAAGATCGGGTCGGTAAGGCTCAAGCAGAGGCACAAGCTAGTTATGAAGCACAGTCAGACAAACTGAATGCTCAGTTTGAAAGTGCTCGTAAAACAGCTTTAGCTCAAGCTGATGACCTAGCGAAAAGCATTGCTGCTAAGGTATTAGGCCGAGCGGTTGCCTTAATCTTCGCCTTTGGTGCATCTTCATATCTTTTTGCTACCGAAGCTTTAGCGGGTGGTGATGCTCATGGTGCAGATACCTATCTGTTTGATCTAGCTAATCAGAGTGCATCTTTACTTCTATTCGTAGGATTAATTGTATTCTTAGCGGGCGGTAAGATTAAAGAGGGTCTCAAGTCCAGAGCTGAAAACATTGCGCAAGAGATTGAGTCAGCTCAAAACGCACATGAAGCAGCCAAAAAAGCTTTGGATGAATATGAAAGCCTTATTAATGCCTTTGAAGCAGAGCGAGAGACCTTATTGGCTAACTACCGTGCTCAAGGTGAGGAAGAAAAAGCTAAATTAATCGCTGCTGGCAAGGCCGAAGCAGAGCGCGTTGCTAAAGACGCTCAACGTGCTGCTGAAAACGAGTTAGCTTCAATGCAACAAAAGATTGAGCGTGAGCTCATCGATCTTTCTTTGGCTCGTGCTGAAGAAATGATTAACAGTAAACTCGCGATGACCGATCACACTCGTTTGACCCAAAATTATCTTTCCGAACTCGACAAGGCTGCTCGCCAATAGTCGTCGGCTTTAAGGAGAATCAATATGCGTGAAGATACAATTGCAGAACGCTACGCCCGAGCCCTCCTCGACATTGGTGTTGACAAGGGAACTCTTGAAAATCTTGGTACTGAATTAAATCGAGTCAGAAAGCTTTTTGCTGATTCGCAAGAACTGCACAAGGTTATGAGTCATCCTAGCTTTGATGTTGAGACTCGTAAAAAAGTATTAGGTGAGTTGATGGAACGTGTGATCGTTGGTCCAACTTGCCGTAACTTCATGTTCCTACTTGTCGATCGTGGCCGAATCAGCATGATCGAGAGAATCGCTCAAGTATTTGCTGATCTTGTTGACCAGCACTTAGGTCGTGTAAAAGCGACTGTCACCGTTGCTCAGGCGATGAGCCCAGCCGATCAAAAACGTTTAGAGCGTGCCTTAGGTAGTGTGACCGGTAAGACTGTTATCCTCGATCATAAAGTTGATAAATCAATTATCGCTGGCGTGGTCACCGAGGTTGATGGTCGAGTTTTCGACGGTAGTGTACGAACAAGTTTACAAACGATTGGTGCTCGTTTAAGAGCTGGTGTTTAAAGCGCTTTGAGCTTCATTTAGCTCTTTGCAATGTTAAACATTCCCCTTCCTTAAATCTTATCTTTTAATTCATCAGATCCTGTACTTAGCAGATCCTATTTAACGCGCTACAGAGCGCACGAGGAGAACCACATGGAGATCAAGGTCGAAGAGATCAGCCGGATCATCCGCAAGCAGATTGAAGACTACGACAAGCACGTTGAAGAGAGTGAGACAGGTACTGTCCTCTCAGCGGGTGATGGTATCGCTCGTGTTCACGGCCTCTCACAAGCGATGGCTGGCGAGCTTCTAGACTTCCCTAATGATGTTAAGGGCATGGTCCTTAACTTAGAAGAAGACAACGTGGGTGTCGCACTTCTCGGTGCTGCCCACCTCATCAAAGAGGGCGCTGAAGTAAAGCGTACCGGTAAAATTGTTGAGGTTCCTGTTGGTGAAGCACTTCTTGGCCGTGTTGTTAACGCACTTGGTCAACCGATTGACGGTAAGGGTGAGATCAATACACCACACTCTCGTCGTGTTGAGATCAAAGCGCCTGGTATTATGCCTCGTAAGAGTGTTCATGAGCCACTACAAACCGGTCTCAAAGCGATCGACTCAATGGTTCCGGTTGGACGTGGTCAGCGCGAGCTTATCATCGGTGACCGCCAAACAGGTAAAACTGCAGTAGCGATCGACACCATCATCAATCAAAAGAACACTGATGTATACTGCATCTATGTTGCGATTGGTCAAAAGCAAAGTACTGTGGCACAGGTTGTGAATAAGCTCGAGCGCTTTGGCGCGATGGAGTATACAACCGTAGTCAGCGCAAGCGCTTCAGACTTGGCGCCATTACAGTTCCTTTCTCCGTTCACCGGTTGTACCATGGGTGAGTATTTCCGTGATAACGGTAAGCACGCTCTCATCATTTATGATGACCTAAGTAAGCAAGCAACCGCGTATCGCCAAATGTCACTTCTTCTTCGTCGTCCTCCAGGACGTGAAGCGTATCCTGGTGACGTTTTCTATCTACACAGCCGTCTTCTTGAGCGCGCTGCTAAGATGAGTGATGACAATGGTGGCGGTAGCTTAACAGCACTTCCGATCATCGAGACTCAGGCGGGTGACGTTTCAGCGTACATCCCAACCAACGTAATTTCTATTACTGATGGTCAGATCTATCTTGAGAGTGACTTGTTCTACTCAGGTGTTCGTCCGGCGATCAACGTAGGTCTGTCTGTATCACGTGTAGGTGGTTCTGCTCAGACCAAGGCGATGAAGAAGGTTGCGGGTACTCTGCGTCTTGATCTTGCGGCTTATCGTGAGATGGCTGCTTTTGCTCAGTTTGCAAGTGATCTTGATGCCTCTACTCAAAAGCAGCTTGCTCGCGGTGAGCGCCTTGTTGAGCTTCTCAAGCAGGGCCAATATGCACCAATGCCATTTGAGCAACAGGTTCTCGTAATTTATGCTGCAACCAAGGGCTTTACTGATGAAGTACCGGTTGCCAAGATCGCAGAATATGAGAAGGGTCTAATCGACTTCTTTATGGCCGAGAAGAAAGACGTTATGGAAGAGCTCCGTGGAACCGGTAAGCTCGACGATAGCGTTGTGAACGGCTTCGAGTCTGGTATCAAGGCTTTCAACGATCGCTTTGGCGCTTAATTGAACCTTGTTTTTCCCTTCACCACAGCGACATCCCCAGAGGAGCCTGTAAATGCCTAGCTTAAAAGATATCCGTAAGCGTATCAGCTCGGTGAAGAACACCCAAAAGATCACTCGCGCACTCAAGCTCGTTTCAGCAGCGAAACTTAATCGCTCACAGCGAGAAATGTCACGACTCAAGCCTTATGCTGAGAAGCAAGAAGCATTGATTCGTGATCTCGTTGCTGAGGTTGGTGGAGAGGCCTCACCTCTTTTCCAAACTCGTCTCGAAGTTAAAGAGATTGCGGTTTTACTCATTACGAGTGACCGTGGTATGTGTGGTGGCTTTAACAGTAACGCGCTCAAACATTTCCGCAAGTTTGTGAATGACAAGACCGAGGCTGGTGCCAAGGTTAAAACTTGGGCTTTGGGCAAGCGCGCCATTCAGTATGTCACAAAGCAAGGATACGAGCTCGGTGAAAACCTCGGTGAGGTTCTTCGGGCTGACTTGATGAGTGATGTAGCTGATCTAGCTTCACAATTCACTGAGCACTTCTTAAACGGTGGTTTTGATGAGGTGTATATCATCTCTAATCGCTTTATTAATGCGATTACTCAAACACCCAAGACTCATAGCCTACTTCCCATTACTCCACCCCAAGATGTTGAGGTGAGTGGTGCAGAGCGAATCTATGAGCCTGATCAAGAAACCTTGCTTAATTTCATTCTTCCTCGTGCTTTGGACACCCAAATCCGCCAAGCGATCCTTGAGTCGGTGACCGGTGAGCATGCTGCACGTATGAACGCAATGAACAGTGCGACTGACAATGCCTCCGACATGATTAATACTTTGACCCTCGACCTAAACCGAGCACGTCAAGCAGCGATCACAGCCGAACTGATGGAGATCATCAGTGGTGCTGAGGCACTTAAATAGTCCACCCTCCCACTCTCAACAGTTTTTTTAAGGTTAAATAATACCATGAGCCAAAATTACGGTCGTGTCTCTCAGGTTTTAGGACCTGTCGTAGATGTTTATTTCGAGGGGGGCGAGCTGCCCGAGATTAATACTGCCCTCAAACTTTCAAATAAGGGAATCAGTGACAAGGAATGGAACCTTGTTGTTGAGGTTGCCCAGCACCTTGGTCAAAGCACCGTTCGTACAATCGCTATGGATAGTACTGAAGGTCTTGTACGTGGCCAAGAAGTACTCAATACCGAGAAGCCTATTAGTGTACCCGTAGGTGAGGCGACCCTCGGTCGTATCATGAATGTTACCGGTGACGCAGTAGATGAGCTTGGTGAGATTAGTCTTGACGTGACCTCTCCTATTCACCAAGCGCCCCCTACTCTTGAGGATCAAAGTTCTCAAATTGAGACCTTTGAAACAGGAATCAAGGTTGTAGACCTACTTGCTCCTTACGCTAGAGGTGGTAAAATCGGTCTCTTTGGTGGTGCGGGTGTAGGTAAAACCGTACTCATCATGGAATTGATCAACAACGTAGCGATCAAGGGCGGCGGTCTGTCTGTATTCGCTGGTGTAGGTGAGCGTACTCGTGAGGGTAATGACCTTTACCACGAAATGGTTGAATCAGGCGTTATCAACGAAGAAAGCCGTACTGAATCAAAGGTTGCTTTGGTGTACGGTCAGATGAATGAGCCTCCTGGAGCTCGTGCACGTGTTGCATTGACTGCGCTTACTGTTGCGGAGTACTTCCGTGATGAGCAGGGTAAGGACATGCTTCTTTTCGTAGACAACATCTTCCGCTTTACTCAGGCTGGTTCTGAGGTATCGGCGCTTCTAGGCCGTATTCCTTCAGCGGTAGGATATCAGCCGACTCTTGCCACTGAGATGGGTGCACTTCAAGAGCGTATCACTTCAACTCGCAAGGGCTCAATCACCTCAGTACAGGCGATTTACGTTCCTGCGGACGACTTGACAGACCCAGCGCCTGCGACAACCTTTGCGCACTTGGACGCAACCACAGTACTGTCTCGTAAGATCTCAGAAATGGGTATCTATCCTGCGGTGGATCCATTGGACTCAACCAGTCGTCTTCTTGACCCACAGGTTGTTGGTGAAGAGCACTATGCAGTAGCTCGTGAAGTACAGTCTACTCTACAGCGTTACAAGGATCTTCAAGATATCATCGCCATTCTTGGTATGGATGACCTTTCTGAAGAAGACCGTCTTGTTGTAGATCGTGCTCGTAAGATCCAAAAGTTCCTTTCTCAGCCTTTCCACGTTGCTGAAGTATTCACCGGTTCACCTGGTGTTTACGTAGAGCTTAAAGATACTATTGCTGACTTCAAGGCAATCCTTGATGGTTCTGTTGATCACCTCCCAGAGCAGGCCTTCTACATGGTTGGTACTCTCGAAGAGGCCAAGAAGAAGGCAGAGACTCTATAATGTTAAACCTCGAAGTAATCACCCCAAATGGGAGTGTACTTAGCGCTCAGGTCGAGCAGGTGACAGCACCTGGTGCCGAAGGAGAATTTCAAGTTCTTCCTGCGCACCTTCCTGCGCTTGTCATCCTCGGTGGAGGTAAGCTTAGCTACACCGTTAAAGGTGAGAGCAAAGCTCTTTATCTCCGCGGTGGTGTTGCCGAGGTGAGCCATGGTACAGAGAACCCAGAAGACGGTAGTGTATTGATTCTTGCTGAAGAAACTCAGACAGCTGAGAAGCTTGATAAGGATCGTGCAAAAGTTCTAAAAGAAAGCGCTGAAGCTGCACTCGTTAAAGCCGAGTACATGACTGACAGCAAGCTTGCCCGTATTCGTCAAGATCTTGATTTTGCCAACGCTGTTTTAAGCGCATAAGCTAAGACTCGTTTCCATAATCAAGTTCTATGATATACAAAAAGCCTCTACTTGAGGTAAGGCTCTTGAGGCGCTACAAGCGTTTCTTAGCCGACGTATATGCACCAAGTTTACCCTTGGGTGTACAAGAGATTGAACATGAGCTCTGTCCAAAGGGTCAGCATGCCTTTACTGTGCACTGTGCAAATCCGGGTGGTATGCATGGTTTGGCTCAGCTTCATAGTCGGGCATGGCTTTATTATTCCGAAAACCCTAAGCGTAAACTTAGATATTCTTTGGAACTTGTGGAGAGCTTAAATCAAGCCATTGTTTGTGTAAACACAGCAAGAGCCAACCAAGTCATTGCCGAGGCTTTAAATCAAGGGCAAATTGATCAGCTTACAGATTTTGTTTTTAAGCCGGAAGTTACTTGGGGGCAGGGTGAGCATAAATCTCGCTTTGATTTTGCTTTTTATTTTGAGGCTAATAAACCAAGTTCCTTATGTGGTTATATTGAAGTGAAAAGCGTGACTTATGCCCCAGATCCCATTCAAAATCCTGGTTTGGTGGCCTTTCCTGATTCAGTCACTAGCCGTGGACTCAAACACCTTGAGGCACTCATTAAGGTGCTTGCTGAGGGGAAACGGGCCATATTATGCTTTTGCGTAAATCGAAACGATGCGGAGCAGGTCAGCATTGCAGAAGATATTGATCCGGCCTATGGACAAGGAATGAGAAAGGCTGTTGACGCAGGCGTTGAAATCATTGCACTCAAGGTTGAGGCAAATTGCCTTGGTCAGCAAGTAGTTAAGATTTTACCTTTTATTTTTAAGTAAAAAGCTTAGCCCTTGGGGTTTCTATTAAGCCATTTTTGTGCTTCTCGAACTGTAAGTTTAGGGAGTGTAGTATCACTTAAAAACTTAAGTACGGCTTCGGGGTTGGTTTTACTACGTTCTCTCAAAGCCCAGCCCATGGCCTTTTGGATGAAGAACTCTTTTTCGTGTGCGCAAAGCTGACAGTAGTGAAACAAGGTTCGATCATTGGTATCCGCTTTATATTTCAGTTGAAAAAGAAGGGCGGAACGCCTAAGCCACATATTCTCATGTTCTATCCAAGTATCAGGATAGACAGACCATAAATGCGGATGAGCTTTTAAAATGATTCCGGCAATACTTGGCGCCAAGAAGTCGACTGTATCCCACCAAGATTGGGTCATAATGAGTTCTTCCAAGAGCGGTAATATATCAGGGCCCAATCGTTTTGCCTTGGGTTTAAGCCAATCTCCTACAAAGTACTGTAGCTCTCGACCATGAGTATTAAAACAGGCCCTAAGCATCACAGGTAAGTCGGGTTCTCCATAGTCTTGTAAATACTGCTTGGAAAGCTGTTTACGCAGTACTGATTGGATCCCATAAAAGGGAAAATTATTTTTCATATAAGCACTCATTTCAAGTGCTTTTTGAGCGTTTCTTTGCGCTGAATATAGGTGGCGTAATGGAAGAAGAATTTGATTCTCAGCAGAGTTAATTGGAGTACCTAATTTCATATTATTAACTACTGAGGGCATCTTGAAATCCTATTTTAAGCAGTTGTTCCTTCCGGTAGCTCTAATCGCCTTAATGAAGCAACAGGTTTTTAAAGCGAAACCAACCAACCGACAGTTTATATAACAGCATAATCAGATAGGCGATTGTTCGTTGAGCCCTAGAGCGACCATCTGGTATGCTATAACTTCGATATCTCTTCTTGGCAGCGATTAGATTTTGAGCCGCTTGGGGATTTTCATGAACCCTATAGGTTTCTTTACCTTTGTAATTACGTTGCGCCTTTTTCCAAAGTTCTTTCCAAGAACTTACGTAATCATGAGCAATCACTAAATTGGGATGGTATTCTATTCGTGCTTGTGGAAACCTTTGCAGGATTCGCTCAGAGAGTTCCATACCTTCTCCAGCAAATTGGTCTACACAGTATCCACCAACGGCTTCATATATTTCGCGGCGGATAACGGTTACACCTTCTAAGGTTAACAAATCCGGAATCACATGCTGACCTTGGTTATACATATGAGAAACACAATTAAATAGCGGATGCTCAAGAGGGATAACTCTACCCCGAATCGCGCTTAAACTCTGATCTTGAAATACAGTATTGATATAGCTGATGCCACTTGCTTCAAAAACAGCATCATCATCTAAGAATAGAAGGAGTGGGGCATGGGTGGCGGCAACTCCTGCATTTCGACCACCAGATGCGCCTAAATTAGAGCCAGAGTCAAGCCAGACATCAACTTGAGCCTCTAGAGTACTTTTAGGGGCAGCACCATTATTCACAATACAGATTTCGATTTCATCGGTAATCACGCCCTCCGCTTGAGCTACTTTGATACCGTTGACAAGGCGTGATACTTCGAGAGGACGTTCATAAGTTACAATGATCACTGAGATGGAAGGCGTCATACTTTAACTTTCTAATTTTCTGAAAAGAGCTGAACGAAGTCTAAGATCTAGAATAAGCTGTATACCCAAGGCGCCAAAAGTCAGAAGAAGTGGCAAGAGTAAACCTCTAACCAATAGGTTAGAAGGTGTCAGAGTCAAGATTTCAGCAATACACCATATGCCAAAAATACCTCCTGAAATACAAGCGGGTAGGCGGAGGATGTATAAGACATCACCGACGCGTACATCGGCTAAGCGAAAATAGCGTAATAATGCCCAAGGTGTAATGCACACCATAGGAATGGTTACCGCCCATGAAGCGCCTATCAAACCAAAATGAGCGGTGAGAGGGTAAATTAAAGCCATAACCATGACAGATTTAATCGCAATTTCAATAGTGACCACTTGAGGCTTTCCTACTGCTTTGAATAACGGACTACAGGTTGATCCAAGAGCACGCCAAATACTGAATAAGAGTAGGATCCTCAGTGGTTGTTCGGCTTCTCTCCATCCTTGGCCATAAATGAGTTCAATCAGATCTCCTCCACCTACATATAAACCAATATTTAGAGCAAAACAGAGTGACATTGTTAAATGAACTGTACTTAAAAACATTTTAGATCTTAGCTCTGTTCCTTCTTCTCTGACCACCTTCGACCACATTGGATAAGTGACTTGGTTGGCAGTGCTAATGATCTGAGTCGAAGGAAGATTGGCGATGAGATAGGCATTGGCATAAATCGCCAGATGTTCGAGTGACAGAACTCGACCGATGACTGCATTATCAAGTTGAGATACTAAAAAAACAAGAATCGATATAATTTGGATATGCACTCCAAACTTAAAGAGCTCTTTAAAGTCTGTTATATTAAACTCAAACTTAAGCCCTTTGGGAGAGATGATATAGCTTGCAATCGTTTGGAATAGGTGCGAAGCCACCCCTCCAATTACAATGCACCAAATACTCTCATAATAAAGCCCAACAAATAGGGTTACCCCTAATTCAAAGACCCCAGAGAAGGCACTTACCAACTTTGGTTTTGAAAAGTCCATTTGCCGAATCAAGATCACTTGGTGGAGATTACGTAGTCCAATGATCAAAAAATAAAGGGCTGATGCTTGAATCATTGGTGCGAGCAAGGGGGTACGGTAAAACTCACTTAGATAGGGAGCACTGAAAGCGAGCGTACAGGTGAGTAAGAAACCTCGCACAATTGCCCCAATCCATGCGGTATTAATCGCTCGTTGGATCCCCTCGTCACGCCTTTGAATTAAGGCGGCTTCATGACCCATTTCGGTAAAAGCTTTAATGCCCATATGAAGTAAGATAATTACAGAAATAATCCCGACTTCTTCCTTAGAAAAAGTACGTGAGATAAATACCGATTTAATTGCAGTTGAGAGTCTAAGGATCACCAAAGAAGTCACCACCCAAAAAGAAGCGAGTAACATCTGCTTTTTGTGTTTTTGGGATTTTTGATTAAGGTCACTTGAGTCTTCAGACATAGCTTTGCACCTTCTAGAACTCTTATCGGTGTAGAGAGATTATAAACCAACGAAATCTATCATTGCTGGCGCTATATTTACTATTTTATTCGTAGCCAATTAATGTGCTCTATAATGTTAGGTGCTTCATTTAATTGATCATGTTCATTAGGGGGCAAGGAAATATCACGAGTTTGATCACCATTTAACTCGATTAGATAATCATGTGCCTGAGTGAAAACACTCACCTTATTTCTTAAGTCTCCACGACGGTGAATAATCCATTTGGGGTGGATCGGCGGTATACTAATTGCATCACCACGCCATTGAGTGACGCAGCGTTGGTTTGAGGTGAGATTGACCAGTCCTTGTTGGATATCCACTTGTTGAAAAAGTTGTTGATCACTAGTATGAAGATGTTGATCAGATACGATAACCCCAGGAATACGAGCAGTGGCACGAAAAGCGCCCCATTGATCTACTTCTTTTTGTCGTACGGGAACCATAGCATGGTGATCGCCTACAATAATGAGCAATCCATTCTTAAAGAATTGACGTTTGTTCAGTTCTTCATACAGCATACCAATTTGTTGGTCTACGTAGCGGATGGTTTGTTCTTCGGACTTAACCCCGGTTTTAGGATTGATGAAGGGGTGATGGCTGGTTACGGTCTTACTGAAGATAAACCAAGGTTGCTCAAATTGTTGACGTTCATCCACATAAGATAAGATACGTTCCATCAGCGCTTTATCCGGCGCTGATTTAAACTGAAATCGTGGCCATTTGTTATAACTTGGATGTTCGTGGCCTTCTATCTTATTGAAGCCAATCGATTGAGCCCAAGCCTTAGTATTTGAAAACGATAGGTCGGAAGTCGTAAGAAAGCTCGTGTGATAACCACGAGCTTTTAAAAGATTAGGTAAGCTCTCTTTTGCCTGGAAAAAACCTTGAAATGAAGCTCCACCACCGTTCGTAAATGATGCAGGACGATATAAAGGTGCTTGTCCGGTCAATAAAGCAATTTCTCCATCTTCAGTGGTAAAACCATTTGCATGTAACTCTTTCAGAGCAAAATGCTTTTGCGCAATTTGATCTAGCCGGGGAGTCCAATCTTTAATGCCTGAAAAATATGCGCTTTGGTAGGCTGAGAGCGATTCAACCATCAATAAAATGATGGCAGGGGATTGTGGAGAGTGTATTTCGCAATGAGGTTGCGGTGGGTTATATTTGGAAAGCTTAGCTTTAAACTCTACACTGTAGTCAACCGATTCGGAGTAGATGATGCGGTTATAGGAGATCAGATCTTGATATATCCAAGAATGAACATAGGTTGTTTTGGGCACAATAAGCTTGAGCGATAAAGTAATCATGCATACAGCACACCCTAAATAAAAAACACGTTTTCGATCGATGGTTTTCATGACTACTAATAGGTAAAAAGTTACGCAGGAAACAACGCATATCGAGATCGTCGAAAAGAATGAAAGCCCACCGGATAACTCAGAAATATATTGGGGAGTATAGTTGATGTATTTAACCACATCATTAAGAACAAGATGAGTGTTGAAGTTCTTAATAATGAATAGGTCACTCACATAAATGACTAGGCAAGACAGAAGAGCCAATCTTAATACCATACGTATGATAAAGTGACGCCAATCAACAGTAAATCCTAATACAAATAACATGATCAGTACTGTATAAATGACAGCGTCATGAGCTAATACTTGTAGGCTACCTACACCGAGTTGCATCGAGCGTTTATAAATAAACTTTTCCACATAAATGGCTTTAAGAATGAGTGGAAGATACAAAAGCAGATTTAAAGTGATCGTACTCAAATGAGTTGGCAACCGTGTTTTATTGAACCGAAATGGCTGATGAGATCCACTAGTAGAGCTATTGCTGACCACTCGTTAACTCCAATGTTTTATGGCAATCGACTCTTTTACAGTAAGCCTTGAACCTAATGTTACATATGCCGTATGCACATATAATAAGTCATTCCGAGATACAAGTCTGTTATCGAGTTCTTGAATTAGGATAAACGCTTCATAAATGCTGAGTGTGAACCAGTGCATCTACTTTTTTAAAGAAGATACGCCTGTAGTCATAGATCGTTTACTTAAAAAAGCGAGGTTGCCAAAGATTGGTTTATATATTAAGGGCTTTCTACGATAAGAGTTCCATTTTGATTAAGGTCATAGCCATAAGTAGGGGCAGCGCCTACATTTTCGCCGGCACCATCAATATCGCAGTATACCCAAGTTTGTTGAAAGTCGACTGACACACGGAATGCATAGTCAAGAGTTCCAAAGTTTTCAGCAGCAATTTCAGCAAAATATTCATCATTATTGGCTTCTCCAGATGCATTTCCATCATAGGCATCGTTGGGGAAGGCTTCAATCCATTCCCAACTACCGCCGCCACCACCACCACCACCACTATTGTCACTCCCATTGACAAGTGCATCAGAGTTTTCAGGTCCATACCCAAGCTCTACTGTCACTTGTGGCACTTCATCCACCGCTGGGCTTTGATCAGTAATGCCAGGCTCATAGAAACGCATATAGATAGATAACTCATCTTCAAGTGCGACGGTTTCGCTGGTTGGGAATTGAATTCGACAATAATCAACCGGATTGGTTGGGAAGGTACAGCTTTGTCCATCACCAACAAAGCCCTCATTACAAGTACAAGTGGGTGCTGCTCCAAAGTTGTTTTCACAAGTTGCATTAGTGTCACAGCCCCCATTATTAGCTATGCATTCATCAATGTCACTACACTCACCTTCAGAAACTTCGATGAAACCAGAATTACAGGTACAGGTTGGAGCAAAGCCCTCATTGTTTACACAATTATATACCACCGGGTCACCACAGCCCCCATTATCGACAAGACATTCGTCAGTATCGGTACAAGTAAAGCCATCTCCTTCATACCCTTCATCACAAGTACAGGTCGGTGCCGCGCCCTCATTGTTTTGACAACTTGCTTTATCAGCACAGCCACCGTTATTTACAGCACACTCATTAATATCTTGGCATTCACCATCAGCGGTTTCTTCAAAGCCCGGTCGACACAATGGGCAGACATCATTGGCTTGACCCGGTGTGCCTTTGTCGCTGGCATTGATCTCACTTTGACCATCGCAGAAATTATTGGCGTCATTATTGAGATCGGCATTAGGTTCAAGACCACCATTAAATGAGTAGCTTGCACCAGGACTTGCTTGGGCATAGGTCACGGCATCAATCACAGTACCTGTCGCAAGTAAGATGAGTGAATCGCCATCATTATTTAGGCTTAGAGCAGAATAGCTAAAGTCAGCTTCAACTCCACCATTGCTTGCTTGATCAGCCGAGCGAGCAAAAACTACATATTCTCTAGCTTCAATCACCAATGAGCGGCCATTAACAGCCATAGCATTGTTAACGGTAATTTCTGTACCACCCGCATCACGAATGACTAAGCCATCGAGATTTACAGTTTTGCTTGGACTGTAGATTTCAAACCACTCACCATTTGCATCAGAAACGCTTTCAGGGTTTGCTTGGATCTCAGTGATCATAAGGTCACCGGCTTCTAGTTCCGCAACCGAAGTCGGTAAGATAAAGGTACAGGTTTCGCCATTACCTTCATATCCATTAGGACAGGCACAGCTTCTTGGTTCACCAATATTATTGGTACACTGGGCCAACGGATCACAGCCACCATTGTTGACTAGACATTCGTTAATATCACTACAGTCTTGCCCGTTACCTTCGTATCCTTCATTACATTCACAAGTGGGTAGAGCACCAATATTATTTGTACAGCTTGCATCGGTGCTACAACCACCGTTGGCGACTAAGCACTCATTTACATCAGCACAGTCAATACCGTTACCGGCATATCCAAAGTTACAGGTACAAGTTGGGGCTGCGCCTTGGTTGTTTGCACACTGGGCATTCTCATTACATCCACCATTATCAACAAGACATTCGTCAACATCAGTACAATTTTGGCCATCCCCGGTGTAGCCAAAATTACAGGTACAGCTTGGAGCCGCTCCAGGATTGTTTGTACATTGAGCATTGGCATCACAGCTACCATTGTTGACTAGACATTCGTTAATATCAGTACAGTTGAATCCATTACCCTCATAGCCCTCATTACAAGCACATGAGGGTTCAAAACCTTCATTATTTGTACATTGTGCATTGGCATCACAGCCACCATTGTTGGTTGCACATTCATCAATGTCAGAACAGCTTTGGCCATCACCCTCATAGCCACCATTACAGACACAACTTGGCGCGGCTCCGATGTTATTGGTACAGCTTGCATTGGCATCACAGCCACCATTATTTATTGCACATTCATCAATGTCGGAACAGCTTTGGCCATCGCCTTCATAACCATCGTTACAAGTACAAATGGGTACAGCTCCCATTTGGTTATTACAAGTGGCATTGGCATCACAACCACCATTGTCGGTGGCGCATTCATCGATGTCTACACAGCTATTATCTTCTGCTCTTGAATACCCTTCATCACAAGGGTCGAGTACAAGAACAGAGCCCGCTTCAGCAGAGTCATAGCCATCATCACTACCGGCTCCATCAACACCGTAGTCACATAATAGCCAATGCATACCACCATCAACAGAGAAGCGAGCAGCTAGCTCATAGGTACCACTCATGGCAAAGCTCAATACGGCCATATACTCATCTTTAACCGCTTCACTCGAACCAAAGGGCAAGCCATTATAATCAAGGTTAGCTTGAGCATCTTGCCATTCAAATTCGGCGTCAGAGCTTGTTCGCCAACCAAACTGTCCTAAAACTTGCTCATTAATATCGGTTTCAGGTGTAGTATTGGTAATCCCTTGCTCAAAAACTCTTGCATAGACAGTGAGTTCATCACTGGTTTCAATGGTTGAGTCAAGAGGAGATTGAAAGCGACAAAAATCAGGATAGTTAGGAGGCTCTTGGCATTGAGCTTCAACACACACTTGCTCATTAGAGCAGTCACTATCTTCTTCACATTCATTCATCATTTCACCGGCGGGCATTTCACCGGCGGGCATTTCACCGGCGGGCATTTCACCGGCAAGCATTTCACCGGCAAGCATTTCACCGGCAGGCATTTCACCGGCAGGCATTTCACCGGCAGGCATTTCACCGGCAGGCATTTCACCGGCAGGC
>CAKZRU010000059.1 GCA_937146725.1 uncultured Myxococcales bacterium
GATGTCCCACATCACGAGATCAGCGTCGGTGGATGCAGCCGTTCGACAGCGCTTACGACGCGCCGACTCGAAGGACGGTGACTACAGTAGTAGCAGAGGTGGTGGCGACGACGGGGGGCGAGGAGGACAAGGCGACGGTGGGGATGTAGTAGTAGTGGACGACGACGATCTTGATAGTGATGATGATGGTGCTTATGATAGTGAAGAAATCGAGCCTTTTGAGGACAGCGATAATGATGGACTCATCAATCTTATCGATCCGGACTCGGACAATGATGGCCTAAGTGATGGACTTGAGATTGGAATTAATACTTTAAGAACTGATACCGACGACAGCGCCGGATTCTTCACTGCTGATGCAGACCCAAGCACCACCACGAGTCCAATGTTAGCGGACACTGATGGTGGTGGTATCAACGATGGCGTCGAAGACTTAAACCGTAATGGTCGGGTAGATAGCGGTGAGGGTGACCCCCTAGATTTAAATGATGATGATACCGATGGTGATGGTCTATCTAACCGTGAAGAAGCAGAATTGGGCACAGATCCTAACTCTGCTGACAGTGATGGAGATGGGTACTTTGATGGAGAAGAAATTGCTTTAGGGTCTAATCCTCTTGATCTTGATAGTGATGACGACGGCGTTTTAGACTCTCTTGAACCCGATGGACTCATTGATAGTGATGATGATGGCTTAATCAACTTAATTGACCCAGACTCTGACAACGATGGCCTAAGTGATGGTCTTGAAATGGGTGTCAGTATTCCTCATCCCGATACCGATGTGGCTCAAGGCAACTTTACCGCTGACTTGGATCCTAGTTCCACCACTGATCCTTTGGATGCTGATACTGATGCAGGCGGCATTAGTGACGGGATTGAAGATCGCAATCAGAATGGTCGCTTTGATGTCGGAGAACGAGATCCTAACCGACAAGCTGATGATGATACCGATAGCGATGGCATCTTGGATATTATCGAAATTAATCAAGGCACAGATCCAACCCGACGTGACACTGATAATGACGGTGCTGATGATGGGGTAGAAATTAGCTTTGGTCTAGATCCACTCGACCGAGACAGTGATGATGATGGTGTACTTGACGGTTTTGATGGCACAGATGATGTTGATCAAGACGGTCAAATCAACGCCTTAGATCCGGACTCGGACAATGACGGGATTCTTGATGGTACAGAAAGTGGTATTGTCACTCCGGATTCCGATACCGATTTAAGTGCAAATGCCTTTGTGCCTGATGAAGACCCAAGTACCACAACCAATCCATTCTCAGCTGATACCGATCAAGGTGGTATGAATGATGGGGCGGAAGATAGTAACTTTAACGGTAGACTTGATGCCGGTGAGCACGATCCCTTACTTGAAGCAGATGATGATACCGACCGAGATGGCTTAATTGACCGCTTGGAGCGTGAACTCGGTAGCGACCCACTCCGTGATGACAGTGATAATGATGGTTTAGGAGACTTATTTGAGTATGAGCAAGGCACATCTCCCGCAGATGCTGACACTGACGATGATGGTGTTTTAGACCCAGATGAATTAGAACCCACTGAAGATTTTGATGGAGATGGACTCATTAATGCCCTAGATCCGGACAGTGATAATGATGGCTTATTTGACGGAACAGAAATGGGCGTCACAGCCGCTCAAAGGCACCCAGACACAGATTTAAGCCAAGAACACTTTATTGCCGATGCTGATCCCGAAACGACGACTGATCCATTAGATGCCGATTCGGATGATGGTGGGGTCAGTGATGGAAATGAAGACCTTAATGCAAATGGTCGCATCGATGCGAATGAGGGAGATCCGAATGATGCTTCAGACGATGACAGTGACGGCGATGGCATTATTGACCGTGAGGAAATTGAGGCTGGTTTAGATCCCGATTCAAATGATACGGATGGGGATGGAATTGATGATGGTGTCGAGCTCTTTAGCTTTCTTGATCCGCTTGATGCTGATACCGATGATGATGGTGTAATCGATGGCGCAGAGCTTGATTTTAGCCTAGACAGTGATGATGATGGCATCATTAATGCGCTTGATTCTGATAGTGATAATGACGGCATTTTAGATGGTACTGAGTTTGGTATGATCTACGAGCGTTTACATCCCGATACCGATCTAAGTGCTGAGCGCTTTATCGAAGATCAAGATCCTTCAAGCACCACTAGTATGATCGATGCTGATACCGATGATGGCGGTGTACCAGACGGAGTTGAAGATGCCAACTTTAATGGTCGTATTGATGCCGGCGAGGGGAATCCAAATCGCTTTGAAGATGACGACAGTGATGGCGATGGCATTAGTGATCGTGATGAAATCAATGGAGGCACCAATCCAAACCAAGCTGACAGTGATGGCGATGGCATAAATGACCTCAACGAAATTAATCTTGGTCTTAATCCAAGCGATCCTGACAGTGATAATGATGGCCTTAATGATGGGGCTGAGCAAACAGCGGGTACAAACCCATTAGATGCGGATAGTGATGATGATGGGGTCATGGATGGCAACGAGCCAGCAGCAACTGAGGATAGCGATGGTGATGGAGTCATTAATGCGCTCGATCCAGATAGTGATAATGATGGGATTAATGATGGCACCGAAATGGGCATTACCTCGGCGGATATTGGTCTTGATACTGATATTGGCAGTGGCAATTTTACGCCTGATGCCGATCCAAACACCACCACTGATCCACTTGATGCTGACAGTGATAACTCCGGCTTAAATGATGGTGAAGAAGACCTTAATGGTGATGGACGTGTGGATGAAGGTGAACTCGATCCAAATGCTGTGGATGATGACAGTGATGGCGATGGCATCATTGATATTGATGAGCTTGCGCAAGGTCTAAATCCTGGCGTGAGTGACAGTGATGGAGATGGCATCGATGATGGCATTGAGATTCAATACAACCTTGACCCTAATGATGCCGATAGTGATGATGACGGCGTGATCGATGGTCGTGAACCTGATTGGGATCAAGATACCGATGGCGATGGACTGATAAACGCTTTAGATCCGGATAGTGACAATGATGGGATATTTGACGGTACGGAAATGGGCTTAACCATTTGGTTGATCACGCCTGATACGGATGAAAGCCAAGGTTTCTTTATCAGTGATGAAGATGATTGTAGCAGAACCAATCCATTGGTTGCCGATACTGACGGCTCAGGCTTTAGTGATGGGGCCGAGGACCAAAACCATAATGGTAAGGTTGATGCCAATGAAACCGACCCTAATAATCCACATGATGATGATGGTGATGGTGATGGACTCACTGAGATCCAAGAGGCGAGTCTTGGTACCGATCCAAATGATCCGGACAGTGATGCAGACGGTATTCACGACGGTGATGAAGTCAATGCGGGTACTGATCCGCTTGATGCCGACAGTGATGATGATGGTCTAATCGATGGTTCAGAGCCACAGTGGTCAAGTGACAGTGATGGAGATGGTCAAATCAATGCCCTCGATTCAGACAGTGATAATGATGGGATTCTTGATGGAACTGAAAGCGGTCTTGAAAGTGCACATGAAGACACCGATCTTGATCAAGAGGCCTTTGTTGCTGATGCTGACCCAAGTACCACCACTGATCCAACCAATCCAGATAGTGATGGGGCGGGTGAAACCGATGGCCAAGAAGACGCCAACCATAACGGTCAAGTTGATGCTGATGAAAAGGATCCTAATGATCCAAGTGATGACCTATTCTTTGATGAAGATGGCGATGGTCTCAATGATGCTGATGAAGAAGCACTAGGCGCAAACTCTGAATTACGTGACAGTGATGGCGATGGCTTGGATGATGCTGAGGAAATTCGTCTTGGTACTTTACCGGGCATTGCAGACACAGATAATGACGGTGCTAATGATAAACTAGAGCTTGATTCAGGCACTGACCCCTTTAATCCTGATAGTGATAATGACGGATTAACAGATGGTGATGAGCTGCTTGCCGAAACAAACCCACTTGATGCGGATAGTGACGATGATGGTGTGATTGATGGTGATGAATTATTATGGAATATCGACAGTGATAACGATGGTCTGATCAATGCACTTGACTGTGACAGTGATGAAGATGGTGTTCTTGATGGTACTGAAATGGGCATGATGTATATCAGACTCAATGACGATACTGACATTAGCCTAGGGCACTTTATTCCAGATGCTGATCCTTTGACGCAAACTAACCCAATTCAAGCGGACACCGATGAAGGCGGCTTAAGCGATGGTGAAGAAGATCTGAACTTTAATGGCCGAGTTGATGCTGATGAAAAAGATCCTTTAGATGCCCAAGATGACCCTTTCCATGATGAAGATGGCGATGGCATTGATGATGAAAGTGATAATTGTCCAACCATTTCTAATCCTGATCAAGATGACTTAGATGGGGATGGCTTGGGTGATGTGTGTGATGGCGATGCGGATGGCGATGGCTTTGCTGATGTAGCGGGCTTCCAAGGCAGTGGCTGTGATCAAAGTCAAGGTGCACCCATTAACTTATGGCTGTTCTTGGTGCTAGCGCTGATGCTTTGGATCAAGGCTAAGCGTGTACGCTTCACTAGACTCTACACACATCAAGCAGGGCAAGCGGGAAAAGAAGTCAGCGTTAAGTCCGAGCGAGCTTGGCGCCCATGGTTATTTGGATTTCTTTTCGCTCTTAGTTGTGTGTTTTCACAGTCAGTACACGCGCAAGCGCCTCGCTTTGAGCTCGATGTGCAAAATCAGCAGGTGACTGAAAAAGATGTCTTTATGTCAGCCCGCTTTTTGCCTGCGCATACTCCACTCGGTATTTTAGATGTGCAGTCGGCGGAGTTTTCAGAGTTTGATTACGGCTTGAAGTTAGTCACAAATTACACTCTTGACCCCTTAGTGATTACCCAAAAAGATACCTTTTTAGGTTCTTTGGTAGAAAACCGTATTAATGCGAACTTGATGTGGTGGGGACAGCCCTTTAAACGTTGGATCTTTGCTTTGGATCTTCCTTTAATTATGTATCAGGATCGTCCAGATACCAATGATGCTATTCAAGGAACAATGCCTACCCTCACCGCCTTTGGGATGAGTGATTTAAGAGCCTTGGCCCGTTATTCTTTCTTTCAGCAAAGCGACTCTAAGCTTAATTTTGCAGCTCAGTTAGCCTTGGGCTTTCCGACCTCACCTCGCGAAGGTTATATGGGAGAGGCTGCCTTAACGTATTGGCCAGAATTACTTTTGAGCAAGCGATATACAACCACACGTTGGGCCATCAACTTAGGATATCGTGGACGTACGGCACCCGAATTATCAAATCCACGCTTACAAAACGAAATTACCGGTCGCTTTGGCTTTGCTTGGCGTCCTCTTAAAAGCAAAGAAAGTAAAGCAACCGTTGGACAAACTAGCGAGTCAGAAGAAACTGCTGATCAAGGAACGAATACTGAAGCTACACAAAGTGTAGAGACAACGACAACAAGCGAGCCTGGGCCTTATGAGTTGCACTTCGCTCTTTCTGGGAATCTAAGTGCAGGTGAGCCTTTGGAAACTTATGAGCAAGAGTATGTCGAAGCGTTGATTGGTGCTGCTTGGTGGTTTAGAAAAGAGAGTCAAGCAGGTCTCTTTATGGGTCGTGGTTTCTTTGTGGGCTTAGGTTCTCCCGCCTTTAGAATTGGACTCTCAGTAAGCCATAACTTTGGTGGTATTAAAGATCGTGATGGGGATGGACTTCCGGATGATCAAGATCAGTGTCCGGATAATCCTGAAGACTTTGATCAATTTGAAGACAGTGATGGCTGTCCCGAACTTGATAATGATAAAGACGGTTTAAATGATCCGGTTGATCAATGTCCGCTCAAGCCAGAGGATAAAGATGGTTTTGAAGACAGTAATGGTTGTCCAGATCCCGACAATGACCAAGATGGCTTATTGGATAGCAATGACCAATGTCCAAATGATCCTGAGGATTTTGACAAGTTCAAAGATGAAGATGGTTGTCCGGACCTAGATAATGATGAAGATGGTATTCTGGATGTGGATGACCAATGTCCGTTATTACCTGGTCTAAAAGAGCTTAAAGGCTGTCCGGATCAAGATCGTGATGGAGATGGGGTTTATGACTTACAAGATCAGTGTCCGGATGTTCCCGGGACCCCAGCTTTACAAGGTTGTCCGGCTGGTAAGGTTAAAATCAGCAAGGGTAAGCTAGAACTTAATGAGCAGGTTTTCTTTAAGTTGAAGTCAACCGAAATTGATCAGCGTTCTTATGGGCTTCTTGATGAAGTTGCCTCAGTGTTAAAGAGCAATCCTGATTTAAATATCAGAGTCGAAGGGCATACCTCAAGCACAGGTAAAGCCTGGATGAACCGTGTACTTTCCAAAGGTCGTGCTGAGTCTGTACGTAACTATTTGATTTCAAAAGAAGTTCCAGAAGAGCGCTTGCAGTACAAAGGCTATGGCCCCGACCGTCCGATCGCTTCCAATAAAACCAAGGCTGGTCGTGCTAAAAATCGTCGCGTAGATTTTGTGATTCTCAAAAATAAAAAGTCAGCGATCAAGGCGACTAAAAAGCCAAGTAAAAAGCCAAGTAAAAAGGATCAACCTAAAAAGGTTAAACCTAAGAAGTCAGCGATCAAGGCGACTAAAAAGCCAAGTAAAAAGGTGAAATAAAGTAAGCTAAGTTTGATTGGTGAGTAGTAAGGCGATAAATCAATAACCTTCATACTTATCAATCTACACTTTAAGCAGGTTAACTAGTCTTTAGATGATTCGTTGTAGGTACGATACTAAGTTGAGTCAACTGTTCTTAAAAACAGTTTCCTAAACTCCAAGCACTACCGACGCAGTCACTTTTATATAATTTTATAACTTGTAAATGACGAACAGTAAAAGTCTAGGATGCTTTTACACTAGATGACCTTCGTATTCTAAGAGCTAATAGCATAAATAAGTAAAACGGCAGTTCTAGTGGAGATGACTTTTTGGTTTGACAGCCTTCATCGGTGGCGACTTGTGAAGCATTATCTTGTTCATAGCTATTCATGACTTTATCACCATCACTCACTGCTTCTCCGGCAACACTACTGCTTAAATCATTACCTCCACTACTTAGAGTGATTTCTTCTTCATCAGCAGAACCATTAGAGGAGCCATTAACCCCCAAGTCTTCAGAACTAATACTAAAATCAGTCATTTCATCAGTAATCACATATTCACTTTCACTCAAAGGATCGCCGTCTTGTCTGATCTCTACGGTAAGCTCAATACTAGGACAGCGTAAGATTTCATTATTTAGATGCTGTAGTCTAAAGTTTAAACTTTGACCACCCTCGCCTCCAGAACCTTTCAGCATAAAGTTAAACTCATATAAAGCATCAGGAGCTACACTTTCTTGATTACTGACTAACAACGGATTATTACCTTGAGCATCGGTAAGCCAATAGTTTAACTGCCCAGCTTCATCGGCACTTAATCTAAGACCAACATCGCCAACATCCCAAGTTATTTGGCCAACATTCTTAAAAATGATGCTAAAGGACGAGTCTGCGTTGCTATTTAAACGACTTGGCAAGTTTGCACTAATAAACTGAGCGGCAACCCTAGGAATGCTTTCACCTAAAGTAGATGCATTTTCATCATTAGTACCATCACAGTCATTATCTAAATCATCACAAAGTTCCTCACTCGCTTCATAGGTGCCTTGGCAGGTTAAGCCTGCTTCTCCACACTCATAAACACCTCTTGCGCATTCTCCTTGAGCACCGGTATCACAAGCTTCTCCAAAGCCTACCTGCTCAACACAGCTTGACCAAGGTGACCAAGCGCATGAAGAGGTACAGCTTCTTTCACGTTGTCCACAATCTCCACAGGGTTCTTGTTCTATATCTCCTATTTGGCAAACGCCCTCATTGGCACAGATTTGCATGTCATTCCATTGGCATTGATCATTGCAGGTCTGTTGCTCCATACCACATGCTCCACAGGCCTCTCCTTCCAAAATAGATCCTGGTGAACATACCCCTTCATTTAGACACTGATTAAAGCTCCATTGGCATTGGTCATTGCAACGCTCTTGACGTGTACCACACTGACCACAGCTAGTCGTTTCTCTCTGGTTACCTGGAGCACACACACCTTGGGCTTCACAGGTATTAGAAGCGACCCATTGACATTGACTATTACAGAGCTGTGTTTTAAATCCACAATTTCCACAGGGTAGGTTTGGTCCACTCGTATTAGGCTCACACACCCCACCACCAGTACAACTAGACCATGCGCCCCAAGTATGGCTACTTGAGCAGGTACGGCTTTGTTGGCTACAAGGTTGTGCACACGATCTCGTTTCAGATTGTGAAACCGTACACTCTTTGGGTCGAAAAATACCTAATAAGTCCACTAATAAATTGGTTTGAACCGAAGAACGAATACATAAATAACCATTTGAGCCTAGAGCAGAGATTGTAAATGCACTATTTGTTGAGGAAAAGAAACTGAGATCACGAGTGCTTGGTGCCGAGCTACTAGAGCTTGTGCATGGATAGACTGTAATATGGTCATTGGCATTTGCTGAATTAATGTTAGCAATGCTTAAAGCAACACCACTTGCATCATTGGGTATCCCACCAATAGAGCGAATGGGAATACTGATCGTTTGATTCGCTGCGATAGCATCTTTATAAAATGGAGAAGCATTCCCCTGTCTAGTATCAATGATTCGTCTGGGTGTAGTCGCCTGATATAAAAGATTACCATTGGGTACGACAAAGCCTTTAACATCGACGTGAACAGAAGCTTGGTCATAGGAATATACACAAATGTCATTACCACTTAGTGGTGCAATCACCGTATTACTTCTTGTTTTACCGATAGGAGGATTGATTGCACTTGTTTGTAAGGATTGGCCACAAGTTCTAACGGCTACATATGAGAAAGGACCAACACCCGAGGCGGTGAGGGTGACAATTGCTGCCGTAGAGCCGGCGGGGGGATTAACATTGATCCGACGGGTACTTTGAGGATTGATACTGTTATTCGCAAATCGTACCGGAGGTGAACTCAATTGAATTGGTACACCACTGGGGCTGAGCGCTGCATACAAGTCAATCATCATGTCAGTATTGCTATACACCTTTGCTTTGACCTGTTGATTACTTGCAAAGTTGACAATTGCACCACCGGTCCAAACTCCAGTTGCATCATAATTAAGATTAGAAATATTAGGCTCAGTACCTGTATAAAATAAGCCATATCCCCATGAGTCTATGGGTTGTGCAGTCATCGAAAACATCACTGCATCAGAGTTGGACGGTATACTAGGCCAACTATTGATCTGATTTACGCCTTGACTTAAAAAAGGACCCGAGCTCCCAGCGCTTGTGGTGTATGGACCAGTGTTTGTTCTGGTATCAATGACACGAGTGGGGTTAAGTGCATGGATCCCCAACTTTGTACCAATTAAGCTCACTGAACTTGGCAGAGCTCCGGTACTTACAGCAGCATAAGTTTGGGTCTCTAGTGCAGGTTGAGCTTCATTAATATGAAGTTTTTGAGATGCTTCTTGTTCATTTGTTTGGCAGGCGACCAAACAGTATAAGCAAGATAAAATGATGCTAAACTTAAAAAACTGTCGTGGCTGAAACATTTTATTTAATTTCGATCATCTTTGAGGTCTATAATACAGGACTCTCAAGTAAAGGAGTGCCATGAATAGAAGTAAGAAAGTGGAAGAATGAGTTTTGGTGCTTTGACAACCTGAGGATGCGTTTGCAGAACTTTCTGAATTAACGTTATGTGTATCCAAGCACATGAGTTCTTGTTGGTCTGCCTCGCTGAAACAACTTCCCCAATCAGACCAACGACATTGATCATTGCACACCTTTCGATGAGTTCCACCGGTACAGCAACCTTCCACTTCGATCGCACCAGGCTGACATTCTGACATATCCAAGCAATTGCTCCAAGTGCCCCAAGTGGAGTCATCTTGACAGGTTCTGATCTTAAAGTCACAACCTCCACAGCTTTCTTCATCAGTCTCACCCACAGTACATTCACCCGACGGATTTGGCTCTGGCTCTGGCTCAGTACCAGCCGGTTCTTCGACAGGCTCTTCTACAATAGGTTCGCCATTATCTTGGCCTTCTGCGCCTGCTTGAGTGGGAACGGGAGGCCTCATATTAGAGTCATTAACCCAAACACCAGACAGATCCACGATTAAGTTGGAACGTGAGAAAGAGTAAATACAAAGCTTTCCTTCTTGGTTAACAGGCGTTGTGACAGCCGCTGCAATAACCTCGCCTCCAACAAAATTAATTGAGGACGTATTTGGAACCACATCTCCACAAGGGAAAGTGGTCATAAAGCCTTGTTCATCTGTATCAAGCGAGGTGAGATTCACTGTAGCTGCCCAAATATTACTCGGCATGCCTCCTAAGTCTTGTAAAGGAATCTCAATCGTTTGAGTTTCACCTAAGCGACCTGTGTAATAGCTGTTAGGAGAGCGAGTGTCTACAACACGAACAGGGGTGACGGCTTGATAACTTAATTCTCCCGAGGCCGAGAAATATCCTGTCACATCGACTAGTACGTCGGTAGACCCATAAGAGTAAATACAGATCTTACCCTGTCCTAGTTTGGTCACAACCGTGTTTGCAATAGGATTGTTTGCTTTATAGTTTAGGTTGCTGGCGTTAGGTACTTCTTGACCGCAGGGGAAGGCTGTAAGAAAGCCATCATCAGCTTTTGGTACTGCGGTTAAGGTAAAGATAACCCCTTCGGCATCACCAGGAAGCTGAGGATTAACCTCCATTACGGCCTCGGAAAGAATAGGTTGATTGGCACGTGTATCCAAAACTCGGCGAGGAGTCACCGGAGTCAGTTTTAGTCCTGAATTACCAAAACTTGCCGCAACATCTGCAATGGCATGAACCGGCGTATAGGCTTCAAAGGCAATACCTTCTGAGCCTTTCATAATCGCAACAGAGTTTGCCTTTACGTCATTTGCTGAATAGTTAATGTTAGAAACATCAGGCATAGCATTACCGGCACTATAAACCGTTGAAAAACCGCTATCAGCGCCTGAAATAACCGTGAAGTTGAGCCATAAACCATCGCTGTCTGGGAAGGCGGACCAATCGTTGAAGATATTTGGTCCATTGGTGCCCAAGGTACCACTTCGACTCCCATTACTTCTAAGTAATTGAGTACTTTGTTGATCTTGGCGTGTATCAAATATTCTTAAAGGGCTGTTGAGCAAGCTCACTTTTTTAGGAGAACCAATGGTTGAAACTTGTGGTAAGCGATTACTAGAGGTGAGCTGCGAGTTGGGATGTGGGTCATTTCTAGGTGTGCCACAGCGTGGTTCTCCACCATTCAAACATACACTCCCCAAAGCGGCACAGTCGGTTGAAGTACAATCACTGTTAGTGAGCTGACTGCCCACACAGGTTGCCTCACATTGACCATTAATAGCGCCACCAACAAAGAATCCAGTTTGCTGATTTGCACCAGCAACGCTCAATTCAATATGAATATGGTCGATATGAGGTGAAGAATTAGGACCTAAAAGACCAAAACCGTTTTGACCGTTCCAAAAAGTTTGATCCCAAATGACTCTTTGAATACCAATAAACTCAGCATTTTCTACTCACCAATTCGCAATTTGATCTCCAAGACCATTGTCGGCATCACCGTTTTCAAGAGGGATGCCAATATCGATTGCACGACCTACTGCATGAACAGAAAGTTTTGGGACTGATAGGCGAGCACTATTTTGTCGACAGCAGTACACACCATAATTTAATGCAAAGCTAAAACGACTTACAATATAGTCTTTAAGAGCTAAGGTGCCTGGATAGCCCGGAGAGCAAGCCGGATGAGTACATGAACATTCAAAGGGATTATTTGATGAGCAACTTCCGTCAGGCTCAATCGCTGGAGCATTCACCACTGGAACAGATTGCGTAGCCGCAATTTCCAAAGTTCTTTGAGGTGCAGTCCATGGGCCGGCAACCGCTAAAGCATCCATTCGACTTTCTAGTTTCGCCTGTGAATCAAGACTCATTAAAAGAGGTTCATCTTCCGCCTCTTGTTCTAAGTTATGATTATGATGATCAAAGCGTGTTACAGCCTCGTTAGTTTCATCATGTAAATCTTCATTGCAGGATTGGAGAAGACAGATGTTAAGCAATAAAAACGAAGTTAAAACTCTTAACTTTACGGCGGGGCTAATGACAAAAAACTGATTCATAAATAAGTCGCCTTATAATGACATTATATGGTTAAAATTGTATTACGATTTTTGGTTTAACTAGAAGCGTAATGCATCATATTTTACATTCAACATAGGAAGTCAAGGAAGTAAATATTTTGAAATTGTTATTTAATATCGATATCATAGGCTTGTTTATGATGATTTATCAAGCGGAATGATAATGAGTAAAACGATCTTATTTAATCTATCAATATAACTTAAACTTAACCATGCTTATTTTGATGTAAGTGTTTAATTTGAAACAATGATTTCTGTCTAAGGTAAAGAGTTGATTTAGCTAAATAGCTTAACAATAGGTAAATGAGGACATAGCCAAGATCTAAAAAACGATGTTTTTGCTGAGCACAGCTAGGGCCACCTACGGACTCAGGCTCAGGCGTTAATGAAAGCCCAAGTAAGTTTTCGGTATGTATTGCTTCTTCAGCGATAGGATCAAAGCTTAATCTTTTAATGGTGGTTTGATCGAGACAGGCCTTGTTTATTCTCACTAAAAGTTGCTCACTTGGTTCAAGCTTGGCCCAGCCTAGCAAGAGCTTACTTTGGTTGTTTACTTGTTTTTGGTGACGCAATTTGATTAAGCCACTGAGTTCGATTTGATAGTCAAGGCTTTGGTTATTCTCAAGTTGTGCTGAGTCTAGTTCCAAGTAGATCGCATAAACCGTATCTTGGTTAGAGCGAAGTTGCCAAGTGATGGAACAATTCATCGGGTTTAAGCACTCTTGGTTAAGGATTTCCTCGCTTTCTTGAGGCTGATTGTCATTATTTTCGTTGCTACACTCCTGCCAAACACAAGCTTCATTGGCTGAATAGGTCATGGGAAGACTATTTAGGACACAAGTGCCAAGGTTTTGTGGTGGAATGATTGTCATTGGTTCTTCCATTTCAACCGGAGGCTCAGTGCCGGCCATCTCAACCGGAGGCTCCATTCCGGCCATTTCAACCGGAGGCTCTGTGCCGGCCATTTCAACCGGAGGCTCTGTGCCGGCCATTTCAACCGGAGGCTCCATGCCGGCCATTTCAACCGGAGGCTCCATGCCGGCCATTTCAACCGGAGGCTCCATGCCGGCCATTTCAACCGGTGGCTCCATGCCGGCCATTTCAACCGGAGGCTCAGTGCCGGCCATTTCTTCAAGAATGCACGCTCCCTCGCTTCTCTCGATAACGATATCTTCTCCGTAATAAAACTTAAGTATATTTTGATAAGTCATACCTGCATTAGATAGACATGAGGCGCCATTTTGAGATTTACAACCTCGATTATAAATATTTGCCGGATTAACCCAACCTATGCTTGATTGATTAATTTGGTCTCCACTGAGCCCTTGATTATAAGTCACAAAGCGTTCTGTATTGTAGGGGTCTGGGTCAGAGCTATTTGCAATACACATAGGAGGCATGGGTCTTGCTCCAGCAACATAAAATGCCGCAATGACCTCATTTTGATAGCTTAACACCTCACCCGAGGTTGCTTCAACAGCTTCATAGTGCTGTGGCCCTGGCTCGCGTCCACACGAATAGACTTGATCATTTTGACTGTCACCAATACTGCCATAAGCATTGAGTTTATAATAAAGATAACTGCGCGCTGCAACCGCCTGGGCCTTTAAGGCTTCCAATCCAGCCCCTCCATTTTCACAATTAATCACATGAGGAAGATAGTCGGCTTCGATATCAATCAATCCTCTATCACCAAACTCCATGTCACAGTATGCGGTGAGTGGACCATACAATGTACCTAATTTAGGAATTCGTGCATAAGGTCGAGGTTGGGTACCTTCACAGGCGCTTAGGCTAATCAGCACCAAGCACATCATTAATTTTTGAGCAAGTTTGAAATCAAAAGTTATCATATTAAATCATTACTCTGTAAGTGGTTGAGCTGTTCGTAAATTAAACTAAATACCTCTAGTCGTCTTATTATCGATATAAGTATATTCTTTGCGATTGATCGTATTCAGCTTGTCATTTATTTGACCAAGAGAGTAGAAGAATATAATCAACAATCAACTTCATACAGATCGTTTCTCATCTTTTTGGCCTACACCACCTGGCTACTTTCATTGAGTATACCCACCAACCACAGAGCATGCTGAACCATAAACTCTAAGCTGGTGAGTTCTTTTTCGCTTTCGGGTGAAAAGTATCCTGTACCAAGATTGGCGACCATAATGCCCCGATCTAAAAAGGGATCCACACCGGTACCGCCTCGAATTGGCAATACTTGTGCGTGTAAGCCAAGCTTTTTAGCGCTGTTGACGGCCCACGAAACAAGTTCTGGCGCTGCTTCCAAGCGCTGAGCCATGTTGTCGTACTGTCTAGACCACGAGAATGAAGCTTTAAGCCGAGGATTAAGTGTAACGCTTTGCTGCACATCTTTTGCTCGTTGCTCAAGTTGAGCAAGATCAAAGTCACGCAAACGCCAAGTAAGAGCCCATGAACCTTGTGCTTGATTTAAACTTAATTGCGCTGGATGACTATATCCTTCCCAACCTTTGGAGTCTTCGGCTAAAAGCGGATATTGATGGTCGCTTTCAAATAAGGTTTGCGCCAAGTAAGTGGCCATTGCCTCAAGGCTAGGGTCAGCTTTGATGACCTTTTGAGTTTCCCATTCGTCAAGTGAGAGAGAAGCTCCCTTTGGAATATGTGGTTTTACATATTGATTAAGAGCTTTGCGAAGTTCCATACCAGCCTCAAGATGCGGTGCCCACAAATACAGGGTTCCATCACATTCTCGGTCGGCCGAGCCTTCATAAGTACATAAGCGTAGCCCATATTCTTTAACAGCTTCCCACAATTCAGCAAGCCAGCGAATGGCACTACGATGACCCTCTGCATGTGCGGTGGCTCCATGGGTATTAACGCCACCTAAGCTGAGTTTAAGTGGTACTCCGCTTGGTAAAGCTTCTAGGGCTAAACAAGGTACTGTTATCTCTGCTTTACCCGCAAAAAAATTAGCAATATTGACCTCAAAAGGCTCAATTCCATCCACTGTGTAGCCACGAACAATCCCTGCTTTTTTCAGTTTATCAGCAAGGCCAATCAGAGCATCATCTCGCCCAATTTCTTCATCCGGCCGGCCAATCAACCAAACCGGAGGCAAATCTAGGTCATCAAGTAAGCCCTGTGTTTGCTCCGAATTACTTAGCAAGGTGGCTAAAGACAGTAAATGCGTTAAACCAAGTTTATCATCAAGGCCAAATGGTGCATCCCCAAAGCCATGAATTATGTTATGGCCTAAGAACTGCTCTAAGCTAGGATAATGTTCTATATTTACTTTTAAATCTAAGTTTTTCTCAAACGCGATTGCGTCACCTTGCCAACTTGCGGTCTGGTTGAGTTTGGGCAGTGCAATCGTTCCATGAGCAGTATCAAGGTGAATCATCAATGCGATCGGTGCCAAATCAATGCCACGTCCTCTACCCGGATATTTCGCAATAATATTGGCAAACTCATCCACTTCTACCTGTGCTGCTAAAGACTCAAAACGACTTTTTAATCGTTGAGTAAGCTCAACCTGACCTTGGCTACTTGGTACAGTATTTGAGTTTTCATCACTACAAGAGTGAACGGCAACAACCGTTTCAAGATGTTGTAGGGCTATTGGTTTTAACCAATTAAATTGCTCTATTTCAAGATGTTCAATTGCAGTTGGCTTTGGCATGGTGATTCCTTAGTTTTTAATTAGAAGATGAGTGTGGGGATTCATCAACTTTTAGTCACATTTCTAAAAATATATAAGTTGATGACCTGCATAATAACATCAAGTCATACAGCTTAATAACCTAAGTTATATTCATGTGCCATTCGTTCATTATGAGAAAATTCTCATCTTTGTTTTCATGTAAGTCTGATAGAGCTTGAGTATAAAAGACTCATCTTCTTGTTCTGTAAAAAGAACTGATTTGAGAGAGCCCCGATCCAGAAATAGTGTGTGGCATAGCGATCATTGGAAAGGTGATTTTGATTGATTAAGTACTTAAAATATAGAGTTTTATTTATTAAGATGGCTTTGGTGAGTTTGCTCATAACTCTCATGCTAGGCTCTTTAAGTATTGTTTCCAAGGTCTTAGCTCAACCAAGAATAGACTCACTCAATATTGGCTCAGAGCAAGAGTTGGAGAGAGTATTATCCTTATTGGCTGTTTATGATCAGCAAAAATATGATCAGGTCATTAAGCATGAAGTTCACGCTGCTCAAAGACTAAGCAAGATTAGAGTGAGCCAGATTCAGTCGATAGGCTTAAGTACTCAAGCACTTAAGGCAAGTACTAGTCAGCAGGCAGGCGATGAATTACAAACCTTAGTTAATATCAGTGTAATTCTTGGATCTGGCCCAAGACTTCAGGATATTGCTAATGCTGAACAACAAGAGCACACCCTGGCTGAACTTGAGCAGGAACGCTTAATTTTTAAAATGGATTTAGCGTCGTTATACACTGATTTATGGGAACAGCATGAAAAACTACTTCTTGTGGAAAAGGTGAATCAAGATTTAATCAATAGGTCAAAAATGATTCTAAACGCTAAGGCTTTACCCCAGCTTGATCAACTAGACTTAGAAACATATCTGTCTAAGATTGCATTATTAGTAGAAGCTGAACATGTTAAATATGAGCATCTTTATGCAAAGAGCAAAAAGTATATGGGTAAGGTAAATGAAGAAATCTTAAGCTTACTTTCTCATGACCAGATTCTTTTTCAGCATGAACCTTCACCTTGGCAAACTCTGATACAACATTTAGATCAGCATCCTATTCTCAACGCTCATAAAAAGAAGGTTAAGGCCCTACAAAGTCAAGCATTGGCAGTAGAAAAGAGTATGCCATGGCTTATGCAAATAGGAGGGGGGTTCACGACTTTAAATGATGGTCATTATGCCACAGGTGCATTAAGCATATCTGTACCGATCGGTGATTCAGTTCAAGTAAAAGCAGAGGCGATCAGAAGCTATGCTCAAGCCGAAATCGGACGTCTAAAGCTAGCAAGTGTACAGGTTCAAAACTCTTTAAATGTACATCATGAACATTGGCAGCATCTTTTTAAAAGAACCTTAGCGGTTAAAGACAAGCATTTACCTATGCTTAAAAAGCGAGAGCAACTTACCAGATCCGCTTTGTTTCAGCAGTATATCTCGTTAAATCGGTGGATATTGGCTTTGGAAGATCTTTTGGAGATTCAAAAAAATAACCTTGAGCAAAAAGCTCACCTTTGGACTTCTCTTATCCATGCCAAGCTACTTCAGAACATGATGGGTACTAAGCAAAATAATCATATTTCTGAGTCATATTTGCCACTTGATTCTCTCAAAAACACCAAAAACTATGGACATTGATTAAAGCTATGTTTGACAGATTAAATAATGATCTATCGGTCTACCTCTATCCCTGTAAGTTAATGTCTTGGATGAGTCATATGTTAACTTTATCATGTATTTTGCTAGTTTTAGGGATCGATTTCACCCAAGCAAAAGAAATATTAAGTGAACAGCTTTCAAATGATTTAAATCAATCGATTAAGCTAGAGCCAGCCCAAAAAACAGAATCTTGGGATCAACTTAGTCTACCTACAATCATTTCTGTTGATCCTCAAGCTCAGTGGCATTTGTCTCTACCCTTAGAAGGTTTATTGGAAAAGTGGTTAGTTAAACCAGGAGATGTGATTGAAAAAGGAGATTCTCTTGCAAATCTGAATCTATACAAACTTTCTGATTTAAAAGCTCAAAAGTTAGCTCAATATAGAGTTTTAAAGGCTCGGAAACGTTGGTATAGATCAGTAAAAAAACAGTTTGACTCCGGAGTCTTAAATCAAAGCCAACTCGATGAAGCTGAACAGCTTTTAGAAGAAAGTAAAGCCGAATATACTCGGGTTCAGCAAGCACTTAAAACAAGAACCCACTTAGGAATGAAAGCACAGAAGTGGAAAAGTCCTATTTCGGGAACGGTAAGTCATATCAGCTGTGCTCCAGGTACTGTGATTTCAAAAGGAAAAGGCTGTATTTTAATTACAGATACCAAGCAAAGACTGATCATCGTTCATGCGCCTTTGAATACGCTAAACCGACTTAAATTGGGACAAAAAGCTTATTGGCAAGCTCAAGGAGTCAAAGGAGAAGCTGAACCCGAATCTGTTTACTTAGATAGTATTATTCCCCCAAAAACCATAGGTGGCTCTGTGGGTGAGGCTTGGTTTAGAGCCAATCCCAATACTCTCTTACCTGCTATAGGGAGTATTGGAATCTTAAAAGTACAAATGGAGAGTTCTCCAAAAATGTTTTGGGTACCTCAGTCAGCTTTACTTGAATGGAATGGTCAGTCTAGGATTTTTGTCCAAAAACAAACCCAAATTATCGACTGCATCGTTGAATTGGTAGGAGGCTCAAAAAGCGGTGTTGTTCTGCAAAGTAACTGCGCTAAAGTAGGTGATTTAGTGGTCACTAAAGGCGCTTTTACCCTTAAAAGCAAGGCACTTCTTGTGGAGGAAGACTAATGATTGCCTTACTACATAAGTTAATTGATTGGAGTATACGACGCCGAGGGATGGTTTTAGCATATACTATTGGTTTTATTATATTTTCTCTATGGTCAATTAAGCAACTTCGCTTTGATGCTTTCCCCGATATTACCAATACACAAGTGCAGGTCGTAACTTCTTCAGCAGGCTTATCTAGCGCAGAAGTAGAACAATTGATCACTTTACCAATCGAAAGATCTTTAGGTGGAGTCTCTGGTGTGATTGAACAAAGGAGCTTATCACGAGCAGGAGTCTCTTCGATCACGGTTGTTTTTGAAGAGGGAACAGACTTATGGCGAGCTCGTCAATTGGTCAAAGAACGTCTAGATTCCGCTCGAAGTGATATTCCGGCTGATGCAGGAGAACCTGAACTTGGGCCTCCATCGACCGGACTTGGTGAGGTTTATCAGTTCACACTACAAAGTGATCGTCATCATTTACCTGAACTATATAGGATTTTTGAAAGGGATATTGCTCCTCGCCTAAGAAGTATCTCCGGTGTTGTAGAAGTTAATGCTTGGGGAGGGGGGCGCCCACAAATCGATGTTGTTGCAGATTCCCAAAAACTTCTAGCGCATCAAGTGACATGGCATGAGCTACAAGAAAGTCTTGAGCGTTCGATTGTAAGAGTCAGTGGTGGCATGCTTAGGTTTGGCAGCGAGCAAATCAGTGTAAAAGCTGAGAGTCAGTTAATTAGACCTGATATGGTGGGTATGGTTCCGATTAAGTCGGGCATCTTGGTGCGTGATGTGGCAACAATATCTGAAAGCGGGGCTTTAACAGTTGGTTTGGGAAGTAACCAAGCCCAAGGAGAGGCTCTTTTTGTCATGGTTCAGCTATTGGCTGGAGCTGATGCCCTAAAGGTGGTTGAGGAACTAGAGATTAGAAGTCACAATATCAAAGAAAGCTTACCAGAGGGGGTTAAGTTTGAGGTCATCTACAATCGTAATAAGTTAATACGTTATGCTTTAAGTACCGTTGCGACCTCTTTAAGTGAGGGTGGTATTCTTGTAATGTTAGTTTTGCTTTTGTTATTAGGCGATTTACGGGCAGGACTGTTGGTTTCTTCGATTATTCCACTCTCTCTTTTAGGTGCTTTAGCAGGCTTAGCCTGGTGTGGTGTTTCAGGTAATCTGATGAGCTTGGGGGCTATTGATTTTGGCTTGGTTGTTGATGGTGCGATAGTGGTGACCGAAAGTATAATCGCCATTAAATTGACGCAAGGCCTCTCACCAACAGGATTACAAAATAAGATTTTAGAGCGGACCAAGCGTGTGGCAAAGCCAGTATCTTTGGCCATCTTAATTTTGTGCTTGGTTTATACTCCGATATTATCGTTATGGGGTACAGAGGGTAAACTATTTAGACCTATGGCATTGACTGTACTTTTTGCTCTTTTGGTGGCCTTTATTTTATCATTTACCTATGTGCCTGCCCTTTCAACTTGGTTAATCAAACCAAAAGGAGATCATCAAACAAAATTGATGTCACTTTTAAGTGCTTTATATGAACCTTTGTTAGCCAAACTAATTAATAAAGTACGTCTTTCGATGTTGATGGTGATCAGCCTACTCATACTCAGTATCTTTGCTTTTGTGAATCTTGGTATTGAGTTTGTACCACGACTCGAAGAAGGAGATTTGGTGATCCAAACTACTCGTTTGGCAAGTATTTCACCAGAACAAGCACTCAAGGATGCGAGTAAGCTCGAGAAACTTCTGCTTACTTTTCCTGAAGTTCTTAAAGTTTCTAGTCGAATAGGCTCTGCTGCAGTAGCAACTGACCCTATGGGCTTAGAGCAGGCCGATGTCTTTATTAAACTCAAGCCACGTGATCAATGGACTAGTGCGACCAATACCGAAGAGCTTACTCAAGCGATTTCTCAAAAGATTCAAGCAGCAGAATTAAGTGGTCAAATCGGCTTTTCTCAACCGATTGAAATGCGTTTTAATGAAATGCTTGAGGGGATTACTGCTGATTTAGGAATCAAAATATTTGGCCCCAACCTTTCAACCTTGAGTCAAATCGGTGCTCAAATTGCTAATACTCTTGAAAAAATTGATGGAGCAGTTGATGTAAAAAAACCTGATACAGAAGGTTTAACAAGTTTGGTGATTAAGCTTAATCCAGCTCTGTTAGATCTATATCAGTTAAATGCAGAGCAAGTCGCTCAACAAATTAAAGGCTTACAAAGAGGCATCGAGCTTGGTCGAGTCACACGAGGCCAATTTCAAGATCCCATTGTTTTAAAATTAAAGGCGCCGGTAGCTTATGAATTAGCACAGCTTCCATTTATTATTAATTCTGTACCGAATCAGAGTCGACATACAAAATCACAGCAAGGCTCTTCACATCAGGCTCACTATGCCTCATTGCCCTTAAATAGCTTTGCCCAAATTGAGCGTAATCAAGTACCGGTCACCATCGAAAGAGAAACCGGTAGTCGGCGCATGTTGGTACAAGCTAATATTCGTGGCCGAGACTTGGGTAGCTTTATTAAACAAGCTCAAGATGAAATTAAAGCGATTGAGCTACCACCGGGTTATTGGTTGGAATGGAGTGGCCAATATGCACAACTCCAAGAGGCGAGCCAAAACATGATGATGATTATTCCGGCCGTGCTTTTGGCAATCATTCTTTTACTTTATGTGTCTTTCCAATCCTTTAAATTAACCTTATTAATTTCTCTTAATGTACCTGTTGCCATGAGTGGTGGTTTGATTACTTTATGGCTGAGTAATACTCCCCTTTCTCTTTCGGCAATTGTGGGGTGCGTAGCCTTATTTGGCATAGCGATTATGAATGGTGTTGTTTTGCTTAATCGCACTCAAGAACTCCAAGAAGAACATCCAGAATGGAGCAGTTTGGCAGTCGCACAAAAAAGTGCTTATGAGCGTTTAAGGCCTGTATTCAGTACCGCTTTAGTTGCCGGTTTAGGTTTTATGCCCATGGCTTTGGCGAGTGGGATTGGTTCAGAGGTTCAAAGGCCTCTCGCTTTAGTCGTTATCGGTGGTTTAGTGACTAGCACACTATTGACCTTGCTGACTTTGCCGACTTTTTATGCATGGGGTTTTCAAAAGAAAGCCTAATTCTCATCAGAGTCTATTAAAATATGCTAACTTAAATTAAGTCTTTGTTAGGCATAATGATCAGTATTTCATGATACCAACTCGCTTTAGTATAGTTGTATATTACACCACCTTAAAGAGTAAACATGTTAATCTTAGTCGTTGAAGATGACCCATCGGTCGCCCGTTTTTTAGTCAGAGGCTTAAGCGAAGAAGGGCATCAAGTTGATGTATGTACAGATGGAACTGATGCCTTAAAACAAGCGACTCTAGTGCCTTACGAGGCGATTGTTCTTGATTGGTCTCTTCCGTCATTAGATGGCTTAAGCGTACTTAGGCAATGGAGAGTTCAAGGCTTGCTCACTCCAGTATTGGTTTTAACAGCGCGTAGTGGTGTACCGACAACGGTTTTGGCATTAGATGCTGGAGCCGATGATTATATGAGTAAGCCTTTTAGTTTTGAAGAACTATTAGCAAGATTACGAGCCTTGACACGTCGTTCAACGCTTCCTCAAGCCGATTTGAGTAAAGTGCATATCGGCTCTGCAGTACTCGACTTAAGAACTCGATCTCTTTCACATAATGAACAGGTTTATGAGTTAAGTGGTCGAGAGTTTGCTTTATTGGACTTTTTACTCCAACAGCGTGGCGAGGTTTTAAGTAGAGCTCGGATTTTAGATCGAGTCTGGGGGGTCGCTCATGATCCCTTTACTAATGTTGTTGATGTATATATCCGTTATTTAAGAAAAAAGTTGGATTCAGTTGATACACAAGATTCTGTAATTGAAACAGTACGAGGACGGGGTTATCGTTTACGTAAGGATGATCAATAAGCACAGACTATTGTCCATAAAGTAAATCTCCAATCACTAATGGGTTCTCACATGAATACGCAAAATGAGCAAAGTCAGGTGACTCTTGGTATAGCTCAAACATTAAAGGATTCAAGTACCTCAGTGAGCTCGCCTTTACACCAACAGATTGTAGCTAAGGTAAGCAAAGGAGCCGCCCTTGCATTATGCTTATCAGTTCTCATTTTAGGTTGGTTTTTTCACCATCAGTTGCATCATCAAACCGATGCTATCTTATTACTTTTAAGCGCAACTGAAGCAAATAACTTTAGCCAATACTACCCTCAACTTAAAAGCGATCAAACGCAAAGTACCCAATTAAAGACCACGGTTGTGCCCTTTCCCTGGGGTGGTGGAACTGTGATTTCTGTGCATAGCGCCATATATGACAAATCCTGTAAATTGCTTGCACACACTCATCAATTTGGCCCAAAGTTTGCTTCTTCAAGTGCATGTCTAAAACTTAATGAAACTTCATTTATGAGTACAGATAATGGTGTCGAATTAAGAGTCGCTCGTTACCATAGTAAAAACGGCTTCCTTTCATTGGTAGGTATTGAGCATGCTCGTTTGGATGTATCTTTATGGCGAGCCGTTTTATTAAGTATTTTAGTTTCTTTTTTGGTGTGGATTGCGATTTGGGCAATAACCAACAAGGTGGTTAAAGCATTAACTCGCGACTTAGTGCTTTTGGATCAATTATGTCAAAAACTGGATTTAAATACTGAGCAGGGCTTAGAAGGAAGCTCTTTTAAAGCTATGGTTTTCAGTTCTTTGACCTCAAGCGAAATCTTAAATTTAAGCGCTACTTTAAATACTTTACTCTTTCGACTTCAAAATAAGGTGAAGTCTCAAAGACGTTTTATTGCTGAAGCAGCTCATGAATTGAGAACACCACTCACCGGTTTACGAGGTGAGATTGAAGTGACTCTTCGACGACCTCGAAGCACCGAAGGTTATCAAGAAACCTTAATCTATTTAGCCAATGATGTAGAAAGGTTAATAAGCTTAAGTAATCGTTTATTAAGCAGTATCGTTGATCAAGAAAGAGCCTTTGAGCTTGAAAGCTTATCATTGGAAGAGCTCTTAATGGATGCCATTGACAGTTTAATACTCACTGAGCAAGATCAGGAACGAATCAATATTGAAGATAAGAGGATTAGGTCTTTTTTTGAATCAGTAAATATACAGCAGAATAGTATGATTTATGCTGATCGAGATGCAAGTTTGAGAGCGATTATTAACATATTGCAAAATAGTCTTATTCATTCGCAAGCTTCAATGATTGCTTTGTCGATCAGGCATTATTCTAAAGGAAATACAGAATATATTTCATTGCAGATTACTGATAATGGTATTGGGTTTCCCGAGCATCTTGCTTCCTATCTTTTTACGCCTTTTATTAGAGGAGAGCCTCAAGGTTTACCTATCCAACTCTCAAAAAAACAAGAAATGAGTGAGTTTAACTCAACTGATATGATAGGGACTTCAACATACTCGAGTCATGGTTTAGGTTTATCTATTACCAAAGATCTCATGGCCAAACAAAATGGTTCAATTACGATTCTACCAGAATCCTACCAGCATAATGGGGTAAAGATTGACTTAACTTGGATTAGCGCTAACCAATTAGAAATCTTGTAAAAAGTCTTTTCTGTTCCATATGGAAACTGAGCTAAAGTTAAGTTAACTCAATAAAGTTATGAGGATAGGTGAATGGTGGAACTTGTTCTTACAAAGCCACACTATTTAACCATGAGTTTATTATGATATAAACAATCAATCGCTCTGATTACCCATAGTTCCTAATTTAAATAGCTACATATATGAATACTTACTCTTTATGCTTAATTACGATCTTCACGCTATCAGCGAGTTGCGATCCTCCCTCATCTTCAAACAGCAATCCATCTGAGCTCCTTTTAGATATGGAACAGCCCAGTGAGCAAGATCAAGAGCCTAGCGAGCAAGATCAAGAGCCCAACGAGCAAGATCAAGAGCCTGCCAAGCAAGATCAAGGGCCCAGCGAGCAAGATCAAGAGTCTAGTGAGCAAGATCAAGCGCTCACTGACTTTGGACAAATTGATCAATTCGTAGTGGATACCGAACTTGATGCCGAACTTGATGCCGAGCTTGATGCCGAGCTTGATCAAGAAGTCAGCGAATGTGAATCAGTATATCTAGATGAGTTTACCACAACTTTATGGCCACAGATTTTTCAAGCTCGCTGTATTGCGTGCCATAATCCGCAAGGGATTGCACAAAGTACACGTCTAACCTTGATGAACGAAACTGAAACTAGTAACAATGATTCTAGAACTTGGGCCGAGCAGAATCTAGAGCAGATTCTTCACCTAGCCCAAATTCAAGTCGCCGATTATGAGCAACGCTCCTTATTGGAACTCAAACCCAGTGGTACCATGCCTCATGGTGGGGCGGTCGTTTTAGCACCTAATGGTATATTGCATCAGCAACTTGTGGACTTTATCAATCGTGTGCAAACGCAGGGGGCCGATCTTTGTCAAGATCCCGAGATCGAAACACCTCTCGAAACGCCGTATTATGAGGGTATTCGCTTTATCGAACCACAGAAACTTTTAAGACGCTTGGCGCTTAACTTTGCCAATCGCTTACCAAGCAGTGAAGAAGAAGCATTGGTTGAGTTGGAAGGCTTAGAGGGCGTCAGAACCATATTTGACCAAATCATGGAGACTGAAGCTTTTGTTGCGCGTATCATAGAGGGCTTTGACGATCTCTTTTTAACTCGTGGATATACAGCGGTTAATGGTGCAGTGCTTTCATACGCATTTTTTTCAATGACCCGTTATTGGTATCAGGGCCTTTATGTTCCACCTGAATCATATACGATTGCCAATCAGTATGACGAGGCGCTACGCCGAGAACCAATGGAACTGATTGCCCATATCATCAGAAATGATTTGGCTTTTACTGAAATCCTCACTGCCGATTATACGATGGTTTCACCTTTTACGGCACGAGGATACGGGATTTTTGAAGAAATCAGTGAGCTCTTTAATGATCCCACAGACCCCTTTGAGTTTATTCCTACTGTTTTGCCACCCCAAGTACATCGAAATGGGCAAGTTCAAAGTACACCTGAGGGCGTTTATCCACATGCGGGTATTTTGACAACCCCACAGTTTTTACATCGATATACCAGCACTGATACCAATCGAAATCGAGCTCGAGCCCGGCACTTTTATAAGCTATTTTTAGGCTTTGATATTATGTCTTCGGCGCCGGCGGTCAGTGATTCAGCGGCTGTGACAGCAAGATTTGATAACCCAACCATGGAAGCCCCCGAATGCGTGAGCTGTCATCAAATGATTGACCCGATCGCCGGTCTTTTCCAAGATTATAACAATGATGGCGAGTTTCATTTTAGACCTGAGCCTTGGTTTACCGATATGTTTGGGCCAGGCTATGAAGGCACTAATCGGCCACAAGAAGATGCTCAACGTAATTTACAATGGCTCGCTCAGCAAAGCGCTCAAGATGAGCGTTTTTCGGTAGCGATGGCTGAACATGCCTATTATATTTTGACCCAAGAGCCCTTGCTCAGTGCACCTCAAGCCAGTGATGAAAACTTTGCGGCGCTGTTAAGAGGCTATCAAGCCCAAAGAGCTGTGATTCAAGAGGCAGCTTTGGCCTTTAGAGATGGAGGGGATCAGTTTAAAGATTTGATTCGTTCATTGGTGTTTTCAGAGTTTTATCGAGCTGATGATGTGACTGACGAGGTTAATTTAGCAAGATTACCCGAGTTTTCAGCTTTGGGTCTAGGTGCTTTGTTGACGCCTGAACAGTTATTACGCAAGGTTCAAATTATCTTTGGTGCACCCATTGGAATTGATCGTAATGATCCAGATCAACGTCGTTCAACCTATTTGTTGTATGGTGGTATTGATTTTAAAGAAGTGACCCAAAGAGCTCAAACACCTAATGGGGCCATGGGCGCATTAATGGTTAAGCATGCCAATCACCTAGCTTGTCGAATTGCGCTCAAAGAGTTTTGGCTTGAAAACCTAGAACCGGGCGCGGCAGGGCCTTATTTACTGTTTCCCTTTGTGGATGAAGATACCACAGATGAGCAACTGATCAGACAAAACTTAGTATATTTGCATAAGCTTATTCTTGGGCAATTTCTTAGCACAGATCACGCGGAAATTAATCGTTCGTTTGACTTGTTTAACAGTGTACGTACCACTGGGCTAGAAAGAGTCATGAACGGTGAGGATCAGCGCTTGGTGTATGACTGTCGCCGAGAGCAGACCGTGCCCAATGATGCTGATTATGTGATGAGAAGTTGGCAAGCAGTGATCACATATTTGGTACGTAGACCCGAATTTTTACTCCAATAGATGCCCAAGGAAGCCGCTATGTTTTCAAGAAGAAGCTTTTTAAAGGCTGCCGCTGCGAGTAGCCTTTCACTGTGTGTTCAAGATCTCCATGCTCAGCAAACCAATCAAACTGGCAACTCGTATGATGGTCCTTTTGTGGTTGTGTTTAATGCAAGCGGAGGTTGGGATACGACATACTTAATGGATCCCAAAGGAACAGCTGAACTCAACCATCTTTATCAAAGTGATCAGATTCTGTCGGTAGGAAATATCAACTATGCGCCCAATAGCGCTCATATTGCGGCTGATGCACTGAGCAATCAGACCTTTTTTGAACGGTATGGCTCTGAATTGTTAGTGATTAATGGGATTGATGTCTCGGTAAATAATCACTCTCCCTGCTCTCGCTATGTGGCCACCGGTGAACTTGATAGTCGCTTGTACCCAACCTTTCCGGCTTTAGTCGCTGCCTGCAAGGCACCCGATGTGCCTTTGTCCTTTTTGACCTTTGGTAATTATTCGGCCACCGGCTCTTTGGTTGCTCAAACTCGAGTTCCTTATTTACGCAGTTTGCAATCTTTGGCAACCGGTAACTACACAGATACCACTCGAAGTCGAGAATATCATCATGCGGACACGGTGAGTTTGATTGAAGCCAAGCTTTTAGAAGTCCAGCAAACAGGCCATCATTTAAGCAAGGTCGCACAAGCCAGAAGCTTTGTGCACCAAGCCCAAGACTCATCCAAAAGTTTGGAGCGGATTGTTCCTTTTATTAATAATAATGCGATAAGCGACTCTTTTTTACAGCAAAGCGAAATCGCCTTGGCCGCCTTTGCCTCCGGTTTAGGGGTCAGTGCTAATTTAAACTTGGGCAACTTTGACAGTCATAACACCAATGATGTAGATCAAATGAACTTGATTCCCAAGCTTTTGGCCGGTGTGGATTACATGCTGACCCGTGCCGAAGAATTAAGTATACGAGATCGCTTGATTGTCATTATTCAATCAGAGATGGGCCGTACGCCTTGGTATAACAGTACCGGTGGAAAAGACCATTGGTCGGTGACTTCGATGATGGCGTTAGGTGCAGGGATTACCGGAAACCGAGTCGTTGGCGGTACCGGTATTGATGCCGAAACCGGCTTTGATCAAAACCCTAAACTGATCGATCCGGTCACCCTACAAGAAAGTCCCACAGGGATTAGGATTCGCCCCGAGCATATCCAACAGGCTCAACGACAGCTTTTAGGGATTGCCGATCATCCTTTTGCCCAAAGATTTGCCTTGGGCTTACCTGCAGAAGAAACCTTAACCAGTTTGTTTACCGGATCAGTTTAAAGAGCTTAGAGAAGGATCGCTCACAGAGATTTTGAGGCTTGAGATAGGCTTAAGACCGACGTACTCTAATTTGTAATCAGCTTATTTCGCCTATCCCTTGGACTTTTACCTATATAAAAGGTCAACAAATCCTATACTAAGCGACTACGCTCTTTTCTAAAGAATAGACTGAGTAAAATGAGGCATAATAGCAAGCCATGAGTAGGTCTATGATTCATTGAGTCACACCCGCCTTGGTTATTGTTGCCACTATTTTCAGTGTCATTGCTGACTGGCTGACAGGCACATTCCAAACATAGTGCACCTTCTTGCCAATCCGTACCATTACGCTCGGTACATTCTACTTGAGTCACCTTTTCAAGGCAAAGTCCACTTTCTAAGCAACAGGCTCCCTTTGGAATAGTATCCAATCCGGCTTGCATAGCAATTCCACCCTGTGTTGGATCACCGCCCTGCATTTCAGTGCCACTTTGCATTTCGGTGCCACTTTGCATTTCAGTGCCGCCTTGCATTTCAGTACCGCCCATATTTCCGCCTTCACAACGGACTTCTTGACACATTTCCTGTTCATACCAAACTCCATTGGCTTGCGCACACATTTCGGCATTTGTTCCATCTAAACAGGTCCCACCATTTGCCGCAACACAGCAAGCACCTACGGCGGGTGCCACACATTGTCGATCATCACAGGTAATCTCACGATTAAACGCTCCTGCCGCTTGATCGCATTGTGCCTCGGTGACCTCACTAAGGCATAAGCCATTAGGTGTACAGCAAGAACCTTTGTCTTCTGAAATCGGTTGGCATGCTTCTACTTCGGAACAGCTTTGATCAGCATGGAAAGAGCCAGAGCTCAGTAGGCATTGCTCTTCATTCATGTTCTCAATGCACCACCCCTCGCCACAGCAAGCACCCGTTCTAATAAACTCGCAACTTCTTTCTTCACAGACGAGTTCATTACTATATTCTCCGCCAATATCATTACAAACTTCTTCGGTCATTCCATCGAGGCAAATCCCATTATAACAACATGATCTTACCGACTCTGATAAGCAATTATTGACCTCAGCACAGCTTTGGCCCGGATGAGCTTGACCGCCTCGTTCAATACAGGTCCAATAATAGACATTTTCGGCACAAGCACCATCATCACAACAAGCACCACGAGGGTTTTGGAAGCGTATACATTGATTACTAAAGGCTTCGTCAGCGCAGGTCACACCTTCGCCCCATGTTCCTCCTCGTCTTTGACAGTCTGCTTCACTTTGATAGCTTAAGCAAGCCTCTGTTGTACAGCAAGCGCCCAAGGGCTGCCCCATCTCAACACCGCCCATGTCGCCGCCCATGTCGCCGCCCATGTCGCCGCCCATGTCGCCGCCCATGTCGCCGCCCATGTCGCCGCCCATGTCGCTTCCACCCTGTCCACCTTCACCACAGTATGAGAGCTCGGCACAATTTTGGTTGGGATGATAAATGCCATTCGCTTCAGCACAGGCAGTAGCATCATAGTCTTCACTGCATACACCTTCTCCCAAGCAGCATGCTTGAGGATTATTTTGAATAATTAGACGGCAGTATGGATCACAGAGGTCATTTCCTTCAGGACCCGCATCACATTCCTCGGAGTAGGTTTCGGTTTGTTGCACAATTCCATCGCCACAGCACATGCCGGGCTCAGCCGCTAAAGTGACTGTGCTGCAATAACTTCTTACATACTCACTTTGAGGATCAGATGCATTTAAAGGTCTTTCACAAGCACCATTAACACAACGTTCCCCTAGATTCTCTTGGCAGTCTTGCTGACTATCACAGGCGCACATTGATTCGGCTGGATCATCAAAACGAGCATTAAAACAGGCCTCGACTTGATTAAGCCAACGCTCACCTAAACGTCCACGGAATAAGGTATCGCGAGCATTACGGTAAGTACTTAGCATATTGTCAACAGTATACTCTTTGACTTGGCCCGCCCCATAAGTTGGATCATTCATTGTAAGCTCGGTAAACATGGCATCAAGATCAATGACATTACCATGAACCGGATCACTAATGACCAACTCGGGGAACTTGATTGCCAATTGAATACTCTCAGTAAAGGCGAGTTGATCTAAGCAGCCCCAAATCTTTAGCATTTGTATATTGATATCATCACATGAGAATAAATACTCGGCTTGAGTTTGGGGATCGGTATACTTACAAGTATAGTTTTCAAGGGCACTTGGATCTGTAATATTTCCATTCGCATCTAAAGCAGGTTTAAGATCAGCTAACCACTGATCCCATAGCTGACCATCAACACATAATGGTCGGTCGACATATAATTTGGTACTGACATTAATCCCAAACTCATAATTGGTCTTAATCCCATCGATAATATCATCAAAATCATTATGCTCTGGATCATCCTTATGTAAGCCAATATCTTGGTGACAATAGCGTAAGAACTCATCTACATCACCCACGTTACCTTCTGCATACAGCTCAGGTCGTTCTTCACTTTGGGGTAGAGGTGCCTTATAGCGACATACACCTTCATTGCCACATTGAGTACCGGTAATCGTCACATTTGGGTAATTTCTTTGAATCAGTTCTTTTAGCCCCAAGGTAAGCGAACGTGGATGTCGATTAGTGACTGGTTCATTCAGATCAGGGTTGTCACATTCATCAGAATAGAGGGCCTCTAGACCCGGTTGATACCAAGCTTTCCATGTTGAGCCTAAGTCAAAGCCATCATTAAAGTCTAAAATTCTCCATTTACGCTCTTTTTTAAAGAGTTTAAACGAAGCCTCGACAAATAGATTTACTGACATGTGCAGAGTTGCATACAGTTCACTCATAGCATATGTTGAAATGAGATGTTTGGGCCCTTCTACAGCCGCATTGTTAATCAGTTGCTCAGCATAAGGGATGTTGTTTTTGGGCATGCAGGCGTTAGATACACATACACGGCCAGCGCCACAGTCTTCATCAAGCTGACAAGGCAAAGCACAGGCACCATCCACACATGTTCTTCCGCTCGAACACGCCTCAGTGGCTGAACAGGTACAAGGTTGCTGATCTTCTCCGAGTCGGCAAGAACCATTGATACATTGCTCATTACCAGCACACTGACCATTATCTACACAACCACAAGCACTTGGGAAACCATGTTGCATGGGGTGACAGCCTTCGCCTTCCCACCCGCTAATACTTGAACTTGTTTCTCCTAAACAGCTATAGGTTGAGAAAATGGGTTCTTCTAAGCCACGATCAGGAATAGGCGCTGTATTTGCACCACCTTCACACAGAATACTGCCTTCCTCAGAAATACCACAGAAAATTGAGCCTATATCAGGAAAGCCTACCATTGAATCTGGACGACCATTAAAGTCTATGGAACTTTGATTGCCTTGATCATCAAAGCATTCAATTTGTGGACCATCCGGTCCTACACCTTTAAAGACGCATACACCACAATCTCCTCTTGGGATTAAACTTCCGCCCTCTGTGGTAATCTCGACGGCATTTGATATGCTATTAACAGCAAGACCCTGCCAATTACAATACTCTGATGACCCATAAAAACGAGGTGGTAAGTTTTTGCATACAACCTTAGATGCTGTGTTAGTTCCCCCGCCTAATATCGCACATACCCCTAAATTACCACTGAAAGCAATATCGGTCACAGGAACATAATCAAAGATATATTCGCCATATAACTGCTCTCCAAAACACTGAGCAAAGCCTTGATTATTCACTCCACAAGTCACATCTTTACCTGAGCGAATCAGCTGATAAGGCACCGGTGGTACTTCGCTTTGGAAGGATGAGAAGGGGCCTCCCCAACAGTCGACATGTTGGTTATCTTGGCGAATGGCACACCCATGAGTATTCGCCAAAGAAAGAGCCATATATTGACCGGATGGAGGAGTGATTAAGTCATTGGGCACATGACCATCGTTCATAAATGTCCAACATCTTAGTTCTTGAGTTAAGGTAATCCCACAAGCATACAAATCATGTACGGCAATCTCTTGGAATGGCTCATTTGGAATCATTGACATGTCATCGGTAAGCGAAGACCAACAATGCACATTAAATTCTTCATCGATACCACATGTTGAAAGCTGAGATGTACCGACCTTCATCCAACGAATCTCGTTTTCAGGATTCGTACATTCTGCTTCGATAAGCCCATGCTCGATTCTTTCGACATCGCCCTCGGGCGTTAGATAGGTACAAGCACCATGTTGCTCACACTCAGATAGGGCTGTCGTATTTAGCTTGGCCGTATCAAAGATGGTTGTATACTCCGGATTGCCACAAGGTGCCGCAGCACAGCTTGATTCAACTCGCCACTGCGCTTGAATATTAATCGACTCGGCTTGATCGATGATAGGCTGTAAATAGCTCATGATAGAGTTGGGTAAATTAGCATCCTTAACTTGTTGGATATATCCGTCATCAAGGCTATCTAAGTCATCTAGCATTTGACAGTGTTCTTCGGTGACTCCAATCCATTCATCAGCACATATATTTTGATTAATCGTTAGTCCTAAAATGGTGGCGCTAATCGTGGCACAGCATGATGAGCCATTATCCTCTGGTTGACATGAATACGTCTGTCCATTGGCCTCTTCCAAGTCTTGATTAGAGCATTTGTAATTGAGTTCATACTGCCAAACAGGCTTACATTCAGCATCTTCTGGCGGATTAGAGTTCACTAAAGCTTGACCGAGTGAGCGACTTAAATCAACTAAGCCACCTACCCCTTGTGGTTTGATATTAACCGATAGGTTCAAACGTGCTCCAGCGCCAATCTTAATCCCTTTCACTTTAAAGCCCAAAAATGCTTCTAAACCTAATCCAGGCTCAGCAAAAGCATTGGTCATGTTATCAGCACTTAAATCAGGACCTTGCAGGGCATGCATATCTCTAATGAAGTCATCATCGGTTAAGGCAAGTTGTGGTGCTAAGTTTAGGTTAATCATATCCTTTAACTTATTACGCAAATAATTTGTATGATGTTCCCAGCCTACACCAAAGCGATAACTAAGTGAGGGCACTGCTGTTAAGACCCCTGGGATCACAGGGATATCAGGTAGTTCAATAACGATAAAGTCTTCGGTTGGATAAGAGAACTTATAATTGAGTCCCAGCGAAATCGTAGCGATTGAAATCTTATCCCATGGTGCGGTCACCTCTGGTCTTGGCCATTGAACTGCCGCTGAGCCGGAAGGTTTAGAAGGGAATAGATCTCGGACAAGAAAACTACCTAAATTAACTACACTCGCCGGTTCTTGATCACGGACATGCATAAAGGGGGGTAAATCCATAGGAACAACATTAAAAATATCATATCTTGCTACCGTTTCGGGATTGATAGAAATGTTGCTTTCTAAGCCAAATGGTTGAGTAGGATCCCATAGTTTCCAACCATCAATCTGAGAATTAAGTTCAACGCCAGGTGCTAAACTAAAGTCGGAACCAAATAAACTTAGGGCAAAGCCACCACTACGAAACTGAACTCGGTGCTTGGCCGATAAATTATGTGAGGTATAGCGTGCACCAATCGATCCAAAATTACCACCGAGCTTACCTAGTTGCGCAAAGGCACCATGTCCATAATAGCCAATGCACATATGCAGATCCGGACGTAATTCACTATATGCACCTAAATGATAGCCCTCGGTAAAGCGGTCTATGTAATCATAGGTATCACCTAGGACTCGAATCGCCTCTCGAATCGCATCAGAAAAGTCGTTGAGTCCACCAATAATCGTGCTAAAGGTTTCACCAAGTTTACCTTCCATTTGCTCGCTGACCCAAGTTCTAAAACGATCTAGCCAGCCAACCTGCTCCAAAGTAAATAGTGCTCCAGAGGCAGCACCTGCTCCCAAAGCATTAGGGTCTTGGAAGAAGTCAACGGGTAACCACATAAAGCGATCTTGGGCAACAAAACCCGCCGGAACCGTATCGCCTACACAAAGATTGACACACTCATTACGTGTACCTCGTAAATAACAATCGCTAGCGACTTGTTCTAAAAGAGTATTGGCATTAGCGGTGTAGTCGTCCCAAAACTGCATACTTTCTTCTGGATAGATACTAGTGATTCTTTGGTTTATATCATCTTCCGCTTGTTCAATGCGCTGCTTTGCCAGTGTCCAAATCTGATTTAAAGCCTCTTGAATATCTTGCACTAAGGCTTGTTGAAATTGAGTTGGATTAAATCCAGCCACATACGATGCGGCATCTTGAATTGCCTCTATACAAGCTTGCATTCGTGAACTAGAACTCGCAAGTTGCTCCATCAAATCATCATAAATACTTTGTGCTAGTGCTTCAACACGATCGGGAATACCCCGCAAGCGGTTCCAAATCGCTTCGCCATCACTAAGAATCACTTTAAGGTCATTGAGTGTTCCGGTCACAACAGGGCTTAAATCGTTCACAATTGAAGTGATCTTAGCAAAATTAAAGCTTTTTACTGCATCCAAACTCGTTTTCTTTAAGTCTTGATAATCAAGTTCATCAAGTTTTTCTAATAGCTTTTGAAAGTTAGAATCTTCACTTATAATTCGTTCTTCAATCAGTGTTTTAAGCTGGGCATAATCCTGTCGAAGTTGAGTTTCTATTTCCTGAACAGCAGTTTCTACCTTGGCTCTAATGAGCCGTGCAAACTCTTCAGCATCATCCCCCCAAGAATTAGGATCACATAATTCAGCAATTTCAGCGCTCATTCGTTCGGCGGCATTAGCAATTTCTTGTATAATTGAGGCTTCAATGCTTTGAGCTACGCTATCATTGACGATCGTTTCTAAGTCACTCAGCATGGACTGCATATCTTGCTCAAGTTGCTTCATTTTGGTGTCAGCAAATTGCTTGAGTTGGTCACCTAGGTTCTCTTGATCGATTAACTCAAAAAAGACCTCTTGAGCTTGACTGAGAACCTCATTGGGTTCGCAGTTGCCGGCCAAACATAAGCAATCACCAGTGACTTGCGGAATAAGTTGGCCGAGTTCGTTGGTCACATCTACTTTATCTAAAAAGTTTTGAACACCTTCAATTTTAGCCGTCACATTTTGAGTCATTGCTAAAATAAACTGTAAAGACTCAAGCAACGACAAGTTGTGAGACAGGTTTTGATAATCTGGATAGCGAGCACTTTCGGCACCATTCCGATGAACAATCCCATCAAAGTGTGGTCCAGAAAAATCAGACCAAATCGGTCGACGATTTGGATAAGGTGCATGATTAGGATCCAAATCTAAGCAATAAGCATCATCATGTGCATAAAAATAGTCTTGTGCATAACTTTTGGGATGTATAAACAAGAGACTGAGTATAAAAATCAGTAAAAGATGTTTTTTCTCCATATATTCTTCCTTACAAAGAAGTCGTTTAACTTGTATTTAAGAAGCAACGCTCAGTTTAATGGCCAGGTATAGTTAAAGACTAACCATTTAATTGCTTTAACTGCAAGATTGCAAAGAATCAAGCAGGAGTCTTGGCTGGCGTCTTGGCCCAATAAATTATAGTTTATGATCTTTGAAGCCATGCTGTTTAGCATTTTCTCATTGATCACTTGCTGATTACTTGCTGATATATAGTAGAGCTAAAAATAGCGCTTTAATGAACTACAGATACCTAACAAGGAAAGCATCATGAAGCCGATCGCATACATAGGCAAAATCATGAATATACTTTTATGCTTAGTGGTGTTTTTAGTTGCTTTTTATGCTTGTGATGAGGAAGCGCTTAATCACAGTCAGCGAAGTACAATTTGTGATCGTTTACGCTGTGAAGCGCCCAAAGAATGCGCCTTGGTTAATGATTCGCCCCGTTGTATTTGTCCGCGAGGCTTATATGATGATGGACGGGGAGAATGTTTAAATGCCCCTTTTTCACCACCGCTTGATCCCTGCCACGAGTATAACTGCCCAGAGCCACAAGTATGTGCTCTTATCAATGGCGATGCGCTATGTGTTTGCCCCCAAGAGCAAAGTATGAATGAACTAGGAGAATGTATTGCTGATCTAAGATTAGATTTAGGAATGCAGCAGGATATGTATCCAAGTTTAGATCTAGCACTAGAACAAGACATGATGTTTGCAGATGATATGATGCTTGAGCAAGATATGAGTGTTGGGCTTGATATGAACTCTGAGTTTGATATGGCTTTGGATCAAGACATGATGTTTGCAGATGATATGATGTTTGCAGATGATATGGCTTTAGAACAAGATATGGAGTTTGACCCTAACTTTAATCCCTGTGACCCTAATCCCTGCCAAGAACTCAATCGTGGGCAGTGCTTGGCCGATGGCATGAACGCCGAGTGTCTTTGCGATGAAGGTTTTGTTGATAACGAGCTCAGTGGAATGTGCGAGCCACCTCCCCCCCAAGGCTTTTGTCCCAATAGTCATTTTGATGATGATGCTTATGAACCCAATGAATGCTTTAGTGAGGCTAGTCCGATTCCAGCTGATAGCAGCCAAGTGCACAGTATTCAACCTGAAGGCGATCAAGATTGGCTTAGTTTACAAGCTGAAGCAGGTCATGTTTATCGCTTTGAGGTAGAGCGTGGTACTTTGCCAAATGCTATTTTATCCTTGTATGCTCAGGGGGGGCAAAGACTTATTTTTGCACAGAGCAGTACCTATGAAATCACTCATGAGTTTGAAGAAGCAGGGACTTATTTTTACAAGGTGATCGCTTATAATAACCGAACAGTAGGTGACTACACTGCTCACTTATATGATTTGGGTTTGGATGATCATGCAGACCAAGCCATCGGAGCAACCCCTTTAGAAATTAATGCTTTGCCCACCTCAGGAAATATTGAAACGCGTGGGGATAATGATTGGTTTGCCTTTGAAGCGATCGCTGGCGAAAGCTATTTTATCGAATTAAGTCGTGAAACAATTTCCAATGCTTATATTTACCTATATTATCCTGATGGAGTTAGAATTGCCGAATCGCATAGTACACCTGAATCAATCACTTATACGGTGAATGAGTCCGGTACTTGGTTTGTGCGAGTTCGCCATAATTCATCTTTGACCGGTACTTATCGGTTGAGAGTCTACAGATTAGCGACAAAGTGACATGGTTTATGATGAATTTCATGATTTCTAATATCTTAAGATGCTTCTGCTTTGCAGGAATGGCTCTGATTGGTGCCATTGCATTAGTGGCCTGTGATGATTCTAGCGTAACACCAAGCTGTACACTTAACAGTGATTGCATTGCCCCCAGAATCTGTGTCAGTGGTACTTGTACGATCGAATGTATTGAATCTCGAGATTGTGCTGTAGGTGAGCGCTGTGTAGATAGTCGTTGTATTTCAGAAGATAGTATTTCCGAGCCGGATATGCTTGCCTCGCCAGAATGTCGTTTAAACAGTGATTGTGCCTTTGCACATGTGTGTACCCAAGACCGCTGTGTACCAAGAGATGGATATTGCGAACAAAATAGTGATTGTGCTGACGGACAGCAATGCTCCCGAGCCGAAATGCTCTGTATCGCACAAGAAGAAGGCTGTCAAAGTGCTCAAGATTGCTTTGCCGGTGAAAGTTGTATCGAGGGTACCTGTGTTGCTGAGCCTGATCCTTGTGCGGATGGTCAATGTACAACGGCTTGCCAAGCTGATAGTGAATGTGCTCAAGCTGAAATCTGTGAAAATAGCCAATGTATTGCAGCATGCACTGAAAGTAGCTGTGCCGAGGGTGAATTATGTCGGAATGGACGCTGTGGACCTGAATGTCTAAACAGCAGTGACTGTGCTGAGCCCTATATCTGCATTGTTGGTCAATGTGAGCTTGAATGTATAGAGCATAGTGACTGCTTGGCAGGACAATTTTGCCTAAAAAATCGCTGTGGTGTTGAATGTGTAGACAGTAATGATTGCGCCGAGCCTTTGCAGTGCATAGAAGGTCGTTGCGAGGCTGAATGTATGCAAGACAGTGATTGTGCTGACCCCTTACTTTGCCAAGAAGGTCAGTGTGTATCCGAATGTGTACAAAATAGCGATTGTGCCTCTGATTTAGAGTGCGTTGATCAGCAATGTGTTATGAGCAATATACCCATGACTTCGCCTTATGATGGTATGTTTTTAATCTCAAGCTCCACTCCAATACAGCGCTGTAATCCAACCCTCAGCATTAACTATGATCCCAGAAGCGCACAAACCACGCATAATGAGCAATCCTTTAACTTATTCTTCCCAAACCCACCCACCACCTATGTAGGTGAGTTTAATGAGGGTCATTTTTTGGTATCATGGTCAGGAAATAATGGCTCTGATATTAACTGTGGACCGGCTACAACCTCTAATACCTATGATGCTCAGTTTAACGGCTATGACTTTTTTGAGGGCATGCTTACCGTTGACTTCTTTTTTCCGATAGGTGCCTGTAACTGTCGAATTATTTGGCCGATTATTGGTACGCGTCAATAGAGTTTAATTTAGTTCGCTTTAAGAACATGAAACCAAAGAGGCAGGTAATTATAACCATTTGAGGTGGCAACCGCAGCTTCAAAAGCGGATCGATCATAATAAATATTTTTGCCAACTGTTGCAGATTGACTACCTGTGTATCCCCCCTTAAAGATTTGGCTCCAACGACCGGCAGGATCATTAGTATAATAGCCATTCTCATCATAACCGGTCACTACAAGTACATGGCCTGGCCTAGTAAAATAACCATGGATGATGACCGGAAAACCTTGGTCTAGAGCATCTTTTAAGCCTTGTAGAGAGCCATTTGTATTTGGCGTAAGCCGATAAGAGAGTCCTGCTTCTCTTAGATAGCGATTAAAGACATCGGCCAAACCGGCTGGAGATTGCGCATAATCTTTACCAAAGCGTGCCGTAATATCATCAGGGGTAATATTAAGGCCAAGATATTTTAACACCATGGCAATCGAGGTATTTTGACAACTTGCACCCGGTGAATAGTAATTGTTGTACTGATAGTAATAAGGCACATCAATACTTGGACTTTGAGCTTGTGCTTGACTTTGTGGATTAGCGGGCGATTCAGGATTGGCACTGACCTCTACAAAGACTTCTGCCTGTTCAAGTAAGCGTTCATCTGATGAATAGCCATAAGCGATCACATGACGACGGCCAAATCTTGAAAAGTCATAGCTGATTTCAAAGCCTTGTTCATGATCTGAACTATCCGCAAAAGTGTAGCCATCCGCTTCATAAACGACTTTTGCTACATTAAAATCGGTTTTGACCAAAAAGGAGCAAGGGTTTTGACAAGCTTCATCTGCATACAAGTTAAAATAGCGACCATGGTTTATTTGTTCTGAATAGCCATTTTTTAAAGCAGAGTCGTTACTTTCTGAATGTTGATCAGCACAGCCAAAAGATAATGAAAAAGTCAAAACTATGATTAAATAAGCAAAGTTATGAGGCTTGCTTTGAAGTTTGCTTTGAAGTTTGCTTGGCGTTTTTGACTCAGACATTTATGTTCCTCCTAGCAGATATAACTCTTATGACTACAAGAGTGATTTGTACAAGATAACGCATGATCTGTGCCAAACATAAGAGCACTATTCTTCTTAAGCATATATAGGAATAGTCTTCATTAAAACAGGTGTTTACAACACTTGTAATGCTTTGAAAGAGTATCTTGAAAGTGTGCTATCAAGGGCACAACTGAGTTGATGATGTCCCGCTACTTAGCTTATGTATATTGCTTGTTTTCTAGCTTATTCGACAATCACTATTCGACAATCACTTGTGCCACAAGCGGGCCATTGAGGCGTTCAACGGTTTCAACCGCCAGAGTTAAGTAAGTAGGTACATCAAGGTTAAACTCAGCGGTAATCCAAGCATCCACCACAAATCGTTGATCCTCTTTAGGCACTAAGGTGGTTTTGGACACAAGATTAATCATGACCTTTGACTCAGAGTGGCTGCCCTCAAGAGTTTCATACACACCGCCAGCTCCAACTACTTGGGCTTTGCCATTGACTGAGTCATAGCTTGGTGGCTCAAGGCCTGGAAGCTCACCTTGTGACCAAAGCTTAAAAAAGCCACAGCCCATTGGGGCCGGATCTGCAAACTCATCACCATGTACCGAAGGCACATAGCCGGCTTGACTCACCTCACCAACAATGCCAGATAGACCCTCAAGATCCAAAACGCCTCTGGTTGCAGCCACGCCATAAACACCACCTAATACCTTAGGCCCTTGCATTCCTGAATGATCAGAACAACGTCCATCAACGCACTTAAATAGACCCTCATCATTCACTTCTACCAAGTCAGCAACATCGGCCTTCTTTACAATTTCAGCTGTCCAACCACGGCCCTCTAATATTTCGACGATCTGTGCAGGGGTCATTTTTACTCCGTTATTTACTAAGATTACAGCGATAGAGAACTCATTTCTCTCATCAAAAAAACTGACTCAAGTAGACTAGCGAATGTTTTTACCATCAGTCAACTAATACTGAATGACTACTTGCTATCGTTCTTTAAAATAGAATACTAATTTAGCTTGAATGAATACCTTTACCCATGCCCATTAGGAGAAAAAAATAATTCTTTTGGGCTTCATGGATTAAACTTTTTACAGGCATAGTTGACAAACAAGATTTTGCCAGAAACTCACCCTCTAACCTTGTTCTTTATGTAGATCTTTGTTTATCTGACAGAGTTAATAGTGAGAGTTACACTTAGGAATTATACATGCCGGCGATACCTTCATTTAAAGATGAGAACCAACTCTACCAAGCAATTGTTAAGATCTTTGAGCAATCCAACAAGATTCGGCTTAATTCAGATGATCATATTGTAAACTTTATCGTAAAGCATCTAATGAACGATGCCATCGCTCAGCAATGTAGTCGGAGAATGCGTTATCGGCACTTTAGGGATGCAGTTGAAGCCCAATACTTATATATTGATGAACGACTTAAACTGATTGAACGCATTACTAAAGAGCTTATTGGTAAGTTTGGTGAGTTTAGTGTGAGTCATAAAGACGATCTATTAGCTTACATCAAAGAAGAACTCCTGAGGCCAATCAATTCTGAATATCTTGTTGGTGATGTATCTCGAAGCTATATTAGAACCAAAATCAGTTGGTTATTGAGAAGTCGCATTAAAAAACTCAAGGATAAATACACTCATAAATCAGTACCAAAAACAGCGGAAGACCTGATTGATGAGGGTAAAGACCCAGCAAAGGAACTATTAAAAAAACCAAAGAAGCAAGTTAAGGTTTTGGTTTCAGCAGAAGCTCTTAAATCATCAACTGATGATAAAGTAAATGTTTTGGGTAATCTGCCAGACCCGAATGATGACGCTAAAATGCATGAACTTTTTGAAGAAGAGGCTGATCGCCGCCAACGAATGCAAGTTCTGATAGAACTGATATACACTCGTTTAAAAAAGCAACAACGAAGTGCAATTGTGATGAGACTTTGGGAAGACTTGGTTGAGTTTGCTGATAAGTCAGAGCTCGCTGATTATGTAAACTCTCCATTGACGCTTGGGGAACGGATAGAACGACTTGATCAAATTAAAGATGATCAAAAGAGAATGGTGAAAGTCGCTTTTCCAGAGCTTGAAGATGGATCTAAGGCGCAAAAAGATCGGCTTGCGACCTTAAATAGAGCATCAAACCATGCCATTAAAAAGCTTACTGAGTTAATGAGTAACTATTTTAAGGAGTCAGATCATGGGTAAGATGCTGCAAGGTTTTATGACAGTTTGGGATGTGCAAGAAATGCCCGCAAAGAATCGTTCATATCATGTGATTAAACATGTTTATAACGAGCGAGAACGTTGGTGGAAGATAGGTTCATGGTTTACACGCCAGCACATTGATCATTTCAAAAAAGAACTGACTCGATATAACCTAAAGATCGACTTAAAAACTGATCCTCAATTACGAAAACTAATCAAACGTCTGCCACGAAGACTCCATCAAGAACTAAATGATGTGTATGAACAAGAATACAAGCAGGTAGCCTTGAATGTGATCAAAACTATTGATCATGAAAACACATTCACTTTTAACGAACATACTCAAAAGCATGGGCTAGCTATACATATTTATACTAAGCAAGATATTTTGGTCGTTTTAAAAGCGATTCCAGAAAGTGATAGAGAGTTATATTGGGCCACATCTTATCGCCCAAGGTTTAGTCATAAAACCAGTAATCCCAAAAAGTTTGAAAGATTTGTCCGAAATCTAAAAGAGTCAGAGTTGTACTGACATAGAATACTGACATTGCTCAAAAATCTAATCTTACACTAAAAAATATCCTTACACTAAAATTATTACAGTGATTAACTAAGGCGATTGCCATGCAAAATCATCAGACAAATAACAATATATCAGCGATTCAAACTCTTGTTTTTAACGAATTATCAGAAGCCTTTTCTATATTGAATACCTATGACCAAGATCATGAGCTAGAAGAAGGTGAATTGAGTTGGGCGCTTGGCGCTTTAGGCCGAGCGATTCGTTTAGAAACTCATTTAAATCAAGATATATTTCCAAAAGAGTCTAGTGAGCTCATTCAGAAATCTTTAGAACTTTTTAAAAATAATAAAGAATGGCAAGATGAGTTTTTATTAGAAAATCATTTTTCAGAATTTCTTGATTCATTTGAAGAAATCTTACAAGAAGATGAAAGCACAGCATTTGAAATCATGCATTATATGATCGAGCTTGATCGTTTAATC
>CAKZRU010000060.1 GCA_937146725.1 uncultured Myxococcales bacterium
GCGTTCAGTAGCCCAACATTTTTTGGATTCTGCCTAAGTTGTGTATCTATTTCACTAAGTACAGCACCCTCATTCCCCGTTCTTTGAGCGAGTTTAGTCAAGGCAATCCAGGCTGGGGTAAAGTCTGCTTTGGCATTCAAGGCATCTTTATAAGATTTTCGTGCTTGAGCTAAACTACCAAAGCGTTCTGAAATAACAGCTAAATTATAATGGACTTCTGGAATATTCGGGGTACGGGCTGCGACCCGTGCTAAGATCTTTTGGCCTTCCTCTAGTTGATCAGCTTGAAGCTTTTCTTTTGCTTCATTCATAAGCTGATAGCTTTCTTCAAGAGCCTGTTTTTCTTCAGCACTGATTTCTTGGCTAGCTACTTCTGATAAGTCATCGGTAGTGACTTTGGCTTGGTCCTTAGCTTGTGCAGAAACATCCTCTTTATTTGTTGGCTCTTGAGCTGAATTAGCCTGAGACTCAAGTTTTTTAGATTGAGATTCATCTACCTGAGTCTCAGTTTGCTTTGGGACAGGAGGAACGATAGGCTCCGGAGGGGGAGTTGCTCCACAGGCAACGCAAAACAAACAGGAGATGATGAGTAAACCGTAATTCATTATTCAATCTCCTCAATCTCTTCGATTTGGCTGTCGACTGGTGCTCCACTTGCATCTTTCTCATCAACTGCTTCAACTGAATCAAGTGTTTGAGCTGATTTCGTAGGAGAGGATTCTTCTTTTTGAGTCACTTGTGAACTTGCTTGGGACTGATTTTCTGCAGGGGGGGTAGCGGGGCGCTTGAGTTCGCGTTTGCCAATCTCAACTTCTCGTTCGATAGTTTCTGTGCCTTGTTTATTATCTTGAGCAGAGTCTTTATCAGTTTCAGTCTCAGTCTCGGTATTCGCTTTGATTGCTTCAGCAGGAAGAATGAAACCACTATTGGAACGAGAGCTTGCAGTATCTAGACGCTTCTCATCTTTAAAGGTTGGATATTCCGCCGGCTTATATTTGTTTAAAGAGAGTAAAATCTTTTTGGTCCATTCGTTTGAGATTCTAAACTCACGGGCTTTTTTGAAAGCTGCTTCAAAGCGAAGTACAGCTTCATCTTCAATTGGAATAGCAATTTCTTCAATTTGAGTGGTATAAATATCTTCTTCTTCAATACTCAGACCGGCTGGAATCGGAAGCTCATACAAGGCAGCAGCCAAGATCTGTCGAAGTAAACCAATTCTGTAAAGAGCGGCGATGTTCCAGTCTAAGGACTTATACTTGAGTAATTTACTGTAGTCCTCAGTAAGACCAGCGACTTCACTTTTCATTTTGGTAATAATCTTACCTTGCTGTTTCATGTTTCCTTTGATTTTAAGTCGCTTAAAGCCTTGGAACCGTGATTCAATGATTTCGAAAGCTGCTTGAGCAGGGAAGCGAGCCACATAGCTACCCGGCTTCATCTGACGTCCTTCAAAGTTATCGATAAGCTTTTTACGAGCTTGGTTAATTTGTCGAGAACGGCCATGTTCTTTATAAAGATCAACACTCTTAGCCAAGGCAGTAATCACCCGATCGTTTTGCTTGGGGTCATCTCCGTATTTTTTGATAAAGCGGTCATAAATCTTAAGCTGTTTACGCCAATCTCCAAGCTTTTCATAGCATTTGGAGGTTTCAAAAAAGACTTCAGCTGCATTGTCTTTATCTGAAAAACGTTTTGCGTAATCTTGATAGGCTTTAGCGGCCGCCTTGTAATCTTGAGTCTGTTCTAAAAGACGTGCTGCATTATAGGCTGCATCGGCCGCATTTTCACCATTTGGATAGCGCTTGGCAAGTTGAACAAAGGTTTTAACCGCTCGGTCATAATCATAGAAGCGCTCCGCATTGTAAGCAACACGGAAGAGAGCATTTTCTGAGAAATCACTATTGGGGAACTGATTGAAGATACGTTCATATGTGCGCATGGCCGAGTCAAACATACGTGCTTTTTCAAAAGCGACCGCACCATTGTTGAGAGCAGCAGCGGCAAACTCATTATCAGGGTTCTGATCAACAAGGGTTATGTATTCCTTGGCCGCTTCTTTGTATTGCTTTTTATCAAAGAGAACTTTAGCTGTCTTGAAAAGTGCACCAACTTTCCAGATTTTTGCTTGAGCAACCATCTCATCACCTAAGCCAGCTTGAGCAATCTTTTCTGCCCATTGTGCCATAGCAATCCAGTCCTGCTCCAAACGATAGCTTTCAATGAGTAGATTGGCCGCATTGATCGCAACCGGTGATTTAGGATGTTTTTCAATCACCTCAATCAGTTTTTTACGGCCTGGCTCATAATTGAGATAGTCCATATAGATTTCACCGACTTTATACTTAAGTACTGCGACTCGGTCTGGATCTTCATCATTGCTTAGGTTGAGCTTAAAATAGTCTTCTCTGATCTCGATGGCTTGTTGAGCTAAGGCTGGGATTTCTTCGGGAGTCACCCTTTGAGGTTCCGAATCTTCACCATTATTTTGCTCGTTGCTCGCCTCATTACTATTGGCTCGTTCTTCCTCAAGTAATGAAGGTTTGGCTTGAAGCTCTCCTTTATTGATCGCCTTCTTTAAGATTTCTACGTGAGAAAGAACAGCCGAAAAAGCAGCTTCTTCTTGGTGCTCATTTCCTAGCTTTGAGTCTCTAACCACTAAGTATTGCTTAAAGGCACGCTCAAACTCATCACTGTAATAAAGCGCATCAGCGTATAAATAAAGCAGTTCATAGGTGTTATCATCTTTACGATAGCGTTCGAGATAGCGTTGATAAGATAAGGCGGCTTTATAATAGCTTGAGCGGGCTTCTTTACCTAAAGCGATTTGATCTTCACCCTCTGATTCTTCAGCGCGCCCTCTAAAGCTTTGAGCTCTTTCATGGTGATAAGTACCGGCCTGTAAAAGAGAGTCTTTCATTAGCTCTCTAGCCTTATCTAGTGCATCTTGATCACGGTGATTTGAGGCATACCAAGGCCCATTGATGACATATACATTGGTAAAGTTGTCTCGTTCATCAAAAGCTTTTTCAGGCTGGGCAATACGCTCATAAGCGGTAATCGTTTTGGAATGGATCTCAGGATTACGGCGATAACTTGGGTGGGTCTTAAATAAATGAAGAGCGGTCTGAATCGACTCTTCATATTTGGTGTTATCAAAGAAAATATTGACCAGCTTATCGAGTAGTTCTGCTTGGTATGCCTCTTTACCCGATAAATAACGTGCTACCCTTTTGAAACCAGCATTTAGGTCGGTGATGCCATCATCATCCCAATCATCCTCATTGAGTGAAATTGCTAGGTATTGTAAGGCCTCATTTCTGAGCTCAAAGCCTTTTTTCCCCTTTGCGACTTGTTGATCGCTATAAGAGATCAGGGCTTTAAAGGCTTCTACGGCTTCTTCGAACTGGTCATTACGATAATATGTCCAAGCTAATTTATAGTAGGCACCGGCGTAATACTTAGACTCTTTATCTTTGATCGCCTCTTTATAAGCATTGATCGCTTCCGGAAGTTCAGCAAAGTCAAAGTGTAGCTCACCAATTAAATTCCATACTTCGATCCGGTAATCACTGTTTGGAAAGCGGGTCACGATCGATTTGAAATCACGGAGTGCAAGCTGTTCTTCACCCATTTCAAAATAACTATAGCCTCTTGCATATAAAGCAGCATCTAGCTCTCGATAGCTGGGCCAATCATTAATCAACTGAGTGAATATCGCACTTACCTCACGGTGATCACGCTGAGGAAAGGGAATTTCTACATCATCAGAGGCTTTGGAAACACGCTCATTATATTCGTTTACTCTTTTGACATAGTCGGTATCCTGTTCTTCTAATAGAAGCATGCCTAAGCGATATAAGGAGTCTGGCGTATATTGTGGGTGTGGGGGATGGGTATTTAAAAAAGTTCTAAAACGCTCAATACTTGCTTGTCGCTGATTACTTTCAATTCCGGAAGCATCATCAATAGAAGGCTTATGTCGCTGTTCAATCAGTGTGCTTTGGTCTTGGTACTTTAATGAAAAGAGTTCATTTTGAACTTGGCGATGATTTTGGGCCTCAGATAAATAAGTTTGAGCTGCGCTCTTAAAGTCTTCGAAAATTAAACTTAGACGCTCTTTGCCTTGGGCATTATCAATTTGGCGATCTAGCTCAGCTTGATTTTGAGCGAGGGTTTTAGAAGTTTTTACAGTAGGCTTTTGAGCTTCGTCTTTTTCATCAATATCGCTAACTTCTTGTTGAGTAGAGTCAGCTTTTGGCTCTTGTTCTTTTTGGGCAGACTCTTCTTTACTTGGCTTTGCTTCTTGAGCAAACACTGAAGAAAAAGCAGAGATAGTCAACAAGCAAGAAAGCGTTAAGCCAGAGATTAAGAAACTGAGTTTAGGCATCATGTTCTCATGAGATAAGTGAGTAGGTGTCTTTAGCGAACTTGATCTCATGCACTTTAATTGGTTGAAGATCGCTTGGGCAGTTTGATGAATCACAATGGACTCCTACACATTAAATTAGGTAATCTTTAAGGATATAGAGATGAATATGACTATTCAACCTTATCGCGGTTAAGCACCTCAAAGTGGATGCGTTGACGGTCTCTTTCGTTCTGAACCAAATCAGAACTCTGATTTTTTTGTGCCCATAGCATATCTAACATACCGGCATCAGCTTCTAAAATAAACTCATCTAGTTGCTTGAGGACTTTATAAAAGATCTGCGCAACCATTTGACCTGCTAAGCGCTTGGCTTGACGATTCAATCGTTTGAGCTTGCTTTCATACTTTTTGAGCTTGGCTTCTTCAAGCTTAACCTGTTCACGCAACGACGAGCTGTTTTCACTTACAAGTTGCATAGAACGCACTTGGAAGTCGTCGATCACTTTATGTGCTTGTTCAAGTGAACTAAGCTGAGCGATAGAAAGTCGGGATTGCTTGACCAGCCATTCGCTTTCTTGATCTAAGGCGTTCACAAGTTTAGATCTTAATTCTTCTTCATGCATATACACACTATCAAATAAGCCTATTCTTAAATAGACTTGCTTGATATTATTGGTGATTTGATCAATTTGCTTGATTTGCTGTTCATAAACAGCAAGTTCTTGGTTGACTGACTTTAGAGCTAAATTACGCTTTTGAGGACTAATCATACTGATCACTCCGTCTACTCGCTTATCCTCTAAGAATGTTTTTAGGGCGATCAGTTGAGCACGTGTATTTTTCATGGTCATATCCAAACGAAATAATTTTAAGTCAAGAAGCATAAGTTGATGCTCTACCTTGGCTTCACGCTCATTTAATTGGATTTGGGTTTTAGGCACATCTTTCAGTACACGCTCAGCAGCTTCTCTTTTGGTTTTGACCGCTTGGTACTTTTGATTCGCTTGCTCTGAACCAGCGCTTTGTTCATTTAATTCACTTTGGGCCGCAAAAAGTCGGTAACGTAGTTCTAGTGCCTTCAAAAGGCCTAAGTGAAGCTTGGGAAAAATCTCAGATTGGTTAGGCGCATCTAACACCCAATAAAGATCTTTAATGGTTTGCTTTGAAAACTCGATATCTTGATCAAGTGCAGAAAGTTCAACAAACAAAGAGCGAGAAGCTTGACTTGATAACTCCCGATTTGTGAATTGCAGTGCTGCTTTAGGCAATAAAGCTTCAAGATTAAGTGCGCTCATCCCCTGTTCTAATCTTTGCTGGAAGTAAGAAGCAAGTTGGCCTCTAGCTCGGGCTAGAATCGGGGTGAGAGAGCGGGCCTTAAAGTTTTCAAAACGTGACTTAAGTTCTTCAAAAATACTTTGGGCATCAGCAAAGCGTCCAATAATACTCAATAAGCGTCCTTGTAAAAGGCGAGTGAAGGGATCATTAAGCATATTTGGCTCATCGATGAGCTGGACATCCATCTGTTGTAAGGCGTTTTTATATTCGCCTCGTTTGATCGATACCCAAACACTTTCTTTGATGGCTTCAATAAACAAGGGTGAGCTACGGTTAATGGCAAGATAACTATCATATGCATCTTGATTGCGTCCTAATTCATATAGAACTCGTCCAACCGCAAGTTCGGCTTGCGCTTTGACTAAGTACCAACCTTTCACTTCGGCTTGTTTTTCTTGCTCAGACCTAAACGTACAGCCAGTGGTTACACTTTGTTGACTTTGAGAGTTATTATTAGAAATTACCGAGCCGGTATTAACATCAACTTCTGGTGCTAGGTTTTCATCACCCTGCATATTTAGACCTATACGTAAAAGTTCTAAGTCAAGTTTTTGAACTTCCTTGAAGGCCTTTAGTGCTTCTTCAAGTTGATTGAGTTCTACGTAGGCTACACCAATGAAATATCTTGCCTGAGGATAAAGACTCGATTGCTTTGAAACCTTATTCCACAATTCGATCGCTTTATTAAACCTTTGCGTTTGATAACTAAACTTTCCTAGTAGGTATAGCAAAGTATCATCCGAAGATGATTGAGCAAACTGAAACGCTTCTTGATAATGCATGTCACCGGTTTGAGGTTTACCTAGTTTAAGGGCAACCTCAAGTAAGCGACCTAAAGCACAGGGACGCATTTTAGGTTCACCTATCGTTAAGACCTGCTCAAAAAAGCGAGCTGATGTTCTGTAGTTTCCAATGTGATACAGTGAGTCAGCTAGATAAAAAAGTGCATCTTTATATATAGGACTATTTTTCTTTTTGTCGTAAGTCTCGACTAACTCTAGAAGCGTCATTGCTGAAGTTCTATAGTCCTCTTTAAAGTAATATAGGCGCCCTTCATTGAGTTTGACAATAAAGCGATTTTCTCTAACACGCATCGCTGGATCAAGATAGGTACGTGTGAGTTGATTAATCTCATTCAATACTGCGGGTAAGGTCTTGGTAGCAAAACCCAATTTGGACTGTTTTTCGCTTGGTTTCGCCCAAAGAGATGAACTAGGCAAAAATATTACCCCCACTAAAAATAGCGAGGGTAAGACTTTACAAAGTAGGGAGTTCATGGAGCACTCTTATTTGTTTCTACATTTGAGTCTGTAGTTGCCTTTGCTTTTCTTTTGGCCTCATCATTTTGATCGAGCTTTTGGTCATTTCGGTCAAAACGAATATCAGGACGATCCTTGAGTTCAAGGGTTAAGCCTTCTCGTTCGTATCCAACAGCAGAAATAGTAGTGCGATTCCCTTCTTTAACTCGGAAGGTTGTCACATCATTTAAGGTAAAGCGATAGGATTGCAAGTAAGAGAATACACCAAAGCCATTACCACGGTAGACAAGTTCAACCTCAAGCTGGTGGTTACCGGGTGAAATGGTTCCATTTAAGATCTCAATTTCTTCCTGTCGATCAAGCTCACCATCAATATCTTTTGCTTGTTTAATAGGACTGCCATCTAACACATATAAAATGCGCTCAAGTTTAAAGTTAGCGCCCATATCATTACGGTGAACGATTCTAAGTTCGGTACCAGAAAGGCCACTTGCTAAAACGCTTTCTTTGAGGATTGCGAGACGTGTTCGAGAACGGAAGATTTCTTCTTTCAGTTCATTGACTTGAGATTCAATTCGTTGAATCTGCTTCAAATAAACATCACTGGCTTCAGTCTCACGCGTTTTATCTGCTTCGCCTACTTTAGTGACCTTAAGAGTTGAGCTGGCTTGAGAGCTTTTCTTTTGGGAAGTTTGAGCTGGTGCTGCTGAGTTTGCTTCTAGCTCAGAGAGTTCCTCCACAGGTTCTGATGCTGGTTGAGCATTTGCCAAATGGGTGCCTAAAGCCATAGATGCAAGCAGGGTAAAAGTCGTTATTATGTGCGAAAATAGATGACGCATACAGGACACCTCTAAATCTGTAATGAAAGTTGTTGTCGTTCAACGCTTTGAAGACTTACCACACCAAAGGAGCGAACTTCAATAAATCACCACGACATATCTTCAACAGACCAACGGTTTGAGGCCATCAAAAGTTTAGAAATCGCAGTCATAAGATCTTTGAGACCGGTTTTGCTGAACGAGGAAAAAGGATAAACATCCCCATATTGACTTAAAGCTTCTAAGTTTTCAGCTAAGACATCTTGGACATCTGCACGATCACATTGAGAGATGGCAATGAGGAATGGACGTTCTAAAAGGGCTTCATCAAACTTTTGAAGTTCATTTCTTAGAGTTAAGAAATCTTCGAGTAAGCCTCGACCCTCACCATAGTCTCTGGTGAGTAGGAACACAAAAACGCCTGTACGTTCAATATGCTTTAAGAAACGTAAGCCTAATCCAATCCCCTCAGAAGCACCTTCAATTAAGCCGGGCATATCCGCCATCACATAACTTCTGTCCTCATCAACCCTAATCACTCCTAAATGCGGTTTGATTGTGGTAAAAGGAAAGTCGGCAACTCTAGGTTTAGCGTTAGAAACTGTTCTAATCAGTGTTGATTTTCCAGCATTAGGGAAACCAATTAAAGAAACATCAGCTAATAGTTTCAGAGAGAGGGTGACAGTTAACTCTTCGCCTTCTTCACCGGGTTGTGCAAAATCAGGCGTACGACGAGATGGAGTCGCAAAGTTCATGTTGCCTTTGCCCCCTCGTCCACCTTTGGCAATAACAATTTCTTGGTCTGCATGGATCAAGTCATGTAGAAGTGTTCCATGTTCATCAAGTACTTGTGTACCGGCGGGTACACGAATGATTTTATCTTCACCATCGGCACCGGTACATTGACTACCTTCTCCGGGTCGACCGTTACGAGCATATTGCTTTTGCTGATAACGTAAGTCAACAAGAGTGGCAAGGTTTGGATCCACTTTAAGTATGACATGGCCGCCGCGACCACCATCCCCACCATCAGGTCCACCAAAGGGTACAAATTTTTCACGCCGAAAGCTTACAATTCCACTCCCACCATTGCCGGAGCGAATCTGCAGCTCAACTTCATCGATAAATTTCATATCAGCGCCTGTCGATGGCGAAGGTTGAAGTCTTGCTTATTATACTTTTTGATAAGTATGTATTTAGCTTAGTATACTGCAACACGCTTCTTTTTATGACCGAAGTCTTCGAATTTTACTTCGCCGTCGATCAAAGCAAAAAGGGTGAAGTCTCGTCCCATACCGACATTCTTGCCAGGATGGATTTTTGTGCCACATTGGCGAACAAGAATGTTACCAGCACGAACTGCTTGTCCATCAAAGCGTTTTACGCCACGACGTTGTGCATTTGAGTCACGACCATTGCGTGTACTACCTTGGCCTTTTTTGTGAGCCATGATTTATCTCCTTGAGTGATTGATAAGACCTAATTATAAATTAGGCGTTGATACCGGTGATTTTGACCTCGGTAAAGGCCTGTCGGTGTCCTTGCTTTTTATGGTAACCCTTACGGCGCTTCTTTTTGAAGACGATGATCTTCTTAGCACGGCCTTGGCGTAGGATTTCAGCGTCAACTGACGCGCCCTCAACCATAGGAGTACCAATTTTAACTTCATCACCGCCTACCAAAAGAACTTGGTCAAATTTTACGGTGTTAGAGTCAGCTTCTGCGTTGAGTTTCTCGACGCGAAGAGTCTCGCCTTCTGCGACGCGATATTGTTTACCGCCAGTTTTGATGATTGCGTACATAGACTAGAAGTCTCCTTTCTATTAGGCGACTAAGTAATGCGAAGTGAGGACCTTGTCAAGCTAGATTTGTTAAGATTAACCTGTCTTTACAAAAATAAATTGAGTTCAGTGCTTTTTTTAGAACAAAAAGCTTAGTTTGAGTCTTTGTTGGATGAGTCAGCAAGTGAGGTCACAAAGTCAAACATATTAGAAAGACCTTCTTCTGAACTAGAGTCGACTTGTACATCAGCAAGTTCAGTAGCTGCTGTTTCTTCTGCCTCTAATTCTGATTCATTTTTTTCTGGAGAAGCGAGCCGATTTGGATCAAGAATCTCACTGATCTGTGCTAAGTCGGCCCCGCTTGCTTCATCTAAGTTTGCTAAAACCGGAACAGGTGGAACGACTGTCATCGGTTCAAAAGCACGGTCATCCTCATCCTCATCCTCATCCTCATCGTCATCATCGTCTTCAAAAGAGATATCGAGTTCATCTTCAGGAGGGGGCGGAACCGCGTCTGGTGAGCTTTGATCTATATCTTCATCAGGTATTGCAGGAGGATCTTGATCGTCTTCAAGATCGTTGATGGGTGGAGCTTCTTCAGGATTTTCAATCACGACTGGCGGTACAGCATCTTCTTGAGATGCTTCTGAAGGATCCTCTGTTTGCTTCTTATCATTGAGTAGAGACTGTTGAGCCTGCTCTCTTTGCTTCTCGGCAGCTTCGGAAAGGCTCTGCATAAACTGCTCTTCTTTTTGTTTGATTGATTCAGACATGAAGGCATTAAGAAGTGCTTGGCATTTATGATTATCTTGATTTACTCCAAGAATAATCGGTCGTTCGTTATTATGCCGTTCTAGTTTGAGCAAGACCTCTTTGGAACCGATTTCCCTTAGGGCATGCATTGCACTATCGATCGCAAAACCAATGGCGATTAGACTGATGCCTAATAAACCTAATTCTGCCTCTGAGCCACGAACTCCAGCAAAAAGAAAATGCCCGCCCGCAAAGCAAAGAGTAATTAACGCAAATAAGCCAAACATATAATAAAATGACTTAAGAGGTAGTTCGACACTTACGCCACTAATTTGAGAAATATGAAAGCGTAAATCATGGTTCGCAATCTTTTTACTATTCTTTTCATACTTTTCAGACAGCGCAATTTGTTCACCCACTAAAGACAGTTCTCCATATGGAACTAAACCTAACCATGCTAAAAGTTTTTTGATGTAGAAACGAGCTGTACTTAAGCCTAAGTAAGTCTGTAAAACATCTAAGCTAGGTGCACGCCCCGACTTGTAAACACGAACCGGAGCTCTCACGGGTGCAGTTGTTATGATGGGAACATGTCCCTTAGTTTCAACTTCGAGCTTTAGATCTTCAAGATCTTCCTCATCGGTCTCCTTGTTCTCATCTTCGCTTTCAACGAGCTCTCGACCACGATTACGTTCTTGCCACTCACCGAGCAAACCTCTAAAACTATCGGTCTGTGCTCGTTCATCCTCAACTTTGGCAAGCAATTCAGCGGCTTCAGTTACTCTTGTTTCACTTGGCGCTTCAATGTAATCGCTTGAGGTAAACTCTGGGAAAAAGGTACTGAGTACAGGCAAAAAGGCTTCGTAACTTCCAGAATCAGAGCAGGCTTTCGGCTCACTCAGATACAGGTTGATCATTACCTTATATAATTCATGAGCTTTTTTTCGAGTTTCATACTTTTGATATAGGTGACGGGCTGCCTGTCTGAGTACATGAATATATAATCCTATAAAGTAGGAAAGAAGTAAGCTACGTTTAGCAACTTCTTCTTCGCTATCACCACGAATCCAACGCTGAGCGGCCTTATTTAGAGTTTGCCCAAAGCTTTTAAGATGAGCAGCATGTTCAGCATCTTGATCTCGCATGAGCTCTACGATGGCTCTAATGACGCCACGTTGATAGACTTGATCATTCAGAGGGTGCCTAACACCAGAAGGAGTGAAAGTATGAAAGAAACTTTGTAGTACACGTTCTAACAATTGCACATGAACCGCTGTATTTTTGGCTCGGTCAGTGGGAATTACTTCAGCTAAAAATAAACTTTGTCTAAAAGCATGGGCATCATTTGTGACCGCATTGAGTAGAGAGTCTACCGGCTCATCTTTGATTTTATGAGCAACAATCGAAATTAAGGCTTCCGCAAGCACTTCAATGACCGGAGATGGTCGAGAAAATAATTGGGTTTGTGCATAGAGTTCTACAACTCGTTCTCCAATTTCGGGTAAACTTCGATCTTCAAAATACTCTAAGACTTTATGGATTTGGCTACGATGAACTTTGGTTGTATGGAGTAAGAATAAGGCACAGGATTGTAACTTACGATTCCCTTTGGTCATAAAAATAAAAGGAATACCTTGATCTTCAATCACTGCCGGTGAAGATAAAATAAAATAGAGAGCTCGATGATCTCGACAGGACTCTATAAGTAAGCGTAAATAACGCCAGCGACGTTCTTCTTGCCGTGACTGCATAATCCGTTCGATATGACGCCTTAGGACTTCCCAACGCTTACCTAAAAGCGCATTGGGGCCAAGATCATGGATTTTAAGCAGAGCAGAGAGAGTCCAAGTATAAACTTCACGTTCGGTTTGAGCTGTTCGTCGATCTACTTCAGCTGACACTCTTTCTACATATAGCTGCCAAAAACGTAGAGACTCGTCAGAACTACACGCATAGTCTACATAATCGCTTAAACGAAATGGACCAAGACGCTCAATTGCCGGTAGCTGCTTGATGACCTTTAAGGCAAACTCTTTACGTTCTTCACCGGTTTTTGAGTCCAAATAAATATGGTAACCACGGGCAAATAAGGCATTGATAATGTCGTGTGTACTGGGCGGCGGTGCACCTAGGGTTAAGGCCTGCTCAAGAGTGAGCACCATGCCCTCGATTAAGGGAATATTAACCTCTGAAATAGGTTGTTCAAAGCGTTCTAGTTGATCGCTTAAGCGTTGAATTAGGCTTCGATCAATAAAACTATGATTATGTTGAGCGAGTCGAATGAGCAGGTCAAACACAAAGGCGGCAATCGCATCACTACGTTCAAGACCCATTGCATGTGCATAGATGTCAGTTCGATGCTGAACTAGGCGGTTTAGAAAAACTCTAGTGTTCTGTGAACTTGAGCGCAGCTCATATGTACTTTGATTGGCAGCGGTCATGATTGAAGGATCTCTTTCTCTTCATTCTTAATCGGTCGTAGAATGTACTTGAAACTCGTGTGATACAAGTGAGAGTTTGTGATGAGGCTCACGGCTTTTGTCAAGACTAAGCGGAACAAAAGTAAGCTCAGTGAGTAGTTTATTTGTTTGACAACGTGCAAGCACTTTAGCGCGTTCATTCATCCATGGAATAGGTTTGGCTAGAAGTAAACTCTGTTGTGGACGATTGTGTGGACTATATACAACCCACAGTCCACCTTGATCGTCAAGAGGTGAATATGAGGGTAGGTGATCAGACACAGAACTTAAAGCTTTTTTAAACTTTTGCGTCAGACCAACTTCAAGCCAGAGTTCTGATTGGCTATGAGTGATTGGTAGGAGTAATGACTGAAGTAATGCTAAACCTAATTCCGTTTGAGAAAAAGCCCATTCACAATGGAGTTTCATGTCTTTAGGTGAGTGTGCTGAATGTTGTTCACTCTTTACTGCCAAAACGAATTGGGCGTGTTGAGCAGATGTTTGATCTTGTTCGGCCTTATTTAGTTGATGACTAACACTCTGTTTAGACGGCTTGTTTTGGAGTATCTTATCCGCATTATAGCTCTCCTTAGTTTGTACTTCAAACATGGCGCTTGAAGGCACTCTTTCGTTAAATCCTTGGCAAGCTGATAAACTCAGGGGGAAAAGCCATATAGTAAACCTGACTAAAGAGTTTAATAAGAACTGATATGTTGGGTCTTTATGTGGCAAATCTGTGTACATAAGAAGCGATTGTTTAGGTTTATTTGAGACTAAGAGATTTGGGAGTAAAATAGGATTAACCAATCCGGTTCAGAGCAGAGGAGGTGATTTGAGGGTGAAGAGTATTAAAAACGGCTAAACTTTTTAGAGAAACACCACAAATTGATGACCATAAGCCCGCAAATGCTTGGCGAACTTGCTGTTCTTCTTCTGCATTAAACAAAGTTTCAAATACGAAGTCTGAACTTGGTGACTGCTGAAGTCGATATAGTGTGCGTAGGGCATTGATATCCACGGGCCAATATGCCTTGCCTGCTTCAGCCGCAATACAACCACCAGTAAGAGCGCTTAAGCCACTTGGTGCTTCTTCTGTGATTGGGCAACGGCCAATATGGAGATGATAACCCAAATGAGAAAAGAGATTGAGTTCCCACATAAATAAATATGACTCATCTAAGCCAGGTTCACTCTCTAAAGCTGCAAGTAGTTCGACTAAAGATTGATAAAGTGCCAAATCTTGTTCTTCATAGGGCGTTGCTAATAAGCAAATCTCTAATATGTAGTAAAGCTGCTTTAAGGCTTTAAGGCTTTGACGGATTTTCCAATGGCTTTGGATAATATCGCAGGCACCAAGAACCGAAAACTGAGGCTTGATCAAGTAATCTACTTTTAAAATATGGCCAAGTTCTAAAGCCCCCATATATCGTTTTTTACTTTTGAGCGCACCCTTGGCAATGACTGTTGTGCGTCCATGACTTTGGGTGAAGAGATCAACAATTAAGTCACTCTCTCCATAAGGTCGAGTTCTCAAAACAATCGCTGTACTGGTGAGGCGGCTCATGACTTAACTCAGATTCCCATAAACCACTGAGCAAATAAGAAATAAACCAAGATTCCTAATACATCTACTGCTGTGGTCACTAAAGGGCCGGTGGCAATCGCTGGATCAATTTTGAGCCGATGAAAAAATAAGGGCGTACTTGCGCCAACAATAGCGGCAGTAAACATACTCGCCCAAATGCTTAGCCCAACGGTAAGAGCAAGTGCTAAAGCTTGGTCGTTTTGATATCTCAAGGCGGAGTATATTGCGAGTAATACACCGTAAAAAATGCCTAACATTCCCCCAATAGTGAGCTCTCTCACCAAGTATTTAGCACCCAAGCCATACTCAACATGACCAGTTGCCAAACCACGAACGATAATGGTAGCGGTTTGTGAGCCAACATTACCACCCATCCCCAAAACTATGGGAATAAATGCTGCCAAGGCGACTTGTTTTTGGAGTTGATGTTCATATAAACCAATTAAAATACTTGCGGCAAGACCACCCATCCAAGTGGCAAATAGCCAAGGTGCTCGAGTTCTAAAGTTGGACCACGCTGAGCTATCCTCATAAGCGGTTTCATTCGCACCGGCCATCTTCAAAATATCTTCGGTGGCTTCTTCTCGAATAACATCGATGACATCATCGATCGTCACAATCCCTAACAGCTTATTTTTTTCGTCCACAACCGGTAAGGCTAATAGATTATAGCGAGCCGCTAATTTAGCGACTTCTTCCTGATCTTGATCTTGGGTGACGAAGATAGTGTCTTGAGTTTTGATTTGATTGAGAGGCGTTTGAGGAGGGTTCATTAAAAGAGCCCGAAGCGAAACAACTCCAGTGAGTTTTTCTTGTAGATCGACCACATAAATATAGAACGCCATTTCCACATCGGCTGCGTCCTGTAAGGCGATGATGGCCTCAGCACAGGTTGAGTCTTCATTGAGAGAGAAGAACTCGGTTGACATGATACCGGCTGCTGTTTCACGATCATAGTCAAGCATCTCTTGAAGTTCAGCCATGTCTTCTGGCTTGAGCAAGGAGAGAATTTCTAACTTTAGATCTTCAGGTAAATGAGACAGTAGATTTGTTTGGTCATCTACACTCATCAGTGCAATAATCTGAGACATATGCTCTATCGGACGAGCTGAGATGATCTCGATGAAGAGATTTTCATCAAGTTCAGCAAGGGTTTCCGAACGATCTTGATCGCTGGCTAACAGATCAAATACTTGATGCCTTTGAGACTCATCAAGATAACGCATGACCGAAGCGACATCCTCGTTTCGGCTCTTCTTTAATACTTTTTTGACCCGCGAGATCGCATTACGGCGGAGTAGCTTGCGCAAACTCTCAAGTAAAAATTGTAGGCGAGAATTCATCTGCCCCCCTCTTATCCGCCAAGTTCATCTAAACGCTATCTTTCGATGGCTGTCTCCTAATAGACGTTACCTAAAACTAAGTAAGTTTCAGTGCTTCTTAACATGATTTTTTACTCTTGTGTAGTCCCTATTTATTAAGCTCTATATCTTAGCCTAGATTTTAAGTATTTTGGCTTGAGTTTAATAAATACACATTTATGCAAGAGTGAAATGATCGATCTTAAAGATCTTCCAAGACAACCTCAACTCGGCCAGAACTAATTTCTGCACTAATGATACGAACAGTCACTTCAGAGCCCAAAGTAATTTTTCGCTTGGTAATCACATCACGCCACATAAACATATCCTCATCATAGCGGAAGCTACCAGGTAAGCGATCTACTTCATGGGTACACCAAATCGGATAATCGTTAAGATCTACTAAAAAGCCTTTAGGTGAGCATGAGCAAACAATCCCTTGATAACTTTCTCCGATGTGATCTTTCATAAATAAAGCCTTGTAAGCATCGAAAACTTTACGTTCAGCTTCCATAACAATGCGCTCTCGTCGACTAGCATATCCAGCAACCTCACTAGCTTGATCTTTTAATTGAGATGTTGTGAGCTCGGTTAGATTTGTTGATTGGACTGAGGCTTGTGATGGACTACCTTCATCTAAATCTTGGACAATTTCACGATTGAGCCAAGCCTTAAGCTGACGGTGTACCCATAGGTCTGGATAGCGTCTGATTGGGCTTGTAAAGTGAAGATAAGTATTTGTGCCCAAGCCAAAGTGTAAGCCGGATTGCGCACGATATGCAGCTCTAGACATTGAGCGAAGCATTAGACTACTGAGTAATTTACTGCGAGGGTGAGTTTCATGCTTTTTTAAGTATTTGGATAAATGATGCGCTTTGCTTGCCTTTTTAGCCTCAAGAGGAGCACCAAGTAATTTAGCTTGGGCGGTAAAGCGTTCTAAGTTTCTTTCCGGTGGCGGAGCATGTAAACGATATAGAGCAGGGATTTTTTCTTTGATACAGTGCATGGCCACACTTTCGTTGGCTGCCAGCATGCATTCTTCAACCATTTCATGTGCCTCATGTCGAGGACTCGTTTTAAAGCCTTCAACCATACCACTGATATCAAAGTTAAGTCTTGGTTCCACTAAGTCTAGATTGAGGAAACCACGACGCTTCCGGCGTTTCTTCAAGGCTCGAGCACAATCTCTGATCGCAGTGACATTGTGTAATTGACGGTTGATATGTTTGGCAAACTCTTGCTTTGGTAAAATACCAAGAAGACTGGCTGCTTCATCATAGGTGAGACGAGCTTGGCTGTGAATCACCGACTCATGAAAGCTTGCTTTTTCAATATCACCTTGCACACTCACATCGATTTGAGCAACCATGGCCAAACGGTCAACACGAGGTTTTAAGCTACACAGGTCGTTTGATAAGCGATGAGGTAACATTGGAAAGGCTTGGGCCGGCAGATAAAGCGTGGCACTTTTTTCTTTGGCTTCTCGATCGATAGGGTCATCAGCTTGGACATAATGAGCAACATCAGCAATGGCTACCCATAAAACCCAGCCACCCTGTTGACGTGCTTGAACATATAGAGCGTCATCAAAGTCTTTGGCGGTCGTCGGATCGATCGTGATAAAAGACAAATGACGCAAATCACGGCGACGCTCGTATTCTTGTGGTGAAGGTAGGTCACTAAACTGTTGAGCATATGCTTGTGCTTCTTTAGAAAGCGATAAGTTGATCCCTTGATTATAAATCACCATTTCAAGCTGTCCCTGTGGGTCACTGGGGTTTACTACATGCAATGGGATGGCGCAAAGTTCAGAGTCGGAAAAGACTTGATCGCTCAGGATCACGGCCATAAGAGAGCCTTCTTCAACTTCGGCAAGATTAAAGTCTGACTCCGGAGGCACATATAATTTAATCGTGGGCGGAAGTTGTTCATTTTGAGGGGCAAGCCAAGCCTGTCCATCTTGTTGACGATAAACGCCAACACAGCTTTGCATCCCCCGCTCAAGCACCTTCTTCACCTTGCCTCGATAACGACCGTCTTTGGCAGTATAAAGTTCAACCAAAACTCGATCTTTGTGTCGAGCATCTGCAAGGTCATCTACATTAATAAAAATATTGGCAGCTTCGAAACGCTCTGGGGCTACAAAGCCAAAACCGCGAGCATTCATGATCATTGTGCCAATTAAGTCTTGTCCGGTCGCTTGATAAGTTTTGGGCTTAAGTTCTTGAATCAATTGGTATTGAAGTAGAATATCAAGATGATAAGCTAGATCATCGTATTCGGTTTGAAAAAGATCAAACTGAGCAACGAGTTCATTAAAGTGACGGGGCGATTTTGAAGCCTTTAAGACTTCGAGTACATTTTCTATTTTCAAGAGAATCCATTAATAATTATTGAAATTTGTAAGATAAACTTTGAAAGTCATAACTCAAGGCAGCTCTTGACCTCAAGAGAGATTCGTGCTGAGGCTATGTATCATAGTTAGTTTTATGCTTGGAAATAAAGTTTCTAATTTTAGTTTACCGTTTATTGAGAAGGGTGGCCACATATTATGCTCTCTGAATTTGGGCGTTACCTCATTCTAAAAAAAATTGCAGTGGGTGGTATGGCGGAGATTTTTCTTGCTCGCCGAGTCAGTATGGGTCAGTTCTCTAAGTTTGTAGTGCTAAAACGCCTTTCGCCTGAATATCAAGGTAAGCGTTCCTTTGAGCGTCTGTTTCTTACTGAAGCTAAGCTTACTGGACGCTTATCTCATCCTAACATAGTGCAACTCAATGATCTAGGCCAAGTCGATGGTTCATATTTTATGGCGATGGAATATATCCATGGAGTATCTAGCGCAGAAATGATGTCCAAGGCCGCTCAGCAACGTAAACCCGTTCCATTAGGTGTTGCCCTTGGCATCGTGCTCTCAACGGCGAGAGCTTTGGCATATTGTGGACAAGCCCTTAGTCATGAAGGTGAGTCCTTAGATCTTTTACACCATGATGTAAGTCCTCACAATATTCAAATTCGCTTTGATGGAGTTGTCAAACTACTCGATTTTGGAGTGGCGACCCAAGCTCAGCGCCAAGAAGGAAGTAGCCGACGAGGTAAGTTTGCCTATATGTCTCCAGAGGCCTTTAGTCGTCAGCATCTTGATCAACGAAGTGATCTGTTTTCCTTGGGTGTTGTTTTATATGAACTTACTATGGGACGACGCTTATTCAAGGGACGTAATCAGCAAGAAACTAAGCAAAAAGCTGAGCGCTGTGAGGTGCCTGCTCCGCGAACCATTCATACACAATTTCCAGAAGCTTTAGAAAATCTTATCTTAAAAGCTTTAGCCAAGGATAAGAATGATCGCTTTCAGAGCTTTGAAGACTTGATTATCGCCTTGGAGAGCCTTAATAAAAATCTCAATATTGATAGTAGTAGTGAAAGAGTTGCTCGCTATTTAAGAGATTTATATGGCGATGATATAGAAAAACGCTCCCTTCAATTACAGGGCTTAGCAGCACGTGCTGAGATTATTGGGGCTGATCCTCTTGATGAGATTAATACCTTAAGTACTCGGGAAAGCGCACCGGTTAATCTGAGTGGTAAGCCGATTGGAAACTTACCTACATCAATGGGCATACCGCAAAGTAAAACACCTGCACCTTTGGAAGGTATAGACGGCCTATTTGGTAAAGAAGAAGTGGAACCAGAAGTTCTTGAAGGCATCAATGCTGAAAAAACACCATCTGGAGACGAGATCGCTCAGAAATTAGCCGCTTTGCCTAAGGACTTGGATGTACTTGGTCAAGCCGATCGAGATTGGGATGAGGCTCATTCTGATGTCAAGCAGCGCCGTTACACAGCTTTTTGGGTCTTACTCATCATTTTGACGGGGATCGGCGCCTATTATTTAGGCACACAGCAAGGCCAAAAAGGTAGCGCTCATCATCCATCATCCAAGGTACGCTTGATGATTTCTTCGGAACCATCTGGGGCAACCATATCTGTCGATGGCGTGCGCTGGGGGGTCACTCCTTTGGATATTGAAAAGGAACAACTGACAAGCCCGTTATCTGTGCATGTATCTAAGCCGGGATTTGAGGCCAAATCTATTCAGATAGAGCCTAAGTCAGGAACAATTCTCCAAGTTCAGGTTAATCTACCGCAGAAATCCCCTTGAAGAAGCGCTTTCAAAAGAAAATGCTTCATCATCTATCTGCCAAGTTACCTTAAGAGAAGTCCAAAGCTTTGCTAATGAGCCTCGTAAGGTTTTGAGGTTGAGCATTTCACGTTCAAAATCGGCAATTACCTCTTGTTTCACCTCTGAAAAACTCACCTTTTCCTTACGAATAAGCTCCACCAAAGTCCAATGGTGAGAACTTGGAGGAGAGTTGAGTACCGAGTTCGTTTTAGGTAACTCGGAACTATAAAAGACTTTGGGGCCAGTCGATAAATCCGCCAAGAGTAAGTTTTTCATTAAAGGTGCTGGTAAAGTGGTAATCATAATTGGATGAGCACTGAGTCCAAGAGTGCTAAGAGCTTCATCAAGTCGATGTTGATCCGCAGCTAATTTTAACTGCTTTCCAATTGCATCAAATCCCCATGTTTTCCAGTGCTTTTTTAATCCATTCTTACTAAGATCGAGAGCAATTAATCTGAGTGTACCTTGATTGAGTTGAGGGAAAATCGTTCTTGCTTTTAAACGGATCAGCCATGCGCCTTGAGGTGTAAATACAATGGGCAAAGCTTTAAATAAAGATGCTCTCTCAAAGAAGAAGCTTCGACTGCTTAGTTGAAAACTTTCAAAGACTTGAGGGCTTACCCTTGCATGATATTGAGCCTGACTGGTTTTAAAAAGCTCTTGGGAAAGACTAGACCAAGATTTTTCTCGACCACTTAAATGCCGAGTATCACCTTTAGCCTTACGACTTAATTTACGCTTTTTACGATTACGTCTTTTTCTTTGCTTCTGACTCAATTTCCCTTCTGATGAGTTCTCTTCCCATGCATCACGCCAAACTGAACCTACAGAACCTGTGGGTAATATTTGACTGAGTTCGCAATCATTAGATTGATCACAGAGGGTTTCGAGCAATTGCCAAAATTGTGGACTTTGAAGTTGGGCTGTGCTGATCGCCTGCTTGGGAAAAAATACGCCTTCGGCCTCTAGGGTAAATGATTTTTTGTGGCCCTCATTAATAAATAAGTACATCCCCTTATCATCTTGTAAAATCGGTGATATTTCACCTAGTCTAAGACTTGATACAGCTCTTATGACCTGCGGAGAAAATGACTCTTTTTTTAAAAGATCAAGTGAGATTCTTCCCTGTTGATTTTGGGCACTTGGATGATGACTAAAGCGTTGGGCGAGCTCGGCTGAATCAGCACCTTCAATCAACTGATGTCTCAATTGAGTTAATTTCAGTCTAGCTCTAGAACGAAGTGAGCCAATATTTCTTTGATAGTGATCCTCGGTCCAAACTTGTTGAGGACTGAGTTGAACCTGTCTACCGATAAAGCGAAAAGCATTAGGGAACATCTGTTTGAAACGTTGTTCTAAGGCTTGAGGCGTTAAAGATTCCAAATGTATTATGTAGGCCGCAAGTCCGTATAACTCTGCATCATCAGCATCTTCGCTCGGTAGTTTCTCTTGCCATTCTTGAAGATTGATTTGAGGGATCTTTGCCGAGCGGGAACGAATACTATTGATCAAAGCTTTTTTCATCAGGATTCGACGAAAAACCTCTGCAGCATCTGGTCGAGCACTCATCTCCTTTAAAAAGTCAAGAACATCAAGTTCCTCTTGTTCTAAAGAGAGCCGCAAGGGCAGTGGTGAGTCCAAAGGAATAGGTTTAGGCTCTTGGCAACTCATCCACAGCAAAAGCATGAGAGGCATGAGCATAAACTTAATAAAGTTAATTTCCTTAATCTTAATCATCTTGAAACTTTTCTTTTGAAGCGAAGGTGTGTATTAAATGAACCCTATTGCGGAATAGATGTCGAGTGAGAATCATGATTGAGGTTTTAATGACCTCTTATTTTGTGTTTTGATCTTTCGCTTGATATATAGACACAAATCATTCATTTAACTCATATTCATACCATGGCTCATCACTTTGATGAGCTCGTTCCAAACCCAAATAAGAGAGTCAGCATGAGCGAGAACGAGAACGGAAACTCTCCACAAGAAGATCCGACCGAGGTGAAGACAACAATTGGCATGCCCATGCCTCCCCGTCCTGTCGAGACCTCTTCAGCTGAACCAGCCCAAGATGAGTTGGTCCTAAATGAAAAGGCGAGTACTGCTGAAGAAGCCGAGGAAGAGGAATCACTTGTTGTTTCTGAAGAAGCTGCAGATTCAGCTGAAGATATCATTAACCTTGTGGCCAAAGATAGCAGTCCTAGCGAAGACCAAAACTCAACAAGTGAAAATGATGGTGAAAGCCCATCGATTTTAACTTGGCCCATCGATCCTGAGCATGCCAATGCGGTAAGTGTACTTTCTGAGCAGTTAAGCGGTGTAAAAGTCTATGGATCCACTTATGTGGCACCACAGGGAAGCCGTGCACTTAACTTCATTTTACTTGTTTTAGTCATTGGCGTTGGAATTGCAGGTAGTATCGCTTTGCAATTCTATGGTTCTGCTGACCGTGAAGCAAGACTCATGGAAGCCGCCATTTGTAAGGCGGACTATGATGCTTTAGTCAAACTTACCGCCCAAAAACAGTATGGTAAGCTTGTGATTGAGAGTGCGCCTGAGCAAGCTCAGGTCTTCCAACAAATCGATAATGAACCCATGACTAAGCTCATGGGAAAAACCGCTGATGGTAAAGAAATGGCAACTTTAACCCCAGCAACTATAGACAATCTTGATATTAATCGTATGTATCGCTTTAAGCTTAAGTTTACTGAAACTCTTAAGCGAGCGGTTGAGCTCAGTGATAAAGAGAAAAAAGAGCTTAAAGAAGGTGAAAAACCACCGGTTGAGGAAATGGGCGTTGACTACCGTGATGAAGAGTTCACTGTGGCTCGTTACCAATGGATTCAAGATGGAGCAACCGGCTCTTTCCGTTTCCAAAAAATCGTTCCATTGACTCCAGACTATATTGACCACTACTACACTTTCAACTGGTCTAAAGGCGAAGCAAAGCGCTTTGAAGAACCCGGTGGAAAAGCAGAGTGCGAAGCTTACCGTCAAGATAATAGCGACTCAAGCCTTTGTCGTGCCATTCCACGAACAGAAGATTTCGAAAAGAAAGATGCTCGTGAGGAAGCCGCCAAAAAAGGCAAAAAACGTCGTCGTAGACGCTAAGAACTAAACAGTACAGATTGATTGTCTAACTATAGATAAAAAGAGAACATTATGCAGAGTAAGCCTTTTGGAAAACAGGAGGCTACTCAAGCCTCAAATCCTCTTCTTAATTTTAGTAAACCAACTAGAAAACTTGTATTTTTGGCTCGTAGCTTTGGAAAACATGCTCTAGAGCTTGGCAATGAGATACCAGCTCGCCCGCTCTATTTTTTGAAGGCACCAAGTGCAGTTTTAGCTCAGGGTAAGCCACTTGTTTTACCCGCCGAATGTGAGACTGTTCATTATGAAGCTGAAGTTGCAGTTGTTCTTCAGCAGCCCTTACGTAAAGCAAATGCAGATGAGGCCATGCAGGCCATTGGCGCCTGGACTATATTAAATGATGTGACCGCCCGTAGTGCTCAAGCTGAAGATGGAGGAAAGTTTACCCGTGCTAAGGGCTATGATGGCTTTTGTCCAATGGCTCACCAATGGCTGCCACAATTAGATTGGCAACATGCTAGAATCCAAGGATGGTTAAATGGTCGCTGTGTGCAAGATGCTCCTTTAACGGATATGATTTTTACACCCGGAGAAGCCTTGGCGGCAATTTCGCAAGTGATGACTTTGAATTCTGGAGATTTAGTCTCTTTTGGCACACCGGCAGGCGTTGGTGCTTTAGCGGAAGGTGATCGTTTTGAAGTTCGCTTGTGTCATGATTCTCAAGCGAGCGATGCCCAAGAAACTAAAGCGATACCTGATAGGCACTTAATCTTATTAAGCTTTGAACATGAGGTCATTTCCGAAAAAACTAGGCCATAACCATGTCCCGCTATGTCTAGTAGCTAACCAAAGTGTCGAAGAATACATATACGACTAATACTTTCTTGAGTACTGAGTTAAGCTTGCATACACTGTTATCTATTCATCAGTATTGCAACGCTACAAAAGAGGAATCATGGCTTTATATCTAAAAACTTACGAAGATGAGAACTTGATCAGTACTCAATTGATCGAAAGTGAACGCTTAGAAATCGGGAGAGCCGAAGGTGCCGAAGTTCACTTTAATTCTCCTGAGATTTCTAGAAATCATGCCCGACTCATTTTAAAGCCAAATGCCCTCAATGACGATACTCTGAATGAGAACTTAGCCGATCTGATTGATGCCGGTAGTCGATATGGTGTTTGGATCAATGATGAACAGGTATGGTATCATGCGCTAAATATTGAGGAACGCTTTAGAATTAGTGAGCACTTATCATTATGCTTAACTCGGGACTCAGCTGAAACAAGTGACTCGGCTCAAACAAGTGACTCAGCTGAAACAAGTGACTCAATTCAAGATAACAACTTACTTACAGACCTAAACATGAACGTTGCTGAGGATATAAACGACATTGAGCTTAACATTGAGCCTAAAGTAGTTGTTATCGCTAGCGAACCCGAAATTGCGATTGAAGATCCTGTAAATATACAGGCAAATATGCTGTCTGATTCAGTATTAGAACCCGAGAGCCGTGCTGAGCTCGAGATTGATAATAAGTCTGAGAGCAATGCTGAGCCCGAGATTGATAATAAGTCTGAGAGCAATGCTGAGCCCGAGAGCAATGCTGAGCCCGAGATTGATAATAAGTCTGAGAGCAGTGCTGAATCTGAACTAACATTAAACTCAGAAACTCAAAAACACATTTATCAACCTGCTTTGTGGGGCATTTATCAAGATCGGATCACAGCGATTGATAAACAGATTCAGCAAGTCATGAATGAACTACCAATGGGTATTAATGCGCATACTCATTTAGGCCATTCTCGACAAGATCTGCAAAGTTTATTGAACTTACTGAGCCCAGAGTTGATTGAGTTTGACCATGCCTTAACCCAAGCTCGGGAAGCGGTTGCAGTATTCGCACCAGCAGACTTTGCTTTACACATTAATAATCAATGTGGTGATTTAAGGGTGAGTCAAAGCTTTATCGAAGCCTTTAAAATTGTCTTTTTTGCCTTGGTAAAAGCGGATGAGGTAGACTGGCTACATATAGACTTTTATTATGAAAATAATCAACTGTCGATCACCTCTGATCCTCCATTAGCTCAATATCTTGATCAGCAATTTTGGACGCATCAAATGGCTGCAAGTATACTCGGTTTAAACTAATATGCTTGGTTCAAACTAATTTCTGACTCAGTCATCATGCTACTTAAGCAAAAACTGAAAGAGTGTAAATGGTGCTAAGTACCCTGTTTGACACCTTTGATCCCTTTACACCACACCTTCATCTATTGAGTTTGGGTGGGATTCGAGTGCATGAGGGCGCTTGGACGGCTCTGGAAGTGATGCAAACCTTAGCGAGTCATCAGGGCGAGGATCTTATCCTTTGCCAACAATTAGAGAGTAGACTTTATGCTCAGTTTAATGGCTTACGCTTAACATGGGAAAGCTCATTATTGGGCCTAAGTCATGCCCATATTGCCTGTATCTTTATTGATGCACGTTATCGATCTGATTGGATTGAGCGATCTGTGCAACGAGCGATTGATGAGCTTTATATTTGGCATAAGTCTAAAAAACGTCATAAAGAGTTTAGAGATCTTAAAGTGATTTTATGGCTTGAATTACCTCGCAACCAACAAGAAAAAAATCGACTCAACCGCTCTCTTACTCAAGCGTTAGTCCAGCTTAATCGAACCCTTGATCTACTTAATATCGAAGTTTTACAAAGTATTGAAAGTCAGTGTTTGAGCAATGCTTCAAGCACTCATGAGATGGCGCAGCAAGTTGATGAATTGGAAGCGCTTTGGTCAAAACTATACTTTCCTTTAAGTAGTGATGAGATCGCCCAAGAGATAGAGCTTGTTGAGGAAACCGATCAAGTTGACTATCCCGATGCCTTTGTTTTGGTGCCATTAGGTACATTTTATCAAGGAGGGCCTCGTTTAGCACCAAGTTCTGAAAAACCGCGTCATCAAGTGAAAATCTCGCAGTCTTTTTGGGTCAGTCAAACCCCAATCACTCAGAGATTTTGGTCAAGAGTCATGGATACTCAATTAGATTTGAGACCAGAGGAACATGGAAATGAACCAATGGTCAATGTCTCCTGGTTTGATGCAGTCCGCTTTTGTAATCGGTTGAGTTTAAGAGAGAGGCTAGAGCCTACTTACAGCATAGAAAACAATATTTTACCTAAGGTTGAGCTCAAATCAAGGGCCACTGGCTATCGCTTATTGACTGAGTCTGAATGGGAATACATGGCCTTAGGTGGCATAAGTACCTCTTTGACAGCGGCTCCACCAAAGGTGTCAGTTGCTTGGACACAAGAGCGTTCAACACTCAAAGCTCATCCTGTCGCTCAATTAGATCCCAATCCTTGGGGTTTATATGATTGCCTGGGCAATGTTGCTGAATGGTGCCAAGATGTATACCAAAAAGGGATTTATGAAGAACGAAAAAAACAACGTTTAAGCATTGACCCCTGTGTATATAACGGTAGTGAGGGAGAGAGGGTTGTTCGAGGTGGCGCCTTTGACCGTCCGGCTTATTTAGTCAATCACCATCATCGTGAATCATATCATCCCAAAGAGAGCTGGTCTAGTGTGGGCTTTAGGGTGATGAGAGTCGATTTCGATCTAGAAAGTTAATATTTGTGTTTAAGCTTAATCAAACCAATGAAAGGTCATATATGAATCATATTCCAATCCGAAAGATGTTTCTGCATCACTTAAGAGTAAGTGTAAGTCTCGTTTTACTCAGTACTTTACTTATTGCTTGTGATGACGAGCAGAGTACTACTGATTCAGGAGCCGGTGAAATAATGGCCGGTGAAATGATGGCCGGTGAAATGATGGCCGGTGAAATGATGGCCGGTGAAATGATGGCCGGTGAAATGATGGCCGGTGAGATGATGGCCGGTGAGATTGGGGACGATCCCTTAGCTCAGCTCAGTGATCAAGTACATGTGCAATTTGACACGATGGGTGGCTTGCACCTCAGTTGTAAAACGCGAGAAGACTGTTTTACAGCTCAAGGGTATTATCATGCGGCTCATCGCTTCACTCAAATGGATATCAATCGCTTATTTCCTCAAGGCAGACTAGGAGAACGCATTGGTAATTTTGCCTTGGATATCGATCGACGTAATCGATTGATCTTTTCTACAAAGGATGGCCAATCTATTGAAGAACAAATGTGGGCGGCGAGCTCTGATGAGAGTAAGCGCATGTTGGAAGCATATACGAGAGGGGTAAATGCTTGGTTAGCCAAATGGCGTTCGGGTGACCCAGAGGCTAAACTAAGCGATGAATATAACTTTGCGATCTTTGATAAAAGTACAATCAAAGATTGGACGCCCTTGGACAGCCTTTCAGTGGCTTTGGTATTAATTCAAGATTTAACGGAGCGTTCTGGACGACATCTACGCAATGCACGACTCATTAGTAGTTTAGGCCCCGAGCTTTATTTTGATATTTTTGGAGATGCACCTGCTTTTCCAACCTCTGTGTTAGGTGGATCCGAAGGTGTCAACGCTGTTGCTTCCAATATGAACCCTAATGAAAAGAATAATTTAGGGCATCTGAATCAACATGCAGATCAAGTTCAGCTTGATCAACTTTCGGCACGCTTAAAAAAGAGTACAAGTCTTTTTAAAGAAGGTCTTTGGGAAAGCCGTTCGGCATGGCGCCACTTACCAGAACATAATCCTCAAGCTCTAGGCTCAAATAATTGGGTACTTTCTTCGGCTAGAAGTACTGGCGAGCAAGCTTGGCTATCCAATGATCCACACTTAGGCTTAAGCAATCCATCTGTTTGGTATTTAGCGCATTTAAAAGTCATGCCTGAAGCCGATACACAAGAAAGCCCCTTTAATGTGACCGGAGTCAGTTTACCAGGAATTCCTTCGATTATTATCGGACATAATGAGCATTTGGCTTGGGGCATGACAACAACATACTATGACTTTACCGATGTATATATTGAAGAGCTAAGCTCTGATGGTGGTCATGTTATATTTAATGGTGAAGAAGTCGAAATCATCCGTCGAGACGATCAATATGATCTTGCCGGTATGCCAAGTGAACAGCATACAAGTCTTTTTGTGCCTCATCACGGGCCCATTATTGCAATTGATCGTGAAGCGGGTACCGCCGCGACAATGCGTTGGACGGGACAAGATGCTGATACTGATGTCGAGTTTTTATTAGCCCTTGCTCAAGCTAAAACCGTAGATGAAGCTCAAGAAGCGATTAAATATGTCACCACGATTGGGCAGAACTTTGTGGTTGCCGATGATCAAGGGGATATTGCATGGTTCCCTTATAATCGTTTGCCAAGTCGTCCGTGGGCTTCTTTAGATCTTAATCCTGCTTTCCCTCTGCCGGGTGATGGACAGGCCGAATGGGGGTCGGCACTCCCTTACGAAAGCCTGCCCCAGCTTAAGAACCCAGAAACAGGATTAATCGTTACTGCTAACCATGACATGACCGGAGCTTTTGCTGACGGTAATCCCACGAATGATGCACAATCAGAAGGTCCGGCCCAAGCAATGCAAGAAAGTCCTGCGAATGGATATAGATACAGCCAAGCTCAGCGACTTTTAGATCGTGAAGCACCACATGATCGAGAGTCATTGACCAACATTATCCATGATCGTGAATTGCTTTTAGCCCGTCGCTTGCTACCCATGATTTTAAGCTCTGTAGATGTGTCTGCACTCACTGAGTCAGGACAAAGGGCATTGAGCGTATTGAGTCCTTGGGCGATGAGTGAGCGTCCTTATGATTGTCCGGCCGGTCTGAGCACTGAGTCTTTTGATAATGCGCAACCAAGTGATGATCCACAAGAACGAGCTGACTCAGCAGCTTGTTATGTTTTCCATGTTTTATATGCAGAATTAGGTAAAGCTATTTTTACCGATGAACTCAGCGAAGCCAGTGGGGATAACGGTCTTTATCCATACTTTGAAGCAACTGCCCGCTTGCTTGCTAGACCTGAAGTTTTACAAAGGGGCATTGCCTATTGGGATGATATTACAACCGAAACTGAAGAAGATATGTCTTTAACAATGGCAGAGGCCTTCAATAAAACCGGAAGCTATTTTAATCGTGAGTATGGCAGTGATGTAAATGAATGGTTATGGGGTAAGGTGCACACGATTACCACCACGGCTTCGGTGCTGAATGAAGCGGGAGTAAGAGATTATAACAATGGTCCTTACCCTAATCATGGAGGGCTTTATACAGTTGATGTGGCCAACCCTAGGAACTTATATGAAAGAGATTATGACCATGGTGCTGGGGCATCAATGCGCTTTGTGTGTGAGTTGACAAGCCCTCCACAGTGCCAAATTGAGATTCCGGGTGGACAGGTTCATCAGCGAGATCACCCTCACTATGATGATTTACTTATGAAATGGCTTAAGCGAGAGCCCTTGATGATGCCCTTTAGTTCAGAAGCGGTTGAAGATGCCTTAAACAGTGAACTTCAATGGCCCTAAGGTGAGAGCCTAAAAAATTAATAAAGGATCATGTTTAATTGGAGAAGCTCGTCAAAAAGTGCCTTCTTTTAAAATAAATTAACGACTTCTTTACAGTTCCTTATGAGGATTATTGATCTTAGGGTCTTGATCTGTTAAACGCTATCGACCTTATTACGCGTTTTGTAAGTGATAATCCTCATACTTAAATGATTTGGAACTGCCGTGAATGAACTGTTCTCTCAGATAATTACCCAGCAGGGTGCTCAGCCTCCAAGCTGTGCCCAGCAAATGTTTCCCTTTGCGATCATGATCTTGATCTTCTATTTTCTTTTGATTCGCCCTCAGCAAAAGCAAGAGAAAGAACGACAAGAAATGCTTAGTCGTCTTAAAAAAGGTGATCAAGTCATCACTAGTGGTGGTTTGATCGGAACGATTAGTTCCGTACAAGACAAAGAGATCCTTATCGAGATTGCTGACAAGGTTAAAGTGCGCGTTGCTCGAGAAGATGTTGAAGTATATTCAGCTTCTTAAAGCACTCCCTATTTTTTAGTGTTAGACTCTGACACTTTTTATATTAATTTTTTCCGTCGTCGTTATCTTAAACGACATGACTAAACACCTAGGAGTTATCACGACATGAGTCGACAGTGGACTGGGCGAGTATTTGGACTCGTCTTTCTAATCGGCCTTTCATTGGCCACTCTCCTCCCTACAATCACTGGTTTTATGTATCCCGGTGAGGAGGTTCTCCCCTCAGGCTACACCAAGTTCTTTAAGAATCGTCTTATTCTTGGTCTTGACTTACAAGGTGGTATTCACCTTGAGTACAAGGTTGATACCCGTGAGGCCTTAATCAATAAAAGTCGTAATTTTGCATTGCGTTTGCGTGATGAATTACGCTCAAGCGATGAACTTCCCGAGCTTAAGGGCGCTAAAATTACCGTTCAAAGCCGAAAGGATGGAGATACTGACGAGGTTACACAATTAACCGCTAAGTTTGAGAAGGCAGAGCATTATGCTGTTTTCTCAGATAAAGTAACCTCTTTTTTAAATAAGTTCTATCCAGAGTATGAGTGGCTATCAGAAGATAAGGCTGCCCAAAGTATTACTGTGGGCATGCGACGCGTTGCGATCGACAAATTCCAAGAGGAAGCACTCGATCAAGCAATCGAAACCATTGAGCGACGTATTAACGCCTTTGGTGTGGCTGAGAGTTCAGTCTCTCGACGCGATAACGATAAGATTGTTGTAGAACTCCCGGGTCTTAATGAAAAAGAGTTTGGTAAAGCGAAAGAGAAATTAGCTCAAACCGGTCTTCTTCACTTTAAGATTGTTGAACATGATCAAAGCAAGAGCAGTGCCTTCTTTAGCAAGGTGAGAACTCGCTTACCTCGCAAAGAAGCGTGGCCCGCAGAGCTTAAAGGCCTAGAAGAACATAAGATTTTTGCTTCTGGTAACATCATTCGTTCAACAAGCCGTGATATTCTTGAGTACATGGTGGGCAATGCACTTGACGGCGACCAAGAGCATTTGGTGGGCTATGAGAAGATTTATGCTGATCCACAAGACAGTGATCTTTCTGAAATTCGTCGACTAAGCAAGCTACAAGAGAAGCAAATTGACCGTGAGCAGGAGTTTAATCCTAGTTCATCAGCTGTAAAAACTTACCAAGTGTATTACCTACGCATGGAAGGCATGAGTGGGGAAAATGTTGAAGATGCTTCGGTGGGTTATGACACCTTCCAACGCCCTGTGACCAACATGCGCTTTAGTAGCTCAGACGCAATAGAGTTTGCAAACCTTACCGAGCGTAATGTTAATCGTTCAATGGCGATTTTGATCGACGACATGGTGTATTCAGCACCTAACATCAATGAGCGTATTGGTGGTGGCCGCGTCCAAATCTCTATGGGTGGCGGTGGCAACAGCATCATGAAGGAAGCTGAGGCTTTGGCTGCTGTGCTTAAGAGTGGTGCGCTACAAGCGCCTTTACGCCAGCTTTATAGTTCACAGGTTGGACCAACCTTGGGTAAGGACTCGATTGAAGCGGGTAAAGTCTCAATTATCGTAGGTTTCATCTTTGTGATTTTATTCATGATTTTGTACTACAGGCAACGCGGTATGGTTGCGAATGTGGCCTTGCTTCTTAACCTACTCTTTATCGCTGCAGGTCTTGCACTCTTTGGTGCGACCTTAACCCTGCCAGGTATCGCCGGTATCGTACTTACAGTTGGTATGGCGGTTGATGCGAATGTACTCATCTTTGAACGTATGAAAGAAGAAGAGCGTAAGCGCAGTGTGACCGAGGCTTTTGCGGCCGGTTACGAAAAGGCATGGAGTGCGATTCTTGATGCCAATATCACCACTGGGATTGCTGCTTTCGTTTTATACCAGTTTGGTACCGGTCCAATTAAGGGCTTTGCAGTCACTTTAGGCCTTGGCATTATCTCATCAATGTACACTGCAATCGTGGTGACTCGCTTGATCTTTGAATATTTGTATAACCGTGAGCAAAGCGCTAAAGCGTCTGCTTAAAAGGAGATAGACATGACTCAGTCAAGAAATATTAATTTTATTGGTCAATCAAATCTCTTTGTGACCATTAGTGCTGTTATGGTATTAGCTTCTTGGGTGCTTATTGCTCAAGGTGGCCTTAAGCTTGGAATCGATTTTGCCGGCGGTACCGAAGCTTTGGTGAGTTTTCCAAGCTCAGTAAAAGTAACCGATCAAAAGCTCAAAACTGTTGCGGAAAGCATTGGTTTAGAGAGTCCTGAGATCGTTAATTATACCTTCCAAGGTGATGACAGCCGTAAAGGTTTCTTTATCCGCAGTGTGACTCAAAAAGGTTTGATCGCAGAAAAGGGTGATCGCCTAAAAAGTACTTTAACCGCCGAAAGCGGACTTGCTCTTGTAAAGTGGGATGATGCGGCGAATACCTTTACAGTAAATGGTAATCTAAGCACTCAACTTAGCCAAGGTCTTGAGGGTAAGCTCAATACTGACAAAGAAGATGCAAAAAGCGCACAAAAAGCAGCTGATGCCTTAAAAACTGCAGGCGTTACAGTAAAAGAAGGTACTTTTAGTTCAACCGCAGCCAATAAAGAATTGGTGATTAATGCGATTGGTGAAGCCAACATTAAGCTGTGGGACACCAGCGATGAAAGTGGTGAGCGTATTCGTGTTCAATTCTTCAATCGACTAGATAAGGGGGTTTTAACTCGTGCTGCACAAAAGGCTGAGATTGTTGGCGCAAGCGTAAGCGCTGAAAATGAGACTCGTAGTCCTGTTTTTGCAATTTCTGCGGATGACAGCGTGCGCTTAAAAACAGCTTTAATCAATACCTTTAAGCCAGAGATCAAAGACAGCGCACTTTTGGCCAAAGTTGAAGTACCTCGCTTTGAAAAAGTCGGTGCAACTGCCGGACAACAACTGCGTAACAAGGGTATTTTGGCGGTCATTTATGCTTTGATCTTTATCCTACTTTACATTGCCTTGCGCTTTGACCCACGTTATAGCCCAGGTGCGATTGTGGCGTTGATTCATGATGTGAGTATCACTTTGGGTCTATTCTGCTTAACAGGTCGTGAGTTTAACTTACCAATCATTGCTGCGCTTTTAGCGATTGTTGGTTACTCATTGAATGATACAATTGTTGTATATGACCGCATTCGTGAAAACCAAGATGAGGCTGCTCCTGGTAGCACCATTCGTGGGATTATCAACGCAAGCATCAATGACTGTCTATCTCGTACCATCCTCACCTCGGTGACAACCTTCCTTGCTGTTTTAGCCATTCAAGTGTTTGGTGGTGGGATCATTGAGAACTTTGCCTTTGCTATGCTTGTTGGTGTAATTGCCGGAACTTATTCTTCAATTTACATTGCGAGTCCTTTGGTACTTGCCATGGATAACTACTTTGAGCGTCGTGCTGAGCGTGAAGCGGCGATTGATGAGGTTTTAGCTCAATGACAAGTATGAGCCTCCGAGAGCAGCGCTTAAGTGAACTGGGGTATCAGCTACCCCAAGCACCAGCACCGGCTGCGATTTATCAACCATTTATGAAGTCGGGCAATCAGCTGTGGACGGCAGGTCAAATCGCCGTAGCCAATGGCAGCCTAATTCATGAGGGTCGAGTCGGAGTTGATTTGAATCTTGAGGAAGCTCAAGCATGTGCACTACAATGTGCACTTAACTTACTTGCCCAAGTTAAAGCGGCGTGCGGTGATCTAGAGCAGATCAAACGAGTTGTTAAACTGAATGTATTTGTTGCTTCTAGTCCCAACTTTACCCAACAACACTTGGTCGCCAATGCCGCTTCAGAGCTTTTTGGCCAAGTTTTGGGGGCTGATGGTGTCCATGCCCGTTCAGCTGTTGGCGTTGCTGTTTTGCCTTTGAATAGCCCTGTGGAAATTGATGCAGTTTTTGAACTTCACTAAGCTGTTTTAGTCATCAGTTTCTGGCTAGTTTAGTCGTCAGTTTCTTGGGCAATGAGCTTACGTGTGGTTTGCGCGTCAGCAGGTGGAAACGGATAAGATTCCATTTCATGTGGATGTACCCACTTCCAATCACGAACGTTGATTGCTTTGGGTACTTGATCACTTGGTAAGTTACATTGGTAGACATGAAAGTCTAAGGTATAGTCATCGTGTTCTTGCTTGACAAACATAGTGCAAGTTCCCACTTCAACCTGCACACCCAAGCGCTCTTGTAATTCACGGGCTAAGGCGACCTCATCACTTTCACCAGGCTCCACCTTACCACTTGGAAACTCCCAATATAATGGGAAAAGCGCTTGTTCTCGACGCTGAGTGATTAAAAACTGACCATCACGCTCAACTTCTGCAGCAACAACTCTGAGGACTTTCTTGGCTTTCTCAGACATAAGGCTTCTCCTTTGGATAAAACTGATTGAGAGTTAATCAAAATGAAGGAATAGAGGGAGTGGAGATTTTAGTCTAGCTTTAACTTAAGCCTTTGACCAACTTTTAAAACTGAAAGTGGACCAAATCCATTAATCTTTTTAAGTTGCAGTACGCTCATGTTAGCTCGAGCAGCAATTTGCCACAGTTGATCACCGGCTTGTACCAAGTATTCATTTTCAATTGAGCCTCCTAATTCTTGAATAGCGACTTCAACAGAATTGGCCTGAGTTGAAGGATCAATGATAATTCTCTTATTACGCTTAGTTTTTGGACTTGGATTGAGTTCTAGCTCTCTAGCTGCCTTATTTTTATGGATAGCTTGCCCAGAATGACCTGGGAAATGCTTCACCAAATACTCGCTACGGTCGGGTGGTAAGTACAGGTTAAAGGAAACGCCTAAAGGTAAGTGTTCACCCTGAAGATGAGGATTAAAACGCCGAAGATCTCTGACTGGTATATCAAGGGCAATCGCGAGTGTGTTGTAGTTAAGTTTAGAGCTTGTATGTACGGTCTTCTTTTTTATTTTTCGGGTTTGAACTTTGGCTTTTCTACCTTTTTTTCTACCCTTTCTTCCACGTCGAGACTTGGAAGGTTTAACCTTGATTGTTTTGGTTATATATTTAATCTGCTGATATTTAGCAGTGGGTAGATGCATTCGATAGGTTTCTAAAGGTTCTTGTGCCCAACCATCATTTAAACCTTTGGCAAAGTCATAGTCTTTGAGGTGAGTCAAAACATGATACATGGCCAAAACCCGTGGCGAATAACGCTCGGCTTCAGTGTATAAGTCCAAGTTCCAAAAGGAGCCTCTTTTTTGCTTCTTAGAGGACCTTTTTAACCGATTAGGGCCAGTATTATAGCCAGCCATCGCTAAAGGCCATGAGTTAAAGCGCTTATAAAGGCGCTTTAAGTAGGTGAGAGCTGCAGTCGTCGATGCTCTAAGATCAGATCTCTCATCAAGTCCAGTTGTGACCTTAAGCTTAAAGCCTTTAGCTGTGGCGGGCATAAATTGCCACCATCCGGTTGCTTTGGCTCGGCTCACGACTTTGGGCTTGAGTGCGCTTTCTACCACGGCTAGAAACTTTAAGTCAGGACAGGTTTCTAAGTCTTTAGCAATCTCTTCTATTTCTGGAAATACAGAGGTGGCTCGGTTGATGTATAAATTAACCTGAAAGCGATTTTTAATGATTTTAATGACTTCAAGCTCAAAGCGCTTTCGCATATCACCTTGGCTAAGATCAATAGTATCACCACAAAACGTAAGTTGGCTCGGAATTGGGTAGGCGCTCGGATCTTTAGGGCGTTGAGCAAGTTCAGCTTCTAAAGTCTTAACACGCGCTTTTAAGCTTTGTATGTCTTCTTCGGCATGGACTGTTACCAAAGGAAAAAATAGCAGAGCAGTGAAAAGTAAAAAACTCGCAGTTTTTGAGCTATATTTAAAAGCAAATTGAGATTTTAGTGCAAAGCTAGGTGGGTTGAAACTAAGCAAAGCCTTACCTCAAAGTATATTTCAACATAAAAAATATAGCAGGGTAAACACAAGCTTCAATCTTTTTAAGCCATTTCACTGATCGCCATGTGTATTCGTCATGTGTATTCTGCTAAAGACTTTAAACTAGAATATAGCGATGAAAACTAGTTATCGTACTTAGTGATTTCTTCACGTACTGATTCAAAGATATCATTGATTCTAAGCGCAAACTTTTCTTCTTTAACCACAACTTCTCCAGTGGCAAGTCGCTGACTTTTAATCATGAGACGCAAAGGTGCTTTAGCTTTGTTATCTAACTCGATCATTGAGCCCTGAGTCAGTTGTAAGATTTCAAAAACGCTTAAGCGAGCTCGACCGAGTTCAGCAGTGAGCTTGATCGGTAGGTTCAGCGTTACTTCAAGGTTTACTTCGTTTTGTTGGTTCGCCATGTCGTCTCTAAAACTTCCGATTGGGGTAGAGGAGTGAGAAGGGGACGAGAGATGCACATCGCTATCTTTGGACTCTTCCTCACGGAGTTGCTTCATCTCTTTGAGGAGTGCATCTAGCTCTTCTTGACTTAATATATTTGCCATGGTGTCCTGTCGCTCCTAGGGTCGCGTAGGTCTCTTAGGTACTGTGCTGTTCCTTATCAACAAACCCATAAAGTGTTTTATCTCGATAAGTTATAGGATCTACAGCTTGCCTGTAATGCCTATATCAGCAACATCAATCCATATCATATTAACCGATCTTTGCGCTGAGATAAAGTAGAGAATTAAAACTCTTTAATACTTTCACTTTTTTGCTTCTTTATGATCAAGCTCTAGAACAGTTTACCGGTCATTCCTATTGAGTGTTCATGCTAATATTCATGCAAGTGTATCGATCAGTTTTTGTACATGGCCTTTAGCCCTTACGTTATCAAACATATGAGTGATTAGCCCATCTGCATTGACCACAAAGGTTGAGCGCACAATCCCCATGTAGGTGCGTCCATAATTTTTTTTCTCTCGCCATACACCAAACAATTCAGCCACTTGGTGCTCTCGATCTGAAATCAAGTCAAAAGAAAAACTGTGCTTGGTTTGAAAGTTTTGATGTGATTTCAAACCATCAGGTGAGCAGCCGATCACTTTGTAACCAAGAGCGCTCAGTCTTTCCATTTGATCTCGAAAATCACAAGCTTGAGTGGTACAGCCGGGCGTATTGTCCTTAGGATAAAAGTAAAGAATATAGCTTTGTCCTATTAATTCTTCGTGACTTAATGTGCTTTGGCCATTTGAACCCATAATATCAGCAGACCATTTGGGAGCCGCTTGTCCAATGTTCAAACCGGTATCTTCTATACTCATGTTTAATCCTCACTTTGCTAAATGTTAATCGAGGCGGATTTTAGGAAGGTTGATCGATTGAGAGACGATCATAGTCTTAAGTTTATAAAATAGTCTTAAGTTTTCACAAAAGAGACGATTGATCACTCATTAAGGATTCATCCAATATATGAGCGAAATCATGATAGCGACCAGTAAAACAGTGATCCATATTGCGTCATTTTTATTGAAATCTAGTTCACTCTTAGCTTTATCTTTTGGCGTTTTAGACTTTTTTTTCTTGATGTTTTTTTGCTGAGAAGCCTTGGGGGCAGGCGCTTTGGGTGCCGGTGCTTTGGGTACAGGCGCTTTGGGTGCAGGCGCTTTAGGTACAGGCGCTTTGGGTGCAGGCGCTTTGGGTGCAGGCGCTTTGGGTGCTGGCCTGTTTATACTTACTTGCTGACGTTCATACCGCAAGGCTTTACGCATAAAAACACCTCTACAGGAGCTACAACGCAAGCCATCTTGACCAAGTAAGCTCCCCTCGTCTAAAGGAACCGGTCCACAACTCGGGCAAAAATCAGAGCTAGGGCCACTTTCGACAAACTTACTTTGAATACGCCAAGCTTGAAGTGCTGACTTTAAGGTTGATGCACTGATCCAAACTCCACCGCAGCGATCACAAATAGCATCGGCTTTTAGATCAAGAGGTGGAGTTTGTAAGGTAGCTTGACAAGATGGACAAGAATGCATCTAGGCGATCCTATTAATCATCAATAAAATGAGAAGATGCTTGGGAAAAGCATGACTAAATACTTGTAGACTTATTTTACACAGATCTCAATCTTTGTCAGATTAGACAAAACCAATCAAATTAAGAGCTGACCAAGTTCTTATCGGTATTGGTACAGATCACTTAACCACGAAAGGCAAACTAGGTCAGTTTGTGCTTACTCAACTTTCAAAAGAATCAGTAGCTTATCATAATGATGTAACATTGGCAGAGATAAGCTATTTACTCATTGATGTACAAGCGACCGGTGCCTCGCCACGAAGTGCTCATATCCTAGAATGTGCATATCAGAGTTTTCGCTTTACGCCAAAACAAGTTGAGTTAGACAAAGAGCACCAGAGCTTAGAAATTGCTAAAGAATGTCAGGTAAGTCTATTGGAATTACCACCGGGCATTCGGCTCAAAAAAACAATTTCAAAATTGACAGGTTTAAAACTGAAGGATCTCAAACAGGCAACAAAAGTGAGTCATTTTGCGCATCAGCTATGGAGTACGCTAGAAGCGATTTATCAAGAAATCCAAAAGGGGAAACCATGGGTGTTTTTAGCACATGTTGCTCGCTATGAACGATCTTTTATACGAGCTTTATGTTTGGCGCACCTACCTCAGTATTTAAACGAAGCTGAAGCAAAGCTTAGATTTGATACCATTCCTTGGCTCTGTACTCATGCGATCAGTACTCGTCTTTATCCAAGTTTGCCACGTCGTAGCCTGAACGCGATAAATGCTTATTTTGGAGGAAAAGAGATTCGCTTAAAGAGAGCCTTACCCCATTTAAATGCAAGTCGCCTGATTTGGAAGGCTTTATATGAAGTCTTACTCCAGCAACATATTTCCACTTGGGGTAGTTTAGTTGAGTTTTTAAGTCAAAGCGCTAAACGCGAACAGTTTAAACCGAGTCTACCAAGAAATATCAGATTGGAAGCGCCTTCTTTACCCGGCGTATATACCTTTTATGATCAACGCTCTACTGTGGTATATGTGGGGAGAGCTAGAAACTTAAATCAAAGGGTGAATCAACACTTTAGAGGTCAAAAAGGGCATGATGAACGCCATTTGGAATTACTCGGAATTACCCATCATGTGGATTGGCAAACCTGTGCTTCTGTTTTGGAAACTAAGCGTTTAGAAAACCAAAAAATCAAGACGATTCAGCCTCGTTATAATCGGGCTTTAAGCAACAATGCAAAGCCAATGTATCTCCATGTCCGAGACTTTTCACTTAGCAATGATGCAGTTGAAGTGTCGGAAGCGGCTAATCCCTTTATTGGCCCTTGGGTTGATCAAACTCTCTTAGAACGTTTGAGTTCTTTCAGAGCGATTCTAAAGGGTGACTTTTCGACAATTCATCGATCATATTGGCCTAATCAAGATTTGGAGTCTTGGCAAATTGCGAGAACGGTATTGCAACGTAAGCTACAAGATGTTCAAGAACAAATCCCCAGCTTATTTCCACCAAAAGTTTTTCAGATCAAACACCCCATGACCACTGAGTCCATGTTCACTTATTTAGCTTGGGGACAGCTTATAGAAGCAACATTAAAAGCCGACATATCATCAGCCGAAAAAGAAGAAACTAAACAAAGTGATGATATCATAGCTGTATGTGATTTACTTATGCTTCAGCTTTGGCAAACGTGGCGAGATGCCCAGTGGCAAAATCTGTTATTGCAGGGAGAAGTTATTTGGTTAGCTGATACCGGTAGAACTCAAAAGTCTTGGCGACATTTAACCTTAGGCACTGAGATTGAGAGCGAACCCTGTGCAATAAAGAAACCACCCAAGAATATACCAAGTAAAGCGATACAACATGTACCCAAAACAGATCACTGTCTTTCGGGGGTCAAAGACTTATTTGCTTTAAAATTATGCTTTAGACCCGTAGATCGACTTACATATGACCAGGGTCGACTGAGTTATTTAAGTTTACTCAGCCTAAGCCGTCAAGGCATTGCAAGTTATTATCGTAAGTCTTCTCAAGACCATTGGTTTCGGCTAGACTTTGATTCTTAATATGAAATACCAACTTAAAGCGAAGCAAATAATACGAGCAAAAAGATTTTCTTTGATCTCATAGCGCCGTGGGCCTTGATCATGTATTGCTTGGTGTGCCTTTCCTTTTAATTTTTATTCTGTGAGCTAAATCATGCTGAACCTTCTCCAACATGAGCCGAATCAAAAACTTAAACTAAGTTCTTGTGATCCTTCACATCCATTCTTACTCATTTTCATGTTTCTCACCATGAGTGCATGCCAATTAACAGAAAAGAATATTTCTTACGATGCTTGTTTAGCTGGAGAAGCCCCCTGTCCTGAAGTGTGTAATGGAGAAGATGACGATGAGGATGGCTTAATTGATGAGTCTTTATCCGAAGCCTGTATTGTATTGAGTTCACTCAAATTAGAACGTGGAGACCAAAGCTCAGGTTTTGGAAGGGCGCTTGTAGCAGTGCCTGATGTTACTGGTGATGGAACCAGTGATCTTTTGGTCTCTTCTAGTCGAGCGCCAGCAGAGATTGATTACAGCAATCCGGAAGAAGGCGCAGTCTCATTGATTGATGGCGCATCCTTACAAATCATTCGCACAGTAAAATATGGAGGAGATTTTGGTCAATCTCTTGCTGTTGTAAACTTTGGTGATGACAATCTTCTTTGGTGCTCAGGCGCACCAAGTAAAGAGGGTGAGAATAGTACTTTTGGCCGTGTACTCTGTTTAGATTTTGAGGGCAATGTGGTCAGTTCACTTCGCTCTGAAAGTGGAAAAGGCTTTGGACTGTGGCTAAGTACAAGAAACAATGAAGACCAAAATCAATTAATGATTTCCGAGCCTCAATGGCAAAAAGAAGGAGATAATGACGAAGGTGCAGTTGGATCTCGAGGGAGAGCGCTTTTGGTATCATTGCAAGAGTCAAACTTAACCATTGACCAAAGCATCGAGGGCTCGAATCCCGGGCAAAAGATTGCGGAAAGAATCATCAGTATTGGAGATAGCAACGAAGATGGGATCAATGACTTTTTACTGACAGGATATGCTGATTCTGAGTCAGAGCAACGTCAAGTGTGGGTTGTCAGTGGTGAAGAGGGTGCTAATCTCAACCGATTAAAACGCTTTTCAACCCCAGAAGACACAGCTGGTCTGTTTGGTGAATCATTGGCTTATGGTAAGTTTGACTCATCACTTGACTATGGTTTACTTGCTTTTGGAGCCCCCTATGTTGAAGGTAAGGATGATGCACTTTCTTTAGGGCGTATTTATTTTACAAGTCTTTTTGGAGATCCCTTGGGAACAAGCTCTGCTCGCTTACAAAGTGAAACCGAGTTAGGACTAGGAGTAAGTATGGTGACGGTTAAACTCGGTGAACAGGAACTTTTAGTGAGTGCAGGTGCCGGCATCGTTAGAGTGATTTATTTTAAAGATGGCCAAGCGAAAGTTTTAGAGGAGTTTACGAGTTTACCAAGTGGTATTCGTCCGGTGCTGAGTGCGAGTCAAACCTTAGATGCTGATGGTACTTTAAAGGTTTGGATTGGTTTACCTGAACTCGCTACTGTTCGTTATTTAAGCCTACGACCAGCAAGCCAACAGCCTACAAGCCCACAACCAATAGTATACGAATAAGGTACACTAACTTTTATGAGTGAACATAATCAAAATGATTCAAGCCCGCCTAGCGCCTCTCAGCACGATGAAAGCGAAGTCTTTGAGCTTGATGCTGAGGTGACCTTACCGATCGAAGCACATTGGATATGCATGGCTTGCCATCATTATGAGATTCAGAGTCCAATTCTTTGTGGTGCTTGTCATCGCTACAAGAGCAATTTATTTATCTCTCAAGCACCGGTCATTAAGGCACCGGTTTCTAAAGCTAATCTTCATCAAGAAGAGCAGAGCGAATCAGAAGATCAGCAACTTTTGGATGTCGCTTTTAGTCGTTTACAGGACTTGGTGAGTCGTGCTCAAAAAGAAGGTCGAAGCTTGGATGATGGAGATCGGGCAAAGCTGTATGAAAACCTTTTGATTTCATTGTTAAAAATCGAGCGAGAAAAAGCAAGAAAAGCCGCTTTTTTAGACATCTTTCAAGAAGAACGAGAAGAAAAAAAGCGCAATCATATGCTACATCTATCCATTATTTGGTTCTTGGGGATTTGCACGGGATTTGCGCTATACTTTGCGCTTGAAGCAGTAAAATAAAGCTGTTCAAGATAACAAAGCAATCAAGAAAATAAAGCGAGTTAAATTAATCGCGTAAATGCTGATTCTTGATTAGTCCAAGTCGGATACAGTTTCTTTGATAAGCCACATGATGACCTCTTTGAGGGCCTCTTTTTCATCAGCTCCTTGGGCGATTGCCTCTCGGTAGACTCTGAGCTGTCCATGAGCACTTGTGCCACGATTATAGATCGTGCGTAAATGTCTTAGCTCGGTTAAGCAACCTAATTTTTCGGCTTGTGGACTCAGTAAATCTTCAAATTCTTCAATTAAACGAGGCCATGACTTGACTTGGCGTTGGCCTAAATCAACTAAGCCCTCATCGAGGCCATAGCGTTGAGCTCGCCAACGATTTTCTTTGATCAAAGAAGAAGAATATACTCGCCACCTTTGGTTATGGCGTTTTAAATCATTAAGGTGACCGATTAAGCATAAGTAGAGCGCCGCTACCGCCATGCCATCTTCTAGGCGAGTACAGGCATCAGCAATTCTCATCTCTAAGGTTGGAAAACGTGAACTTGGTCTGACATCCCACCACAGCTTACTCGTATCTTCGACCAAACCAGAAGCCTTAAGCGTTTCGGTATATTCAAGATAATCATGATAACCAGAGAAGGTTTCGGGCAGTCCGGTACGAGGCAGATTATCAAAAATGGTTAAACGGTAGCTTTTAAGGCCTGTATCTACACCAGACCAAAAAGGAGATGAGGTACTAAAACTCAAGATATGGGGTAAAAAGTATTTTACTTGATTCATTAAGTCGATGCGCAGTTCGGGATCTTCCACGCCAACATGGACATGCATACCACAAATCACCATACGACGAGCAACGCCCTGAAGTTCACCAACCAAGGTTGCATAGCGAGCCTTGGGCGTATGTAATTGGTCTTTCCAACGAGCCATTGGGTGGGTAGAAGCAGCAATAGGGGCTAAATTATGTTGTCCGGCCACTTCTGCAATCGTTTTTCTTAAACTGGCGAGTTGCTCATATGCTTCACCAAGTTCGGTACAGATCGTTGTGCCTACCTCAATTTGACTTCTTAAAAACTCTGGAGAAACTTGGCCCTCATGCCGACGCTGACACTCAAGAAGGATTTCTTCGGGAGGATTAATCGCTAATTCCCCACTATCCTTATCAACTAAAAGATATTCTTCTTCGATCCCGAGGGTTTTAGGAAATCTTTCATTCATTTCTGTGCCTATTGCTCTCTATTTTGAACTTTTTCCATCTTGATCTCTTATAACTTAAGTATTTAAGCCATATACTAAATCATTTAGATGTTAGTTTAGATGAATCAAGACAAAGGTTCAAGTTAGGTAAAGGCGCTTATATCTCCAAGACCTTCTCGAATGACCTCATAATCATCATCAATCAGCTTAATCACGCTAGAAACTTCGCCCGGTACACCATTGGAGTCAATCACAGCCGCTAAGCCATGACCAAAGGTTGCTTCGATACTCCATGGATCATAAAGCAGTTCATCGCTTTCAGGGTCTATCGCACTGGTCACAGTCAAAGGCGTATCAAGTTCTTCTAATAGTGCTAAAACAACCGCATGGTTTGGCATACGTACGCCAATATGCTGTCGTTTATCACCAATAAAACGAGGTAGTTTGCGGTTTGATTCTAAAATGAAACAATAAGGACCGGGTAAAAAGCGCTTAAGGATTTTAAAGTTCAAGTCTGATAATAATGTATAAATACTGATCTGCTGAATCGAAGAAAAAACTAAAGCTCTAGGCTTTTTAGGGTCTAACTTACGAAGTTTGACCATTTGCTCCACGGCTGACTTTTTATTTGGTAGGCAGGCCAAGGCATAGCAAGTATCAGTTGGAATCGCAATAACCCCACCATCTTCAAGCAATTTAGCAATTCGTTGGATACGATGAGCAGAAGGATATTCTTCGTTAAGTTGAATAATCATAAATTACCGTAACTTTTTGGCTTTGGCTTTAGCTTTAGCTCTAGCCGCAGCTTTAGCCTTGGTTCCTGTTTTAACAGTTTTAGCAGTCTTTGTGTTTTTAGGAGTGCTAACTTGCTTCTCACATAAGCGATAAAGCAAAATCACTCGACCGATCACTTGAATCACATGAGAGCCGGTGGCTTGGGCCAGTTCTTCAGCACCACTCTTACGTTCGGTAGGCGATTCTCCATTGATAGAGACCTTGAGTAATTCATGCTGCTCGAGCGCAACTTGAGTCGCGGCAATGACACCCTCGGTCAAACCAGCCTGACCAATTTGAACGACAGGTTTGAGATGGTGCCCCTGTGCTCTGAGCTGTCGGCGCTCAGCTGAACTCATTGTACTGGGTCGTAAAAGTGGCTTGGGGGGATTTTTTTGAGCAGTACTCGCTTGTTCAGGATTCGCCTGAGTTGAGTTTTCTAGCTCTAGATCTGTATCAATACTCATATAAACTCCTAGATGAGCTTCGCAAAAAGCGATTAGGACACACCCTTTACCACGACCGCACCATTGAGCCAAGTCTCGATTACACGAGTTTTGATTTCTAGCGGTGGTCCACTTAGTCTTAAAAAGTCAGCATCAAGTCCAATCTTGAGTTGTCCAATTTGATCAGCAAGGCCTAATAAGTCGGCAGGATAGGCAGTGATCAACTTAAGGGCTTCATTTTCATCAAGTCCTTCCCGAGCACAAAGACCAGCTTGTAGAGATAGATACTGAATCGGAACGATCGGATGATCGGTCATATGGGCGACTTTAATGCCATTTTCTAGTAAAACTTGAGCATGCGCAAAATCAAAGTTTTGATCCTCTGAATGACCACAGGTTCTAAAAGCAGGGCCATATACTACGCTTGCGCCTACACTTTTTAGTTGTTCCATAACCCTAATCGCTTCATAGCCATGTTCAATGATGAGTTGAAAGCCAAACTCTCGGGCCAAGCGAACCGCGGTTAAAATATCATCACTTCGAGCGGCATGAGCTCTTACGGGTAATTCACGCCTAAGAGCAGACACCAAAATCTCTTTACTGCGATCTACAGGAGTTTGGTCGGGATTTAACAAGCGCTTTTCTTCATAGATGAGCGCTTCCTCAAATGAGCGTCTCAGCATATCGGCTAGCATCATGCGTGTGAGTGGTGCTCGTCCTTTTTGGCCATGATTATATTTGACATTATACCCAAAGGCAATTTTAAGACAGGCTGGATCTTTTAAGCACATCATCTCAACGTCATTACCAAAGGTTTTGAGTACAACTCCTGCACCACCGATCACATTGGCAGAGCCCGGTAAAATACAAACCGTTGTTACGCCACCTTTTCGGGCTTTAGCAAAGGCAATATCATCGGGCCAAACCCCATCGATCGCCCTAAGTTGTGGCGTTAGGGCTTGGGTTAACTCATTTAGGTCCTTGGGCTCGCCTACATAACCTTCAGGATATAAACCCAAGTGAGCATGCGCCTCAACAAAACCAGGACAAATATGTTCGCCACTGCAATCGATTACATTGACATGGTATTTGGGACTGACCCAAGACTCAGACCAATCTTTGCTAGGACCAAGCCAAACAATTTTATGATCTTCAATGTACAAGGCACCGGATTTAATTACACCTTGCTTTCCTGCTGTATGCAAGGTGGCATTCTTAAACAAAAATCCATTATGTTTGGACATCAAAGACATATGCATACTCCGGTAGTCATACTCGAGCGATAGATATATTTTAAGTGAACCGTTGGGCAGTAAATGAAGCCATATTCATATGACTTTGAGCGCTAGTGAGCAAGAACAAAGTCTACATAGTCAAGCAAGTTATATGAAGCAATGAGCATATTTAATTTTTCATAAATAATTTTTCGCAAAAATTATTTTTGCTTTTTACGCAACAAAAATCAATTTTTGGCGAGAGCTTAATAAAAATAGCCGCAAAGGTTTTTGTTATGTTCAAAAAAAATCTCCAAAAAAGACCCACGTCAAAAGACTCAAACTCATCATATTTCCCGACAGTTAATGACTCTGGTAAGCGGGCACTTGTACTTGCAATAAGTTGGTTTCTGTTTAGTTTTGGCTCATATTTGAGCGTTGCTACAAAGATTGCGAGTTTTTTTGTATCACAGCCATCAGAACTGCTGTATTGGCGCTTAGGTATAAGCGGATTGTGCTTATGCAGTATTTTGGCCTTGTTATGCTCTGTTCAATCATCTCATCATCATAGATTTTCTACGATCATTATAGCACCTTGTTTGATCTATTTAATATGGGCCGGAACAAGCCTTGAATACTTGAGCCGAATTGAATTGGATCAAAAACAAGACATCCAAATTATTGAGGCTTTAATCCAAAGTGAGTCAGTAGAAGGGCAGGCAATGATTATGAGTTATTCGGCCAAAGCCCAAGCTTGTTCGTATGTCTTTAAGATACAAACGCTTAAGTCAACTAAACGACAGCAAAAAGATATATCCAAGCACTTATTAGCGACCACTTGGCAAGCAAACTGCACCAAGGGATTAGAGGCGGGGCATTCTATTTGGTTCAAAGGCTCATTTTCATGGAGTCTAGGTCACTCAAATCAAAACCCCAAAGCCAAAACTCTAAGCGCCAAGCGCAATTATTTACGAAGACGAGGCATCAGTCTGTCTTTCAAAGGAGAAATCTTTGCCCAAAGCTTGCAAGTCCCCAAAAGTATACTCGCCCGCTTTAGAACAACTTTACAAAAAAAAGTACAAAAGATACAGACTGAAAGTAGCACGGATCTAAGATATGGGATCAGTCTGATTAGGGGACTTGTTTTGGGGGAGAGTGGGATGATTGATCAGGCTTTACTCAAAAATATTAGAGCTTCAGGTCTAGGGCATTTACTTGCGGTGAGTGGCTTGCATGTAGGTATCTGTGCCTATTTATTTGCTTGGGTGCTTAGACGAATCGCTTATTATTTAGGAGCAAGTCTGCCAGGCCTATGGAGCGTTGGCGCAATGGTAGGGGCAGCTTGGTTTTATGTCGGTATTGCGGATTATCCTATGAGTGCCCAACGGGCAGCCTTAATGCTTACAGTATGGGGAATTGGGCAAATCAGCTTTTGGTCGATTAGTGCTTTAGAAAGCTTATGGATCACGGCTTGGTTGTTAACTATTCGACAGCCGAGCCTAGCTCAAGAGATGGGCTTACAACTTTCAATTCTTGCCACTTTAGGTTTGCATAGTTGCTTATCCAAGTTTCAACTGAATCATCAATTTCAAAAGAAAAGTAATGCGAATCAGCTAAAATATGCAAAGGGGCTTATTAAGCTGTTTGGGGCTTTTTTGTTTGATTTTTTCAAGGGTAGTTTACAAGTCGCATGGGTCTCTTGGTATTTTACCCTTCCTATTTTTGTGTGGCATTTGGGGATTGTAAACCTAATTTCAATTCCGATTAATGCGGTTGTCACTCCACTGCTTTCATTGACTCTGATTCCGGTAGCACTTGTAGCAAGTCTCTTATGTCCTATATGGGATTGGCCTCTAGTCAAATGTATTGAAGTGACCCAATGTTTTTCGGAACAACTCTTGGCCTTTAGTTTGCCCTTGTGGGGAGAGTTTAGGCTGAACCAAAGGTATGGACTTGTTTTATTGGGTATCTTATTCGCTTCTTACTGTTGGCAATATGCTCAGGTATTTTCACTAAAAAACTGGGCTAAAAGACTTTTACTTTCAGATCGTTTTTTGATGTCGGGGTTACCGATTCTACCAAAGCAAAGACACACTCATTTTTATGCATTTCAGGTACTTGCTATACTCATGCTTAGCCTATCTTTGCTTCATGCCTACAAGATTTATCAAGAGCAGAAGTCAGCAATGATTACTTTTTTATATGTAGGTCAAGGCGATGCGACTTTAATTAAAAATGAGCAGAGAGAATATGCCTTGTTTGATGTAGGACCTGCTTCAGCAGCCCGTTCATTGATCGGTACCCTAAAGCAGCAAGGCATTAAGCATATTCGCTGGATTGCGATTTCACACTTACATCCGGACCATTATGGAGCCTTAGAGACCCTTTTAGATCAGTTTATCATCGATATGGTGGTGTATCATGGCCGAGACTTTGAAGAATCTAAGCCTACAACAAAGTCTAAGCTTATAAAAGAGTCAGCTGAGACAGTTGATCACCAAACTCAGAACTTAAAGACTCATGTCCATCAAGGTAAGTTTAGGAATTCATCTTGGGCAAAGGTTAAAGCTAAACTCTTACAGCACAATATCCCATTGCTTTCTACCCAAGCCTTTCAACATAGATTAGAAGAACAGACGCTCGGGCAGTCTAAAGGAAAAGAGACTATAACTTGGGGCGGACTAAAACTTCATTGGGTGATCAGCTCATTTACTAAGCCCGTAATTCATCATAAGCAAAATCGTCTTAAAGAAAATGATGCCTCTTTAGCCTTATTGATCACAGGGATAAATGAGCAAGTTTTACTGAGTGGCGATTTAGAAAAGCAAGGAGAAGAAATACTGAAAGATCGATGGCTTAAACTTCTAATGTCTCAGCGTTATGTAAGCATTTGGCAAGCGAATCATCATGGCAGTCGTACAAGCAGTTCAGAAGAATTAATCGATACGATTAAACCACGAGAGTTAATATACAGCTTAGACGGTTTACATCATTTTGCCTTTCCTCATCCAGAGGTGGTAAGACGCTTCACACAAAGAGAGATTCGCCAAATTCGTTTAGATCAACATGGGAACTATTCTATAAAGTTATAGATGAGGGCTTGTGTCTTATTATTTTTTTCACAAAAAAACGCCAACAAGAAAAAAGTTGAGTGTTTAAGCGTATGATTTGATTTGTTTTTATTGGAATGTTCAATTTTTTATTTTATTTTGTCTTAACAGACTCACTCAAGGTGTTTATATAATACGTAGCACTTGGTTAGCGAACCTTGTGAAAGTTTTTTGACATGATCGGCTTAAACTTCTTGTATGCTCTACTTCAGCACCACAAAGCTTGTTGTTCTTAAGGGGACGAAATGGCTTTCGACGGGGGTCTTGAAGCTTTTGTTGCATGTCGCGGGTCCCAGTCACCGCGTTAGAAAGGCTGGAAAATGATAAATGCCAACGATGATGTTGAGCTCGCTCTAGCTGCCTAAAAATAGCTAAAAGCGATGTCTGTATTTCTCTTGCCTACGGAGATTTATGGGCATAACCACAGTAGGATCGCAAGCCCAAGTTTGTTAGGAGCGAGGGTAAGTTAAATCCAGTCCCGACTCCCCTGAAAGCAAGCCTGTCTGTGGGCGGGCCGAAGGGTAAATCAAATCACAGAATAAACATGTAGACGCAGGATGTGGACGACTTGCGGACCTGGGTTCGACTCCCAGCGTCTCCACTTTAGACAGGTTTTGAGCCTGTTGTAGATATACAAAGTTTAAGTTCGATTGGTTAAAAATCTTTGGTTTTCCCCTTGTAAGATGATGGGTTAAACCAAAGAGATGATGGCTAAAGCTAAAGACTTGAGGATGAGCATGCTTGAGAACGAGAGTACTTGAGGATGAGAGTGCTTGAGAATGAGAGTATTTGAGTGCTAAGTATTTAGCCTTAAATCAACTTCAGATTTGGAGTGAATGTTGTCTAGTCTAATCCTACCCTTTGTCTTTGGTGAAGCTGAACTACTAGCTCGTTTACCTAGCCAAGTCGCTGATTACACATTGCAAAAGATACCTATTCATCAAAAAGCCTACAAGCTTGCTATCAATAAGCCTACTCCTCATGCAGACCAAATTATAGTGTCACCAGCTCGCTTTGCTCGGATTCTCAATATTATGAATGGCCTTGCCTATGGGGGCGGAATGGGTATGCCCGAATGGGTGATGCTTGACTGCGCTTTGCTTCCCTCTTTTTTTGCTGGGTTCATGGGACCCGCACACTTGTTAACTGCAAGTCAACGTGACTTAATCAATGCTCAGCTGATGATCAGCGAAGCCGACAGATCTGAGATCAGAAGTCAATTAGAGAACAGCTTAACTGTGACGACCGGCAAATTACAAGATGATGAGTATGTACCACTCGCAGAGTTTTGCGCCTTGGCGCGTGGACCATTAACTCAAATCCTTGCCTTTTCTTTGTATAGCTTTAAGCGAGGTTTAGGGATTTCGGCCAAGGCTCTTGGCTTGGCTTTATGGAAAAACTTAGGATACCAAGAACAAATGGGAGTCGCTCAATGGACAAATATAGCGGCCGTTCGGGCTCATTTACGCTTTGGTAGGCTAGAAGTCATTGAACCTTTTACAGCGATGCATACCAAAGCGGGTGAAAGTTTTATTTACAAGCTTCAAATCCCTGAAATCTCAACATTAGAGCAATTGATTCAAAGTGGCTTATCTCGACAGGCTTCTAGAAAGGTCATCTGTCCATCGGATAAGCTTGAGGAACAGCAGTGGCAATTGGTCTATGATTCAGTCAATCAAAGACAGCTTATGCAAGATGTAAAGCAGTGGTTTGATCAAAGAATACAAGAAGATAAGCAGGTGTACATTTATGGTATACGTGAGCAAGAGTCTAAGCAAGAGTCTAAGCAAGAGTCTAAGCAAGAGTCTAAGCAAGAGTCTAAGCAAGAGCAACGCAAAACTATGATTGAGATTCTTGTAGGCTCTTAAAGCAGACCGACTTTCTCCTTTATCTATGAAGCCTCTTTGAATCAGTGTATGCTTTATCAATCAGTTTAACATCTTTGTGTATTTTAGGAGCAGTACGATGCGTAGCGCTGATGAATGGTTTGAAGCTTATGGTGAAAGTCACCAACATCCGACGAATAAAAAAGTCCATTGGATATGTGTCCCCATTATTTTTACGACCTTGGTCGGTTTGTTGTGGACAATACAGATCCCAGTTCCATTCGACGGATCAAACGGAACTCTTCCTTGGACGGAGTTTAGCAATCTAGGCAGTATCTTACTTGTTTTTGCCTTAATTTATTATGCGATGATCTCACTGTCTTTAGCTGTAGGGATGTTGATTGTTGCTCTTCTTTCGATCGGAGGAGTCCTTTTGCTCAAGTCCTTAGCGATGAGTATGGCGTTGAGCTTGACTCAAGTTTGTTTAATCGTCTTTGTTTTGGCATGGATTGGTCAATTTATAGGTCATAAAATAGAGGGCAAAAAACCATCATTTTTAGAAGATATCCAATTCTTAATGATTGGGCCTCTTTGGCTTTTAGGCTTTATATATAGGCGCTTAGGGATTAGGTATTAATTAAGGTGAATAGGTTTTTGATATGAGCCAAGTGGACAAGCAAGATCTAGATCATCTTTCATTGAACGCCTGTATGGATAAAGTTGGTTTTGTCTTATCCGGAGGAGGGGCTCGTGGAGCCTATGAAGCAGGTGTATTGCACTATCTTTTTGTTTCTGGGCCTCGAGAGTTAAGAGAGCGAGTTAAGGTTGATGTCTTAAGTGGTACCTCAATTGGTGCGTTACATGCGACAGCTTTGGGCGCTGGTTTACATGATCCAACGACACAAATTCAGCGGGTCGTAGATGTATGGAAAAGCCTGAGCGTCGAGCAGGTACTTTCTTTACAAATTCAAGATTTACTGTCTTTATCTAAATGGATTTTAGGTCGTAGCCAACAGCAGTCTGTTTTTCCCGCTCAGCCTATTGAAGCCTTATTAGGTGATATGGTTGATTGGACTCAGCTACACAATAATCTCAATGAAGGACTGTTTGAAGCAATTACGGTAAGCTGTACCCAAGTTCCTACCGGAAAAACCGTTGTTTTTTATGAAACTCGAGATGGCCGTGAACGACATTTTTCTCGAGATCCACATGTTTATCCTGTCTATGCAAGACTTGAGTTGCAGCATGCGCAAGCTTCTGCTGCGATTCCCTTTGTTTTTCCACCGGTGATGATTGACGGTATTCCTTATGTAGACGGCGGCTTACGTCAGAATACGCCCTTGTCTCCAGCTTTACGTTTAGGCTCTTCGCGCTTATTAGTGGTTGGTATGGGCCATGAAAAATCTATGTATCATGACGAAGAAGCGGTTGAATATAGGCGACTGTCTAGTCCGGTATTTTTGATGGCTAAGGTGGTGAATGCTCTGATGCTTGATCGTGTGGATTATGACTTGGTTAGATTAGATCATTTTAATCGCTTGCTTATGCAAGGTGAAAGCGCCTTTGGCAAAGGTTTTGTGAGTAGGATGAATCAGGTGCTTGAGCCTTTGCGTAAGTCAAGCTATCGCTATGTTCCCTATTTGGCGATTAGACCAAGCAAGGATATTGGTAAATTAGCAGCGCAATTCTTAAAGCATAATCAAGTTAGAACCAAACAGGCGCTCATGGGACGTCTGATCAAGCTTTTGGCTCGTTTAGAGCATCCATCAGAAGCCGATTTATGTAGCTATCTTTTATTTGATGGTCGTTTTTGTGAACAGCTCATTGAACTTGGAATGGAAGATGCTCACCGACAAAAAGATGCACTCATGCGCTTTTTTGATCCCAATTTATTGCGTGACCAACACAAAGCTTAAGTATTTTAGCTAAAGAATGCTTCTAGGGCTTCTTCATCAATCTCAGCATTATGATAGACCTTTTGTACATCATCATCATCTTCAAGCGTATCGATGAGTTTCATAAATGTCGCAAGATTATCATTGCTTAGGGCTTTATACATGCTTGGAATACGCTGTAGACCGGCTTCTTTCGGCTCAATGCCCATATCTGAAAGTTGCTTTTGTACTGCGCCAAAGCTAGTCATCTCAGTATAAACAGTCATTTGCTCATCTTCGACTTCATAGTCATCGGCCCCGGCTTCAATAAGTTCTAACATAAGCTCATCGGGGTCTTGACCATCATTAATCGCCAAAACAAACACGCCTTTATGATCGAACATAAACTGTAAGCAACCATCTTTGCCTAATGAACCACCATTTTTATTAAAGTGCATACGAATGTTTGCCACAGTACGAGTATTATTATCGGTTGCACATTCAACAAAAACAGCTACGCCGTCTGGACCATAGCCCTCAAAGGTACTTTCAGAGTAGTCATCACCACCAGCACCACTGGCTTTTTTAATGGCTCTATCGATATTATCTTTAGGCATACTTTGTGAACGAGCATTAATAATGGCGGTACGTAAGCGTGGATTAAAATCTGGATCGGGTCCTCCACCCACTTTAACAGCTACGGTAATTTCCTTTACCAATTTGGTAAAAATCTTACCTCTTTTAGCATCTTGCGCACCTTTTCTATGGCGAATATTGGCCCATTTACTATGTCCTGCCACCTTAGTTCTCCTTATGGCTAAATCTGAGTCTTATCTTATCTATACCGAATTGAATGATTTGTGTAGGATATCTTATGTTCACGCAAGTGCATTATTGAATCAATGATGCTTTTTGCATTGTGGTGATGATTGTTTTATATCCTTACTTAATCATGTGTAGAGAGGAGTTTAAAGCACTATGACAGCTTATAAATATCATTATTTAATTGGGCGTCTACTGAGTCTTATCATCATTGGATTACCAATGCAGCAAACGTTGGCTCAAGCACCAAATCCAGCCATGGACAAACCTTCAGCTTCGGCATTACTTAATGTACCAAAGCCTAAGCTCGCCTCAACACAGTTTAGACCCACCCGTGGGCAGATTGCTTTGGATGAGCTAAAAGAAACGGTCAAAACAGGCGTACCGGCTTTATTAGCACAGGTGAGACTGAAACCGGTGATGCGTAAAGGGCGTTTTGTTGGATTCAAGCTAGCATATATCCAAAAAGGTTCTGTGGTGGAACAAGCCGGGTTTCAAGTGAATGATATTATTATGGCCGTCAATCAAGAACCGATCGGTCGACCTGAGCAAATGATGCATACACTCTCTATTTTACCTTATGCGCCTCATATCTTAGTGAGTTTTGAGCGACAAGGCATCAGCAAGGAATGGATTTGGCTCATCCGTAGATAATCCGTAGATCATCACCTTAATGAAGTTGATCTGTAATTGAGAAAAGACTTTAGCTTTAGCTACCTCGCTTTTGGGCTTCTGCATATAAGCGAGTAATACGGAGTTCTACATCCTCGGCAATAATCGTTTTAGAAGCTGAAACCATGACTTTACCCGGAGGCCCGGCAGGCACAGGTCTAATGTGCTTGCGCTCGGTAAAATATAGAGCAACGCCTTCTTCTCCACGCTGTTTACTATGGTGTACGGATAGTGCCGCCGCATCAAGGATTGTCTCTTGGTGTGGTATGTGACCACGATGCTTAAGAGGGATAATTACATGGGCACCGGGTACATCTCGAGTATGTACCCAATAGTCTTGACCACGGGCCGACTGAAAAGTCGTAAGATGATTATCCTGTCCACCGCGTCCAAGCCATAACAACTCACCAACAGAGCTCCAAAAAACTCGATAAGGAAGACGCTTAGTCTCTTTTTGATGTTGCTTGGCAACCTGCTTTGCACGATAGATTCCGGCCTGTCTTAAAGCATCTTGCAGTGCGCTTAAAGGACCTTGGATATAACTTTCAGCAATCTCTTCGAGTTGGGCAAGTTGCTGTTCGGTTTGCTCAAGTCTTTCACTTGCAATATCAGCACCTTTAAGAGCCTTACGGTGCTTTTTAAAGCGCAGTTCAATATTTCCTAAGCCATCTAATTTAGGATCTAGCTCAATGGTACGAGTGTTCATTTCGGGGTCATACCAATCTGTCACTTGAACCTCGGTCATGCCTCGTTTGAGCTCAGCCAACTTACTTTTAAGCAACTCGCCTTCTTCTTTCCAAGTTTCGGCTTGATCAACGCGCTCTAAATCTTTCCATAAGGCTTTCGATAAGCGATTTAAACGATCGCGAGTCTGCTTGATTACACGCTGGCATTGACGTTGTTCACGCTCGGATTGATCGATTGGATCAAGAGTAGGTGCTTCAGCTCCTAATTGGGCTAAGAGTAATGTTAAAGCTTCGGGCTTACTCAATTGAGTTTCAGTCGACTCGGAAGATCGGTCTTGAGGCTCTAAGATGAGATGCTCGGGACGCTCTGGAGCAGTCCATACTTGCCCTAGTCTTAAACCACGACTAGGAATACGCTTGCTCCACCCCATTACCTTTTGCTCAGTGTTCAAAGTATATAAATTAGGCGCTTGAGGAAGAAGCTCTAAGCACAGGCTACCCCTCGCTGTATGAAGCGCAACGACTCGATCTTGCGCAAGCAAGGTGATTTCTGTGATTTTTGAGCCAGCAAGATGAGCTCGAACCCAACGCCCAATTCCGGTGGGCTGTGGTAGAGTAGATGGTTGATCTAGACTCAGTTCAAGACGAGCGAGTTCTGGATCTCCGGAGCAAATTAAAAACAAGCTTTGACCGGGCAGCCGAATTTTTAGGGCAACTGTTGAGCGATCAGGATCTCTCACTTTTTGAATACGTCCACCACTTAAAGCACTGTTGAGTAAGTCTACCTGCTCTTTAAGTTCTTTATAAGAGGGCCAGCGATGTTTTAACTGACTCATATTGATCACTTATCCTTATCGAGTTGAGCATTTTATTGCGTGTCTAGCTCTTATGTTTCCTGATTTGACTCAGATTCACCCTCGGTAAGACGGATAAAGACCTCTTCAAGGCGCTCACCCTCTTTAGCGCGTAAGTCCTCAGCACTTCCTTGGGCGAGAAGTTCCCCTTGATGAATCAATAAAATATGATCGCAGAGTTCTTCGGCATCACCTAAGGTATGTGTGCTCAATAGTACAGTCAGTCCACGTTCATCACGTTCTTTCTGTAAAAGTGATTTAAGCCGACGAGCGCCCCGAGGATCTAGTCCAACCATAGGTTCATCCACAATTAAAAGAAGTGGCTCATGTAAAAAAACCGAAGCCATCACCAATCTTTGCTTCATGCCATGAGAAAAGCTTTCGATGAGATGTCCTCGTTTATCAAGAAGTTCAAACTCATTGAGCCAGCGTTCTGTTCGTGCCTCTATTTCGTGCTCTGGTACACCATATAGCCGACCAACAAAATATAAGTATTCAGCAGCACTCAAGCGCTCATATAAGTAGGGTCGGTCCGGTACATAACCAATGATTTTTTTGGCCTCAAGGGGGTGTTTATGCACATTGATCCCATTGACTTCAATCAAGCCTTCGCTTGGACTTAAAAGTCCGGCAACCATTTTCATTGTGGTACTTTTTCCGGCTCCATTTACCCCTAAAAAGCCCCAGATTTTTCCTTTAGGGATTTCAATACTTAGGTTATGAACAGCGGTGTGTTGATCATAGTTTTTAGAGAGTTTAGAGAGCTTAAGCATCGAGTAATACTCTTAAAACATTAAACCGGGTGAAGCTGTATTCTTAGGCTCTTGGGGCTTAACTGTTTCGACTTTTTTAGGCTCGGCGGGTTGTGGAGTTTCTTTTGGTTTATTCACCTTTTGCTTGGAACGACGCTTGGTCTTATAGGCACTTGATTTACTTGACTCCGATGTGCGTTTTTTCTTCCAAGAGCTTTTCTTAGGTTTATCCTTAGTTTTGCTTTTAGTCTTAGACTTGGCTTTAGTCTTTTTGTGATGTTCGCTTTGATTAGAGTCAGTCACTTGATTTTGCTTAGGATCTTGAGAATCTGAGTTCTGCTCAAGTGAAGCTTTTTGGTCTTTTACCGCACGCATTTGATGTGTATGAGTTTTGCTTGCATCAAGTGCATTGATTAAAAGGCTCAAATCTTTAAAGCCCTTACGCTGGGCTTTGATTTGCCACTCCTCACCACAGGTAAGTTGGATTATGGCCGGAAGACTTCCATTTTGATTTGTTTGCCCCAAAGGTTGCTCAAAACTAGGACTGACAATTTGGCCATCCACATCTTTAAGCTTTTTCTTACTCAGCTTGTAAAAGCCGGCGGGGCTTACCTTGAACTTGTGGTAACAGCTTTGCTTCGTCCTGCTTCCCCCCATATTACCTTTAAGGAAATAGGCGACTCCTCCGATTAAAATCATTACGACTATCCCAAACATAAGTCCCCGAGAAGACTTTTTTGGTTGAGATGTGTGAAGTTCGGAGTTGATTGGGATACCAGTGGTTGGGGCAGGGTCGGCAAGTTGGCTTAAGCCAGATGCTGGTGGTTGATAAGGATGAGGTCCACTTGGTGGATTGGGGATCGGTGCTTGTTGCAGTTGGCTGGGTTGTTGATAAGCACTGCTATTGAGTCTTTGTCCATGTTGTGGAGTAGGTGTAAAGCTTTGACCTTGCCCGTGAAAATATGGATGACTTCCCGAAGATATTCGCTCAGAAATCTCTTTGAGTTCAGCAATCACTTCGGCAGCACTGTTTGGCCGATCTTCAGCCTGCTTCTCTAAAAGTCGTTTACAAAGATCCCAAAGCGGTGGAAAGACATCAAGTGACTTTGGCTCAGCATTTAAGTGTAGCCAACCTACCTTAAACTCACTTGGCATTGTTTTGAGTGTTTCTGGGACCAAGTCGCTATCAGCAATATATGGTGGTTCACCACAAAGCATTTGATACAACAGCAAACCAACCGCATAAAGATCAGTTCGTTGATCGGTATCATTTTTCATAAACTGTTCAGGCGCCATATACTTAGGTGTACCAATGATCATACTTGCGCTGGTTAAACCGCTTAAATCATCTTTATTGGTGTCCTTCGCAATCCCAAAGTCCAAAACTTTGGTAATTTCATCTCCAGCCCGAGAACGAGTAATGAAGATATTTGCCGGTTTGAGATCACGGTGCACAACACCATAATCATGCGCTTCACTTAGGCCAGCCAAAATCCCCTTGGTAATCTGAATCGCTCTTTTAACTTGGAAGGCACCGGTCTTTTTAATAAGGCTAGATAAGGCTTCACCCTCTAAAAGCTCCATAACAATATAGAGACGGTGACCTTCAAAGTAGCCTTTATTCAAAACCTGAACGACATGAGGACTACGCAAGCGAGAAATGATTTGTAGCTCTGCCTCAAAGCGCTTGGCTTCATTTGGATCAGTGGTTTGTCCTTTGAGTAACTTGATCGCACATAAACGACGATTTAAGTTAAGGTCCTCTGCCTTGAACACAATACCCATTCCGCCTTCACCGAGTACATCAGTGAGGAGATATTGATTATTAATGGTTTGACCTAACATGGACTTTGACATGAATTCACCTAGTTGATAGACACGCTCAATTGTTATAGCCTTTTAATGATCAAATTAACAACAGCAAATAATAGATTAAGTCTAAGTCTTGATTTAATCATTGAGCTTATCCTCTAAATAAAGCTTAACATGGAGCTTTTAATGCTTTCTCATTTATGGTTTTTCTCCAGACTTAGACCAGAACTACGATGTTTAATCACTTTTAGGTCTATGTTTCTTTATTTAGGTTTTACCTTAGCCACATCCGCTTGTCTTCCGCTTGACAGCATACAACCAGAATGCTTTCCGGAAGAGTCCTGTCCGATAAACTTCAGCTGTGTTGAAGGGCGTTGTGTTGAGCCAAAATCTAAGGTCAGTCATATTTATTTGAACTGCTTGGGACAGCAAGGGTGCTATGATCAACTCGTGGGACTCAACTTTGAACGTGCCTGTCTTTTTATTGAGCAGCCAGAAAGCTTATTTGCTGTTCCATTTAGCTTTGATCAAGCTCGGGAGAATTATGCTGAGTTGAGTCTTGCACTTGAAAAGGCCCCAATAAGGGCATCCGTGATGTTACTTGCGAGTCAAGATACTATGGAACGTCCATGTCCAAATACGCCACAAGAAATTAGGCAAAAGCGTTTTTTAGAAAGCTGTGAACAAGAACAAGGATGCCTTTTAAGATTGAGAACTTTGACAATTCCAAGCGAAAAGGTGCTGGCCAGTGAGCCTTTGGAGATTCGTTTTGATGGGTCCGACGGCCAGTGTATTGAAAGTATCTGGCGTGATGACCTTATCTTTGAAGAACGTTGTGGGGCAATGGATCTAGACTGTGATGGCTTTATTGATGAGGGCTTAATTTGCGAGGATGAAAGCTTATGAGTTTATATTTGTTTTCTCGAGTTTTAACGCACACTACTTGGAGTTTAATCTCTCTGATTGCTCTGCAGAGTTTTGCTCAAAGCTCTGCTCCCGCTGCCTCAGCAACACAAGAGACAGTGACCAAGACAGCGATCGCACCACCTCCCTTAATTGCGCCTACCGGTTTAATGAGCCAAGAAGATCTGATGCTTCCACCGGATCAGGCCTTGGCTAAAGAGAAAGCCTACAAGTCTCAAGCCGATAATGAGTATAATCGTGGAGATTATCGAAAAGCTTTGGTGTCTTTACAGCGAGCCTATTTGATTAGCAAAAAAGCGAGATATGTGGCGAATCAAGGTCTTGTATTAGAGAAGATGCAACGCTATTCGGATGCCATTAAAGCTTTAGAGTATTATTTACACACAAACCCACCGGCAGAAATGGCCCGTTCGGCCCAATTGGTGATTCATCGTTTGAGGCCAGAGATTAAAATTGAAACCGACCCACCTGGTGCACAAGTCATGGTTAATAAAGAAACACTAGGACTGACTCCTTTAACCTTTCGTCTTATGGCGGGAGAGCATCCTCTTGAGCTTAATTTACAAGGCTATGATCAACGTAAGGTGACCTTGTTTGTACTCCCTGGAAAACCGGTTTTTGCCCAATATAAACTCGATCAAAGTGCTCAGACCTTTAATATAGAGCCTAAGTTGAGTACAGACCCGATTCAGACTCGACCAGATATGAACTCTTGGCAGTCAAGTGGCATGGTTTTAGGGGGCTTGACTTTAGGTCTAAGTCTAGCCTCATTTTGGTATACACGAGCAGCGATTATTGATCGCAATAATGCGTTAAATCAAACCTCATGGGAAGTTGCACAAAGCGAAGCTCAACTTTTTAATTCATTATCCTATACGTCTGCTGGGATCGGCTTAAGTGCGGTTGTAGGAGCGCTATCATGGTGGCTTTTGAGCGACCCTCCTACTAAGCCCACTCCATACATGAGACGTAAAGCCCAACTAGAACAGAGAGCTTGGGTTTTTTAGGCTTTTAGAACTGATCTGTTCAATAGGCTGTACGAACTGAGCCCACTACCCGTAAATCAATAACTTCTATTCTTGAGTGTGTTGAGTACGGATAAAGACAAGACTCAACATAAATGCTAAGATCCAAAAAGTTGGAAGAGTATTGCTTGAGTTTTGTTGGCATCCACCACCCTCGGCGCTGTCTTCATTGCTTGTACTAATGAGTGATAACGAGCGACTCGCACCATATCCAAGAGTATTTCCTGCTTCATCAAAGGCCTGAACTCGCCATTGATAGACTTCTTGCTCATTGATGAGGCCCTCAAGACTATAGCTATTATTATTGAGTCTTTCGCTTTCTTGGCAGATTCCTTGGGGAGAGCAGTATTCAACCTGATAGCTAACACTACCTCTTTCAGGATCTTTACTTTCTGACCAAATCAAAATTGCATCTTTGCCTGCAAGAAGCGCATTATCATTGGGCGCAAGTAATTGAGGTTTATTAGGTGGGTTGTCCTCAGCACTTACAAAAAATCTTGCTGTAACCACACCGGTTTGAACCAGTCCATCGCTTGCAAAAAGGCTGACACTGTGTTCGGCATCCTCAACTAAGTCAGCATCTGCCATCCATTGTGCAATACCACCTTCGGCAAAAATACCTTCAGACGGTGTTTGAGTAATGATGTCACTCGTGCCCACCTCACGGACTTGGAAATGATAACTCACCGCTGTTCCTTCTTGATCGATACTGCCCGAAGCTTGGAATAGAGGACGAAGCGTGTTTAGGGTTTCACCGGTAGCTGGCGCAAGAATCTGTGGCTCTGAAGGGGGTTCATTTTCTAAATCTACAACAAAATGCCAACGTTCACTAGGTGGCGACTCAAGACCTACTTCATCAACCGCCACCACATCCCATTGATAACGAGCATTCTCTTGGAGTCGGTTATTTGGGGTAAAGAAGACCGGACCATCATCAATGGCTTCTACCTGTCCACCAAAGTCAACAACTAAGCCATCCGGACTTTCTCGATAACCACGGACAACATAATATACGCTTTCACGATCGGGATCTTGGCTAGGATTAAAGCTTAGGTTCGGGGTTAAATCGGCCACAACGCTCCCATCCATCGGAAGCAGTAGTGTTGGTGCTTCTGGTGCTTGATTTTCAGTATTGACTCTAAATGATTTGAGCTCTGACCAAGGACTAAAAGCAGGACCATCACTTGCCCGTACTCGCCACCAATAGAGTTGATCTTCGATTAGATTTTCTAAGTTAGGTGCCCAACGATTATCTTCTTCATCATTCACTGAACGCATCGCAATGAGGCCGCTGGTCTCGATTAAAGATTCTAAGTTAATATCAGCATAAAGCTCATATTCTAGCATGATTTCTCGAGCACTGAGCGAACCATCATCATTAGGGGGTAGCAAGCGGGTACTTTCCACATGGGCTACGACCAACTCTAAGGGGAATTGAGTCACGACTTCAGCTTCTCCGGGAGACAGCTGCAAAGGAATATATGGACCGTCAAAGTTAAAGGGATCTGTGCCCTGTGCCCATTCATCATAGCTACTGACTCCATCAAGGTCCGGATCAGCGTCAGCATCGCTTGGATCAGCAGGACTTAAACAGGGAGAAAGACGCTCACAAGTTTCGGACTCATAACTGTCAGGAATGCCATCATTATCCAAATCTTTAGCAAGGACTTCAATGGAAATTGAACGCTCTAAGCGTCCACCATCTTCATCTTCGATCAGTAGCTCAAAGGTCATAGGACTATTGAGATAATCTTCATAGGTGGGGGTCCAAATTAACAAGCCACTTGAGTCAATGGAAATATTAGCAGGAGGTTCAATCAAAGAATAGAAGATCAAATCATTGAGACCGGCTGGGTCATCTGCAGGAATGACCTGAGCATATTGTTCTCCTTCTCGGGCTGGTATCGGGGAGAAAGCCGGAATGAATGGAGGTCGGTTTTCAATAAAGGCGCGTGCTGTATATACGATACTTTGTGCACCAGCATCATCAACAGCTTGAGCAGTAATATCAATAAATCCATTATCTTGTGTGGGGATAGTGAAGCGAGTCACTTGATTTGGACTGAGAGTCACTGTTTCAACTTGACCTTGTAAGGTGACAGTGACGGTAATATCATCGAATTCACCGGGATCTCTTGGTGTAACAAAAACAGTAAGATCTTCACCCTCGCCCACATTCATACCGGTGTTAAGTTCAACTGTGGGAGGAGCATTAAGTACTGTCACTGTGATAGAATCTTCGACAAAACCACTTTGGTCAGACACTCTGACCAACACATCATATTGGCCTTCATTAGGAAAAGACCATGATACCGTGGCTGAGTCACTTTCAAGATCAAAAGCACCATCTTGATCAAAATCAAACTCGTAGGTGAGAGGATCAGTATCGATTGCATCCACATGGAAACGCACAGGTGAACCTTCAAAATACGGCGCTTCAGTTTCTATACTGATGCCTTGTAGCTGAGGTGGCTGGCCGGCGATTAGGATTTCTTTTTCAATGATACTTTCGCCTAAATCCTTATCTCGAACTAAGCAGCGAATAAGATAGCTTCCTTCTTGTGCAAAAGAGATTGTTTGGCGCGCATCAGAATTGAGGATCTCAAAAACCCCATCTTGATTCATATCCCAAGAGTAAGTGAGGGTTTCGGCATCAATGTAACTTGGATCAGTACCTTGAGCAACGACTTCAAAACTTGCGCCTTGGTTAGCGGTGGCTACAACCCCATTCCGAACTTGATCACCTTCAAACTGCAGGCTTGCACCTGGTGGTAGGTTAGCCACATTAAGTACCATGGCACGGGTCGCAAAGGCGCCTTCATCATCACTGACCCGTACTTTTATATTATATAGACCGCTATCAGGAAATTGGTAGTTTAGTGTAGAGGCACTTTGAGAAATCTCATATCCTTCTTGGCCATCAAGATCAAAGTCATATGTTAGTAAATCAAAGCGACCTTGATCGCTAGCACTGACAACAAACTGTACATTTGACCCTTCACTCGCTTCACCGTTCATCGTCAAGTTACTGATCACAGGAGCAACATTCTGAATCGAAAGAGGATAAGAGAACTGACTGCTCGCCCCCTGATGATCACTGACCTCAACGCGCACAATATAACTGCCATCTTCATCAAAGACAGCACTTGCCTCACCTAAGGTATTTGTTCTTTCAAATACTCCATCTCCATTAAAGTCAAAGCGGTAAGTGAGAGGGTCTTGACCAGGATCACTCGCTTGTACCACAAAGCGGACTTCAGCGCCTTCTGAACTTGGATTATTCGCAAGAACTTGTTGAATGACTGGTGGACGGTTATTCACAACGACTTCTAAAGGCACAATGGTTGAGCCTCCATCAGTATCACTGACTCTAGCTTGGGCATTATACACACCATCTTGTGGGTAAATATGGCTACTGTTTACTTCGACAGGTTCAAAGTTTCCTGTACCTTCCCAATCGATTTCATAACTGAGCTCATCTTGGATACCAACATCAGAACCACTTAAAACAACCTCTAAGCGCCCTCCTTCACCAATAGGGCTGTTGGTATCGCTTCGAGTCATCAATGGGGCTACATTGCGGATATTGACAATCACTTGATCTCGATCAACCTTACCCAAAGGGTCTTCAACTTCAACTGCGACGGGATAATCACCATCTTGAGCATACGTGATAAGAATGTTTGCTCCTTCTGATTCTAAGCCTGCTTCTCCAAAAATACCATTTTGATTTAAGTCCCAACGAAAGATCAGATCGGCCCCTTCAAGATCAAAGGAAAAAGCCGCCGAAAGTTGAATCTCTTGTCCTTCATTGCCATTGTACGGTCCATTAAGATCAGCGATGGGACAGGCATTATCAGGGTCAAGGTCAGCATTATAGATCGCTCGTTTACTGAGATTATCTAAGCCAAAAACTGCGTCAGCAGGTTGATAGCGTACCAAGTTTCTTGCCTCAGCCAAGGCTTGAACTCGATTTGCCTCAACTTGCACGATGGTAATGAGGTTCACTGTTTGACGAGCCGGTACTGTGATTTCATTAAAACGCCAAGATAAGGTTCGGGCAACAGGATCATGGTTGAGAGCATCCGGAGAGACACCGCCGGCTCCTTGATATAAAACGACCACATTACTCCGACCAGAATTAGCTTGGTCGTCATCGATTAACACCCAACGATCACTAAGGTTAAACTCTGCATCATAACTTGATGTACGCCAAACCTGAGAATCCACTGACCCTAGTGTACTTAAAGGTTTTAGAGATCCAAGACTCACCGAAATCGTTTTTGCTTGGGTACTCGGGTTATAAAAACGGTCGAGAACCCGCACAAAACCATCGGCATTTGCCGGTCCATCTAGCGGTATATATATTCGCCTTTCAACCTCAATCCCTTCTAAAGTTTGCATAGCCATCGCTCTTTGGCTACCACTCAGTTCTATACTGCTTGCAGCCCCCTGAGCATCATAAATCTGAGAACTTAGACAGGGAGAGCATTGGCCTTCTGAACAGGCTGCTTGAACACAAAGCAAGGGCCAATTCTGCAGATGATTACTCAGATTTAAAGTTCCCGACTGTTGGTCACTGATTTGAAAAGTGAAGCCATTGGGAGTGGTTAAAGAGACGTCAGCAAAAACAGTTGGTTGATAAATAAGACTCAAACTGCTGACCAAACATAGCATTTGTCCAAGAGCCTTTGAGTATTGTAGGCACTGTTTTAGAAACTTAACGAAGTGTTGAGGTTCTGGGTACATAAAAAATCTCGCAATTTGCTATTAGGTGCAGAGTAAGAGATGAAAAGCTAAGCAGTGGGTCATCTAAAGTACACACCAAGTGTAAACAATAGAGAGCCAAAGAGGAATGTTTATCCGAGATCAGTCGTCCAAGTCAAAGAACTGAGCTATGGCATTGCTGTTGCAGTAAAGGCAAAGACACCTTCTTGCCCAAGTCCCCAAAGTGTTCCTCGATCATCAAGAACAAAACGACCTTTAATCGTGGACACACCATCTCGAGAGCCATAATGAGTCCATTGACCATCATGATAACGGCTGACGCCTTGCGGATGTGAGAAATATAATTGACCCTCTTGTTCGGCAATGGCATTGATCGGACCTGAAGGTAAGTGACTGCCTTGAGGATAGATGGTCAGCATCTCCTCTTTATATGCGGCAACACCGGCTGAAGTCCCAATCCATAAAGTTTGGTCTTCGCTAAAGTGTAAGCTGTAGATTGGCCCCTTGGTGATGATTTGATCATCAGAAAGCGCTTCTATCTCAACTTGGCTGAGTTCCGGTGGTAAAGGACTCGCGGCATTCAACACCACAAGACCTCGTGAAGTGCCGATATAAAGCTTACGTTGCATTGGATGCCAAGCTAAAGCGCGAATATCATCACTAGGAAGCTTTTGAGCGGTATTTGCTACGGTGAGGACCGTTTCTTGACCGGTTCGTAGATTAATGAGTCCTCGATCACTGGCTAACCACAGAGTATTCACAGGATTATCAGGATCCAAAAGCATATCTTTAATCAATAGGCGATTGTCATCGAGTATTGGATCAGCATCAGTAATCCAGTTATTCGCAATCTGTCGGGCAAGATAAGCCCCTTTAAGAACACAGGTTAAGCGCTTTGTCGCTTCTCCTAATTGTTGATAAGCTCGGCAATCTTGTAGTTCATAAGGAAGTGACTCGCTCGATATCTCAAAGCTTTGAGGCTCAAGTCCTTCTCCCCAATCTTCAGATTCTTGCAGAGGTGCATAAAGATCTTTGGTTTGAGTGTAACCGGCACCGAATTGGCCATCTTCTGCACTTGCTAAGTCGCCAAATGCTGTACTAAACATGGCATGTCCACGAGGAGAGGGCACAAGAACACCTTGACCATTCCCCCACAGGCCTCGAGTAGGAATATGCTGCTCGATTGCTCTAGAAGAATCAAGAACGCCTAGTCCTCCTGGTGAGGTTTCATCACCGCAAGTACTCAGTAGAAGGCCACTTGAACTGCTTTGACTTAGACGTACTCTAGAACGATCACCAAAGACCTGCTCGGGTAAAGTGCTTTTAAGAACATCAAGATCATATTCATCATAAAAACGCTCTGAGCCCTCGGTATGAAAGTTTTGGTTGGGGTCATCTATATCCAAGGTCATAAGACCACCATAAACACGATCGTTGGTAGGTTTTGTGTACATCCATAAGCGGTCTCCGGTATCTACCACGCTGAGTAGTGCAATAGTACCTGCTTCTACGGGAATACCGGTTCCGGGGAAAAGACTGACGATATCATTGGCCGGATCAGTAATCACCGGCTTGAACATACGTACCCCAGTCTCAGTGGTTACAATGACTCTTTGTTCATTGACGCTTAAATCGGTAATGAGGCTGCTTGGTAGCGTTCCATTTTGTCCACTATATACGGTTGTAAAGAAACCATTCACACCATAGCGGGCAACACCGCCTTGTGGCCCTCTAACCGCGATCCAAAACGTTTCATTTTCATATCCAAAACGAATGGTTTCACCACTTGGCAAATAAGGTTCATTATCAGCAATAAACTCCTGCCAAGCATTGAGTGTATTCGTGTCAGCATCTAAAGAAGCGCTGGCAATTCCGTCTTGGGCACCTACCCAAATTGTATCTGCAGCACCAAAAACTGCCGTAAAGGGTGGAGTCAAGGAAGGTAAGGGGAATGAAACCGGTTCGGCATCACTGTTGATATCAAGTTGATAAACGCTAGCATTAGTAGTGACCCACAGATAGCCAGAATAATAATGAATATCAAAGATTGGGGCTTCCATGATAAGCGTTTGTACGCCTGAGGGTGTACGTTTATATAAACCATTTGGTGTAGCTAGCCATGCTTCTCCACTTTCGGTCATATATGCATCAAGAATACAGGTTTGCCCTTCGATTTCATAGTGTTGCCAAAGACCACCACCACTATGAATACCACCGGTGGAGCCCAAGCCATCAGTACGGCCATTTGTGCTCATATCACTCGCACTGCCAAGTATAATTCCACCGGATTGATTTTCAATAATGACTCGTGTTTTAGCGCTTTGAAGTGCCATAATTGCAGGTGGACTTGTGACTTGTTCGGGGGCAGAATGAACAACACCTTGATCGGTAGCAAAATAGTAGCCTTGAGCTCGTTTTAGTACTTCATATGCATTGAGAGGTAAACGAATACTCTCTTCAACCGGCAGGCTAGGATCAAAGAAGATGACTTCTTGCTCAGCTAAAATGATCAAAGTTTGGTCGGCTTCGTTAGTATTCGCTTTTTTAATTTTACGCACACCAGTCATCCCATCGATGGTTGCCACTTCAACCACTGTTTCAGGTGTACTAAGATCAATGTTATAAAGACTTGAGTTAATGGCAAACCAGAGCTGATTATTTGCGGAGTCATGGTACAGCTGAGTTATAGTTGGATTCATCAGCATGGCCACATCAATGTTGGTGACAGAGTCGCGTCCTACCCAATATAAACCATAGTCAGTGGCAACATAGGCACCAGTTTCCACTGAAGCTACATCATAAATCTCGCTCACCCCATATGAGCTTAAGTCGATTTCATAGGCACTATAGCTTCCACTTACCCCTTCATAACGAAGTACGGATAAGGCCTTGCCATTGACAACCCATAGTCCATTCAGCGACAGTTGAGCTTCATCTTGACTGTACAGTGGCGCAAGTTTGGTTGTTTGAGATGACCATAGACCATAAGAGCTACGATACTTTGTTTCACTGTAAGCATCTAAATCATAGCTATCAGTTAAAGCAAACTTGGATAAGCCACCACGACTAGCGACCCATAAGTAATCATCACCTAAGTAAAAGTCATAAACATCACCGTCATATCCTGTAAAGAGTAATGAACTTTGACAGGCAAGGCTATCTCGCTCGACCGCAGGTAGTAGTGGGCAAGGATCATCAGCATCAGCCAAGCCATCAGCATCAAAGTCATCGGCGCATGCTGTTCCTCGACCTTGAAGAGCTTCTTCAGGGCTTGCACCCTGCTCCGGATCAGCTGTGAATGGACAGGTATCAGCCCAATCATAAATGCCATCGTCATCATCATCTAGATCACAAGCATTACCTAGACCATCTCCATCATTATCCAAGCCCTTTGAAGGCACAGTTGGACAAAGATCATTACCATCAAGGAAGCCGTCACCATCACTATCGGCAATAGAAGGATCTGTGCCCAACTCCATTTCCTGCATGGCATTGAGTCCATCACCATCTAAGTCATCATCACAGGCATCACCTTGGCCATCCCAGTCGCTGTCTCGCTGATCATTATTGGGCACACCTAAGCAATTATCATTCGCTACTGAGCCACCCATGCCATCGGCGCGATAATCTAGGATTTGATCCATATCATCATCATCGCAGGCATCGCCCTTACCATCCATATCACCATCTAATTGTTCTGGATTTGGCACATCAGGGCAGTTATCCACTTCATCAGCGACTCCATCCATATCTTGATCAGGAGGAGGAGGTGGCTCCATATCCATATCGACATCAAGGATCATGTCAGGTTCGAGCATATCGACCTCAACTTCCATGTCTACTTCGACCGTTTCACCGGCATAAACACCGGGTTTGGTATATGGCTCAAAGTCATCAAAGTCGATCGTACATGCACTTAGACTTAAGGATAGGGCACTTAAGTTGATGAGTAACCAAGGATAAGTGGAGGCATTAAAAGTGCTCATATTTTGCTCTGCTTTGCTTATTGTTTGGTCAAAAATATCTTTTGTGGAAACGCTCATGGTTGCACCTCAAGTTTTACGGTTGCTCGTTGATCTTGAGAAGACCAAGCGTTTGGCAGGCTCGCTTGAGAATTGTCATCGGCTTCCATCATCCATAAAACACCGCCGGTGGTTAGACTCGTGACGCCTAAGCCAATTAATACATTGGTCAGCATCACCCAACGATTGCCCACTTCGATGTCTTGTGTGGCAATTAACTTTTGCTCTGCTTTGCGTGCATCAAGATCAGCGTATAAGCCTTGAGCAGACAGCCCAGTAAAGACACTACCACCAAGCAGGGCTGCACCTGTCCCCATAACGATCCAAGGCGTTACTGTATCCTTTTCTTTAGGCTCTAGACTGAGTTGCTGTAAACCAGCCTCAACCAAGACCACATCTACAGTCATCGGTTCTTGTGGACGGATCGAAATCTTTTTGGTCCAAGTGTTATACCCAGGTTTGCTGATTTGTATTTCTCTGACCCCTTGTCTAATCAGAATGGGTTCAGTGATCGGACTTTCTCCTTTGAGGCGACGATCGATATAAACTTGGGCACCAACTCGATTAATCAAGAATTTAACCGGAGCCACTTCACGCTCGCTATAAAGGCTCAGAGCTACTTGAGAAGACGCACCCTCTTGTAGTTTTAGAGTTTGGCTTGTGGGCACATAGCCATCTAATTCAGCGATGATCTTATAAGTTCCCGGTAGTAGCTTCATTCGGTGTGGAGTTTGACCAACCGAACCATTTGCTCGCTCATTGATATACAAGTAAGCACCACTAGGTTGGCTAGTAATCATCACTTCCTCATATTGATTTTGCAAACGCCCCTGTAAACCTCGGATACGATTAATCGCTTCCGGAACACGTCCATCTCCTGGTGCTCGGTCGATAAACTGCTGGAAGTATTTAAGAGCTTTACGCCAATCTTGAGCTCGTTCATAGAAAAGAGCAATATCATAAAGATACTCTGGCACAGGATTAATGCTAATGGCTCGACGCATCGCTTCTGCGGCCTCTGCATATTTGCCCTGTGAAGCTGCTATTTTAGATTGTTCCATAGCGGCATCAAACCTAGGGTTGCTCTTTCCAGTTTGAGCAAGGCTTTCATCGGAAAGAAAGGCCGAGCTGCCCAAGAAGAAAATAAGGCTCCAAACAAGTAGGAAGCTTAATCGGTTCCATTTGAGATATGTAGATGTTTTAATCATATTAATCCTCTAGCTGTCATACTCCTCTTAAAACAATAGAAGAGTTAGGCGATCGCTAGCCGATGTTAGTTGAGCCTTAGCTAGGGTTCAAGCATTGTTATTGAAATGCATGAAATTGACCCAAGATTTTTAGTGACTCAGTTTTAGTAAATACAATGTGCGAGCTTGTATATTGACAAGCAAATATATTAACGACCAAAGAGTTCTTTAGAGATGATGAGGCGTTGGATTTGACTCGTTCCCTCATAGATTTGGAAAATCTTGGAATCTCTTAAGAGTTTCTCAACCGGATACTCCGTATTAAAGCCATTGCCTCCAAAAACTTGTACAGCATCACTTGCAACTCGATGGGCTGTATCTGCAGCAAAGCACTTAGCCATAGAAGCATACATGGTATTTCTAACGCCTTGATCAATCGTCCAGGCGGCCTTCCAAACCAATAGGCGAGCGGCTTCTATATCTTTGGCCATATCTGCGATCATAAAGCTGACGGCTTGATGCTTAGCAATCGGACGGCCCATTGTTTCACGCTCCTTGGCATAATCTACCGCATGCTCATAAGCTGCTCTTGCCAAACCAACCGCACCAGCAGCAACAAGAGGACGAGTAATATCAAAGGCCTTCATCGCAATTTTGAAACCTTCGCCTTCTTCACCAAGACGATTTGCAACAGGAACGACAACATCTTCAAACTTGACTCCACGAGTGTCACTCGCTCGTTGACCCATATTCCATTCTTTACGACCAAGGGTAATGCCAGTGCTATCTGCATCAACAATAAAGCCAGTCATCCCACGATTTCCTGCGCTTGGATCGGTTTTAGCTAAAACAAAAAACCAGTTTGCCTTGCCGGCGTTAGTGATCCACATTTTTTCACCATTGATGACATATTCATCACCACGACGAACTGCAGTTGTTTTAAGTGAGGCTACATCGGAACCGGCATTGGGCTCAGTTACGCCATAGGCTGCAAAAAGTAGCTCTTCGTTCATACGACCTAAGTACTTTTTCTTTTGTTCTTCGTTACCGGCAACAATCACCGGTGCTTCAGCCAAAGTATTAGCTTCGATAATGGTTGATATCCCTGTACATCCCCAAGCATTTTCTTCGGCAAGAACAACCCCATCCAAAACGCCTAAGCCAAGACCACCATAGTTTTCAGGGATATGAGTGTTAATCAAGCCAAGTTCCCATGCTTCTTTTAACACTTCCATAGGGAACTCACCCGAGTGGTCGTGATGTGATGAAATAGGTCGGATTCTTTCCTTAGCAAAGGTTCGGGCCATTCTTTGTAGGGCTTCTTGATCTTCATTGAGCTTAAAGCTGACACCACCACTTGTTGATTTAGACATTGTTGACTCCATAGATAAAAAAGAGTTGTTTCTTTATGGCTATTTAGCACATCATTAATATTGGTTTCTCTGCTGAGAAACATCACTTAGCAGATAGGTTCTAAGGTATTGCAGTGCATAATTGCTGATAATCTACAGTGGAGAGCGTCATTGATCAAATATATCCCAAAAACTCTTGCTTTTTTATTGCGAATATCGGCTTTTCACTTGATCTTTGTGGCCATACAAGTCTCTAACTTTTCGCTGCAAGCCCAAGAGGTCTTTGAGCTTGGCAGTTCGGCTAAACCCCTCAAAAAGATGAGGGAAATCCCGAAAAGATATGAGCCTTTTAAGTTTCCAACCTTAAAAGTTCTTCAAAAATATGAGGGCGAACAGCATCAAGGGGTCTTGTATCTCAGTACAACACAAAGAGAAAAGTACCGAGTACATTTCTGTGAGCAAAGACTGTGCGATCGCCATGGGCAAGTTCTTAACCCAAAACACAAGGGGCCTAAACAGGCCTTAGCAAGTTTTCCTGTTCAGCAAAAAGAGATAGGAAATGATCAACAGGGCTTGGCGATCTTTGTGATGGATGCTCAAGGTGAACTGTGGCTTAGCTTTGAGGCCAAAGCTAAATATTTTCATCATTCTAGCTTGCTCGCCGGAGGACCGGTTGCGGCCGCTGGTGAAATGATCGTTTTTCAAGGAAAACTCTACGGGATCAATAACCAAAGTGGACATTATCAACCGCCACCGCTTGTAATTAAAAGAGTGTTATCAGTACTTCATGCAAAAGGAATGGATACCCAAGATATTCTCATAAAAAAGTTTGGATCGGATTTTTAATTAGAGAAAAATAGCATTGATTGATGAGGTAGTTTATTTTTATGTAGGGTATTTAAGTGAGCATAAGGGATCTAGTGGACACTCGGCACAGATTTGAGCGACTCGATAACCTTTGCAAGCCCCACTGATTCCAAGATGAGCGATGGCAAAGTCATATTTTATAGGGTCATCAGCATCAAAATGCCTTAATTTTTGACTGATCTCTAAGGCCGTTTTTAGATCAGCGCTACGTCTTTTGGTTAAGGCGAGAGCTGAGCTTAATCTAAATACATGTACATCGAGTGGGATGAGTAAGCGGTGACATCCCAAGTTTGACCATAAGCCCAAATCTACCTCATCAGGACCTCGAACCATCCAACGTAAAAACATATTGATTCGTTTGAGTGCACTCCCCTTTTTGGGGTCGGAGAGTAGATGCTTAAAGCCCTTACCTCCATTCAATGACTGTGAGTATTTAAGTACATCTTCATAAAAGCCTTGGTAGGCGCTCAGTAAGCTTGAATCTTGTGCTTGATCATGCGCCATAAAGCATTGGCCAAGGCTTTGATAGCGCAATAAGATTTCACCAACAGCAATCCACAGCTTATTAAGGTCATCTTCACGAGTGAAACGATATACAAAGTTGGGAAAACGACGTTCGAACTGACTTGTTTCACGAAAACTAAGCGCATCTTCCCTTGCTAAAGTTGCGGGTGAGTCACCTAAGGTTTCAAAAAGTCTTTCCAAGCATTCTCCAATCGCCTTTACTCGACCATATGCGAGTAAGGCCGAAAATAGAGCAACGACTTCTTGATCTTGAATATTTTGATAGCGCTTGGGAAAGCGAATGGGGTCAGCCGCAATTCTCTCTTGATAATTCACTTGGCTTAAGAGTTGATCTAGGGCCTTTTTTATTTGTTTTAGGTCGCTCATTTACGCCTCTAGTTCCTGATGATTATAAATCACCTTCAAGAAGCCAACGTTCTGCTTCTTCGAGATCAGCTTGTAACACTTGCTTGGCAATCCCATAGTTAAAGCCACGACGAGCGAGTTTGGCCAGTTGTTTTTGTAAAGTAGGATAATCAATATTTTTGGGACCCCATGGCCCAAGACGCTTTTGCTTTGCGGCTCGGGCAGCTGCAAATAGATTAGGGTCAATCATCGTTGAGTCATCTTGCTTATAATTTTCTTCTAAGGCCTGATCAATATGCTGAGTACTGAGTTTTTTTTGCCGTAACTTTTGACGAACAATGGCCTTAGCTAAACCCTTGCGTTTATATGAGTTAGCCAAGGCAGATGCATATTTTTGATCATCTAAAAAGCCATATTCTTGGGCGAGTAGTACAGCAGCATCTATCCATTGTTTATGAACATTGGGGTCTTCGCTTTCTCTACTTTCGGCATTTTTTATTTTTTGGGACATCGTAAAGCGAAAATGTTGCTCACTTGCACAAAAGCGACTCAGATATTTGATGCCTGCCGATTTGAGCCAAGCTTCAGAAATTGGTGGTCGTTGCTTCTGCTTTTTCTGTTTAGTCGCTTTATGTCGGTTTTTATAGGATTTGCGATCATGCAAGTCAGAGGATGTATCATGTTGATCAGTTAAGTTTTGATGGCTTGAGTGATATTTTTTATTAGCATGATATTTTTTATCAGCATGACTCTTTTGTGAGCTTTGATAAGTGCCTTTACGGTTTCGCTTTTGTTTTTCCCAAGAAGCGATCGCCTGCTCTGCTTTTCGCGCTCTTTTGGCGGACTTAATCGCCATTTTCTCTTGGCGTTCTTGCTCTTTTAAAGCCCTAACTTCTTCCGATAAGCGATATCCACGCCATCCGTCTTCAGAGATTTGATCTTTAAGTTGATCATCCGCTTCTGTGACCTTTTGTGCACCTCGCCATCCCTGTTCTTTAACCGCTTGTTCTCTTTGCATAAGAACCTGCATACTTGAGGCTTTTTTATCTGTATTTTGCTCGGTATTCGCTTCGGACTTAAGCTTTTCTTTTTTGCGAGTTTGATCTTCTTGAGCGACAGTTCGCCAATCTTTCCCCTCGGCGTTAGTTTGCTGAGCTATTTTTTGGGACGAAGAGGCTTGACTAGGGTACATAGAACATCTTTATACAATATGTTTAGATTAGATTTAGCATGAGAGTCAGTGAGCTAAAGTTCAACTCAGACTCATATCGTTTTTCATATTACTCACATATAACGCTAGACATACAGGCATACACACGTTTGAATCCAAAGTTCTTCATTTAGGTTTAGCGCTTGAATATTGATCTAGGTTACGACTAAAGGACATGAAAATGCAAACAAGTACGGTTGAGTTTACTTTGATCATTAGTACAGAATATCGGCAAAAACTAAAGCAAGAACAGTGTTTACTGAGTACCTTTAAAAAGCGTGTTCAAAGAATCTTGGAGCACTCTATCCTGCAAAGTTATCTACCGGTCTCAGCAGAGCTTTGTTTAAGTATTATCAGCGATCATGAAATCCAAGAATTAAATCGGGACTATCGGAACAAGGATAAACCAACCGATGTATTAAGCTTTGCTTTACTTGAGGGAGAAGAGTTTACCATGCCTAAAGAGATCTGCGTGCCTCTTGGAGATATCATGATCAGCTATGAAACAGCCCTTAAGCAGTCGACACGAGGCGCTTTGCCACGTTTGAAACCCTTCTTGACTACTGCAAGCTGGACAATGGCAGATGAGCTCGCTTTTTTATCGCTTCATGGGATCTTACATCTTCTCGGTTTTGATCATGAGAATGATGATGATGCTGAACTGATGGAGGGATTAGAAGCATATTTACTGAACACTCTTTTGCCAAAAAAAGCGAAGCCAGCACCAAGACCAACTGCTCTTTAAATTAAACTTATACTGATTTGCTAGTCAGATTTGCTAGTCAGCTTAACTGTAACCGGACTATGATTTAGGATGAAATGATGACTGATCTCTTTAATGCACCACGGTGTGAGCTAAACTTTGATCGTTTTTTGGCGGCATGGCTGCCAGTAAGTACAAGCAATAGATCTTTAGTTTATTTTATCCTAAGCTTTGTTCTTGGTTTATCTTTAGAAAATGCTCATGCAAAGCCTGCCAAAGATCATCATGAGCAACATAAACCTGAGCAACATAAACCTGAGCAAAAGAAATCAGAGGCGCTCGACCCCATCCTTAAGAAAGTAAATCTTCGTTTTCATCAAGTGCTTAAAGCAGAGTTTGAGCATGAAAAAGCGACCTTGGGGCCGGCTTTGTTTTTTGAAAATAATATCTTAAAGTTGATTAGAAACGGTCAAGTCGTTGCCGAAGCAAAGGCAGCACCTACCGTGAAATATCATCAAGTTAAGGCCTATAGTCATATGTGTATGGCTGCAGCCATTAAGTTATTAAGTATCAGCAATGATAAGGAAAGAGCACAGTGGGCAAAAACGTTTAGTGTAGAGGTTGAAGAAGCGCAAAAGTTATCTTCTAAGCTTGATTTAAGCGATGAGGTGAAAGCAAGGCAACTCGCCTTGAGTTCTTTGACTTATGCCCTTTTAGACAGTGTACAAACCCCGAATTTCTCAGCAGACTTAGTGTTCAAATTTATTAAGCAAGTACGTCCACTCATCATTAAAAACTTTGAGTTTTCGGCCGCTGACCATATTACCCAACTAGACTTGGCAGTAAAACAGGTCTTTGAACACCTGCTCCCCGGTGAAAAAGAAAAACTGCATGCTTTTACATATGGCCCACGAGGTCCTCGATCGGGTAATTTAATCGTTCAGTATTTGGCACATTTACTAGGTCAAAATTCTTTTATAGAAAGTGAAAGAGTGATTTATGGCGAGGGTCTTAATAATCAAGAGTCAGCAGTGAATCTAGTTTCTAAACATAACTTAGAGTTAGCTTTAGGACAGTTATTATTTGAAGATAGTCTTAAACTACAAAAAGATATTTTATCTGATGCTGCCTATCAAATTTTAAGTGAACGTGAGGCCCAAAAAACAACCAAAAGTCCAAGTGAAAGACTTTTAAAGGATCGCTTTATGAGTCCAAGGCTTCCTGCTAAAAACGAGTCACCTTAGAACTCAAGTCTGTATTGAATGAACTGAGTTGTATAGGGGGAATTCGAACCATTAAGGTTTTTAAAATGAAAGATTATTAAGTTTCAGACGCTTAATGATATGCTGAGCTGAAGCTAATGCACTTAGCTCTCCAATATCAATCAATGTATGTGCTTGCTCATAACCAAATTCCCTAAGCTTTAACAAGGCTAATACCTCATCATCATGCTTAGGTTCTCTTTTAAGCCAAAATGGATAGCGCTGAATGTTTTCCTTTCGACCTTGTTGAATACGCTTAAGCAGACCTTGTTGCGGCCTTCTTAAATAGACGACTTTTGATTGATTTAGGCAAAGACTTTGGTTGGTAGAGTCTAATAAGGCACCATCACCAAGACAAATAATGCGAGCTGGTTTTAGGGAAAGCGCTACCTTAATTTGCTCACTTTCACACTGTCGCCAAGTCTCTTCACCATGCTCAAGATAGAGCTGAGCAATGCTCATACCTTTTTGATGTTCCACAAGTTTATCGACTTCCACAAAGGGATAGCCGGTAAGACTGCTCATAAAATACGCAATACTATGGATTTCACAGCCCATAAAACCAACTAAGCAAAGTGGCTGTTCGAGCATATCTTGCGGATATGGATCATAGTAAGACATGTTTGACCTCGCACAGCCTATTTAGCGGTGGAAGTCGCTAAGCAGTAGGCTTGATTTATTTGTTACGTCCAAAGAAACGAGAGAAAATACCCTTGTTTGAGGATTGATGATCCTCCTCATCAACCGGTTGCTTTGATTTAACTTGAGACTCATCCCCATAAACATTAGTTGGAGTGGGTTCATTACCAAAAATATTGGTAGGCGTGTCACCTTCCCAATCAAAATCTGAGGTTAGGCGTTCTTGGTCAAAACTTAAATCCTCAAGCATTTCAAAGGGATCATCAACCGAGGGTAAAGCCGGATCAAGAGTTGCTAAATCCGGACCCTCATCAAAGGCATCTTCTTCTCCAGTATTACTCAGTTGTTCACCATCAAAGCTTGGTTCAAATGAATGTTGGCTTTTTGATGAATGCTCTAAATCAAAACGTGGTTCATCTTTTACATGTTCTGGCGCATAAAAAGCCATTTCGCCAACTTGTTCTTCTAGAGCTCGATAAGTTTGATGCATCTCGTGTAGTTCTGGATCTTTTTGCTCTTCAAAGTCGGAAAGATTAAACTCATCATCCTCAGAGACTAAAGGATCTAGCTGTGCAATACGATCTTCTGTGCTCTTTAATCTGAGTGAGATTGTACGTGTAGCAAGTGGTGCTGCTGGTCTAAAGGCTCTTGGCGCCAAGCTTAAGCTTTCTAGGCCTTCTAAAGAGGCTTCAAGATCTTCAAAATCGAATTCTTGCCAACTAATTTCGGGTACAACTGACATCCAAGGTAAGGTCTTTAAAATATTTAAGTCAGATTGCTGACCGGCTCCAACATAGCTTTGATGGGCATGGCTTTGTCTTGGTTTGGCAGGTAATAAACCTTTTAGAAGGCTAATCAACAACTTTTGTGTAACCTGTTCAGTGACTATGGACTGTACCTGTGGCGGTATGCTTACTTGTGAAGCGGGACGAGGTGGTAAGGAATTCTTGATTTGTGAAACAGAGTCAAAGGCCGGTTCCGGAGGGGTGCTAGGTAAATCCAAAAAGATCGAATCATCGGGAGCAATACTTAAACTTGAATCTTGTTCAAACTCTAGGTTTGGTGTTTCTCCCATGATTGTGTATTCAACCGATGCATCCCAATCACCACCTAGACTGAGCGATTCTTGAGGCAACAGTGAGGCCTCTTGTTTAGAGTTTTCTAATGAATCAACCTTGAGGGATTGCACTTGTGTTTTCGGAGAACGCGCTTGAGACTCTTTAGCATTTTCTTTGATTAATTCTTGGGCTTGACGCTCGGCTTCTTCTCGGCGCGCCTTAAGCTCAGCAAGCTCTTTTTCACGAGTCAGTCTTTCGAATTGAGCTTCGGCAAAAGCACGAGCTTCTGCAAGCTTTTGAGCTCTTTCAGACTCTTTCAAACGACGTCTTTGAGTGAAGGGAGAATCTTCACTTTGTAGCAAATTAGCCTCTAGTCTTAAGCTCTCTAACTGATCTTCAAAAGTGCTTAACATTCCACTTATATTGGCTGAAAATGTTTTAAGAGGTCGCTTCTTGCCACGCTCAAACTTGGGGAGCTGAGTTAAGGTTTGATTAAGTTGCTCGAGTTGACGTTCTAGCTCTGGAATGGGGGTCATTGAACGATTCAATATGAGACTCCTGCTCACTGCAAGTCGAATAAGGGCTCAAAAGCAATCCTGCTTTATTTACAATAAGTTTCTAGCACTTTTTATGGCTCATCACAAGCTTTGTCAGTCGAGATTACTCGATCAATTTCACTGTGCTTTACACTGTATATTCACTGTACGTATTCATGGTGAAGAAGCATATCCTATGTTTAAGCCCAAAGATAGATTTTGATCTTTGGCACTCTCTCCAACTCGGCCATCTCTTCCGGTTCCGTTTGGCTCAATAAAGGTAAAATCTAGCTTGATATAAAAGCTGATGCTGATTCCATCAGTGCTACGATAACGAAAGGAGATTTTTGAATTTAGTCCGTAGGTTTCAGCAGCTTTCCCAAATTCTTCGCTTCGGTTTCCCAAATAAACAAAGGGATAAAAGCCGGCATTTAGAGCCAAATAAAAGCGCTTTGGCTTGATCACAAACTCGCCAAAAATACCTAGCTCGGCTTGATGCATATCTAAACCCAAGAAGTCTGTATTTTGCTCAATATCCATCAGAGTACCATGATAGGCTAATTGAATACCGCTCTGATGAACAAGGGTTTGAGTACGTATTGGATAGGTATAACGAAGTGCACCAGACCACCGACGTAGATTGGTTTTGAAGGCTAAACTTTTAGTTTCCTCTACGCCAGAGACTGTGAATAAATTATTGATCATGCGTTCTGAGGTGAAGCTAAACTGCTCATATTCAGCCATGAGAGTAAGTCGACGACTTGGGCTAGGTCGTAAAGTAAGTTGAGCGCCCCAGCCGGTGAGCCAACTACTTTGATATCGTAAGCCACCTTGTAGACTTCGGCTTTCAGGACGAGTGGTGTAACTTAAGTTTTTAGTTAATAAACGAGCACCGGCAAGGATTTGAAAACGTGAAGCCTCTATACGACTTGGTATCTCTTGGAGTGGGTCATCCATAGCCACGGCTGCACTCTCCAAAGTCTGAGAAGACTCAACTCTTATATTGTTAGACGATGTTGGAGCAGTCATCGGTAGCGTAGGATTGCTCACATTCATCGACGGCTGATTGAGTTGAATCGGTTGGGGAATTCTAGAGCTTACAGAGTTCGCTTCTTGATGTCTCGTTTGCGGTGACCAGCGACCAGAACTGCTTAGATATTCAGTATTTGGGAGGGGGGCTGTTTGAGTTTTTGATACTTTTTTACGAGTGGGACTAGTAATCAGTTCTTCAAGACTTTCACTAAAAATAGTCCAAAGCTGTGAAGATAACTTTCCTTCAAAGGGAAGTTCAAGATAGTCAATACTCTGTTCAGAACGACCACAGCGAAAAAGAACGCCTAAAAGCTTAGCCGGTTTATAGTCTGTACCAAGTTTCATCGAGACTGAAAGTGCAAACTCGCTTTGTACAGCAATGCATAATCGTTTGACTGACCACTGAGACTTTTGGGCTTTTTTTAGTTCTTTGAGCTTAAAGTTTTGTCTTCTGATCGCTCGTTGAGCTTGGGAGAGAGGAATGATGCTTAGTCCTCTAATTTTTTGAGTCTTCCTATACAGTAATCGAGTTTGTTGCTCCGTTTGTGCATGACTAAGATGTGGTGCCTGAAAAGGGAAAACCAAAATCCTTTTTGCCCATGCTGTATCAAGTGACACACAAATCCATAAACTCAATATGAGCCCATGCATACAGATTGTTCTTCGTATTTTTTGATATGTGAATAGACTCATTGTTGGGATGTTTTTACATGCTTATAATCAGCTATACACTGCAGAATTCTAGTGGAATACTCAAGAGAGCCTATTCTGGGGTTTTAGTGAACTCTGTCCACACATCTTTTTCCATTCCATTATAGTTGAGCAAGCCTGCAAAGCAAAAATCTTTACCATGGTTGAGTCTCATGACAGATGCACAGGGTGAAGACTCCGGAGGATCCACCGGAATATCACTTAGGCGACGCCAAGCCACCCATTCCGGCTCAAGATTGCTTAAAACCTGTTTTAAAGTGATGAGATACTCTGTTTTTTGTCCACCACTTCCAATGGTCGTGGTCGCCCAATCAAGACTAGTAAAGGCAATTGGTAAGTTTTCCTCAAGATCGCTTGGCTTAGCCAAATATCCCAAGTTTCGGTAAAAGTTTTGAACAGCACTCATATCATCTGGAGCCGGATTACCCAAATATGGAGGAGAAACTGGGTCAGGAATCAATGAAACCCCGATAAAGTCTGCTTTTTTACTGCCTTCTTTGCTTAGGAAAGGCCAAATTGTTCGTTTTAGACCAAGCTCTAAGGTTAAAAGCTCATCTCGATCTAAGCCAAACTCATCAGCAATATTGGGTATTGTATGAAGCTTTAACTTTGACCAACTTACTGAAGGACCAACCTTAAGATCAGCGTTAAGCGCTTTCATTTCCTCATAGATTTCATGATAAAGGTCCATCAAATTGATTAAATCCCATTCAGGATTAACCGTTGGGCCTGGGGTTACGGCTTCATAGCCATTTAGCTCAAGACCGATGACCACAGCATCAATATCACTTACTCTTGCTAAACCAGTAAAAGCTGCGATTGTTTCACGTCGAAGTTCGTTAAGATAGAAGTTGGCTTGGCTTGCGCCACTTTCTTCTAAGCATTGATAATAGATAGATTCACGCTGAGGGGTAAGTAAATCAACCTGCACAATCACTTCATCAAAACTAAATCCTTTTTCATTAATTCGATCAAGAATCTTAGGTACTGTTCTTTCAGGTAAGGCTTCTAATGCCCTCATACCGGTTAGGCAGTCTTCATTAGTACGCTTATCGATCAGTGGAACATTGATCACAAGCTTACTAAAAGCACCTTCAATACGCTCTTTAGCGGTTGTTAAAATGATGATATCTTGCTCATCAATTGTGGCGGCTCTGACACTCTTATCCCAATGTCCTTCAGTTCGTCCAATCGCTTGGTTACTTAAGGTTGTTTTTTCTTGAGGTAGAATCGTTGTTTCTGCATCAATTACAGGAATATCTTCGTCACAGGCTACAAATAGCCCCATCATCAAGTAGCTCAGTAAGTAAAAACTAAGCAAACTTTGGTCACGACGACTGATAGAGGATTTAACTAAGGCTTTCAAAAGGAGGTCCTTTCGGTAATGAGCAAGTGATGAACAGGTTATGAAAAGTTATGAAAAGTTATGAGCAAGCGGCTGCGTCTAGGTCACCACGAATAGCGGCATCAAAAAGCTGTTCCAAATCGGCTTGAGTTAAAGCACGAGGATTTGTGGGGGCAGTTGGATCCACAAGTGCACGAGAAGCAAGTTCTGCAATCTGATCGCTACCGACACCAATCTCGGCCAAGGTATGAGGGATTTTAAGCTGTTCTCTTAATGATAAGGTCCATTTAAGAAAGCGCTCACCACTTGGATTATCTAAGCCTAAGTAACGACAAAGCGCAGTTAGCTTTTCTTCATTTTCTTTACGATTATACATCAAAACATAAGGCATAACGACAGCATTAGTCAGCCCATGATGAGTATTGAGAACCGCACCACAGGGATGACTCATAGAGTGCATTGCACCTAGTCCCTTTTGAAAAGCAGTAGCGCCCATGGTTGACGAAACAATCATATGAGCACGCGCTTCAATGTCATCGGCTTGTTGATATGCTCTGACCAAAGCTTGATCAACTAACTTAATGCCCTCGATCGCAATCCCATCGCCCATTGGATGGTAAAGTGGGCTACATAAAGCTTCAAGGTTATGGCTTAGGGCATCCATACCAACAGCAGCGGTTAGGTGAGCGGGTAAGCCAATGGTTAATTCTGGATCAGCAATGACCAAAGCGGGAAGCATTTTAGGATGGAAGATAATTTTCTTAGTATGGTCACTTAAGTCGGTAATCACTGAGCACCGACCCACCTCAGAACCAGTTCCAGAAGTGGTTGGAACAGCAACGACCGGTGCCATCCCCGCCACATTGACTCGGGTGTACCAATCAGCCTTATCTTCAAAATCCCAAAGTGGACGATCTTGACCCACCATGAGTGCAACCGCTTTGGCAGCATCAAGACCGCTACCACCACCAAAAGCAATCACACCATCATGACCACCAGCGTGATAGGCCGCCACACCGGCTTCTACATTTTCACCAACAGGATTACCTTGCACACCAGAAAAGACTTCACAAGGCATTTGGTGGTCAAGGCAAACCTGAACCGCTCGTTGGACAATCTCAGAACTTGCCAAGCCTTCATCGGTAATGAGAAGTGGCTTACTCATGCCTAAACTTGTGCAAGCTTCAGCAAGTTCCTTAATTCGACCCGCACCAAAGCGGATGGGAGTAGGATAGTGCCAATTCATAGAAATATTTTTAAAAGAATCACTGGTCATGGGTGAGACCTCGCTATTTTAAAGTGATTTGAGTAAGGTGCAAAGCACATTGCTGTATAATAGTAGAAGCAAAGGTTTGCAATTTCTGAGAAGATCTTCAAGTCAGATCGACTTATTGATGATGAATCTGTTATATACAGCTAGCAAATAAAGCTTAACTTATGTCAACATAATCTAACATTGGAGGTTTCCATGGGACTTTCTCACCCAAAAAGTCAAGCTCTTTTAGAACGTGCACAACAAGTGATGCCAGGCGGGGTAAATAGCCCTGTACGTGCCTTTAAAGCAGTTGGGGGTATCCCCTTATTTATTGCCGAGGCCAATGGGGCATATCTTACCGATGTCGATGGGAATCGCTATGTCGATTTAGTCGGTACTTGGGGACCCGCTGTTTTGGGGCATGCTCATGAAGCAGTGGTCGAAGCGATTTGTAACGCAGCCCAGCGTGGCACAAGCTTTGGGGCACCTACGGAAGCGGAGGTGACCATGGCTGAAGTTGTGCGTGAGCTCTTTCCGTCGATTGAAATGATGCGTATGGTATCAAGTGGTACAGAGGCGACTATGTCAGCGATTCGCTTGGCGCGTGGTGCCACTCAACGAGATGGAATTGTGAAGTTTGAAGGTTGCTATCATGGTCACGTTGATAGCTTGCTGGTTAAGGCCGGTAGTGGTGCAGCCTCTTTTGGTGAGCCCGATTCAGGTGGTGTACCCGCTGATTTAGCCAAGCATACACTTACTTTAGCCTTTAATGATGCTGATGGTTTACGTGAACTTTTTGCCAATAAGGGTGCTGAGATTTCTTGTGTGATTCTTGAAGCAATTACCGGAAATATGGGAGTTATCTTGCCTACTCCCGAATTTATGGAAGCTTTGGAAGAAGTCAGAAGTCAATATGGTGCTTTGATCATTTTTGATGAGGTAATGACCGGATTTAGAGCAGACCTTGGCGGTGCTCAAGCCTATCTCAATTTCAAACCTGACCTTACTTGCTTAGGCAAAGTTGTCGGGGGTGGATTACCAGTGGGAGTTTATGGGGGTCGTAAGGATTTGATGCATCATATCTCACCGCTTGGTGTTGTTTATCAAGCCGGTACCTTAAGTGGAAATCCTTTGGCAACCGCGGCCGGTATCACAACTCTGAATATCTTGAAACAACCGGGCTTTTTTGAAAAAATTGCCGAAACAACAGCGAAAATCGAGGATGGTCTTAAGCAGTTAATTGCTGAAGGAAATCATCAAGCAGTTGTACAAAGAGCCGGCACAATGTTGACTCTTTTCTTTAGCGATAAACCGGTGATGAACTTTGATGACGCTAAGGCCTGTGATCATCAGCGTTTTGCCCGTTTTCATCAAATTATGCTTCGCGAAGGTGTATATTTACCACCTAGTGGCTATGAGGCTTGCTTTGTTTCAGCCATGCATGGTGCAGAGGAAATCGATCATATTCTTAGAGCTGCCAATATTGCACTCGCTGAGTCAGCAGAGTAAGCTTTATGGACCGTAGAGAACGCATCCGAAACAAAACCGCTGGTCTGTGGAAAGATGCCAAGTATGCAGGGGTTGGTATCGAATTCGGAATTTCGATTGCAGCATGTTATTTTATTGGTGATTGGGCTCAAGATCGCTGGGACTTTGCTCCTTATGGGGTCTTTGCAGGTGTTTTGCTTGGTTTTGCTTCGGGCTTAAGACGTCTGATCAAGATTGCTGAGGCCGAATCAAAAGTATCACGAACCCACCAAAAAGATACCAACTCCAAATAAGTAAAACTTGAAACCCTTTAATATAAATCAGCAGGAGGATTAAATGAATGAAGCCAAACTTAGCACAGATATAGGGCTCAATACTGCGCAAAATGCTGAAGCCACACTGAACTCAGATGCTGGCTTAGAATCTGGTTCAGAGTCTCAGCCAAAGTTAAAAATAGACCCGGGGCAACTTATTATGCATTTTCATAAGTCAATGCTTGGGATTACTTTGATTGGTTTGGGTCTTGTCGCATTGCAATTAGGCACCGTATCCTTGCTTCCCTTTGCTCTAGGTAGTCTATTGGTTTGGATCAATATGACCCTATTGGCAAAAGGCTTAGGCGGTGTACTTAATGGCGAAAAAAGCTTAGCTTTTTTACTACTGTTCAAGTTTGCTTTTTTACTTGGTGGTGTCTATGTCTTGGCCCAACTTTTTCCTCAGCAAACCATAGCGGTTATTTTAGGATGTAGTACTTGGATTTTAGCCTTGTTTGCAATGAACTCAAAGATCAGTGTACTCAGTCAAGCAAGTCAAGCATCCTTAATTTGTCTTTTGAGTCTATGCTCAGCACAATGGGTGGAGGCTAAGCCTAGTGAAGCTGACATGCTTGCGGGAGAGGTACATGTGCGTACAATTAAGGTTAAAGATTCATCAATGCCAAAGGTTGTGGCCGAGGGAATTATTAAAACCGCACCAGAATCATTATGGGCGGTGGTTGCTGACTGTGCTAACTTTAAGAAGACCATGGAAAATATTAAACTCTCTAAGCATCTAGGCTTTGTCAAAGGACTAAAACGCTGTGAGTTAGTCGTAGATTTACCTTTTCCTTTAAGCGATTTACGTTCGGTGGTGGATGTTAAGCTTCAAATAAAGGACGGTAAGTACATTCGCTCTTGGACTTTGGTTGAGGGAGACTACAATAAAAATGCCGGAGAATGGTACTTAGAGGCTAGAGCTGATGGATACACATTTTTAAGATATAGCGTGCATGTAGAGCCCAAGATCTCTGTACCAAACTACTTTTTAGGGATGGCGCAAAAATCTAAGGTGCCTGGTATCTTTAAAAACTTTACTAAGCTCATGAAAAAACGAGGGCTTTTATTACCTTGAGCTTTAAGAAAGAGGCTTGAGTAGACGCTTAAAAGATGAGAGTAAAAGAAAGATGAGAGTAAAAGAAAGATGAGAGTAAAAGTTTAAACAGAGACTATTTACTTTCTAAGTTTTTCATATGGTCACAAGCCCATTGTGAACCTTGATAACAAGCTTTTTGATAGGCCATAAGGGCGATCTGCTTCTTCTTGGGTCCACCAAGACCGAGTTCATTTAAGAAGCCCCAACGAGCACAAGAATGGGCATAACCCGCCTCACAGGCCTTAAAATAAGCCACTCTAGCCTCAGCGTAATTTTGAGTGGTTCCTTGGCCAAGCTCAAGCAATTTACCTAGGCGCTCGGTTGCAAACATATCCCCAAGCTTTGCCGCTCGGCTATGGTAGTTGTAAGCAGTTTTATAGTTCACTATGGTTTGACTCGCCTCATCAATTTTGGATGAGAAAAGTCCTAATTCAGCCAATAAGCCTAAGCGCATACAGGCAGGGGCAACGCCCCATTGACAGGCAGCGCTCCAAGCCCCTTGAGCAACCAAAGCATCAAGTTTGTTCACAGACTTTTGGGTTGAGCTTAGTCTTTGTTTCTTCTGAGTAAACCAAGTTTCAATCGCTTTGTTTCTTTCAGCGAATGAAAGACTCCCATCTACATCAATGAGGGCATCGCCTTGAATTAAGCAATCCCAACGATCACCGGCGCTACAGTCAGAGGCTTGAGAGAGAGATGAAGTCAGGGGTGAGTCTGTTGTATCTTTCACATCTTTAGTATTTTTTAGGTTTTCGGTAGTGGTCTGAGGTTTTAACGCAAGGACTCTGAATAATTGCGCACTTGTTTGTTGCGAAACAAGAGCCCAATCTTGACTCAGAATCAGTGAGTTAAATGGTTTAAGTGTCCATTGCCAAACCACTTGGTCAAGCTGAGGAGGTAAACCAAACACTTTGCCCGACTCAGGAGAGACGATCAGCCACTGTTGATCCATGCTACTGAGATAAGCTTGGGGATCGAGTGAGTCAAACTTAAGCATTTGAGACTTTAATTGAGGTTTAGGCTGGCTAAAATATAACGCTTGATTAAGTGTGTGCAATAAGATCACTCGCTGACCCACACTGGTCCAAGAAACCGGCGATTCGAAAGCTTTTTCTAAAACAAGCTTATCTCTTCGTTTTAATCGGAGTCCTTCGTTCAGAACTAGACTGCCCTTGGTCAAGTCAAAGCCATAAAAGCCTTGGTCAGTGAGTAAGGCAACAATTTTCTTTTGGATGGAATCGAGAATCTTAACCGAAGGTTGCTGTAAGAGTTTTCGCCCCTTTAAGACTTGAGTCCAGAGTGTATTTCCTGTGCTTGGGTCGACCAGTTTTAGTTCTAGTTTTCGTTTAAGGTTTTGTTGAATCAAAATAAGCAAAGGCTTGGTATGACTGGAGGCTTGAGTTTGATCTGAAACAGATACTAAGTTTGCACTTAAATATGCCCCGATGAGTTTTGAACTTTGAGTTGCTGAAATGACCGGTATCGGTTCCTTTTTACTTGGTGCACGTAATGGATACAACTGTAGTTGTCGCAGACGACTTTTGGTCTGTTTAACACTAAAAATGAGGGTCTCATTAGAAGTTTCATGACTCGATCGCTTGCTTTGTTGAGTCACTTTAGTGCCAATATCTTCAGCGGTATTTGCCGGACGCTCTGCTGTATGCGCTTGATTATATTTCCCTAGTAAGTTCCCACAGTCTTCATTAGGACATGCTAATTTAGTGACTGTTTCACCAAATTGATTAAGCAGGCTAAGCTCACTTTTTCGCCAACATAGAACCCCACCATCATTTAAAAGCGCTAAATACTGCGCCGGGATCAGTTCGATTTTTTGACAGTTTTTTAGATGTCCTTTCGCATCAAAAGGATGACGATGGCTCCAGCGTACAACACCTGTGACCGGATCAATACCATATAGGGCTTGTGCGGTATCTGTAATAACATGTTTGCTAGGCGATGCATTGTTTGAAATTGATGATTCTTGACCGCTCTGACTTAAGAAGGCTGTAGGGCTATATTCTAAATTGACTTGGCCTCTCAACTTAGAATCTGAGCCAAAGTCTTTTAACCATTTTAAACGCTCTTCTTGACGGATTAAACTCAGATGAGACAGTTTTGAGTTTTCTTTAATCATGAGGCTCGGCGGTGACAGACTAAGCCTTGCTTGAGTGTTCATGCTTTGGTGAGAAGACCATCTGGCCTCTAAACCTAAAGATAAATGGGCACGAAACTGATTCACTGAAGCTTTATGCTCGCAGAGTTTACACTCGTTTACATACTGTCGGCTTTCTTTCCGAGCTTGTTGGATTTGGTCTGCTGTAAAGCAGGTACTTAGACCATGTTCAAGACAAGGCATGAGCGGCGCATCTAAACGACGCTGCAGTTTTTGGGTCAAAGACAGCCACTGTGTATCTTTAACCATGGAAGAATAGTCTGCATTTAGCAGGATCTTTATCGACTTGGCATCTAGAGGGCCACGAAGGAGTCTAACCGCTTCGCCTATACTTGAACGTGTATTTAACTCGGACTGCAGCGCCGAACTTAGTTCTGCGACATTAAGTGGATATGGTAAATCTTCTGGAGGGGTAAGCATGTGAGTACGATAGCTGATTAAGGCCCGCACTTGAGGCTCAACAGAGCTTTCACATTGATTGAGCCAACGATCCAAAGCACTGTGTGGCTCTCGTTTAGCAGTTAAATCGATTTTTTGAGCATCTCGTAAACAGATTAAACGTTTCACCTTCGGACTATGCTTACAAATTAAGCAACGTTTTAGGTAGTTTGACCATTTTGCTTGCGCACCGGATTTAGAAACTGCTTCAAGATCGGACCACAAAACTTCATCATGGCGTTGAGCAACTTTAGTATATTCCTGCGGTAAGATTAAGTCACGAGGTAAGCGAGAGCGTTTACACTCATGCTTACATTTACGACCATTTTGAGCAAGACAAGGAATTAAATCTGGTGCACTTTTACCATCAGCACTGCTTGGATCTAGACTTTGTTTGACCATCAAACAAGCAAGATACTTTAGCTCTTGTTCTATATTACTTTGCTGAAGCTTAGCCGTTTGACGATTCTTAAGGACAACTTGAGCTTGCTTAATTTGCTGCCTTGAATAAGGCGGAGAGACCAAACTTGCAATCTGTTCATCACTAAGTTTTTGATAGGGCGCATAAGGCGTGACACAAGACGTAAAACAACACAAAATTAAAGCTAAACAGATGATTAAGCTAAATCTATCATTTTTGAAACGTGTTAGGCTCGATAGGGTAAGCAAAAGGGATTTTAATCGTTTCATGAGTGTTTTCTATACGTTAAAAGCATAAGGGATGGTGTAATCATTGGCCTTTGGACAAGATGACGGCAAATCATATCGAAACTATAAGGCATATAGGGCGATCGTCTTGCGATTTAAAAAGGCATACGCTTATTTTTATACACCGCATCACAATCAGCGACAACAGGTGAAAGCCATTATAAGTGATCTTTTAATTCTCTGTAATGCGAATCTAAAAGTTCTTTCATCTTGATACGGTTGTCGTTTTCAAAGAACATGATGGCATTGCATAAATCATAAACTCGATATGAGTATGAGAAAAGAGAGATTATGCAAGAGAGATTATGCAAGAGAGATTATGCAAGAGAGATTATGCAAGAGCAAGCAGCTTTAGAACCGACTTTAATGACCAATACACTTGATATCCTTTATCAAGATGAGGCTTTGGTTGTGATCAATAAACCGGCGGGGATGATGACGCATCGAAGCCGAATTGCCGAGGATGATGAACCATCAGCCATGGAGTTACTTAGAGATCAACTCGGTTCATGGGTGTATCCAATTCATCGTTTAGATCGCGCAACATCGGGCGCTTTGATTTTTGGCCTTGATCAGGATAATGCAAGAGTTTTGCATGAAAGTCTTGCTCAGGGCCAAGTTCAAAAAACCTATTGGGCAATCACTCGTGGTCACGCACCAAAGGAGCAGCTTATCGATCGTGCTCTTAAAGAAAAACGTGACCGGATTACCGATAAAAAAGCCCAACTCGATAAGGCGCCGCAAGAAGCACGGACTTTGGTGCAAACTTTAGCGCATTTGACCCTACCTGTAGAATTAGGGCGATATCCAAGTGCACGCTTTAGCTTGGTAGAAGTTAAGCCCTTAACGGGACGACGACATCAGATTAGGCGCCATTTGGCTGGAATTAACTATCCATTGATTGGGGATACAACCCATGGGCGAGGTGAGCAAAACAGGTTTTTTAGAACTCACTTTAACTCATATCGCTTGTTGCTTGCAGCAGTGAATCTGAAGTTTACTCATCCAATTACAGCCAAAGTTCTTGATATTAATGCACCGCTTTCTGGAGAAATGGCTGACTTTTGTAGGCGTTATTTCTTTCAAGGTGACCAAGTCTTGAAGACTGAATTAATTCAAGAGGAACTAGGGTTGCAAAGCCAGTGTCTCTGCTTAAAAGATTTAAGTGACTTAGGCCACTTACTCCCTTCCTCATAAGCATAGCTATTTAAATCAAAGGCTGTATTTTGCCCATTGGGGCCCAAATCGTCGTTGGTAAAAATAATCTCTAATTCATCTACTTTACAATGACTTAACCAAAGTCCTGCACACATTTTACAGGGTTTAAGGCTTGAAACGAGAATAAGCTTTTGGTGACTCTGGCTAGAGGCATTTTTAGTTTCAGAGTGTTCGTGTTCAGATTCATTAAAAAAGTGATTCCAAGCAAACTCAAAAAGACGGCGTTCTGCATGAGCTGTATGCCCTTGTTGAGGTTGGTTAAAGCAGAGAGCGATCAGTTGTAAATGTTGATCAAGAAGCATAGCAACGACTGTTCTTCTTAAACCATACCAACGTCGTTTTATGGGGGATTCTGTATTGCTAGTTATGAGATTAACTTTATTTTTTTGAGCAATCAGTTCTGCTTGAGCACTATGATGATGATCAAGCAGCCTTTGAGAAAGCTCGAACTGTAACGTCAACCAGGCTAGTGCTTGCTGTATATTATTAAAGCTAGGAGAAGATTGATTTAATTTTAATTCCAAGGCTTCAAAAGGGTCAGCAAGAGATCTTCTTGCTTCCTTTTTGAGGTCAATCAAATCATGCTCAGAAAAAAATATTCTTTGGTTGATATTAACTTGATTCCATAACTGCTCAAATTCGACATGAGCGACTGAATATAAGCGTTTACCAGCAACTTTCATCAACCCCCACATACTTGGAGAGATCGCTTCATTGGTATATGCCTTGGCCCGACTCCACCATTGTGCTTCCTTAGGGCAGAGTAAAGAGAGGTGATGAATCAAGAGCTCGTATGCTGAATAGGGATAAGCAGAATGAGACTGATCGCTTTTAAATCTGAGACCTCTTTGGGAGCGGATTAAAAGAACTTCACCCATGACTACCAACCAAAAGTAAGTTCATTATTTACTTTTTATTTGCTCTAGGTAAGGGGCGCAGTACTTTAGGGCGGTTTTTGAGCCGAGAGTTCCGTTTAGACGCACGATTTAAGTGCGCGATTGCCTCTGCGCTTTGATTACCAGTCCAAGTACCAGCTATTCTTTGCTGAGACCATTGTCCATCTTGAAAGTGCTGTTCTTCAGCCTCAACATGAGTATGTGTGCCATCAAAAATAACCGTTGAGTGAGAAACAGAGACTTCTATGGCTCCATTCATTCCGGTCATTAAACTAGAGAAGCTTTGGCTTAAACCATGATGATGCTGATTTCTCTGCTGATGCTGATTTCTCTGCTGATGCTGATAGTTAGATTGAACACTGTGCTGTGAGGAGAATTCGGTCGTCAAAGTTGCTGGGTAAGAAGAGGATGAATGAGTGGGGGCTTTGATGAGTTCTGTATCATGCGAATTTTGTAAGCGGGAAAGGTCAGAGGGAGATTTCATAACAGACTTCTTGGTGATCATTCTTGAGAAAGGTCTAAGGATAAACATTTAGGATGCAATGAAAGCAGCATACACAGCAAGCATCATAATCTAAATAATGAGTATACTTTACGCCAGTTTGAGTGCAAGTTCTTCAAGAGCTTTAAGCTCATCCCGAAGTTGAGCCGCACTTTCAAAGCGTAAGGCTTCCGCTTCGCTAATCATCGATTTTCTTACAGATTCGATTTGAGCATAAAGTTCATCTAAGCTTGAACTTTGATCCGATAAGGCTTCTTGCCACATATCGAGTTCAGCATGATCATCAAGTTTTTGACTCTTTTGATCAGACTCAAGGTCGGTGATACGCTTGATGACTGTTTTAGGTGTGATGCCGTGGCGCTCATTAAACTCCATTTGTATCGCTCGCCGGCGTTCGGTTTCATTGATGGCTTCATTCATGGAGCGGGTGATCTTGTCAGCAAATAGTATAACCCGACCTTCAGCATTACGAGCAGCACGACCAATGGTCTGAATCAAGGAAGTTCGATTACGTAAAAAACCCTCTTTATCTGCATCGAGTATGGCCACAAGGCCTACTTCCGGTAAGTCAAGACCCTCTCGTAATAAATTAATTCCGACCAAAACATCATATTCACCCAATCGTAGATCTCTGAGCAGGGCACTTCGGGCAATGGTATCAATATCTGAATGTAAATAGCGTACACGTACGCCAACTTCATGATAATACTCGCTCAGCTCTTCGGCCATACGCTTAGTAAGAGTGGTTACCAATACGCGTTGTCCAAGATCGACTACTTTTCTGACTTCAACCAATAAATCATCAACTTGATGTAAAGCAGGTTTAACTTCAATGATAGGATCAAGCAGACCGGTTGGTCTGATCAGCTGTTCTACAATAACCCCTTCACTACGTTCAATTTCATAATCACTAGGTGTGGCAGATACATAGACAATTTGTGATACTTTAGATTCAAATTCCTCAAAGGTGAGCGGACGATTATCCAAGGCCGAGGGTAGTCTAAAACCATGTTCTACTAGGGTTTGCTTTCTTGAGCGATCTCCACGATACATCCCTCTAACTTGGGGAAGTGTGACATGGCTTTCATCAACAAAAACAACCCAATCCTCCGGAAAATAATCAAGCAAGCAGGGTGGCGCTGACCCAGGTTCTTGCCCAGTGATATGGCGAGAGTAATTCTCAATGCCCTTACAAAAACCGGCTTCTGCAAGCATTTCCAAGTCATATTCAGTGCGCTGCTGTAGACGCTGAGCCTCTAAAACCCTATTTTCAGCATAAAACTCACCTAAGCGCTGATCGAGCTCTAGGCTAATGTCAGTCATAGCACGCCTGAGTTCATCGTCAGGAGCGACATAGTGACTTGCCGGATAAATCGTGACATCATCGACCCGTTTTAAAACTCGACCTCTCAAAGGATCAAAAAGCTGTATTTCCTCTATTTCATCACCAAAAAAAGATGCTCTAATCGCCCAATTTTCCGAATGAACCGGATAGATTTCTAAGGTATCTCCGTGAGCTCTAAAGGCACCACGGAAAAAGTCGATATCATTACGGCTGTACTGAATATCAACAAGTTTAGACATAGCCTCATCACGATCGAGGGTTTCTCCGACAATGAGACGAAGCATTTTAGCTTTATAGCTTTCGGGGCTACCCAAGCCATAAATACAAGATACACTCGCCACAATAATCACATCACGTCTTTCGAGTAAGCTTTGGGTTGCGAGGTGGCGTAAACGCTCTATTTCTTCATTAATTCGTGCATCTTTTTCAATAAAAGTATCGGTACTTGGCACATAGGCTTCCGGCTGATAATAATCATAATAACTCACAAAGTAAGTCACAGCATTATCGGGAAATAAAAGCTTCATTTCTCCATAAAGTTGGGCTGCTAAGGTTTTATTATGCGCCAAAATTAAGGCTGGTCGACCGGTTTGTGCAATGACTTGGGCCACGGTAAAGGTTTTACCAGAACCGGTAACGCCAAGTAATGTTTGTGCAGGTACGCCCGCATCAAGTCCTTCAATAAGAGACTTGATCGCAGTGGGTTGGTCACCACGGGGTTCATAGTCGGTTTCTAGCTTAAACTCAGAATTACTCATGTTGCTACCTACTACTTACTATGGCTCAGATAGGCCTCTGCCCAAAAAGTTAAAGGGATAAATCAAGGATTCATCCGACCATTATAATGTCGCTTAAGCCCTGACCAACATTCGCCATAATCCTCTTCTAGCAAGTCACTCTTCATAGCAAAGTCAGTGATTTGCTGTGGTAGTCTTGTTTCAAGCATAAAGGCAAGCGTTCCATTCAGTTTTTGTGGTGCCAATTCTGCTTGAGTTGCTTTTTCAAAGCCAAACGCATCAGGGCCATGAGGAAGCATCATGTTATGCAGACTCGCTCCACCGGGCATAAAACCCTTTTCCTTTGCATCATATACACCCTTGATTAAGCCCATAAACTCACTCATGATATTGCGATGATACCATGGTGGTCTAAAGCTATGCTCTGCAACAAGCCAACGATCTGGAAAGATCACAAAGTCAAGATTAGCAACACCGGCTGTTGTTGAAGGCGAGGTAAGTACCGTAAAAATTGAGGGATCAGGATGATCAAAAGAAATCGAGCCAATGGTACAAAAGCGTTTTAAGTCATACTTATAAGGCGCATAATTACCATGCCAAGCCATAACATCTAGCGGACTATATGGAATTTCGCTTTGATAGAGACGTCCTCCCCAACGGGTCAAAAGCTCACTTGGTAAGTCAAGCTCCTCATCAGGTACAGCCTTGGCCACTGGATAGAGGAAATCTCTAGGATAAGCTAAGCAGTTTGCCCCAATCGGCCCTAGTTGTGGAAGCTCAAAGGGTGCTCCGTAATTTTCACACAAGTATCCACGACAGTAGTTATCTTCTTGAGATAAGGGATGAACCTGAAACAATATACCTCTGGGAATAACTGCAATTTCGCTAGGCTCAATATGTAAGGTTCCAAACTCCGTATTAAGCTCTAAAGCCCCCTTTTGAGGAATAATCAGCACTTCAGCATCTGCATTAATCAGATACTGAGGTTTGATTCCTCTTGGATCACTCGCATCTAATCTTTCCATGCGTTGATTAAATACATATAAATGTGCAGCCATACCACTTGAATGCTCTAATGAGCCCGCTACGGTGTAAGTATGAATTCCCTCAATAAAGGTCTTGTTCTCATTGGTGGCTAAGCTTAATGGAGCCCATCTTCTTGGTGCTAAGCTTAAGGTTTGAGCACTTTGTGAATAATGTGGACTTGCACTTTCCCATAAGTCGCAGCTTAAAGAGCTTAACTGTCCATCTTTACGATGAATCACCGAAGGTCGTACCCTGTAAAGCCATGAGCGAAGATTATGATGCCTTGGTGCTGTAAAAGCTGAACCAGATAATTGTTCGGCATATAAACCATACGGACAATTTTGAGGTGAGTTTTGCCCAACAGGTAATGCTCCCGTAAGAGCTTCTGTACAATGTTCGTTTCCAAAACCACTTTGATAAAGCAGAGCGCTCATACGCCGGCTCCTAGGGTATGCATGTCGCTCAAAAGTGAGCTTAAGGTTGAGAGAGGATACACCAAGATCATTATCGTCCTAAACAGTATGCGTTTAAACAGATCATGAAATAAGTAGTATACCTAATGAATCAAAAAAGCCTAAGCAAGAGCTCTTGGGAAATTATGCCATGCACTCAGTCATTGAGTCCTAAAGAGACAAGCGACGACGAGACAAGCGTAAAGTGATCAGTAGCAGAAGGAAAAGCATGGTTGATACTGGTTGCTTACCGTTAGCATCACAGCCTTCTGCTTCCTTGCTTGGCACATTGGTCTCGTTATCAGGTGGAGCAATATCAGCCAACATATTCATTGAGCCCATATCTCCTTCTTCTGTGACCATCATATCTGTTTCAGTTGTTGTCATCATGTCTTGGCCTTCTTCAGTTTCCTCAAGTACCGGCCAATCAGCAACGCATTGAGCGGTGGTCAAGGTGACTTCACAGCGTTGGTATTGTGGGCATTCAACACCCAAACAAGGATCAGGCAAGCATTCGCCTAATGAACAGATTTCAGCATTGCCACAGGTGACAAGCTCACAAGGGTCAGGTTGGCAAATACGATCGATGCAAACTTCACCCTCATATGGACAGCCTAAAGGTAAGCATCCAGTAGGTTGACAGAGTCCATCAAAGCAGGCGTGCGCTGCCGGACAGCTTACTTCTGCACAAGAGAATACGCATTCACCATCACGGCAGAAGCTACCTTCGCCACAGTTGGTACCAACACAAGGATCAGCCTCGCAACCATCCGGACGACAGCGTTCTCCATCGGCACATCCCGTAAAGGTACAGTCTGTTGCAGGACCACATTCTCCATTGGTACATACTTCATTCTCACCACAGCTTACACCATCACAAGGATTTACGCAGCCTTGGGCAGTACATACTTCGCCCTCGCCCTCGCATGCATTGAGAACACACCATGGTACACAGACATTATCAGCACAGAATGAGTCGTTTGCTGGGCAACCATCACCACATTCACTGAGACAAAGGCCTTCATAACAGCCTTGGCCCTGTCCACAGCCGGCAGAGCCTTCATCAACATTTCCATCACAGTCATCATCAATGTTATTACAAGATTCTGGTGGTACAGCTCCACAAGTGCCACAGCCATTACGCACATCTTCGTCAACAAAGCCATCACAGTCGTTGTCTTGTAAATCACAGACTTCAGGATCGGACTGCTCATTAGGTACACAGCGAGTACGTCCAGCAACGCAGGCCCAAGTACCTAAACTGCAACCGCCTGATAAACCGGTTGAACATTCACCTGGTACCACAACCGGTGAACCATCTAAGAGTGCATCGATTTGACCATCACAGTCGTTATCGATACCGTCACACACCTCAGGTCCACCATCAGGAGTACAAAATACACGGTCACAGGCATCACCAAAGCCATCTAAGTCACGGTCGCTTTGATCAAGGTTTTGAACTTTGGGACAGTTATCACAAATATCACCTACACCATCACCATCCTCATCGGCCTGATCTGGATTAGGCAGTAAAGGACAATTATCTTCTGGAAGACAGATTGTATCAAGATCTTCGTCACTACAAGGTAAACCAACACCCCATTGTAAGCCATAACAGACTTCACCAGACTCTTGGCCCGGTGCAAGTGGACCCACATCATAGCGAATCGCTAAGGTGACATCATAACCACGGTCAGTAATAAGGTCATCATTAACATCGATATTCATTTGAGAGCGATTAATATCATCACGCAAAACGGTACAGCCACTTGTTGTTCGAGCAATGCGAGTACGTTGCTCAGAGAATGAACCAACTTCCCATGAGTTAAGATAATTATCATCGCCAAGAGTGGTGATACCAACATAGGTAGTGGGGGCTGTTGGATCATCACCTTCATCAAACTCCCACAGAGTCTTAGGTCGACCTAAACTAGCCGCACCATAGTCATTACTTAAACCACCGGTGCCAAAGTAAAGGTCACCGTCCATGTATGGAGTAAGAGCAATGGTTGGAATTACTGTATTTGACTCATTGGTTAGGCGATAGCAGTATTTAATCGTTGTACAGTCAAGCCAATAACGGAGATTGACTCTTACGCCTTGATACAAAAACTCGCTAGTTACCTCTCCATCGGTGACGCTTATGGTAGGATCAACACTCCCCATAGCCGAGTTATTTAGCCAGCCACCAGATGCGGTTCCAGAAGACGTTTCTTTACAGAAAAAGGTTTTCCATTCAAAAATGGTTCTCACCATACCTTGGTCTGGCATATCATTAAATGGATTGTAGTGATGATTACTGGATTGTAAGGCACTTCCTAGAGCACCAAAGGCATCAACATTTACTTCAACTGCACCCAGTTCTGGATCACATACGGCCGTATCAGTACTTAAAAAGATATGAGTGCCACCACCTGGGAATTGGGCATAAGCATTGTCGTTGGTTAATAAGGAATTAATGCAAATGGTTAAAAAGACAAGAGAAAGTCTTGAAATGTAAGTCAAGCGCGACGCTGCGTTGTTGGTTTGATCAGACATAGAGGGTCGCTTTCTAAAGCTATTGTTTATCATAGGCTCAAGGTTTTGAGTCGAATCATGGTTTGAATATTATCTAGCACGTTAGTATGCATTCAATCATTATAAAATCGCAAGTACCATTACATCTTTCTGTGGACTAAGGTCAATCTCGCCTTTAAAACACTTCTAAAGTATCTTGTTTTAAAGTCGTTACTTTGTTTCAATTCTGATTTATGAATAGGTCACTTTAGTTTATAAGACATCATATTGTGTTTTATGAAGACATGCTTCCTAAAACTAAACGCTATCACCACAATAAGGAGAAACTCTGTGAGTACATGGAGTGATTCGCTAAGACATATTACAGTACAGGTTATAGAATCCAATAGTAGTCAGCGTTGGGCCTTGGTTGAGGTTCGCTTTGGTCTTGCTTATGGCTCTCCGTTAAGACCCAATGAAGTACAGATTGGTCTATACTGTGATGGTGAAGAAATTGCGGTTGGATATAGTGATGCACAAGGGCGTTGGAGAATCCGAGTAGAAGGGCTTAATCGTAATCCCGCCGAAAGTATTTTTGAGGCGCAAGCAAGGATTTCTTTGGGACGAGCTCGTAGTGAAATGCGTACCACTTATCAATTAGACTCTGTGGGTAAAGTCGTTTCATCTGGTGATAGCGCGGAAGCTTCTCAGAGTAATTCTCAAGATGATGATGAACTCAAGCTTGTTTTGCCTGAATTAAAAAATATTAAAATGGGTACGTTTTGGATGAGCCGTAGTGCAAATGCCCACCGAGTTAGAATATCTCGTGCTCTTGCTGTTAGTAAAGTACCGGTGACACAAGACTTGTATGCTTTGGTGATGGGCAAGAATCCTTCTCGTTTTCAAGGTGATAAAAGACCGGTAGAACAAGTGAGTTTTTGGGAAGCGATCGCTTTTTGTAATAAGCTTTCTGATCGCTGTGGATTACCCTTAGCCTATCAATTATATGAAGAACGTGGCTTACCCTGTGTTGAGTGGATTCGTTCATCAAACGGGTATCGTCTGTTGACTGAAGCCGAATGGGAATATGCAGCCAAAGCGAGTCGAGAGTCGAACTTTGCGGGTGGCGAACACTTACCGGACTTGGGTTGGTATCAGGAGAACTCAAAAAACCAAACTCACACTGTTGGTCAAAAAGAGCCAAACTCTTGGGGGTTATATGACTTTTGCGGCAATGTTTGGGAATGGTGCTTTGACGAGTGGGACGAAACCGCTTATGACGGTAGAAAAGGCACGATTAACCAAGATCCTTTTGTAGCCAATAGCCCAGCGGCTGATCGTCGAGTTCGGCGTGGTGGAGCATGGGTGTCATTTACTGTGAACTGCAGTGTTAACTATCGTTTTTGGGGCCGAGCAAACGCCCGCATCGATGATACCGGTTTTAGAATCGCTCGCACGCTGTAATCATCAATACTCTCTTTAATTTGGCTAAGGTTTCTTAGTCGGTTTAATAGCGAGTTGAATTGGCTAAATCAGGCTTACTTAGCTTTAAAACGAGGTATTACGTTTATAAACTCTCAATGAGCCGTAGGGCAATTTGAGGATTAAGGTTCATTTGAGCCAAGATCTGAACGCCAGCTTGTTGAATGAGCTGTTCCTTAGCCAAGGCAGCTGTTTCAAAGGCCAAATCGGCATCTTTGATTCTAGACATATAGTTTTCAGTGTGGAACATGGCAGCCGACAAACTGTTAATTTGCTTTTCAATTCGATTTTGAACAGCACCGGTGTCACTGCGTTGTGCCGAAATCTCATCAAGAGCTCGATCAAGTATGCGTATCGCATCTTGAGCTGACTTTTCGGTGCTTAAATCGATTTCTTTGATCGTTTGGTCTGCATTTACACTCAAGTAAGCATTGGTTAAAGAATCAAAGGTACCTGCTAACTGTGCAAGATCAGGATCTCCAATATACAATAAACGTCCAAGTTCATTATCAATCGTGACCGAAGCTAACTCAATTTCGATGCCTTTTGCACTTTCAAGAATCAGTTCTCCACCAAAGTCTTGTGCCAAGTCCGATACGGTTTCTACAATGAACTTATCTCCCGCATAAAGCGTACCGGCACTAAAGCCAATATGCACATTATTCTGGAGTAAGGTATCAACGCTTGAGGCGGCTACAATTCCTGTATCTCCATTATCTTGGCGGGTATATTGAATCATTGCGCCACCATCGACTTGGCCAGTTTGTACAACCTCAACCACAAAGGTGGTAGGGAAGGCCGGGTCGTCATAGGGGCCGGAACATTTTGGATCACCTTGATACTGTAAAGCTTGGAAGCGGACTTCATCGCCAATCGTAAATTGGGCTGCAGGATCGATTTCTAAAGTAAGTCCATTATCGAGTTGAGTTGTGGTTTGCAAGGTGGTTGGCCCATTGGCAAAGCCATGATTTGCTCGTACGATAATCTCATCATCAATGTTAAGCGTACCAACTCGCTCTTCGATCTTGTACTCTTTGCCCACCTCTAACATCGGCGCCGCTACATCAAGCGTATAGGTTGAATTAACAGCCAAAGTGCCAGCATCAACATCCGAGGTAAACTCTTGGTTCACCTTCATTGTTTTTTGCTCGATTGTGGCCAATCTTATATCATTAGTTTGCTCAATCGTATGGTCACGCGTAAGCACAAAGGTAAACTCATCATCACGACCCTTGATGGCATTATCAACGGTAATATCAAAGCCAACATCAGTACCCAAAGCAGCCTGCAAATCAAGGGTACCTGTTGATACATCATGAGTACCACCAACAAGCGCACCATCTCGTTTTAGGGTTACAGTTTGGTCCATATTCATGCTGACGGTGATCTGGTCATTATTGGCCTTATCTTGATCGGTCAGGTTGAGTGTCACCCCTGAACCGGTAAGATCCACACTGCCTCCGGTGATATTCACATTATTAGCAAGTTCAACCCCATCACGAGTCAAAGTTGCTGTTTTGGCCATACTTAGATCAAGAGTATAGACATCATCAATAGATTGGAATGGGTCACTAAAGTTAAGACTTAAGTTTGGTGCTCCGGCAGTGAAAATCCCTGCAAAGGCCGCGTCATTGAGGTCTACATTACCTCCAGCAGGTATATTAAAAGTCACTTCACTCCCAGCGACATTTACGTCCTCGATTTGGGCTTGCTTAATTGCATCGAGCTCCACCACAAAAGAATCGCTATTAGCTACGCTTGCTTGGTCAATTTCTAAGCTAATGCCCATATCTAAACCTAGACCGGCAGCACCGCTAAACTTAGCATCACTAAGGTTTAAAGTTGTTGTCGCACCAGTAAGCGTAATACCGGTGACCATATCACCCGTACCCTGTCGCATAATGGCCACTGTTTGAAGTTGCTCTAAGCGGAAATTGAAAATGTCGCCTGTCTCATCTACCAAAGGATCGGCATCTACTGTGACATTAATCTCTAAGTCAGGATCAAAAGCAAAGGTTCCTCCAAAGATATTATTAAGATTAATATTCGCTAAAGTTGCACCTGTAATCGTTGCACTTGTAGTTCCTAGAGCATGGACCTTAACTTGATCATCACCTACAAACTCTACCTTGATATCTTGGGGACCTACATCCCAACTATAGGTACTTGCACTGAGGCCAACGGTGGCCCCTGAATTAATTGTTGAGGCAGTGGCATTAATGCTTGTTTTACCTTCAAAGGTTACGATTAAATCTTCGTCTTCAGTGAGTCGACTAAAGTTGCCAAGGGCTCGAACTTCAAAACTTCCGGGAATAGCAGGATTTGCTGCAGGATTTGCTGCAGGATTTCTGACTACATTTTCGGAAGTGCTTGCTAAATAGCTGACCTGCAAGTTCATGTCATTATTAGCACCACTATAGATTCCGGCAACAGTAAGCTGTCCGGCATCATTGTTTCCAACTTCCGGCTCAAGACGAGCAGTGGTTCCATTAAAGGTGAGTACATAGTCGGTGTCATCAAAAGCGCCATTGTAAGTGCCAGCTGTATTTGCGGTCACTCCATCATCACCATTGACACTTTGGACCTGTACTGGGTCTATGGTTGTATCACCGGTAAACTTGACTTCAAGCGTGGTATTGCCCAAAGCCCCATTATAAGTATTATCGGCTGTCATATCGACAGGTGCTGGAGGTACGGCGGTTGAGCCATCTACACCACCAACAGAATTAACAGAACGCTCGATGGTTGTTGCATCATTAGTAAAAGTAACTGTGACACCATCGACAATGTTATTGGCGACACCACTTTGCACATTGGATAGGGTAAAAGTGTCTTTAACCCCATTTTCTGTAATATGAATGAGAACATCACCACTTCCAGCGACACCTGTGCCAATGGTGGCGTCATTAGCGACTTCAATATCGATGGTTGCATCTTGAGATAACTGAAGGGTTGTTGGGTCTAAGTTAACATCAACAGTCCCTTCATAATTAGAGATGGTTTGAGAGGCAAATTGAATATTATTTCCTTGGGAGCTTCCATCAGTCGCTTGTAGCTCTGTGACAGCACTTGCAGAATTGAAATTGATATGTAAACCATTACTGAGCGCATGATTAACCCCAGCGATTGCTGTGATCGTACCTGCTTGTAAAACACCATTGTAGCTAAAGCGAAGCAAAGCAGCATCATCGGTGACTGGCTCGCCATTGGCAATGACTCGTCCTTCTTGGACGACGTGTACATTGACATCAATATCATTAAGTTGCCCGTCATAGGCTCCGCCAATGGTCACAGTGCCTAAATCGGCATAGTCACTTCCAACATTATTGGTTCCGGTTGCTCCAATGACTGATTGGCTGGCCGCAAAGGTAAACTCAAGCCCATCAGCAAGTTGATTGACACCGGCTTCCAAGGTTGCTGCAGCTGTAATTGCTTGGCCATTAAATGTGGTCACATACTGAGCAAGGCCGGTCGGGCCTGCATTAGTGATTCTCACACCATATTGACCATCTCCACGTTCACCGATGAAATTGATTTCCGGTGAACTATTACTCACCGCCTCCTGATAAGTGCCCGGTTGATTGGCGGTAAAGTTAGAAAAAGTTGGGTTTTCTTGGTCAAAGGTAATGGTTAAGTCATCCGCGATGGCAATTGGATTGTTGCCATTAACCACAAAGGAACCAAGAACAGTGGTGGTATTGGTTGAAAAATTATGCTCTGTAACTTCAACTTTGGCTTGGTTTGCACCTTGGGTATAACCACTTTCAATGACTCGAACTGTAAAGTCTTTGCTTACATCACCGGTATAATTACCTGCAATGGTGACTCCATTACCCAAGGTTCCATCATATTCTTGACTACCACTTTCGCTCGTGACTTCTGGAGCTCGAACACTTGGTGCAAAGTCAATAAAGACATCTTCGCCGGTTGTGGCTCCGGCGATAAGCTGAGGCCCGTTGTTTGCATCAATAGTGAGGGCATTTACAATGATGCCATCTTGGGCTGTACTGACTTGGACGACTGCGCGCTTACTTGGATCAGGTCCATCTGTACTACCCGCTTGGGTGACTTTAAGGATGTAATCACGGGTGAGCCCCTCATTATAACTTCCACCGGCAACGGCTGCTCCTACTCCACCAAGTTGGAAATAATCACCTGTTACACCGACTGTGTTGGGTTGAGCAACAACACTTCCCTCAATAAAGGCAAAATCTTCGGCTGCGTTGGGGTCGCCACCGGCCGGATCTCGTTCCCACACAATTTGGGCTGTACCTACGCCTCCGCCTTGGACGACATGGCCAACAAAATCAACATAGTTGTCTTTTGAAACATCACTTCCATCAAAGCGACCTCCAACTTGATTTAAACCTGCCGCAAAGCCACCGGTTGTGCTCAAGTTTTGAATGGTACCCTTGAGATCACGATCCGGCTCTCCCAAAATAACATCACCAGCCAAGTTATTTGGATCTAAGGTACGATCGGCAAGCCCAATGGCTTCGAGAACATTCTTGTGGGTGTAGGCGATTTGGATGTTGCGACCATCTTTAGCCACTAATTGAAGCTCCCCATGAGATGATAAAGAGGCCACAACGCCTGTTTCATCTTCATAAGCATTAATCGCCTGTCTTAATGCGCCATTCGCATCATAATCTTGAATGGCAAAACCACCAATTTTTACACCATTGATCGCAAAACTTTGGGTTTGAGTTAGGGTAAAGGGGCCAATCGCACGGTTGGCAACAATACGGGTTTCACCTGCTCTAGCGGTCACTCCAGTCACTGAGGATAAGGCATTAATCGCTTTGGCTTTGGCAATGGCAGAACCAGACCCAAAGGAATAAGACACAGTGTCATCGCTATCATCAGTGGCTCGAATGGCAAAGCCATTGATCTTGAGATCACCGGTAGCAAGATCACTGACATGAACACCAAGACGCTGTGAGTCATATTGAGCAATACGTCCAACTGAACTATCACGGACATCATGAAGCTTGAGTTCAAAGCTATCTTTACGGAAGCCATCATCAACAAATATACCAATGGAGTCTGCGCTACCATCAAGCAGTTTGATATTATTAAAGTGCGTTTGCTCAACCACCTTATCAATTTGATTAAGTAATTGCTTCGCTTCCTCATTGATTGCCAAGCGGTCAGCCTGTTGATAAGTCGCATTTGAGGCTTGTAAAGCAAGCTCTCTGATGCGCTGAAGCATAAGATCTAGCTGGCCTAAACTGCCCTCAAGAGTTTGGGCGAGTGACATCCCATCATTGAGGTTTTGAATACTTTTTTTAAGGCCTCTAACCTGTGATTCTGCAAGTGTAATTGAACCCAAACGACCGGCATCATCAGCAGCTTTATTGACCCTAATTCCCGAGGAGATATGCTCCAAGGTTTTTGATAGCCGACTAGAGCTTTTACGCAGTGAACTCATACCTTTTAAGCTGTTGATATTCGAGTTAATCACTAATGCCATTTGCTTTGCCTTTTTAGTCTTTGTATTCAAATATGTTTGCTAATGTTGCAAGCTAACAATATTTATACAAATTAGAAAAGCTTTTTTTATTGAATATTTATATTTTCTGTCATGAATCTAAGCAGATATGTTGTTCAGTTTTTTATAATGCGATGGGTTTGCACTGGAATTGATTGCCGTACATCCCGTACACGGTCTAAATCGATTTCGGCCAAGCATAGGCCTTCACCATGCCCCTTGTCGGCCACAACATGGCCCCATGGATCAACAATCAGACTGTGGCCATAACTTTGACGCATACCCTTGGCATCATGTTGCCCCCATTGACCAGGCGCAAAGACCCATGCTTGGCATTCGATGGCTCGAGCTTGCAATAAGATATGCCAATGGTCTTTACCGGTCGTTAGGGTGAAGGCCGAAGGTACAGCAATCATTTCAGCCCCTTGGTCAACGAGTGCTCTATACATTTCAGGAAAGCGTAGGTCATAGCAAATGGATAGACCTATCTTACCTAGGGCCGTGTCAGCCACAACCACATCTTGACCTGCACAAATACTGTCCGATTCATTAATACTGAGCCCACCTGGAACGTTTACATCAAAAAGATGTATTTTGCGGTAAGTGGCAATGGTTTCACCTGCCGGTCCAAATAATATACTTGTATTATAACAGCGTTGCTGATCTAGCTTACCGGCTTCATCAAAGCGTTGTTCAGCCATAGAGCCTAGCAAAATATGGATTTTGAGTTCCTGTGCTAACTGAGCAAAAAAAGTGGCAATACGTCCATCGATCGCTTCCGCCAATTCGACTTTATGAAACTGAGGGCCAAGCAAAGCGGTATTTTCGGGGGTGATGACTAAGGATGCTCCATAATCGGCGGCTCGACGTATGTATTGCTCGGCACGCTTTAGGTTGGCGTCTATATCTGTATTGGAACTCATTTGAACACAGGCTGCTAAAAACATAGGCAGAACCCCCTTTGGTATAAATTGTGACTCATGGTAGGTAAGATTTTAAAAGCTTAAGATTCTCTTGAACTTCTCTTAAATGATTATCGCGCCCTAGACCAAATCGTAGAGTTCGGCTCGCTTCTTCAGAGGTCAAACCCAAGGCAGTCAGTACATGACTTGCTTTTCCGGAGCTTGATTGACAGGCTGACCCACGTGAAAAGGCAATATGTCCCCATGCTTCTTCGATCGCGCTCAAGGTCGGTTTAGACACGGTGATACTTAATACATGAGGCGCTTCGCCTCCCCCTTGTCGACATGCTGACGGATCAAGTCCCTTTAAACCTTGGTATAACTCATTCACAAGTGTATGAAGCCTTTGGTCCTCTAATGTCTTCAGTGCTTCTTTGGCTTCTTGTGCTGCTTGTCCTAATCCGATGATTTGATGGCTAGCTAATGTGCCCGGACGTAACCCACGCTCATGCTGACCACCAAAAAATAACGGAGGGAGTTTCAGAGCTTGAGAGCGTCGAGGAGATTTACGGTTGACATAAAGAGCCCCCACGCCTTTAGGACCGTAAAACTTATGGGCCGAAAGCGAAAATAGATCAATGTTCAGTGCTTTGAGATCAATGGGGATTTTTCCGGCTGATTGTGCTCCATCTACATGAAATAGACATTCAGGATGTGCATGTTTAGCAATCAGTTCAGCAATTTCAGCAATGGCTTGCATCGTTCCGATTTCATTATTGATATGCATAAGGGAGACTAAGCGAGTATCAGCGTTAATCTCATTTTTAAGCTGATCAAGATCAATATAGCCTTTGCGATCCACGTTTAATACCGTTGCTGTACACCCTTGTTCTACAAGCGTTTTAATCGGCTTAAGCACAGCACTATGTTCGGTTTTTTGGGTAATAACATGATGTAAGCCCACTCGTTTTAACCCACTCAAAATCGCAATATTATTGGCCTCAGTGGCTCCACTGGTAAAAAATATTTCACGGGCTTGAACTTTAAGTAAGCGAGCCAGTTGATCTCGAGCGTTTTCAATCTCTTCGCGTACCGCATAGCCCCAAGGATGTGCACTTGAGGGATTTGCATGGTGAGTTGTAAGCGAGCGGGTCATCTGCTTAATGACTGTTGGCGATACAGGAGTACTTGCACAATGGTCCCAATAGACAGTTGGTATCGCTTGGTCTGAATTAAGTGTAGCTTGGTCTGAATTAAGCATAAAAAGCCTATGAACTACGATGCTTGGATGAAGGTTCGGAGATTCCTCTGATTAAATCCGAGGGGTGTGCTTCGCTTCGATCACAGTGCGCACAAGCTTGGGTAGGCTCAACTTCAATCGTACAATCATGACATCCTTGTAGAAAGGCAATACTGTCACTGAGTTCTTGCTCAACTTCTTTGAGTTTGGTAAGTGCCGATCGAACTTCTTTAAGTTTTTCAAGATAGGCGATTTCAAGCGCACGCATGCCTTGCGCAGCATTGCCTTGTGATTGCCAAGACTCAATAAGTTGTTGAATATCGGCAAGTGAGCAACCTAAAGCTTGTAATTTATCAATATATGCCAAGCGAGTAGCCTGATCAGCATGATAAAGTCTAAAGCCACCTTCGGTTCGCTCGTGAGGGGTCAGCAGGCCTAGTTCTTCATAGAGCCTCAAAGCTCTAGGAGAACGCTGAGTAAACTCTGCAAACTCACTGATTTTCATCATATTCTTGACTCATTTCACTCGACTCATTTTATCTAGGAGAACTCTAATCGCTATTGCTGTGGTTAAAGTGAATCAAAGCAAAGTCTTACTGACAATTCTGGAAAGTAAAAGTGATTTCTTGACAAGCGCTAGGCATACGACAATCCGCTTCTACTGTGGGTGTACTTTCAATACGATCACTACTTGGCAATAAGCGCTGTCTACCCAAGGGAGAAGTTGCAGTGATTTCTACATCAAAACGCTCATTACTTAGACCATCGCCATCAAAGTCAGCGCCATTACTTTCCGAGCGCCCCACTTCTATGCAAGCTTTGCCCTCTTGATCACTGATTTCGTTGTAGTGATAGCCGTGATTAACTCCAATCACATTAATTTCAGAACCAAAGACCGGAGCACCACAGGCATCGACAACGTTAACCACCCAGCATGACTTAGGAACGGGTTGGCCAACCGCAAATATACCACTTCCATAATAGGGAATACCTGTATAATCAGTACCGTAAAGACCTCGTTGATTAAGTCGACCATTATCATCCACACCATCGTCCACAGCAGGTCCATAATTACCGGTTGTTTGTACACCCCTTAAGTATACATTTGGTACTTTTACGTAATAGTCACCTGGTGAGTTAATTCCGATATTTGTTTCTTGAGGAATATCAAAGCCCGGTTCTACCTCAGCAAAAATATGAGCGACAAGTTGTTGTTGATCTAGGTTTAGGATACTCCACTGTCCTCGAGAAAAGTCTAATTGGTAAGCCATCATATCAATGGTTTCATATTGACCATCATTATCTGAATCAATTTGTGGATCAGTAAGATAAGATGCATACATTTCCCAATCTACCCGACTATTTTCTTCTGTATGATAGTCGGTCGCTAGATAACCATCAAATAGATCAGCAACCCATGCTCTCGTTTCATAAGATAACCTAGATAGACCATAAAGAACCAAGGTGTTTTGATTGTACTCAAGTCGTGAAATTGTTCTGGATTGCTCATCTCTAAGATCTCGATAAATAAAACGGTGCAGCCACAATAATTGGCCATCTGCACTTTCAAAGATCGAACCGAAATTACTTACTTCGTTGAGCTCATCACTGTTGTATGCATAGCCGGTATAAAATGAGCCATAATCATAGCTTTCATACACGCCGGGTGCTTCACAGATAGCGCCATCACAGCGGATTTCTTTGCCGGGAATGAGCTTAAAGTCAACTTTTAGTGTATTCACCGGAGGAGGCATATTGAACTTTTTAACAATGGGTACATAGCCTTCTGTGCTTTGTTGGCGTTCAGCAACCAATACTAAGCGTTCACATTGATTGACTTGGAACTCAAGTTCATAAACACCGCCTTCTCCAGGATAGGCAATCACTTCATCAGTTCCACAAATCGCCCTAATATTCAGATCTGAAATCGACTGGCTTTGAATAGATATTGCTCGGCCATAAATCCTTAATTTACCGCTAAAAATGCAATTCCCACCATCTTCGCAAGGGGCGCAGACTCTTGCTGTTGTACATTCTGCTTTGTCGCAGTCATTGGGATTTTGACATGGGTCAACGACTTCAGCATCGACTTCACTATCCATTTCCATAAGCTCCATATCAATGACACCAGTATCACTGCTCATCATATCGATGACTTGATCATCTTTAGGTGGATTACAAGCGATGGAACTTAAAATGACTAGAAAACTCAGCAAATAGTATGCTTGGGCTCTTGTTAAGGTGAGAACTGAATAACGAGAAAACATGGTCATTCTCCAAAGTAGAAAACTCTAAATATATAAGTAATTACTATTGCTTATCCTTGTTGGAATACAAAAGGATATTTCACTTTTACGCTACCACCTTTGGGCTTAGGAAAGCGCATTTTTTTAACGACCCCAAAAACACAGGATTTTAATTTAGCGTCTTTAATACTTGATAAGACCTGTTTAACACCCGCTACTTTTCCATTGGGTTTGATCACCCAAGCAATGGTTAATTTACCGCTTAAATTAGGAGATTTCATCAGTTGACGTTCATAACATGCTGAGATTCTCGCTTGATTTTTTTGAATCACCTTCAGGACTTCCGCCTTTGAAAGGTTTCCACCGCTGACCCGTGCTCTTGAACGTAGGACTTTGACGCGGCCTCGTACTTTGCGCTTGACTCTTTTGGCCTTGAGTTTACCGGCACTGCGAGAACCACTTAGACCACCAGAGGTATTAAGGCTTCCTCCGCTTCCATTTAGATTTAAAGAACCACCCGCTTCACCAAAGGCTGAACCAAGAGAAAGTCCGCTATTTGCGTCCGTACCTAAGGCTGCACTTACATCGCCTAAAGCAAGCTTACCCTCACCACCTTCAGACTTACCGGAAAGAAAGTCAGCCAGCGCATCAACTGCAGCCTTGCCCTTACCAAAACGCTCTTTAGCAAGTTCACGTACAGCCTCTCGAATACGAGGAGGCTCAGGTTGGGGATTAGGTTCGGGTTGGTAAGTTTCCTCAGTCACTTCACTCACTTCTTCAAGTTCTTCCAGTTCTTCTTCCTCATCCTCTTTAAGGTCTTCTTGTTCTTCAATCTTTTGAGTCAGGATTTCTACAAACTTACTTGTGGTTACCACTCCGGTTTCTCTAAAGGTGTATGATTTAGAGCCATAAGCCATGATTAAAAGGGCCAAATGTAGGCCTGCCGCCAAAGCCAAGCACCAAAATAGGCTTGCTTCCCGACCCGGAATAGGAAGCTTGGGAACCCAAGGCGGTGGGAGCTGTTCAATCATTTGCAGCTTAAAGTAAATCGCAAAGTCTCCACAATGCAACACACCTTGTCCACCCAAATTGATCATGGTCATTTGCGGGTCGGAGGCCTTTGACCAAGCTTGGCGTTGAGTCTTCAGATCTGTATTAAACCAACCTTGTTGTTGTTGATGTGCATGAACCAATATTGATGAAGCACTCGGGGTAAATAAGGTCTTACACTCGCCAAATAATTCATTTGGCAAATGGACAAGGGCTTGATCACCAGAACCCACTGTGATGCTTTGAGTAAGTTCAAAGTCTTGTAATGATTGGACAGTATCAAGCCAAATGACTGCGACTCTCAGTTTTAGTTTAGGGCCACTCTGTGGAGAAAGCTTAGCTTGTAATCGTGCTTCAAAATCATCTAAGCGTTGATCTACCTTTTCCAAGAAAGATCCCGAGTCCGCATGTTGTAACCTTTCAGCTTTCTTTTGCTTTTTTTGAGACTGGTGAGCATTGGAAACGGGGTTTACAGGCGTAGATTCAGTTTGAAGCTTGTTAACTTGAGGTTGCTTTTCTTCAGACAATATAGGTGAACTGTGGTCGGCACTAGAGGCAGAGTTTGATTCTGGTAACAGCACTTGAGTTTGAGCGTTAGGATCAAAAGCTTGATCAAAAGCTTGATGATTGGTGAGTATACCACCCAAAGGTACTAAATGCTTCAGACTTTGTGCTTCGGCTTGCGTAAGCAACTGATTCCAAAGCTTTGCTTTTTCAGGAGCTAAGCGGGTTAACCAACGACTGAGCCCCTTAGAGTCAAGCGCATTGAGTTCGGAGCTTAATAACTTTTTGATTTGGGAGAGCAAAGTAGCCACATTGGCGGGAGGACTAACTAAAGCTTGAATCAGCCATTGGGCAAAGGGACTAGGTAAGCCTTGTACAGCCGCTTTTTGTAGGTCACTTAACTCAGCTTCTGAGCCAAGTTCACTTGAATTCGGTAAGCGACCAAGCTCTTGATCTATAATACTTGGTTCACCGCCTAAACACTCCAAAAATATATTGAGTAGAGCTCTGCAATCGGCAGAGGGTCCACGACCATATTTTTCAGCGCTTGGACTCAATTGAAAGACTTGTCCCATAAACCAATCACTCAGCACTAGGCCTCCTGACTGATTTAAGGCCGCTAGCCTTGAGTTTGGCTCTGGGTGGAGGTAACGAATTTGGATGGAATCACTCGAAAGGCCACCATGACTAAAGCCTAATGTATGAAGTGGCTCAAGCGCCAAAGCACTGCTGATAAGTATACCTAATGCAACCGGTACAGGTAATTGAGGCCAACCTCTTGATCTAGCAAGTTTTAAGATTTCTGATAAAGATTCTCCGGCGATCGCCTCTTGAATAATCAGAGGTCCATCAAGACTAAAGTCTTTAGGGATTGTGAGTCCTAAAGCATTTAATTGCTCAAGGCTAGAAGCTGAATAAGCTTCGCTATAAAAAACCTTTGGAAGTCGAGCATGTGCATAACTTTGTAGCTCTTGTCCCATGCTTAATATAGATTGAATAGCATAAGCCGGTAGTAAACGAGAGGGGTGCAGCTCGATCCACTGAGTAAAAGCTTGAGTAAATACCTGTTGATTCACTGTTTGCTGAGCATCAAACTGCAAACTACGGCGAGTAGAAAGTTGTTCTGGTAGCGTATATCTATGAATCATAAGAGAGATTACTTTCGACCTCGACGTTTAGGCTGAGATTTGCGCTTTGATTTACGCCAAGCTCTACGAGACTTAGTGCTTGCTTTGCTTGTCGATTTTTTTTGGACCGGTGTATTTGCTTGTGTAGGCACTTCAGTAGCTGTGGTTTTCTGTCCGATTTCTAAGTGACCTTGTTTAGCCTTGTCCTTAAGCTTTTTGCCCAGTGCAGTATTTTGTGAAAACACCGGAGAGACAATCGCGCTGAGATAGTCTCTTTTATACTTAAGTAAAGGTGGTAAGGAACGGGTTGCTCTTTGAAATAAGTAGACCGCACCTTCCGCACGCTGACCTTGGATGACACGGGCATCGAATTCCATCTCACTAGGTCGTTGGACTGTATCTTGCGCAAAGACTTGGGTGATAGACAGACTACTCAAGCCAATGATAGTGAAACTTAAAGCGATCTTCAGCCCAAACTTACTTTGCTTGGAATATCGGTACATTAAGGGGTGGGGCACAAGTCTGTACTGATTTTTATTCATAAATACTCACTTAAAATCAACAATCATTCTAATTTTGCTAAGTTGAGTTGAGTTTAAGTGAATGTAATGAATCTGTCGACCTTATCTCGACTAAGATTTAAAGAAAGATCACTTCTTTAGGCTCATGACTTATATTGAATCAAGCTAAACGTCGTCTAAATGAAGCCATGATGCCAAGTAAAAGAACAATGATGAGCGAAGTATGACCCTGTGCACCTTGGTCACAGGCAGCGCCGACTGATTCGGCTTCTTCGGTTTGCGCAGGCATACCAGCAAAGGATTCACTTGGGTCGATCCCCTCAAACATACCTTCACCTGCTGTCTCAGACATTGACATTCCACCTTCTGCTTCGCTCATATCCATTTCGTTCGGAGGCATGTAAGTATCTTCTTCGTTCCAAGTACGTGCACATTGTGGACCTGAAATATCAGCAACGCAAGCTTGACCCGGAGGACAGATCACGCCTTCACATCCACTCCAAACACATTCACCATTGCGACAGCTTTCGCCATCAGCACACATCACGTTTGCGCAAGGGTCATCTAGACACTCGCCCATATCGCAGGCTAATCCATTCGGGCAGTCCACACCACCGCAAGGATCATCAATACATAAACCATCAACACAGCGGGTAAAGAGTGGACAACTTACTTGGGCGCAAGAAGGAATGCATTGTCCACCACGGCAGAATTCTCCGCTATCACAGACTACACCAGCGCAGGGGTCGGGAATACATTCTACACCATCACAAATGCTTCCAGCTTCACAGCCAACATTGACACAGGTATTAGGAACACACTCTCCTTCCCAACAACGGTCACCGGCGTTAGGGCATTCAATATCGGCACACAGGTCAACACAAATTGAATTCAGCTCATCACACACATCACCAGGACTACACTCAACACCTACACAAGCGGGGAGACAAAGCATAATTTCACGATCACAGCGCTCACCGCTGGTAAAGCATTCATCGCCTGTGCAACGTTCACGACATTCACCCTCAAAGCATCCATAACCCTCAGGGCATAAGTCGCCATCATCTACTTGACCATTACAGTCGTTATCTAGACCGTCACATTGCTCAATGGCTTGATCTCCACAATAACCACAGGCATTTGCGAAGCCTTCATCAATCATTCCATCACAGTCATTGTCAATGGTGTCACAGGTCTCATCGATAGGATCACGGTTTGGTACACAAAGCACCTCACCGTTGATACAGCTTTCAACACCGCGAGCACAAATACCAGGTTGACCGGTGGCACATAGCTGATTGGCTGTTCCACCGTCCACATACCCTTCATCGACAATCGCATCACAGTCATTGTCGATGCCATCACACATATCGGGCATACCATCAGGTGTACAGACTAAGTCATCACATAAGTCACCGAATTCATCATTATCATCATTGATTTGGTCGGGGTTAGGTACATCAATACAGTTATCACAAGCATCACCAACACCATCCATATCCAAGTCGGCTTGGTCAGGGTTCGCAATAAGTGGACAGTTATCTTCAGAGGCGCACAAGCCGTCTTCATCTTCGTCAAGTAGGCATACACCGCCCAAGGACCGAAGTAAAATAAGTAGAGCATAAGCAGTGGGTTGTATTCCATTACTCCAACAAGAGATACCACTTGTACACCAATTGCCACCATTTCCCTGATCTTCGGTTAAGAAGTAAGCATAGTCGAAGTACCAACGCGGAGATTCTTCGGGGAAGCCCACAGAAGCAGGATCTAAAACACCACCGATTTGATCCGAGTATGTCATACCCGCTTGGTTACCCACCGAAACTTCAAAAGCTTTAGCACTGGCCCACATATAGTAGTAATAGCTATTACCAGAGCCACCTCTATTTTGGTTGTTATATGTGTAACGGTCTCTGAGCCAATTTAAAGCAGACTGTACATTAGGATCTTCAGGTGGACGACCGGCAAGTAAATAAGTCCAAGCGCCTGAAGCAGTCATTGCATGATTGTTGCTTTCTGCTCCTGAATAACCATGCCCACCATTCCCATGCTTGGTACCATTGATAAAGCCGAGAGCATTAGGAAGACTATTGATTGAGCCGGGCAAGACAGTCTCGGCTGCATGTAAGCCTGCCATCGCAAACTGAGTGGTTGACATATCGGCGCGGGGGCTTCCATTATTATAGCCAAAACCGCCTCCGGAGCGATCTTGCAGTGTGCGTAAACTATTGACTCCGTTTTGAATCCCTTGAGTAACAGTAATGCTTGCGCCTACATTATCGACACCACCAGAATGCTTGTATGCGCTCAAGGCCATTAAACAAGCACCGGTATCGTAAGCTTCGGCACTGCCACCAGTAAAACCTGCGATACTTTCAATGCAATAGCGAACCCCATTGCGAACCACTTCCTGGTCGGCAGGATTCATGTTTTGATAGCCTTGTGCTTGGGCATTCCAATCTGCACTGACTCGTTTTTCTAAAAAGCAAAGAATTGCTAAGCCGGTAGGCCTTCCCCAACCACCATTGGCATTTTGAGCATTTCTAAGATATTGCAAGCCTTGATCGATAGAAGCATTAACTCGCTCACCAAAAGGTGTCACTCGAGCAGAACTTATACTTGTAAAAAGAAGGCTTATAGCCATAGTACAGATTAAGCCCAAGGTTAGCCTTTTTAAAGAGGCTTGAGCGACTGAAAAGCTCATAGAATATTGATTAAATAAACAGGTTTTAGCCATGGGGTTCTCTATTTCTAAGGAGGAGTTAAGGCATGAAAACACATATTAATAATCTCATAAATGCAAATAAAATGCCAAATCAATATTAAGCAAGCTAGACGATTGAAGTTTCTATTGCTATATCAAGAGAGAATCTTTTCTTTGTGCTCTATGAGGAGCTTGTATGCGACAAACTTATAAAAACGCTTTGGTTTTTCTTTTGGTCAGTCTTTTTTCTTTGGTGGTGTATGCTGACCCCGTGACGAGTAATACGACATTCACTACCGGTCCTAACTGTGACCAAAATGTCACAGGTGCTATGAGTATACAAGTGGACCAATTTGGGAGCTTTGGTTCATCTAGCTCTCGTGGAGATGCTGCTTCATTTGATCCGGCTGATGATCAACCGGATGTGGGCTCAAAAAGAACGGTGTATGAAAGCAAGCCATTTTTATGTGTTGATCGATCGGGGCAAAGAACAGGAGATTGGTTAGAAAAGGGTAGCTTATCGAGCCTAATTGTCAGTGCAGATCGTACCGGTGATATCCTTACCAGTCAGTTTACTTATGAATCCATTCAGGTTGAGCATAGTAGTCGCTTTGAATGTAATCAGTTGGTTCAGTGCTGGCAGTTTACAAATCTGGGCGCACCTATCGATACCTTAGCGGTTACACCATATATTGATGGTGACTTATACTTTAATAATAATTTACAAGACTTTGGGGGAACATCGGCCGGTATTCCCAAAACCATTTATGAATATGATGAGGGCTCAGATCCTCAGTCACCTACCACTCAACTTGCTTTGTTTGGTAATGACCCTAATGACCAGTATTTAACCGGCTGGGAAATCTCTGAGTTTTCTGAAAGCCGTACTCGTATTGCTAATGTTTCTAATGGCTGTCAGCCTTTGCGTGGTGGGATTGTAGATGGTAACAATAATAGTACCGATTTAGATGGAGACTTGGTCACCGATACCGATTATGATGTGACCTTGGCCTTACGCTTTGATGCAGGGCCTTTGGGCACAAATCAAACCAGTCCTGAGATTTGTTATACCATTCGTTGGGGCTATGCGCTTGCCTGTTCTGATGAGGATGAGGATGGGATTTGTATTCCGGATGATAATTGTCCGAGTGTACCTAATCCAGACCAAAGAGACAGTGATGGCGATGGCGCCGGTGATGCCTGTGATCTATGCCCAAACCAAGCAGATATGCTTAATGAACAAGGCTTAACTCTCGATAGTGATGGTGATGGCTTTGGTGATGCCTGTGATATTTGTCCAAATAACGCGGATCCGGAGCAAAGAGATACCGATAGAGATGGCTTTGGTGATGCTTGCGATACCTGTCCTAATGAGGCCGATCCAGAGCAAAGGGATACCGATCGTGATGGTGTAGGCGATGCTTGTGACAACTGTATGTTGGCAAATCCGGATCAGATCGATGAAAATGGGGATGGGATTGGAGATGTATGTTGCTCCGGTGGAAGTGAAGTCTGTAATGGGGTTGACGATGACTGTGATGGCAGTACAGATGAAGGGCTAAATCAAGGGAATCAAGCCTGTGCTACCGGTGAGGCGGGTGTGTGTGCACAAGGTATTATGAGTTGTAATGACGGTCAAATGAAGTGTGTACCAAGCATTCAAGCAAGTGAAGAATTGAATTGCGATGGGCGCGATGAGGACTGCGACGGACGCATTGATGAAGGTCTCCGCAATGAATGCTTAGTATGTCTCGATGATTCAGAGACAGCTGATGCATGCAATGGTGAAGATGATGATTGTGATCAACTCATCGATGAAAATGCCGAATGTGAGGATGGTCTTGCTTGTCGTGAAGGACGCTGTGTTGAACCCTGCTCAAATAATGAATGTTTTAACGGGCAAAGTTGTGTTGACGGCTTCTGTTTATCTTTATGCACCAATGTTGAATGCGGGCTCGGTGAAACATGTGATGAAGCCAATGGACTTTGTGTTTCCTTGTGCGAAATGCCATGTACAAACGGCGAAGTCTGTAACGAGCAAGGTATATGTGTATATAATGACTGCTTTGGGACCGGTTGTCCGGAGGGGCAAGTCTGCGGCTTTGATGGTCAATGTGAAAGTGATCCATGTCTTGAGATAGACTGTGAAGCAAGTCAATTCTGTAGAGAAGGTAGCTGTGTTGACTCTTGTGCGCTCATTTCCTGTGCGCTTAATAGCGTCTGTGTAGATGGTGAATGCCAAGCGCTTCCTTGTTGGGATGAAAACCGGTCGGCCGGATGTGCCGAGAATGAACGCTGTGGTGAAGATGGACTATGTATTCCAGATGAATGCTCAATGGTGAACTGTCCGGTAGGTTATGTTTGTCAAGAAGGCGTTTGTTCAGGAGATCCATGTAACCGAGTTTCCTGTCCTCAGAATCAAGAATGTCAAGTGATCAATGGTGAAGCTCAATGCGTGCTACTTTCTAGTGAGATTGAAGAACCTAACCCTAGCGAAGCGGGCTCTGAAGCCGGCATGGAAGCAGGCTCTGAAGCCGGCATGGAAGCTGGAAATGAGAGTGGCACAGAAATCAACGCCGGTTTTATGACACCCGTGCCAACTGCAGGCTCAATGATCAATAATGGCAACATGGATATGGATAGCTCTAGCACAGAGCCCGCCGGCTGTGATCAAGCATCAAAGCACTCAAATCTATTGTGGATGTTGATCTTGTTACTGATTGGACAGTTTCAACGGTCTAGGTTACGCGAGTAAGTCCAGGTCTGTACTGTGAGTTGACTCTCTATACTTTTGGGAGTTTTGCTCTTGTCACTTTTGCTCTTGTCACTTTGGTACGAGCTGACTAAGATTCGGCAATCCAAAAACATTGGGTAAAATAATAAAAGCCAAGCTCTTTCACCTCTGAGCGCTCACGTCTGTGTATATTTTAATCACAGAACGATAACAAGGTAAGGAACTTGGCTTTAAGGCAATGCCTTTAGAAGCAGATTGTTATCTAAAGATTTTATTGCCTGCAGACAGTTAATCTTTAAAAGTCTTAAAGTGCGTTTACTGCCTTGGTGAGTCGGCTAATCTTACGAGCAGCTTGATTGCGGTGAATTACACCTTTGGTCACTGAAGCATTAAGGGCGTTCACTGCTTTTGGAAGCGCTTCGCGAGCTGCTTCAGCATTACCACCGTCGATCGCAGCACGAACAGCTTTGATGTAAGTACGAGTGGTTGACATGATGTGACGATTGCGGAGACGTCGTTTTTCATTTTGACGTACACGCTTTATGGCTGACTTATGATTTGGCATAATAAAACCTCTGGCTAAAAGCCGACTGATAAACTTTAATGATTAAAGTAATTTGACGCGTTAAACCTACTTAGCGGTCAAGAGTTAGACAATGAGGAAACCCTCAAGAATCACCTAACTATCAAAAAAACAAAGGATTGCGCAAGTCGTTTGTTGAACAACTTTGGTAAATATTGGGTCTGTTTTATTGGTATAGTTGGTTTTGAAGTCTTAGATTTGAAGAAGTAATTACAGATAAAAGCTTATTGGATTTTAGTTCCCGAGAAATCACCCTGAAGGAAGCTATTGGAGTTAGGATCACCTTCCCAACGTCCGTTTTCAATTTCTTCAGCACCGGGCATACCATCTCGATTTACAAAATCTGCTCGTCCCTTCACTCGGAAGGTACTGACTTCAATTTGGCCAATCAGTCTACGGGTTAATTCATTACCCAAAGCTCTAATACCATCACGACAAGCATTGGTCGCTAAACTACGTACGCCTCCGCCAATAAATGGAATACCGGCCACCAAACTGGCGGCTAAGTCGCCAAAACGATCGCAAGGTACAATTCGAGCAATTAAGTCGCCAAAGGATCTTACTCCAGATCGTTGAGGTAAAATCACATTTTCCATAAGAGCAATCACCACCACACCAATGTTAAGATCTAAGTTATGTTCACCAATTTCGACTTCACTGACTAAAACATTAGGGTCAACAACAACACCGGTAAACTCACTTTGGCTGACAGATACACCCACCTCGGTAAGATTGACTATGTGTTCGCCGCAATTACCGCCACCAAAGGCCCCACAGTCATTGCCCGCCCAACGGAAAACAAGTTGTTCCCAAGTGTGCACTCCGGGGATTTCACAATCTGGGCCTTGAATTTTACCAAGTTGCATGTTTGCTTTAATTTCAAGATTAGTGAGTAGGCCAGTGATATCCGCAATGGCATTAAGAGCGCCACGACCCCATTCCGGAAGATTGGCACCTCGTAACAATGAGTTCACAACATCTCTCACGATTCCTCGAACGGCATCACCAATAAAACCACCGATACGGTCTCGAATCCAATCACCAACCAAGCCACCTGGATCGGTTAAAGCACGATTAATAAATTCGAGCGCATTGAAAACATCATTGCCAAGAAAGCGACCGAGTTCATAGTAGTTTTCGATTTGATAATTTCCACTGAGATCAATGATTGAACAGCGCTGAGCCGGAGGAATCGTTCTGATATCACCTTCTTCAAAAATATTCTTTTGGATTACATTCACACGATACACCATTGTTGTGGTGTCATCTGCTTCCATAAAAAGCTTAAACCAAGTGGGTTCTGGACCGGCATTCACTTCAATAGCGGCTACACCATATTGATCGGTTTCGGCAATCATTGCAGAAAGAGTAGAGCCGCGTGGGTCGCTGGCCTCTTCTTGAATCATTTGAAAAGAGACTCGAATGCCCGGCACAGGTGCACCTACCTGATTAACCGCACGAACACCCATGCGCTTAGACTCGTTGACGTAAACGTAATATTTACCACTGCCTTCTTGCGTTAAGAAGCTACTTTCTTGTTCTTCAATGATGGAGTTATCAACATTGAGAAGATCTTCCGTAGTTGGCGCTTCACCATTCATTTCAACATATTCGTTATATGCTGAAGGATCAGATGTCCAACAAGAACCATCTTCTCTAGTCAGTTCTGGTGGACATTCATCCATAGAACTTAAAGTCGTTGACTCCATTTCACTTGGATCTGCTTCGATCACCATTGGATCGGCACAAGCAAGGGTGAGACTGAAAATGGATAAAGCAAAAAAGCTCGGTGATAATTTAAAACTTCTGAAAGAAGCTTGCTCAAAAATGCGCATAGCCGACGCCTTTCACGGACAGTTCGGGTGAGTTCACTAAATTGAACGAGTATAACAAATATCTTAGTGAGTATTACCATAACGTTTTATTAAGGTTTGCTTCAACTAAAGATTAAGCTTTGTTTTTTAAAAGTGTTTTTCGATTTCCAAAAACTTCATCAGCAGAGCGCTTGACAAGACCTAGCTTGGTGAACATATAAACAGCGACCTAAATAATAAATCATCTTGCTTTCCTAACTTTTTAATTCTTGGAGGACTTAAAATGTCAGAAGATCAGAACAAGCAAACCGATAATAATGAAGCTTTAGAAGAAAATAACACGCCTCTATCTCCTGACTTGGAAGCAGCCTTGAGGGATGCAGAAGCCCATGCCGAGGGAATTGAGTCTAAAAAAACAGAGTCTTCCAAGGCTCAAGGCAGTGATCAAGAATTAAAAAAGCTTCAAGAGGAATTAGAAGCAGCCAAAAAACTGAATAATGAAATGCGTGATGGAATGATGCGAGCTCGAGCTGACTTGGAAAATGCTCGTCGTCGTTTTGAGCGCGAGCAAAAAGAGAGTCAACTCTATGCAGGGGAGAAGGTCTTAAAATCTTTGATTCCTATCGTCGATGACCTTGACCGAACCCTTGAAAATATTCCTGACGATTTGGGCGAGGATCACAGCTTAGTTGCTGGTGTAAACATGGTACATCGTAAGTTTTTACATGCACTAGAATCACAAGGCGCTACAAGCTTTCATCCACTGGGCGAGGCTTTTGACCCAACAAATCATGAGGCACTCATGGAAGCTCCGTCAGAAGATGTTGAGCCTGGTCATATTACACAAGTCTTTCAAAGAGGATGGACCTTGAATGAGCGACTTCTCAGACCGGCTAAGGTCATTATCGCCAAAGGATAAAACTTGGGTCAATCAAAGTCATAGGTAGTCCTTGACTTCTGAGTTATATTTTACGAAAATCAGCTTTCTTATTTATGACTCGGGGAGAGGTATAACATGATCATTGGGATTGACCTTGGCACTACAAACTCCTGTGTTGCTTTTGTTGAAGGCGACGCTCCGGTTGTCATTCCCAATCAAGAGGGGAGCAGAACAACCCCGTCAACGGTGGCCTACACTCAAGACGGCGAGCTGCTCGTTGGTCAAATTGCTAAGCGCCAAGCGATTACCAACCCCGAAAATACGGTTTTTGCGACCAAGCGATTAATTGGTCGTAAGGTGGACAGTGAAGAAGTTCAAGCCTATATTTCACGTCTTCCTTACGAAATTACTTCGGCTGAGAATGGTGATACTAGAGTCAAAATGCAGGGCAAAGACTATAGCCCTGCACAATTATCTAGTTTTATTCTTAGCAAGATGAAAGAGATCGCCGAGGTTTATGTTGGAGAGGAAATCACTGAAGCGGTGATTACAGTCCCTGCCTACTTTAATGACCTGCAAAGACAGGCAACCAAAGATGCGGGTCGAATCGCTGGTTTAGATGTATTAAGAATCATCAACGAGCCCACCGCAGCGGCTCTAGCCTATGGACTCAATAAACAGCAGACCGAAAGAGTTGCAGTATATGATTTAGGTGGAGGTACCTTTGATATCTCGATTCTTGAATTGTCAGACGGTGTTTTTGAAGTTCGCTCAACCAGTGGTGATACCTATCTGGGCGGTGAAGATTTTGATTTCTGTATCATCGATTATTTGTTAACCGACTTTTACGAGCAACATCAAATTGACCTTAGTACCGATAATATGGTGCTCCAACGTCTCAAAGAAGCAGCAGAAAAAGCCAAGCATGAACTCAGTTCTAGCTTGGAAACTGAAATTAATATCCCCTTTATCACCGCGGATGCTCAAGGTCCAAAGCACTTAAGTGTGCAACTGACCAGAGCCCATTTTGAAAGCATGACTCAGCACTTGGTGGAGCGCTCGATTGTGCCCTGTCAAATTGCCTTAGAAGACGCGGGATTAACCATCAAAGACATCGATGCTGTCTTATTGGTCGGTGGTATGACACGTATGCCACGCGTGCAAGAACGAGTGGCAGGATTTTTTGGTAAGCAACCTACAAAAGGACTCAATCCTGATGAAGTTGTCGCTTTAGGCGCGGCCATTCAAGGTGGTGTCATTGATGGTTATGTAGATGATGTTGTCCTTCTTGACGTAACTCCACTTTCACTAGGCGTGGAAACTCAAGGTGGCGTCATGACCAAGATTATTGAGAAAAACACCACGATTCCCTTTTCGGCAGCTAATATATTTAGTACAGCTGTGGATAATCAGCCTTTTGTAGCCATTCACGTATTGCAGGGTGAACGTCCTCTTGCGGCTGACAATCGTTCTTTGGCTCGTTTTAACTTGCTTGGTATTCCACCAGCACCTCGTGGTGTTCCTGAGATTCAAGTGAGCTTTGAAATTGATGCCAATGGCATTCTTAGCGTTAATGCTACTGATTTGGGGACAGGACGCCAACAGCAAGTAGAAGTTCGGGCTTCGGGTGGACTCAGCGAGTTTGATATCCAACAAATGATTCAAGAAGCTGCCAGTCATCATGCGCAAGATGATTTACGTAAGCAACTTGTGGCGCTCAGAAATAAAGCAGAAGGTTTGATTTACTCAACAGAAAACTCACTTAGAGAATATGCTCAAGTTTTATCTCCACTCGATATCGAAGAAATACAACGTGATGTCGAGTTATTGAAAGAGAGCTTAGAGAGCCAAGATCCGGAAGAACTCGAGCTGGCTTCTCAAAACCTAGAGCAAAGTGCTTATCGTATTTCAGAGCTTATCTACCAACAAGCGCTTAGTGCGGGTGAGGAAAGTATATCGGAAGCGAGCATGTCAGAGCTTGATGTAAGCGGTATAGATGAAGGCTGAAAATTCAATAAACATAAGTACTTAATTTACTTTGGGTTCTAGGTTGATATAACAAGTCTCGGAGTCTTTATATCGACAGCGGTTGCTTATTCACTTTAGGTGCCTATCTGTAGTAAGCATTGAGTCAAAGGAGGTCGATTATGTCTAAATCTACTCATGCTAGTGATCAAGATTATTATGAAATCCTAAAAGTTGAGCGTTCCGCATCTGCTGATGAGATAAAAAAAAGCTTTAGAAAATTAGCACTTGCCTATCATCCCGATCGGAATGATGCACCAGAGGCAGAAGCTAAGTTTAAGCAAATTAATGAAGCTTATGCTATTTTATCAGACCCCGAAAAACGTAAACGTTATGATCGGTATGGACGAAGTGAAACCGCGAGTAATCCATTTCACGGCGGTGGGATGAATGCGAACGATCTTAAAGATATTTTTGGTGATGATCTCTTTCACAGTCTGTTTTCATCTTTATTTGGTGGACAAGGCCAACGCCGCTCACCCCCACCAAAAGATATTCAAACCAAGCTCAGCCTAAGTTTGGAAGAGGTTTTAAAAGGTGGAGAACATGAGGTATCTATACGCCGAGAAGGCTCATGTGAACCTTGCCAAGGCAGTGGTTATCGCAATGCTCAAGTCATTAAGTGTAGACGCTGCCATGGACAAGGGCAGGTCAGAATGAGTCGAGGCTTTTTAGCGATTGCTCAACCCTGTCCTGATTGCAGAGGAAGTGGTGCTGATCCGGGGGCCTCTTGTGCTTCCTGTGCAGGTTCTGGCCAAAGTAGTCAAGCGGTTAAAGTTAAAGTCAATGTTCCGGCGGGTGTGGACTCGGGTCATTCCTTACGGGTAAGAGGTGCAGGGCACAGAGCACCGGGCCACCCTCATCCAAGCGATGTGATTATTTTAGTAAATGTTAAAGAACATAGCCTGTTTGAACGCGATGGCGCAGACCTATATTACCAAGCTGAGGCACCCTTTGATGTATTAAGTTTGGGTGGGAAACTCAACGTGCCCTTATTAGGAGGGGGACAGGCACAGGTCAAAGTGCCCAAGGGCACTCAGTCCGGCAAAGCTTTGCGTCTTAAAAAAAAGGGGCTTCCCAAAATGAATCGCCAAGAGTTTGGAGACTTGTTTGTGTATGTGGAGGTCGAAGTCCCAAAAGCACTCACGGCGGCGGAGCGTGAGCTGCTCGTCGCTTGGAGATCGCTCAGAGAAGGTGAAGCCACAAGCCAAGCCAACAGTGATCAGTCTGTGCCTATGCATGACTCAAGTCTAGTCCAAGGTTTAAAGTCCGTATGGCAACGCTTTAAACAATGAGGTAAGCATTTCACGATTAATAAAGTCATTGCTTTGAATAGACCACCACTATTTTATATGGTTTTTAAGCTATCTTGGGAGTGTAAGAGACTGAGCTAACGTTTCCAAATACTGTACCCTGGTTGCTCTAGAATTATCGCCTCGTTTAAACCAAATTCTATGCGCTAAGGTGGGGACAAGTAGGGTACTTATATCTTCAGGAATCACAAAGTTACGTCCATACACTAGTGCACGTGCTTGGCATAATCTAACCCAACTTTGAACTGCTCGAGTACTTACACCAAGCTTAAGGTCTTCATTTTGGCGAGTATGATGCGCACACTCGATCATATAATCGATCAGCTCAGGACTGACTTCAACTTTAGAGCGATCATGAATGAGCTCTATCCAAGTATTAATGCTCTGACCAGATTCTGACCGCTCAGCGCTCATTTGAGTCTTGGGCCCGACAGAAGATGATTGTTTTGCATGCCTGAGCAACACTTGACGCTCATCTACTTGGCTTAAATACCCTAAGCTTATTGAAAGCGCAAAGCGATCAAGTTGGCTTTCTGGCAACATAAAGGTACCGGCAAAGGAATCGGGATTCTGAGTCGCAATGACCCAAAATGGACGGGAAAGCTTATGGCTAAGACGCTCAAGTGTAACCTGACCTTCTTCCATGGCCTCTAGTAAGCTTGATTGCGCTTTAGGGGTCGCTCTATTTAACTCATCAGCCAAAAGTACATGAGTAAATACCGGACCTTTTTGAAAGGAAAAGCTCTGCTCTCCCGGATGATAAATATTCACACCGGTTAAATCACTCGGAAGCAGGTCGGCTGTACATTGAACGCGTTGAAAATGACCCCCTAAAGCTTGTGCTAATGTGCGGGCTAAAGTCGTTTTCCCTACGCCGGGCACATCTTCGATGAGGAGATGACCTTCAGCAATCGCAGCCAAGAGTGCAAGCTCTACTTGGGGCCCTTTTCCAAAAACCTGAGCCTCAACTTCATTTTTGAGATCTTGAATTATCTGTTTGCATCTTTGGCTCTCTGTTGTAGAGATCATATGTGCTCCTTTGTTAATGTGGAGTGATACCATATCAAACTATATAGATGAGTGATTGATAGAATTGTGCTTGTATTTTGATCTTAAAAGTACATTTTATCCACTTGAGAGTGTTTCATGATTGAAGATTCGATTAAAGATTCAGTCAAGTATGATCACGAACATTAATAAAGCTCTCTCAAATGACCAAAAGGATATAGCCTTGAACGCAACACACGCCAAAGCTCTTGTAATTGTGGAATCTCCAACCAAAGCAAAGACGATTCGTAAGTTTTTAGGGGATCAGTATCGGGTGGAAGCTTCTATGGGTCATGTGCGTGACCTTCCTTCCTCAGCAAGTGAGATTCCAACGCAATTTAAAGGTAAATCTTGGGCACGAATTGGCGTCAATGTAGATGATGGCTTTAAGCCTTTGTATGTAGTTCCCAAAGATAAAAAGACCCAGATTAAAGAGTTAAAAGACTTACTCAAAGGTGTGGAAGAACTATATATCGCTACCGATGAAGATCGCGAAGGAGAGTCGATCGGTTGGCACTTAATCGAAGTGCTTAAACCAAAAGTTCCGGTTAAGCGCATGGTTTTTCATGAGATTACCGAAAGTGCGATTCAACAGGCCATCTCTACGCCGCGTGACTTAGATATCAACCTGGTCCAAGCTCAAGAAACTCGACGAGTTTTAGATCGTTTAGTCGGCTATGTCGTTTCTCCACAGCTTTGGAAAAAAGTCGCTTCAAAACTTTCTGCTGGACGAGTTCAAAGTGCAGCAGTCAAATTGCTTGTAAACCGCGAACGAGAGCGCATGAGCTTCCACAGTGGCGAATGGTGGGATATTGCGATTCAAGCTGGAATAAGCGAGCAAGCAGAGCAAATGATTTCGGCACAGCTAGTTGATATTGCCGGTAAATCAATCACTCAAGGTAGTCATTTTGATGCCAAAACAGGGTTGGTCTTAGCCGCACAGCAACAGAAAACTCACTTACTTGATCAAACCCAAAGTGAAGAACTGCTCAAGGCTTTACAGCAACAAAGCCAACTTAAGGTCGTAAAAATAGAGCGTAAGGAAAGCCAGAAAAAGCCCTTGCCTCCTTTTATTACCTCTACTTTACAGCAGGCCGCCAACAAAAGACTTGGTTGGAGCACCAATACCACTATGAAAGTGGCTCAGCGCCTTTATGAAAATGGTCATATTACCTATATGAGAACGGATGCACCTGCTCTGGCAAAAGAAGCTGTCCAAGGGATTAGAGCTGCTGTTGAACGGCAATATGGTAGTGGTCATTTGCCACCTAAAGCGATTGTTTATCGGTCCAAAGCGAAAAATGCCCAAGAGGCCCACGAAGCAATTCGCCCTTCAGGCACGCAAATGAAGACGGCAAGCCAGCTTGGTTTAAGTGATCAAGATGCTAAATTATATACTCTGATTTGGCGTCGAACAATGGCCTGCCAAATGAGCCCAGCCAAAATCTCTTATACCAATGCAAGAATCACTTCAGAGACCGAACCTCAATTAACCTTTCGAGCGAGTGGTAAGGAAATCATCGAGCCTGGCTTTATGCTCGCTTATGAGATTAAAGATGAAGATGAAAAGAGTTTACCACCATTAAGTGAGGGACAGACTTTAAGCCTCATTCATGCAGAAGCGGTTAAACATTTAACCAAGGCTCCAGCGCGCTATTCAGAAGCATCTTTAGTTAAAGCCTTGGAGCAAGAAGGTGTGGGTAGGCCAAGTACTTATGCAAGCATTATTGATACCATTCAACGTCGAGGTTATGTCAGAGGTGTAGGTAGACAGTTGATTCCAACCTTTACAGCTTTAGCTGTAACACAACTCCTAGAGAATGCCTTTAGCAAGATTGTTGATCCTGAATTCACGGCTTCCATGGAAGAAGAACTTGATCAAATTGCTACCGGTGGTGATCATCTGCAGTTATTGCAGAGTTTTTATCAGCAGGAGCTCATCGATGGTGTGACTAAAAGCGAAGCACTTGATCCCAAAGAAATCTGCGCTGTGAATGGTGTTCATTTTCCGGAGCATGAAATTAGAGTAGGACGTTTTGGACCCTTTATTGAATATCTCAATGCTGAGCAAGAAAAAACAACTCTCTCTTTACCTAATGATCTTTGTCCCGATGAAGTCAATAGCCAATGGATTACTGAGCGTATTGCCCAAGCTGCATCAGGAGAGCAACCGATTGGCTATCATCCCGAAAACGAAGAACCGGTTTATATTCGAGAAGGACGTTTTGGAACTTACTTACAATTAGGTGAGGGCGATAAACCAAAGCGCTCAAGCCTTCCTAAGGGAATGAGTAGTGAAGAACTGAGCTTTGATCAGGCACTATTTCTACTCGGTCTTCCTAAAGTTTTGGGAGAGCATCCGGAGACAGGCAGCAATATTCAAATTAATCTTGGTCGATATGGTGCCTATGCACAGCACCAAAAAACCTATGCTTCACTTGCTAATGACCTAGCCTTGTTTACCGTCAACTTTGATGAAGCACTCGCTTTGGTTAAGGCTAAAGAGGCCGGTGGTGGTCGTGGTGCTACAAAGGTCTTAAAATCCTTAGGTGAGCACCCAGAAGGTGGAGAGCTACTCGTGTATGATGGTCGTTATGGCCCCTATGTTAAGTATGGGAAAATAAACGCTTCTTTACCAAAGGGGACTGAGCTTGATCAGTTTACAATCGCTGAAGCGTTGGCATTACTCGAGAAAAAGGCTTCTAGTAAAAAGAGCACTACCAAAAAGGCTTCTAGTAAAAAGAGCACTACTAAAAAGAGCACTACTAAAAAGAGCGCTACTAAAAAGAGCACTACTAAAAAGAGCGCTACTAAAGAAAAAGAAGCCGAGGAAGTCACTAAAAAGGTAACAACTAAGAAAGCACCTGCCAAAAAGGCTGCTGCCAAAAAAGCGCCTGCCAAAAAGACTACTCCTAAGAAAACACCAGCAAAAAAAGCCACAAAAAAAGCTGACTCTTGATTCTCAATTTGACAAGCTTAATTACCACCTCACACTCATTAGAGAGGAGTTTATATGTCTGAGTTGACACACATCGATGAGAGAGGTTCGGCACGCATGGTTTCAATCAATGAGAAAAAAACGACTCAAAGACGAGCGGTTGCACTTGCGAACATCACCCTTTCTCCCGAGACATTGACCATTATTCAAGAGGGTAAAGTACCTAAAGGTGATGTGTTTGCTGTTGCCCGTGTTGCTGGGATTATGGCCGCTAAAGAAACATCACGTCTGATTCCATTATGTCATCCTTTAAAATTAACCGGTATCACAGTTGACTTTGTTATAGATGAAGTAAATACATTAATAAAGGTAGAAGCTTGTGTTGAGGCTTTAGATCAAACCGGTGTTGAAATGGAGGCTTTGACTGCAGTAAACATCGCATGTTTGACCTTATATGATATGCTAAAAGCCGTGGATCAGCACATGGTGATTAGTGATATTAAGGTTGTCCATAAAAGCGGTGGCAAACGGGATTTTGATAGCATTAGTGATTCAAACACCAAGCAGAATCCCCCTAGACAAGCTAACTCAAGTTTATTAGAACGGCCCGGCGGTTCTATACCGTCTGCTCATGCTGGCTTGGGTCGTTCTATCAAAGTGGTTGGCAAAGGGAGTGCCCAACCAAGTGTAGAGGTCGAAGAAATAGCCACCATCGTTGATCAAGCATCGTCTGGTTTAAGCACTTCAACTCTGATTGAACCACCGGTAGAAGAACAAGATGAGTTAATGGCGAGTTGTGAAAAGCCCTTTGTTAAGCTATTGACTCCCTTAGAACCGATTAGTAGCTCTTTGAACTTAACCAATAAAAGTCGTACTCAATCTTCCAATGAGCATTTAGGCCAGCAAGTCTCTCAATCGGAGTCTGATTCCGAACAATCTGATGTTGATACAGATTTATCTGTGTGGGAAGAATCGATGCTAGCCGAATCTATTGATCATGAGGGCGTGATGATTCCAAGTGTGTCAGAGTATGCCCAACAACATGCGCTTAGAGTAAGAGAGGTCTCTTTAACTCATCAGCCACTACAAGAGTTCATTATAAAGCGTCCGGTGGAATGTGCCTACTTATTGGGTTATCTATCTCCAGCCTTTACTCAACGGGCTAGAGCTTTTATTTTAGAGGATGAGCAAGATACAAGCTCGACGGAAAATAAAGCGATTAAAGCCCTCTTATTCATTTATTCAGGTTTAACCGTACCCACGATTTGGACCTATGGAAGTGAACTTGATGTAGAGTCTATTTTATATGCTGTACACAATGAATTACCAAGGCGTATCTATTTGAATGTAGAAGATCACCATTATCATGCGATCCGTAGCTATTACAGCTTACGGGCTAAACGTGAGATCTTAAGAATGGGTCTTGAACGCTCTTTATACCAACCCATTGGCGATTCAGAAGGGGTAGTGGCCTTAGGACACCCTGATACGGGAGCGATTATGTCACTATTTCAACGCTACTACCCCGACAATCTCTTTGAACCTGCTCAACTTGAGTCCGGCTTATATTGCGGCATTAAGGATGAACAAGGGCGTTTGTTAAGTGTTGCAGGGATTCACTTGCTTAATCCGGATTACCGAGTTGCTGCGATCGGAAATATTGTGACTGACTCAAGCTGTCGAGGAAAGGGATATGCAACTAAATGCGTTCGGCATATTCTTGATCAGCTTTTTACTTTCGTTGACTCGGTTGCTTTGAATGTCATCGAGGATAATATGCCAGCAATCTACTGCTACAAAAAGTTTGGTTTTCAAACCACGGCTCGCTTGATTGAAGCTCAAGCTCGCCTACGCTAGTTAAGCGTCAAACTGAGTGAATGTATGATCAGTCCTGTATAAAAGTCCAAAAGCCTGTTTGAGGTCCAAGCATGACATAGGCCAAGCCTGTTGGGGCAGCACCAATCCTTGATGACGTGGGATCAAACCAATGATGCTCTGTAAGGCCTAAAGAGATGATTTGACGACTTTTGGCGCTTAAAGTTGCCAATCGAAGCGCATCCGGACTAGGTTGCCATAAAAGAACATGGTCAAACCAACCAATGGATGGTGTGTTTAAGGCATATTTAGGAATAGGCTTTGATGAGGTAAAGGCAAGAAATGTTTGCTGTCCTTGAAGTTTAAGTAAGGCTTGGGCCAAAGTCGTAAACTCTTTACAGTCTCCCTCCTTAGATCGTAGAAACTGACCGATTGGCATAGGTTCATAAGGGGTTTTGGACTGTGCTTGATACTTAAAATTCTGCCGTATCCATCGATGAGTCGCTCTTGGCGTTCTCGGGAACAGGAAATAATTAAATAAACTAGAGTTTAAGCGCTTATTCAGCACCCTTTCATATTGTAGAAAAGCATCATGAAAACGCTGCCATAACCAGTTATGTATTTTAGACCAAGAGTCCATTGTACTTATATATAAATCACCCCCTTCACCACTTGCTAAAAACTGATTTTGCCAAGTTAATACCTGACCATAACTTTCCTTGCGATGTTGCTGAGCGGGCTGACCAAAATAACTGAGTTGAATTGCTCTTGGTGCATTAAAAACAAACTCTTTATACAAGGTAGGTGCATTTAGCCACAAATGATGATGCAAAGCCCAAGCACCTCTCAGAATAGTAGGTGCTTTTTGTGATAAGTCTAAATGAAGTACTTGGCCCACTCTTGGGGTAGGTAATTGCTTGAATGTCATTTCAGAAGCGATTGAGATCGGTCTTGTTTGTACAGTATCTAAGTTCCATTCACTGAGTACAGCTTGATTGACTTTGGCATTTGCCCAGCGCTTAAGAGGAGCCGGAACTTGGAACTTTGCTAAAGAACTTGGTCGGTTCTTTTCTACACCTTCAGCTTGATCTTGATAAGGGGGCAGGCGAAGTATAGTGACTTTAAGACTCCAATCACCTTGGTTTAATGCATGCTTTAAAGGTCCCATTTGTCTTTGTTGTTGTGATTGAATATCCAAGCTTGGTCTAATATATTCTTGGGCCTTAATGATGAGCCAATCACGGTTTAAAAACTTGGGGCGGGTTTCAGTATTTGGGCGACTTAATAAGCTTGAGCAATAGATTAAATCATCTGAAAACTTTTGCTGGTTTTGCTGTGTATATGACCCTAGAGGCCTTGAGCTAAAAAAAGGCGCCAAGCAGTCTATCCATTGAGGATTCAGTTGGTCATGCATATCTACATGCTCAGCATATAAGCTTTTCAATCCAAGTTTTGTTTGTTGGATCGTTTGGGATATATTCTGAGTCTTTGGCTGATGAGCGCAAGCACTTAATAAGATAAAACAACTCATACTGATTAAGTTGCTCAAATAAAGACTCACCCTAAACTCGCTTTACTTTTATGAAGCTAATTACGAACTTAAGCGTCAGAAAAACAATTAGATAATATAACCATAAATCAAAGAGAAGCGATTTACTTGAGCTTATATGCCCAGTGGATTGTAAGCACCCTTGCTGACCTTGAAGATTTTCATTATTCATGGACTGAGCATTCATTTCAGAGGAATTGGATGACTCTGAAGCTAAAGAATCTGACATTTGAGGGGGATTAAGTCCACTAGGATCACAATCATCATCTAAGCAACGTCTTTGACAGGCCACTCTACTGGGTGCAGTTTCAGAACAGGCCCAAGGCGTATTGGCGGCCATGCCATAAGCGTCCATTTCAATCTGCCAAGTGAGTGCTTGATCATCTGAATAGGCGATTAGCCAGTTGCTGGGTGTTGCTCGACCACAGGACCAAACCCTATTCTCCATATTTGGATCTTGGCTTAAACAAGAAATGAAGAGGTCTTCATCTTGTATCCAACGATCTGATAACCAAGAATCGGCTGTATTTAGCCGTTCAGACTCACCGAGTGAAAAGGTAAATAAGCCTTCAAAGGGTGTGCTTACCCAGAGTGTATTTGAACTTAACACAAGGTCATCATAGCTATCTTCGGCTTGATGAATCGCCCGCCATGAAGCACCTTGATTGACTGACAGTAATAAACTAGCGGTGGGAAAGCGGTTAAGGGCCAAAAATAACGCTTGATACTCACCTAGCTGTCCACCACCTAACAAGCGAACTTCGTTGGGCAAAAGACCAAGCCCATAGTCAGGAGTATTCATCGCCTCAAAGTTTTTTCCACCATCTTGGCTTCGACTTAAGCCCTGAGCATGATTGAGCCAAAGCTCCATTGGATTTTGTGGATTTCGCCATAACTTATAAATAGTACCATTGACCGAAAAGGATGATTGTTGCCAAGTTCGCCCAGCATCTTCACTCCACCACACTCTATTTTCTCGTCCAATAGAATCGCTGTAAATGGCCAATGACTCATGGTTTGGATGAACAGAAATCGCACCAAGTGCATACTGGCTGAGCTCACTTTGATGCCTTTCAAAGCTACAGCCCCCGTCAGTACTTAGATATAATCCACTTTTGGCGATTGCAATCAGTCTTTGCTCGCTTAAAACCACTAAATCATCAATACCTAAGGTTGGATCAACCGCATCATCACAAAGCCATGACCAAGATTGGCCACTGAGTTCAGTGCGCTCTCTCTTAAATAACCCAAGGGTATCAACCATCCATAAGGGACTTGTGTCTTGCTGTGGTGGATAAATAGAAAGAACTCTTGGTGTACCTCCATGAGACCAAGCTTGATTTAAATATAGATCAATTAAAGAGCCGCTGAGAAAGCATAAAGCAAAGCTTAGAAAGGTCGTTATATTGAGAAGCCATTGCCTAAGAGAATACGGCGGTAAAAAATTAAGATCGCTCATGTTTTGCTATCGTTTATAAAAGAGTAAGTCATACATTATGAGTTATGATGCATATACTCATGGAGATGCTTCATCTGCGGAGCGGACCGGAAAAACATAGGGAGAGTTTTTACCGGTATTTAATGTATTCTTTGGCTGGGCCTTAGATCGGGACTTAGATCGGGATTTTCGAGTTTTGGAATGAGGTCGGATTTTATTCTGCTGCTTTTGGGAAGCGGTGGTTTGGAAAGACTGTTTGGCTTTGACTTTATTCTTGGTTTGTACCGGTTTACTGTCCTTAGTGTGTGGCTTAATTGTTGATGAAGCATCTTGCTGAGTTTTCTTGGATTGAACTTTATCTAAAGAGTGTGCGCCTAATTTGATGATCGTGGGTACTTGAGGTTGGCTTAAAAAAGTAAAAAGCCAGAAAAGACCAAATAAAATCATGCCCAAGAGAAAGGCCCACACAGCTGATGAACGCTTGAGTATAGCGGTCCAACGATAAAAGATGCCTAAGGTTTGAGTTGATGATAATGATGAGCTAGAGGAGACTTGAGCTTTCCAAGTATCTGGTTCCGAAGCATTTTTTTGAGACTTCTGCCCAGCGTGAGTACTCATGTTCAGTTCATGCTCATAGCTTTTTGTTTCAGGACTTTGCAAGGCCTCAAGTAGGTCTAATTGGGCCTGCTTAGCACTTTGATAACGGAGGTCTATATCACGTTCTAATAAACGTAAGCATATTCTTTCGATGGCTCGTGGTATACCTTTGATATGCTCTATACCCTCATATGAACTACGATACATCACAATGCCGGGGGCTAAGGGTTCTCCATAATAAGATTCATGAGGTCTATGGCCGGTGAGTAAGCGATGAAAAAGCACACCCACCGAATACAGGTCACTTCTTGGATCATGGTTGATGCCTTTATATCTTTCTGGTGCAATATAATGACCAGTACCAATCACACAACCCTCTTTGGTTGTCTGTGCTTGATCCTCTAAACGTTCCACAGCCCTTGCAATCCCAAAATCACAAAGTTTGATCGTTTGGTTTTGATGATCATATAAGATATTAGCCTCTTTGATATCGCGATGCACAACCCCAACCTGGTGAGCAGCATGGAGAGCATCAAGAACTTGAGCAATAATTATACAGGATTCATAAAGTGGAGCCGGTTCATCTTTTTGCCAATGATCTTTCAAGGAACCGGTGCCAAAGTGCTCCATGACCAAAAAAGGACAGTGGAAATCATGCTCATTAAAAGCATAGACTTGAATGATATGAGGATGTTGTAATTTAGCAATCAATCGGCCCTCATCCTTAAAGCGCTGGGCCGCCTGTCCTTCAAGCTCATGACTGAGTAATTTAATGGCAATCGCCCGATCCAAACTTAGGTCTTTACCGGCATAGACTGAGCCATACCCACCCTTACCTAAGGCCTGCTTCACCCGATAGCGTCCGGGTAAGATCGTATCAGCTTGTAATCTAAACTCAGTATCCTGCGATAATTGAGGTAAGTTCTGTGGGATAGATTTCTGCTGTTTTGACTTTTCTTGTGGCTTCACTTGCCCAGAAAGAGCTTCTTGACTGACCTTTTCTAAAGTCTGCTTTCCTTGGAATTGAAACTGTTGTTCAAGTGAATCAGGTGAGCGAGTGCTTTCAAGTACAGTTTGCTCCTCTTGATTTACTTCTAGATTTTGGTGGGTCTTTTCAAAAGCCTGACTCACTGAATTCGCCTTTTACTTTACATTATTAATCAAGGTGAATGAAAGTTATGTTCACTGAATGAGATTAGCATTGAGTAAGCCTTGAAAGAATAAAAATCTAATCTCTTGATCTTCAACAGTAAGTGATCAATTAAATTTGGATCTTAGGCGTACTTAGAGCTCATCAAACTCACTCATATCAATGTGAATTGATCGTCCATCTGTTGAGCGAAATATGAGTAAAGAATCCTTTAGTACACTTTGAGGGGCGCTAAGACTTAAATAGTGAGGCCCATCACCAGCCTTAAGATTTAAAGTTTTAACGATTTGATTTGGCTGATTTATGGACCAAAGGGATGCGGTTGGGAACGTGGGTAAGGTACTAGATTTATTTATGTTCTTAGGCTGTGAGTACACTTGGTATAATTCAAATTTTTTTTGACTATGATTTTGTAATTTAACCCTTAGATGTAAAAGATGGTGGGCACGAATCACTCTTTCAATCACCACATAGATTAGATGTTCTTGAACGCGGACTGGACGATTCGCTGAGAGTTCAAAATCTCTAGCAGTCATGAGTCTTTGAATATGTTGTTGCTCAATATTTGCTTGCCAAGATGCAATAAACACCTGCGCTTGTTTAGACAGCGCTTGTTTAGATAAGAGTGGAGGAAGAGTTGATGATGATTGAGTCTGAGTTTGGCTAGATAAAGCACTTTGCTTCATGTACATCGCCAACAACTCTAAAGCTTCACTTTCAATCCGTTTTTGTCCCTGCTGACTTTGCACTCTAATGAGCTCTATAGGTTGATCATGTTCTCTTAAAGCCTGTTGATCAAAGAGTGTAAACTTACAAATAAAAGCTTGATGACTACTTAACTCAGTGGTGAGCGTGACTTGACTTTGGTCAGAACGACGGTTTGAGCTTGGGTTAACCACAATTAGACGACCACTAATAAAGATATCAATCATTTGATCATGGCTTGGCACAGCAACTCTTACTTTACTTGGAAACTGAAAGGTCATTCTTAAGCCGTCATATAATGCAATAGAGTTGGGACATGACCCACCATCGTCACCGAGCATAAATTGAACTTGCTTGGGTGCTTGGGCAAAAGTATGTTGAGCAAGACCAAAGCCAAATAACAGCAGCAAAGGTAGCAGCAAGGGAAGTAGCAAGAGCCGTAAAGTAAGTTTGAGCACAAGTTTAGCTAAAAGCTTAAACAGAAACATGGTTTGTGAAAGACTAATCCAACTTTTTAGCACAGCGGAATCCTATATCATCACTACTGTCTACATATTTCTTTAAAAACTCTCCAGAAGTAAGACGTAGATGCCAAATCGCTTGCTTCCAACTGCCTCCGGTGACCCATCCTAATTTACGGCGATCACGGCTGACCCATTCTCGTACATTGCCGGCCATGTGAACAACCCCAAATGGACTTTGGCCCAATTCGGCATTTTGATGCACTTTATAAGGTCCTCTGAAGCCATCGATTTCCTTTCGTTTTCGTTTTCGTTTGGACTTGCTTAATTTGCTTTTATAATTAGCGCGGTACTCATGCGCTTCAAGAACCGGACGATCACCCCATGGATAAAGCGCAGTACTTTCACCGCGAGCAGCAAAGAGCCACTGCTCATAACTTGGTAAGTGCTTCTTGTAAAAACGACAGTAATCCATAGCTTGTATCATAGAGACTTGCGCAACAGGCAGATCAAGTTCGGCATCAGAATAGTCTACTCTTTGGTTACAGACTCCACCTGAGCGACAATAGTTTAAATAATCCCCACGCGAGACTTCGTATTTGTCCATAAAAAATGGACTGACCTTTGTCTCTTGAGGTTCAGCTTTGGAGCGACGAATTAAATAGCGGCAACGCTCCTTTGATCGACGGTCACGTCCAGGATAGTTGGGCTCAAAAATACAATGAGCGACCACCCGATTGTAGGCTTCGTCGGTCAGAGAGTCATTCACGGTTCCACCTGGGATATAAACCATATTTTCAGGTGGAATCGGCAAGGGGGCTTCTTGAACTTGGGGGCTATCTTGAGCTTTAGCAGGACTCGAAACAGCATTAATCACAAGACTATCGGATGATGATTGACTGGCGGTATTTACAGAAGTACTTGGCTTAGGGTCTTGAATATCACTCGCTTGATTAGCCTTAGGAGTAACCGATGCATCTAGGCGACTCTCAGCTGATGGCTTGGGTTTTACTGTCGTGGATGCATGATCTTGATTACGCAGTGACCAGACAAAAATTAAGCCGGCACTGAAATACAGGAAGATAAAAAAGCTTCGATGAGAAAAAGCAAGCTTTAGACCAGAAGCTTCGTGAGATTGATATACATCAGCAGAGTCAAATTCCGGTAAGTGTTGTGTATACACTGTTTTCGTTCGAGCCGGAATTAAGGAACTAAGGTTGAGAAAAGAGTTTTTGCCTTTGAATTCGTCTGATGAATCGTCATAATCGTATTGATCTGGCATGAATAGTTGAGTCTGATGCTGGTCTCCACTAGCGGTGACTTTGGGAATATCAACATAAGATGGTAAAGGCTCAATACCCAATACAGAATGATTGGTAGAGGAAAGGTCAGTGGGACGTAAAGAGGGCGGATTATTTTGATCCATTGAATTTGATGACTCATGGTTATCAAGAACCAGAGGTGGTAATTCTGCCCATTGGATTAAATCACCATTTAATAATTGATTTTGTGACTCTCCGCCTGCTTGTATTGAAGCACTCATGTTGGAATTCAAGATCAGGTTTTGATCTTGGTCAGAAACAAAAATTGCCTGATTTGGGTTCACTTGATGCCAAGCTTGTTCCAAATCTTGCATGGAACGACCAAAGGTTTGTATTCTTTCATCACTAGGCTGTTGTACCGAAGGATCTATGTTGTAGAGCTGGGTATTACCATTCCGATTACGTAATCTCGAACTCTGATCCAATCGTTGATGAGATTGGTTAAAAAACAGTCCACTTTGTTGTTCAAGCTGTGATCTAAGTAAATCAACTTCACCAAAGATATGGTCAATATTTTGGGTTTGCTGATCGCTAATGAGCTTATTATGTTGCTGTTGTTGGAGCCAAAGTTGCGTTGCTCTATGGACCCGTTCAAGCTCAAGCAATAATTCTTGCCGTTTAATATAGAGTGTTTCAAACTTCTCACGATCGGCAAGTTCATTCTCGATTTGCTGATAAAACTGAGCAAAGCTATGGTCAAGATGAGGCTGAAGTTCTTGAATTAATTCTGAGGCATCCTGTGGAACTTCATCAAAAAGCATAAGATTTGAACTACTTAAATTGGGTTGTTCTTTACGCGCTTCTTGGTGATACCATTGACTCCAAGCTTCTAGGCATTGCGCTTGAAAGGGCGTGAGTTTTTGATCACTGTGCTGTAGATGACGATGTGTTGGAGGAAATTGTCCAACGATCGCTAGATAGAAAAAGTTTTTAAAGCGCTTTAATTCGTCGATTTGCCTTAAACTAAAGGTGGTTTCAATCGCTGGTGGTGCCCAACCTCGGAGTTGTAATTGCCCCTCACCAATGAGTTTCATGTGATCAAGGTTCAAGTTGCCATGATTAAGTCCATGATCATGGAGTTTTTTAAGGGCGGTAGCAAGCTGATAAAAAGCACTTAAAATATCGATACGCAGTAAATGTTCACGTCGATGTTGCAGAGGGTTAGATAACGAGATGCCTTCATCAACTTTGAGAGCGACAAAGGTAATCTCTTGGTGCACCATCATTTGTATTTTGGGAATTGAAGGGTGCGAAACCTTTTCTAAGGCTTTGGCCCAAGACAGTAGGGCGGTGACCGATTCTGTGCTGCGCTCAGCGACAAGCACTTCCAAAAGATGTCCATCTTTATCTTGGGCGAGATAGTGCCCAGCACCCCATTTAGGCGTGACATTTTGTAAAATGTTTAATTCTGCAAGTTGCATCTCAAGCTAAACAATCGAATAAGAATTTATGAGATAAAGAACCATAGTTTATAAGATTGAACAATGACTCAACATAGTCTTATGGTCAACTACTATACATTACTCTAAACAGATGAGCGAGTGATGTTAAACAGATTTCAAAAAGATTTGAATTATACTTTGCAAAAACTCAAACTTTGTAGAGTAATTTTTCGTTTAAATGAGTATCAAAGACAAATATATTCCTAAGTCTAATCAAATCTAATCTATTTTAAAAGGTGCCCCTAACCTATATTGGAGACCAGATGAAGCATTCACTTTTTACAAGTTCACGATCAGTTGTTAAACAGAGCCTAAGAGTTTTCTCAAAATTAAGTATTATCGGTGTTTTTCTTGTCGCCATGGCTATTTTGATTGCGACTTCGGAAGCGGACTTTCCAATGGCTGACTCGGAGTTTGTCACAGTTGCATTAGAAAAAGAAGCAACCGAAGCAAGTTTCCATTTTAGTTATCGAAACGGACCTTTTGATTTTGAAAGCTTTCCTTTAATGATCGACATCCAAATTGAGCACAGTGAGCTCAATGAAGATTTTAACTTTGAAAATCAGTCATGGGTCATGACGACTGCTAGTTTAGAGGGAGATGACCTTAAAACAAGAACTCTTTTTAGACGTGGTAATAATGAGGTTCTTAGTGCAGACCTTGGAAAATATACCCTTAGTGGGACTACGGGAGTTTATGGCTGTGACACTGAATTAGATTCTACAAATGCAGACGACACCTGTATTCCTTGTGCTGCCGATCAGGAAACCTGTTCATTTAAAGTCACTTTGATTCGTGAAGGTGCGCCATATCCAGCCGAAAAAGTCACCATACAAGCTTCTCAATGGTTAAGTCGCGAAGATTCAAAGGTTGAGTTGACAGTCTCAGCACAATAATTGTAGGGAAAGCGGAAACGATAGGCTTTTGAGACTGAGCAGTTTAAGGTTTTAGATCATGACAAGGCGGATGGGATGAGTGAAGAGTTTGCGGTTGAGGTCAAGAACCTTTCCAAAACATTTTATACGGGCTTTTTTGCACCGATTCCTTATTTAAGACAGTATCCACTGGGCCGTTTACACAAGGTTGTTTCTGCGGTTTCTAACTTGAGCTTCAATATACGATCAGGTGAGATCTTTGCTCTTTTAGGCGCGAATGGGGCAGGTAAAAGTACCACAATGAAAATGTTGATGGGCTTGATTAAACCCACTCAGGGGCAAGCTTATTTTTATGATGAAGCAGTGCATCATGCAAAGGCTCGAAGAAACGTGGGGTATTTGCCAGAAAATCCAAGTTTTTATGACGAGCTGACCCCAAGAGAGCTGATGCATTTATTTTGCGCGCTTCATCATGTACCAAATCGAGAGATAGAGATGCATAGCGATGCCTTAATTACTCGAGTAGGTATGACTCATGCGGCCGATCGTCCCTTGCGTAAACTTTCAAAAGGTATGCACCAAAGAATTGGCATTGCCCAAGCTCTGATTGCCTCTCCTCGTTTAATCGTTCTTGATGAGCCCTTTAGTGGTTTGGATCCAATCGGGCGCCGAGAGATTCGAGAGGTCTTGCTCGAAGAAAGAGCCCGAGGGGCAAGCTTATTATTTAGCTCACATATTTTGCCGGATGTTGAAGCCTTGTGTGATCGTTTTCTGATTCTAGAGCAAGGTCAAGTTAGGCATCAAGGAAGCCTTGCTGATTTGTCATCAAGTGCTGATCAACTTGAGTTTACATTGGTCAAGCCTAGTGAAGCACTACAACAAGATTTAAGGCATTTAGAAGGTTTTACTGTGCTTGAGCGTGGATTAGAGCAGAAAGCCTTATTTTCTTTTTGCATTCCAGAATCAAGCCAGCAAACGACCCTAGCAAAGATCACTGAACATCAAGGGCATATTTACGAAATACTTCGTTTAAAACCACAATTAGAGTCTTTGTTTGTTACTTCCAATAGTCAAGTTGACCAGCAAAGTTCTAAAGGAGAAAAGGCTGATGATTAAGTCCACTTGGGCCATTGCACTGGCTACTTTTAGGTCTGCATTCCGCAGTAAACTCAGTGTGGTCATCTTCTTTTTTAGCCTTGCTTTATTTGTAGCAATTTCCTTGATGACCGCAAGTTCTCTCAATGAAGATGAGCGCCTTCTTAAAGACTTAGGCTTATTTTTGGGCTCGAGTTTAATCAGCTTTTCAATGCTCGCCTTGTGTGCACAGACCCTTTATCGTGACCTCGAGCGAAAAAGTCTTTTTACCTTGGCTACCAAGCCGATTTCAAGATCAGTGATTGTATGGGGTAAATATATTGGTCTAGCCATGAGTACGCTTTTATTGACCGGTCTTTTTGGGCTGGTTTGGTATTTCTTGGCTTGGCGCTTACACATCCCCTTTGAGTTTGTGATGATCAAAGCTTGGTTGTTAATTTGGTTTGAGGCTCTTATCATTGGTTCGGTTGCCATGTTATTTGGAAGTTTTTCCACGCCTTTAGTGACCTCAGCCTTAGCCTTTGGGGTGATGCTTATTGGACGTTTTGCTGATGATATCATTCGACTTCAGCAACGAGCGATTAACACCGAGGAACCGAGTATGGTTCTTGATCTTGCTAAAGAACTTTTAGTCATTATGCCTCCGTTAAAATTATATAATGTGAGTGAGCAAGTGGTTTATCGCTCTCCTATCCCATGGGCTTATGTCAGTAAGGCTGGACTGACCAGCTGGAGTTATGCAGCCATTTGTTTAATGATGGCAAGTCTGCTTTTTGCTAGACGTGATTTGACCTAAGCAATATGAGTTCTCAAAGTCACGATTCTTCTGCTAATCATGCTTCTGCTGTTCATTCTTCTTCACAAGGACGAGTTTGGCTTAATCCGGTTTTATTGATGTTACTAAGCTTGGGGTGCATCTTATATATTTCTGCTCGACAACGAGCTGATCAACATTGGCAAAGTGCAGAATACTTGTTAGATCAAGGCCAAAAAGCACGGGCGGCACTACATTATCAATGGGCTATACGAGCCTATTATCCTGGAAGTGCAGTCGGTGAACAAGCCATGCAAGGTTTATGGCACTTATCTCAAGAAGCTTTACAAAATCAGCAGCCTCAAGATGCTATGGATTACCTAAGCCTACAACGTGGCGCCATTCGTTCTACTGCCTGGTTGCTTAACCCCTATGCACATTGGACAAAGCCCGTCGATCAAGCCTTACAAAAACTTTATGCAAAGAGTATAGATGCTGTAAGTGAACAGGTGATCAAAGAGACCTTAAAAGCTGACTTACGCCCTAAAGTTGGACAGTCTTTAAACTTGATCCTCAGTCTCATTGCGATCATTTTGAGTCTGAGATATATGCTTGCTCAGGGCTTGACTAAAAGACTAGAAAGCACTGAAAACACCCACATAGCAATGCTTCTTCTTATGAGCGCATTGATGATGTTTTATTGGGCGCTCGCTTTATAAATCACTCAGCTTATTGAGGGAAAATACAGCGAAAACCAACCTCTGGCAATGCTCGATCACGACGCATCAAAAGCCTAAAGCCACGATAGGTGATGGTGCTAAAGGCCAAAGCGGTATTATATGCTCCTCCTCTAACCGCAATTTGCTGTCGTTCATTACCTTGGGTTGGTGATTGTGGATCTGTTAGATCAATTTGAGCATACCATTGAGCATCATAATATCCTGAAACAAACTCATGAGCATTGCCGGTTAAGTCAAAAATACCACTTTGATTTTGGTCGCCACTTAAGCTCATGACCGGTAAAAGATCACCGTGACAGCCCGCAATATTGGCTTCTTGGCAATTAGGGCCTGTTCGCCCATTAATATATTGAATATCATTAAGAGCCAAGTTATCCCGAGCCGCTCTTTCCCATTCAGCTTCGGTGGGAAGTCGACCACCAAGCCATGAACAATAACGTTCAGCTTGACTTTGATTAATCCAAGTCATTGGGTAGTTAGCAAACTCAGATAAGCCAAAACGTTCAGAACTTTCGATGCCAGTAACTTGCAGTGGTAAGGTGCAGTAACCGAAATTGATGCAACGAGCATATTGCGCCTGTGTCACCTCATGAATTTCTATGGAAAATGCGCTTAACTGGATTTCTCTTTGTGGAACTTCATCACAATTTTCATCCTGTCGAGAATCAATTGCGCATTCACTGGGGTCAGCTAAAGTACTGCCAAGCAAGCTAGGGCCTGAACTAAAGCTGACGACTTGGCTTCGTAAATCAGTTGCACAGCCCTCATCGGGATATTGATCACAATCATGATCGACATCATCACACTGTTCTGCTTGGTTTGGCGAAATGCTAGGATCTTGATCGTTGCAATCACCTTGACTCACACTGACTCCATCTCCGTCCATATCTGCTTGTGGTGAGCAAGCATCACCATAGCCATCTAAGTCGGCATCACTTTGATCAGAGTTGGAGACATTAACACAATTATCACAGCGATCACCTATGCCATCTTGGTCGCTATCCAAGTTTCTTGGATCAAAGTCTTCCGGGCACAGGTCTTGACGATCGGGGATGCCATCAAGGTCTTGATCAAGGTTTTCACACGCTAAATCTATTCCATCACAATCCTGATCAATCCCATCTCCACAGTTTTCTTGTGCACCGGGATAAACTCGAGCATTACCTTCGGCACAATCACCACTGGCGACTGTATACCCATCGCCATCATCATCAACTTGATCACAGCTTAAGTCTTGGCCATTGCAGTCTTGATCAATCCCATCATCACATATATCCGAACGATTTGGGGCAATGGCACTATTATCATCATTGCAGTCACCCTCCAAAATAGAGTAGCCATCTCCGTCATTATCTAAGGCATCACAACTTAAGTCCGACCCATTACAATCTTGATCAATCCCATCACCACAAACTTCGGAACGGTTGGGGTTAATGGCATAGTTATCATCATCACAATCCCCTTCTTCAACCGTAAAACCATCACGATCAAGATCATCTGTTCTTATTGTCGGAGGAAGCGGAGTCATCTCGGCATCTACTGTATTTAGATCTTCTTTAACAACACACGCACTTAAGGATAGACTCAAACATATTAAGAGCAACAGCTTGTTAGAATTGTTGCATGTTTTTATATTCATTGGTCTATATAGAACCGAGGGCAATGGTAACATGGTCGAGACTCTTATCTATGATCGGGACTCTTATCTGTACATGAGTAAAGTCAGTGAAGATTACGCTAAAGTGAGGTTGGCCATAAATAATATGCAATGGCATCAAAAAGTTGCCGATTGCGTACCGGCTTCATTAAAACTCGATCTGCTCCTGCCAAAAGAGCATCATCTGCATATTGGACATCTTTGCATAATGCAATGAGATGGCAGTTGCTAGGGATTTGCTTTTTCAATTCTCTAATGAGCTCAATGCCCTCTGACTCATTGTGACCATCTTGAGCTTTTAAGTCAGCTAAGACAACATCGGCTCCCCAATCTAAGTCTTCCTTAAAGGATTCTAGAGTATTTGAAAGGGTAACCGTAAGCATATCAGAGCTTGAAATCCCCTTCGCCTCTCGGTTTTTGCTACGTCTTTCGGCACCAGCCATCAGACCTTTTTGATAGAGTTGGCTGGCAAACTGATTAGGATCAAGGATGAGAATTCGAATGACCCTTGGAGCACTTGGAGCCAATACAGACAAGTGATCATCTCGTCCCGCACCAAAAACATCTTTATGCTGTCCTTGCTGATGCTGAGCTTGTGGCGACTGGTGAGTTCGAGAGGTACTTTGTGGTTTGGCGCTCTGGTTCATCTGTACGCTAGCCGACGAACTCATTGCGGTGGTTTTTAACTCAAAATTGTCTGCTTTAGCTGGTTCTTCAGTCATGGTGACCTTGTGACTCGCTTGTGTAGGCACCTTAAGTTTAATTGACGAAGAAGCACTGCTAATGACCAGATCATTTGACGAGTTTGATTGTGAGTCAGCGACTTTGATCGCAAAGGGGTCAAGTGGTGGAGGAAGATCAAGATTATTGGCTTCAACTTCCTTAAGGAACTCGAGAGGATTTTCAGAAATAGAATTTTCTTTTAAGCTTTCACGCCATCCATAACTAGGCGTTAAGTTATCTTCAGATTTTTCAAAGTTAAAAGAGTCAAGACTTGATGAGCTAGAGCTCGCTTGAACCTCAGTACTGCTGGGTACAGAATGAGCACTATTCGCTCCAAGTACTGCAGTTTTGATAATAGGCTCATTTTGTTCAGCTGAACTTGTTATTGGCTTTGCTGTGGGTTGTGGCTTCGAGGAACTTATCTCTTTGGAAGACGACTGGGGCACACTAAGGTCATTAGGTATCGACTGTCTTGACACCGGTGAGTTTTCGGTTTGACTAGATGAGCTTTGAGCGGTTGTAGGAACTGATTTTTGAGCCGCAGAACGAGTTGTAATGCGCAGAACTAAAGTTTGGATCTTGTTGATATCATCAATGAGCTCATGCGCATGTTCATGCCGACTTTGCTTATCTTTTGCCGTCATTTTAACTAATAAGTCAGTGAGAGCTTGATAAACATTTTGATGTCGTGTTTTAAGATTTAGTGGTGGTAAAGGCGCTTGCATATGCATGCGCATGGTATCAAAATAACTATCTCCTTTAAAAGGGGGACTGCCACAAATCATATGGTAAAAAACAATGCCTAAGCTATATATATCAGTGCGTTGGTCAACTTCCTTAATGTTCACGATCTGTTCTGGAGACATATAAGTGGGTGTACCCATCATCTGTCCGGTAACGGTTTGCCCGTCAAAGCCAACACTTTTGGCAATGCCAAAGTCTAGAAGCTTAGCAATGATCTCTTTTTGTGGACTTGGAGTACTTGATTTACATAAAAATATATTACCCGGTTTAATATCCCGATGGACAATATCTTTGCTGTGCGCCTCGCCCAGGGCTGAAGCGATTTGCTTGATAATTGACAAAGAGTCAAATAAAGTCAAGGTTTTAGTGTAGAGACGGTCATGCAGAGATTGGCCCATCAAGAGCTCGGTAACAAAGAAACAATGCCCTTGCTCATCTCTACCAAAGTCATGCACAGTAAGGGCATTAGGGTGGGTTAACTTTGAGGTTAGCTTGGCCTCAAGTAAAAAACGAGTAACTAACTCTTCATCCTCATGCAATGAAGCCTTAAGGATTTTGATGGCTACCTCGCGGTCTAATAAGGTATCCATAGCGGCGAACACCGTACTAAAACCACCGCTTCCTAGCTTACGAAGCAGTTCATAACGATCTTTCAGTAAAGCGGTGGTCATCGATGATTACTCGTTTGTTATAGACTTGTATTATTTATATTCAGCGCGCAAGATTTTGGCGATGGTATCAAGTTGCAAATTAGATGTTCCTTCGTAGATCTTTCCAATCTTAGCATCTCGATAGAGCTTTTCTAATGGATATTCTTTAGTAAAGCCTACTCCTCCAATGAACTCAATACACATTGAAGCAGTTTTTTCGGCCACATTAGAAGCAAAGAGTTTGGCCATAGCCGCTTCCTTTAAGAAAGGTTTACCGGCATCCTTTAGACGTGCTGCATTATATACCATTAAACGGGCCGCTTCGATTTCGGTCGCTACCTCTGCATATTGAAAGGCTAGACCTTGAAACTCAGCAATCGGCTTATTGAATTGCTTACGTTCAAGCATATATTTCATGGCATAGTCAAAGGCGCCCTGTGCAAGGCCTACCATTTGAGCACCAATACCAATACGACCCTCATTTAGAGTTTCAATGGCAATTTTATATCCCTTACCGACTTCACCAAGTACATCAGCGTCGGGAATAAAACAGTCTTCAAAAATGAGTTCGGTGGTACTTGAGGCACGAATTCCTAACTTATCTTCTTTTTTACCGACAGTGAACCCTTCTGTGCCTCGTTGTACAAGAAAAGAGGTAATGCCACGATAGCCTTTTTCAAAGTCGGTATTAGCCATCACAATAAACATGGTACTTTCACCGCCATTGGTGATCCAAAGCTTTGTACCATTTAAACGCCAGCCGCCTTCTACACGATCAGCACGACACTTTAGAGCAAAGGCATCTGACCCAGAACTCGGCTCGCTAAGCGCATATGAGCCCACCCATTCAGTAGCCATTTTAGGCAGGATTCTAGCTTTTTGCTCATCATTACACCAACGCACCAAGGCATTATTCACTAGAGTGTTTTGTACATCCACAACAACAGCCACGCTAGGATCAACACGCGCTAAAGATTCAACAGCGAGGGTTGCAAGCATAAAGCTTCCATCTACCCCATCAAACTTTTCGGGAATCTCTACACCCATTAAGCCCATTTCAAAGAGTTTAGGAATAATATTTGGATGTAGCTTACTCTCCTCGTCCATTTGAGCGACATGAGGAGCAACTTCTTTTTGAGCAAACTTATAAACCTCGTCCGCAAAAGCTTTTTCTTCATCGCTGAGCACAGTTAGAGGGGCATGATTAAAATTAGACATGGAAGCTCCTGTTAAGAAAACGAAACCTAGGTATTCTTAATGATGTAATAAATTGAGGATAAACAAAGTAAATGTAAATTATAGACCTCGATCGAGTCATTGGACCCAATTGCTTGAATAAGCTCTATAGATTTGCCATAGCTACACTCTGACTACAAGTCTCAAAGCAGATAATAGAAATGATCGGCATATATTTATGATCGAGATAGAATATAGATCATCCCTGACAAAAAGACGTTGCTAAGTTTAGTAAAAAGCTTATCAACCCACCTAAGTATCTAAAAGGAGTTTAGTTTTGAGTTCTTTTACATTTCGGAATCGTACGATTGGTCGCTTACACTTAATGATCCTACTGTTAGGCTTTATGAGTTGCAGTGGTTGTGGGGCTTCAAACCCAAGTCATCCGCTACCAAACTGGGTGATGAACACTCCTTTGGGTTGTGGTTTAGGCAGTTTACAGATGAATGGTAGCTTATCTCTTGCCAAATCGGGGGCTATCGCTAAAGGACGAGCGGACTTAGCAAGACAGATTCAAACAAGAATTGAAAATGTCATTAAGACTTATCGAAGCGAGGGAGGAGGTGCTCAAGACTTTAGTGAAGAATTGATGACCGAGGCCAGTCGACAATCGAGTCGGGCAGTTTTGCAAGGGACTAAGGCCAAGAAAAGTCATATCGAGTATGGTGAGATCAATACTTACTATGTTCTTGTATGCTATGAGGCACAGCAAAAAAGTCGACTCATCCAAAGTCTATCCATGATTCCTAAAAAACATAGGCAAACGATTCAAGACAGAGCTGAGGCATCCTTTGCTGAACTTGAAAAACTTATGGAAGACTACTAGGTTTCGGCTTTAATTTGATCGATTTGCAGTGGACGAAGATCTAAAAATCGTAAAGTGAGTCTTTTTTGCATACTCTTGGTGTTTTCGGCTAAGCGTACCAACGCTTTACATTCAATCATTTCTTGGCTTTGCGGAAGTTTAAACCTAAGCTTGACCTCTTCGCCTTTGAGAAGGCCTTGTTGGCAGATAAGCACAAGTTCTTTGTGATCAAATTGATCGGCATGTCCAACAAAGATTTGCTGGGGTGTACTTACATGCACTGAAAATGTTGCGGTTTTTTGAGTGGTTGAATGAAGAATTGAGGCTTCGCTTTGCGCTCTGAGCTTGGCATCTTGCTCTTTAAACTTTTTAATGGCTTCTTCATCAAAAACAGCAGTACCTGCTTCGCCGGCGCTCATTGGAAAATCAAAGGGCTCTGAAGCAGAGCCTGATATCGCTTCCTCATTGACTGCAGTCGCCTTAGGTTGAGCGTTAAAGTGATCTTCTGCAGATTCATGAGTGATGACAACGTCTACTGAAGCTGAACTATCTTGAAAGAAACTAGGCTCAAGAGTTGGCAAAGGAGGCAGATCAAAAGGAAGCTCTGCCGAGGATTGTAAGGTTGGAATCAGGTCATCTGGCAGTACTGCATCTTCAGCAAAGTTAGGTGTGGTCAAAAACTCGACCTCTCTTTTCAATGCTTCAAGTTCGTCTAGCTCATCTAACTCATTTCGTTTCCCTTTGGGGTTTACATCTTCAAAAGGAGAATCGATTTCTAAGGGATCTTGAGTCGCTTCTCTTTTAAACTCTGCAATATCAGGCGTTTGATCGAATTCAAATATCTGGTTGCTAGAATGATCTTGAGGTGGGGCACTTGGGGGCTCAGGATTGGCAGCTATGGGGGCTTCAGTAATCTTTAAAGGCTGTGGTGTTTGCGGGTTTTGCTCAAGTCTTGGTCTAGCTTTTTTATTAGAATTTAAGTCCGAAGAGGACTCCTGACTTACAGGACTGGGGGACTTTACAGAAGACTCTAATTCAGATGCATTTGAGTGCTTTACCGGAAGTGGTTCAGCAGCTTGAGAGCTTGGCTTAGACTGGGGGCTTGTTTCTATTTTTGACTCTTTTACCTCTGATTCGGTAAGTTTCTGATCTTCAAGAGAAGCTTCTTGGAAGCTGAGTGCTTCGGAATTTGGCGAGGACAGCTCACCGCTTGAGCTCTTGCTTGTCAAACTCGAATCATTTGACATTTCCGTCTTCTTCTCACGTGCCGAACTCGTTTTTTTACCGCTCTTCATTTGCATTTGTAAGTCGAGAAGTAGCTCTGTAATCTGTCTATGCAAAAGCTTTCTCAAGGGCTTAATACTATCTATTAAAAGCGTTAAGTCTTCGACTTTTTGTTCATTTGATGAATGTTTACTCTGGGATAAAACTTTGAGCGCATTTGCTTCAAAGCTTCCTTTTTCGGACTCATATTCGTGTAATGCTTTAATTTTTTTGGTGAGTCTGGTTAAAGACATGAAGAAATCCTACGATATATATGTGTTTTTTTGTGGATGCAGATATTCGCAAAAGCGTTACCCAAGTTTTGATGGATAGCCTATTCAATCTCACAAAGTTGTTATTCGTACTGTGCTCACAATACTTGAGAGAAAAATACTTGAGAGAAAAAAATCGTGGTTTTATTACGAGGCTCGCCCAGTGTTATCAAATGAGCAATGTTTATGGCGTGGGAACTTGTAAAACTTCTAAGAATTGTCGTGGCGGCTCAACTTGGTGATCGTATTGATAGTGAGAGAGAATCACTGTTTCCCCAAGACTAAAAGATCGAGCATAAAAACCACTAGCTGCTTGGTTTTCCCCTAAGCTAGGTCCACGAACCGTGATTCTGAGCCAGCTTCCGGAATCATCTCGTCGGGCGATCAATAATTCATGACCCGTTGCATCTTGATAGACAATAAATATCCGACCTCTTTCATCAAAAGCTAAACTACAGTCTTCGCCTACAACATGTAAGGCATGCTCTCGCCCACCAACACCAAGCCTAATTCCATCATCTACCCATTCATCTCGTTCAAGTTCCGGAGATAAGTAGCGCAAGGAATCAGTTGCACCATCTTGGTAGCAGTAATGCAGTGCTCCATTTTCATCAACCGCCACATTTGCATTGGCCCCAAAGTCGCCACGGCGACTTTCATGACTCCAACCGGCAACTACTTGAGCTGGCGCAAAAACGCTTTCTGTTTTTTGAGCCATCATCAAGTTTCCTCCACTACGGTCATACCATACAGCAACAAGTCCACTAGGGCTTTGAACAAGGTGGTTAAAGAGAGCCGTACCCTCTGGATAGCCTAAGCTCATTAAGTTTTCAGGTGCGGTTACAGTGTGTAATTCTTGAGGTGTGCCCCATGCCATGTTTGTGCTTGGTTGAGCCTCTAAAGCAGTGATAAAGCGTACCGAGCTAGTAAGCGTAGACTCAGCTTCTTGTTGCTGTAAAGCTCTGTAAACAATACAAGGCCGTCCGAGTTGATCAAGGGTGATATCGGTCCACCAACCCGCCCCTTCATCAGTGTTACGATCATCTAGACTTGTGCCAATCGCACCACCACCATCTAGAGTCATAATACTCCATGAATAAACGCCGTCTGCATTTCTAGTCCCAAGAGCATATTTAAGGCTATTTTGATCAAGATCCATGTAAGCAATATGTAAACTTGCATCTGGGGCAATAGCAATGGAGCTATACTGACCAACATTAGCACCGGCCATACTCACACCACCCCGAGGTCCACTTGGAGCAGCTGTGACGGGTGCATCGCTTGGTACACCATCCACCCATTGCCAAGATATATTATTTTCGGCCCCAACCTGCCCTACGACCAGATCACCAAAGTCCTCAACATAAGCACTAAGCCAAATTGTGCCTCGATTGCTGTCATAGGTGAGATCACTATGTCGACCAATGGATTTAATCTCCAAAGGATTGGATTCGACACATTCACAAATCTCATTTTCTAACATACAGCTTTGAGGATTAACTTGCCCTCTGGTCGTTGCACCAAGCTCAAAACCGGCTGGACAGCTCATGGCCTCTGTCAAATCAGCACAGGGAGAGGGAGTTCTTTCACAACTATTTGATTGGTAGCAGCAGTATTCGTTTTCGGCACAGCCTTCTGGGCATAAAGGAGCCGAAGGGCATTCGCATTGTGCTGATTCACCACAAATCGCAAACTCATCACCTTCACAGTTCAAGTCAGAGCACTCGCTGTCTTCAATGCAAGTTACTGTGCTACACGTCCCTTCAAAGCAGATTTGATTTTCGCCACAATTTGCTTGATTACATTCATCAGCATCACGCCGAGGCTTAGTTTCATCATCACAAGCGATTAAACTGAGTGTGAATAGGCATAAGAATAAGATGCTAAAAACCCTTCCTAGATGTTTTAAGCGACTTAATCGCTTAGATATATTTTGTGGCCGTAGGCCTAAGAAAAGTAAAAGTAAACATGCTGAAATAACTAAGGAACTCATCTGCTGAGTACGATCTTGCTTATGACTATCACAAGCACAACCGGCGCTAGCATCACTTGGGTCAAGATTGGGGTCAACGCGTCCAATCAGGCCTAAAGGTTGAGTCTCCAGGACTTCTTGCTGCGGTAAATCATAAAGGGTAACACTGAGTTCAACCGGCTCCGGATCTAGACTAAACTGATCACCTTGAGCTCGAGCTCGTACTTCGATGAGATGAGAACCGGGAAGCATAAAGGCGGGATCGCGCATAATAAGCTCTTGAGCTTGAGTAAAGGGATGCCAAGCTTGGCCGTTTACACGCCAAGAGAACTCATAGTCCCTAGTTGGAGTATTTGAGCGCTCTAAAGCTGATAATTCTAGGGTTATAGAAGGATAGTTTGAGTCTTGCTTATTCTGATATCTAGGTCCTTTTTGAATCCAAGAAGAGATCGGTGGACTAAAGCTTTCTTTAAGTTTAACGAGTGTTTTGACCGGGTGGAAAACTTGCTGACGTAGTGTGCTTGAAGCCTTTAGAGACTCTTGTTTTAAACTTTGGATTTTGGTTTTAAGTTCCTCACTTAAACTAAGCTTTTGTTGTAGCGCATCACGTTTGCCCTCAGAAGATGAGCCTTCCATTTCGCCATCCATCGCTCCATCCATACCTTCAGCCGGAATAACTTGTACAAGATTTGCAAACAGCGCAATAAAGTCTTCTTCACCCTCACTAATGCCAATTATGCTGTCATCCTGAGGTGCAAGAGCAAAACCAAAGATCTCAGGTAAAGCAATCGGATCGCTTAAGCTAGATAGAGCCGTTCCAATTAATGGGCCAGTAAGGGTTGGTAAAAGGGTTGCAATACGACTTGTGTCATCGATAAGAATTTGGTCATTTGCAACCTCAATATCAGTGAGGGCTGCATTCAGATCGCCCAATAATGGAATCACGCCTCCGTTAGGATCAAAGGCAACGCCTAATGGCAATACAAGCTTTACCTTTAGGCTAAAAATACGGGTCCAACGATTTTCCATAAACGCATGAAAATCGAGCCAAAGATCTGGCCAATCAATCGTTAATAAGGGATCCTCAAGCTCTCTTTCCCCATTGGCATCAGCAGGACCTAAACGGTTTTCTCCAATGATGGCTTGCGGTGGTCGTTGTGGGGCTAAGGTAATTGCAATGGGCGCCGGACCCCGAGTTAAAGAGGATAAGTTGGGTAAAAGAATACCCAAAGTACCACTGTTGAGCTGGGCGACCGTAGCACTACTAATACTTAAACAAGCCACACCACTAGTATATACAGCCCATAATGCTTGGTCGATCATCGTTTGGCTAATCGCTAGACCAACATCAAATTCCTGCCCATTAGGACTGAGAGTATTTTCAAGTGCACTGGCTCGAGGCGGTTCTTCGATATTGGGTGGCAAGGCAGGTGGAACACAGCGATTAAGTTCAGCGCCGGTACCGGTGATTACACCCAAAGATAAGCCTTCATTAATCACCTCGGCATAGCTACCAGGGTTGAGAAAATAACTCATGGGGGCCTCTAAGTTGGGGGTGACCGAACTGAGTAACTCACCTAGGTCACTTTCACCCTCTACCCCAAGTGGCCTAGTCACACAGCTGAGGTCTTCACGAATACAGCTTCCCAAAAAGCAGGAGCCACCCTGTGACAAGCAAACAGGATCTTCATCTGTCTCACACTGCAAGCATATAAAGTCGTTGATAACACCCTGCAAAGCCACAATCAGAACATTGTCTACCACATCACCAAGCAGACCTAAGACCAAGTCTCTGATAAAGGGTAGGTTGAAGCCACCATCCAGAATTTCACACAGAGGACTTAAGAAACCATCATTGCCTTCAAGTCGAATACTAATATCGGTGAGTTCATATACCGCATCGCTGACTAAAACACCCAAGTTGCGCTGTGGCTCAGGGGTAGTGAGGATAATATCAACATTTACAGGGACATCAGGGCCATCAATCGCAATGTCACAATCAACAATAGGATCGGCACCAACATCGAAGCGAAGGGCGAGTTGATCAAGTAAAACACTCGCTCTCACCTTGTTCGGTTCCTCGGCATTTAAGGTGACTTCACCAACGCTAATGTTGATATCACAGCCGGTTTCACCATTGGTACAGGTTTCCATATTACAATAGCGCCAATTAATAAAAGCAGCACTGCCTGAATCACCTGGTAAGCACGAGTTTAACTCGGGGGGTAGTGCCTCTTTAATAATGGGAGTAACCGTTTGTCCGATAGTATCAAAACCACTTTCGGTGACTCTGACTTGGATCGCACTTTGAATCTTGTCTTTATTGGGAAAACTTGGGCCATTACCGGCGCAACCACTCATGCCATCACAAGCGGTACTGAATAAGCCAAAGCTAAAAATAAGCCAAGTACTTACTTTCAGAAAGCGATTTGCTTTGGTGAAAGCATATAGATTTGTGTTTTTCATATTTAACTCACAGAATGTAAACTGACTTAAGAGTAAAGAGTCTAAAGGACACTCGTCAAGCTAAGCTCTTCACATTTTAATTTTGGTGCTTAGTATAGGGTCATAAAACTTTCATAGATCTTGAAAAACAAGCTTAAATCAAAATCTGTTCAGATGGGGGAAGTGACCATGGCCAAGGATTTATATAGTATTTTAGGGGTAAGTAAGGATGCAAGTGATAAAGATATTAAGCGTGCTTACCGAAAAATAGCTCAAGAAAATCATCCCGATAAAAATCCAGATAATCCCAAAGCAGAAGAACGATTTAAAGAGGCAGCCGCCGCCTTTGATGTACTCAAAGATTCAGAAAAAAGATCACTGTATGATGAGTTCGGACCGGATGGTCTAAGAGAGGGCTTTAATGCAGATGCCGCGCGTCGTTACGGAACATCTGCCGGTTTTGGTGGGGGCTTTGGTGGAGGCTTTGGTGGGGGCTTTGACGATATCCTCAGAGATATTTTTGGCGGTGGTGGTGGTTTTGGTGGTGGTGGTTTTGGTGGCGGTGGTTTTGGTGGTAGTGGCTTTCAGCAAGCGCCACGTCGCGGGGCAAACATTGATGTCACCCTAAGGGTTTCATTGGCCGAAGCAGTCAATGGCTGTCAAAAAAAGCTTCATGGCTATGGTGTAGATGTTAAAGTTCCGGCGGGTGTTGCTAGTGGCCAAAAATTGCGCCTTAAAGGAAAGGGGCATCAAGGGCCGGGCGGGGCAGGACACTTAAATGTATTTATTGAGGTCAATGTTCCCAAAGAAGCTGAACTAGAAAATGAAGAGTTAGGGCATCTTAGCGTGGCGATTCCAATTACTTTACAGCAGGCCGTTCAGGGGGGGAAAGTGAGTGTTGAGCTGCCAGAAGGCGGTCAGATTAAACTCAACTTACCGGCTCAGCTCAGCTTGCCTAAAAAAATAAGAATTCCTCATCGAGGGATGACCATTAAGGGTGATCGGGGCCATTTATATGTGAAGCCTTATATTATTGCGCCACCCCTGCCGGAAAATGAGGAAAGAGCTCAAGCCCTTAATGAGCTTTTGGAAAAACTCGAGACCTTTTATGTCTCGAATACAGATCTCTAAAAACTAAGACCGGACTTAAAAATAATGCTTAACTGCCTCTAACTCGACCCAAGGCAATAAACTCACCTCAACCTGTTGACCTGCTGTGTATTGACAAGGTTGATCAGGCATATAAAGCAAGCCATCAGCTTGAGCAATGCTACTAATCCATGCCGATGATTGCCCACCGGTGAGTTCACAGCCATAAAAAGATTTCCCGGTATCTTCTTGCGTCATTCGATTTAGACGTACTCTAAATAGCTCTGCCCGGTGATGCGTTTTGCGTAAATCATGCTGCAATATGCAGTTGATGCGTCTTAAGCCACATTGTTCTTCTGGAACACCAGCCATCTTTTGCAGTAAGGGATGAACAAAGAGTAGATAGGAAACAACGCAAGAGACCGGGTTGCCAGGTAAACCGATGAGTAAGCACTTGGCCCCTGCACGACTCTGAATACTTGCCACAGAAAAAGGTTTTCCTGGCTTCATCTTAACCTTCCAGAAATGCCGTTGGGCTCCGAGTACTTCGAGAGCCTCATGGATGGGATCAAAGTCACCCACACTGACCCCACCAGTCGTTAGAATCACTTGCACATCACTTTCTAAAGCACGCTGAATGGTATCAACAACTGTTTGAACTGAGTCTTTGGCCCTAAAAACAGAGTTTAATTGTGCAGATGAAGTCTTAACTAAGGGTGCTAAGGTTAAGGCATTGGTTGCATAAATCTCGGCACCATCTAGTGCTTGCCCAGGTGATTTAAGCTCTGTTCCGGTTTCGATAATAGAGACCTTTGCTTGCGTAATCACCGGAAGAGTGTCCCAACCTTGAGCAGCGCATAAACCAAGTACACCAGGCGTTATTTTAGTGCCTTTTTGAGCGACAAGATCACCAACTGCTAGTTCTTCACCAGCCTTACGGATATGTTCTCCGAGTTTGGCTGTTTGTTGGATTAAAACCTCTTGTTGATCAGCGCTTGTTTGACAGTTTTCTTGGATAACCACAGCATCAGCACCGGTTGGCAGAGGTGCTCCGGTAAAAATACGAGCTGCTTCACCCTTAACTAAAGACCTTTGAGGCCAATGACCAGCAGGGATAAGCTCGCCCACTTGAAGAGTTTGACCGGCTTGAGCTTCCGCATAGCGAACAGCATAACCATCCATCGCCGATTGGGGCCAACGAGGTAAAGGGGATTCAGCATACAAATCAGTAGCTAAGTAGGCACCATTGCACTGATCAAGAGGCCAAGATTCGGCTAGATTTGCTGTTACTAGTTGTAGACAGTCACGGATCGCATCATTTAAGGGTCTCATGTTGACTTATCCCATGTACTAGATGTCTTTAGAACTCATAGTCCCAAGCTTGATCTTCGGCGTTTGCTTGGAATTGTTCACGCTTGGCAGTCGCAGCTTTTGCAACATTCTTCAGTTTACGAAGTTCATCAGCACTTAAGTCGCGCCATTGACCAGCACGTAATTTTGGAGTGAGTTCAAGATTTGCAAAGCGAATACGACGCAGGCGTTGTACTGAGTGCCCTACTTGATCCATCATTCTACGAATTAGACGATTTCTACCCTCGGTGACTGTCATTTCCAACCAAGTGTTCTTGGGACTTACATGATGTCCGGGCGTCACAATAAAGACTTCACTCACTTTGGCAGGACCATCTTCAAGTAAAACACCCATTTGTAAAGCCTCTAAGGTTTCCAATTTTGGGTTACCATTCACTTTAACTTGGTAGGTTTTTGGTGTTTCTCCTGATGGATGAATGAGTGCATTGGTTAAATCACCATCATTGGTCAGTAACATTAAACCTTCGGTATCAAAGTCAAGGCGACCTACGGGGACTACTCTTTCGGAGATTTCGCCAAGATGATCAAGAATGGTAGGTCGGCCACGATCATCGGAAAGCGTTGAAACGCAATGTAGAGGTTTGTGAAACATGATGTAGCGACGAGGTTCTTTCATCAATTTCTTTCCATTGACCTCAATTCGATCCTTGGTAGGATCGGCTTTTGAACCAAGCTCTTTAACGACTTCGCCGTTGACCTTAACCAAACCTTGTTGAACAAGTTTCTCTGCTTGGCGTCGTGAACATAAGCCTGCTTGGGCAATAATCTTTTGTAATCTATCTTTAGCCATGTTGTTGGCTCCTTTCTGAGCGCCTCTCGGCGGTCAAAAAGGCTCATCTCACAGCTTAAGGGCAAGGTCAAGTTTAAATCAGCGACTTTAGGTCATTCATTGAGCTTCTTTATGAAGTCTTTAAGTATTCTTTAAGGTATTGACTTGATTTAAACAGATATTCAGCTGAGGGCAAATAGGTTAAATGCCGAATATTTTGTGCGCTTAAATCAATACTTCGCTGTTTAATACTTGCCGCTACAGACGGTGGCCCAATTAAACCAAGGGCTTGTTTTTGTGGATTTGAGTTCATCAAACTAGCCAATAAAGTGATTATATCAAGCATATGTCCACTGGGTCTTGCACCCTGCCCAAGCGGATAGATGAGCTTTAGAACTAGATCGGCTTGACTATACATGATTTCGGGTAGATATTTTTGACGACTTAACCTTTCCCAATCCAAATCTTTAAGACTAATCGCCGGTGCCCATGCACTGAGTTTGTAATCAAGAGAGTGACCTTGTTGGGCTTGTTCATGCATGGTTTTTAAAGCCAAACGAGCCCCTAAAGAATGTCCTATTACTTGCACTTCCCCCAGATTGCAACGCTCAGCAATCAACTCATGAAGAGCTTGTATTTGAGCATCGCATTCTGTGCGGGCTTGAGTCCAAGCATCATGAATATCGCCAGCACTCTTCATTAACTGAGACTTCACAAAGTCTAAAGATAGATTTCGGGCTTGCTTGAGAATCGGTCCTAAGGTTTCCCATAAAAGCTCTATAGCCGATTGACTCGCCCACTGAAAAGTGAGGACTTCCACATCATCATGAGTTAAATGCTGAAAAGCAAGCTCCCAAGCTCGACGGTCGAGAGCTGCGCTAGGATCAAGCTTGTTAAAAGCAGAGCTTTGATCTTGACGAGCTAGGGTATGAGGTTCAGTTAAAAAGCCAGGAATCACAATTAAACTTTTGTGCGACATTGATTCTCCTTTTACAAACTTATTTAACTAACTTATAACCCCTTTTTTTAATTTAAAGCAAAGCACTTTATGATCTGACCGCCTGTCTATTTTGTCACGAATATTGATATAGACAAGCTTAAACTTACTGCTTTGATTAAATTAGACGAGTTCTCTACGTCTAATGGTCATCAAGGCAAGGCATAGGAATAATAACCATGGTGTCTTGGTACCACTTTGAGTTTCACAGCCATCATCCGGCTCAGGTTGAGCTTCGGGGAGTGGCTCACTACATACAGATTCAAGACAGATGAGGTTATCTGGGCAACCGGTGACTTCCAAAGAAGCATCACAAGCAATGATATTTAAGTCACTATTTGCGGGTGTTTCACCTGGGTCAAGTCGACCATTTTGGTTAGCATCTTCTTCACCGTCTTCAAGTCCATCACCATCACTATCAACACTGAGTGGATTCGTCGTTGTCACCGGATCAGCATCACCGACAAAGTCAGAAGAAGTGTCATTAAGTGTTGCTCTTTCGACACCCGATTCAACACCATCACTGATGCCATCGCCATCACTATCAAAATCAAGAGCATTGATGAGGCCATCACCATCAGTGTCAGTATCCCAACCTTCTTCAGCGCCATCAGCAATACCATCATCATCACAGTCAGCATCATTGATATCCAAGCCAACATTAACTTCTTGAGCATTGGTCAAGCCATCGGCATCAGGATCAAGTTCCGCATCATTTGGATCTTGAGGATCAAGCATAGCAACAACTTCTCTTGTATCGTCAATACCATCTTCATCAAAATCTCTTGGAATGATGATATCAGCGGTGCCTTGAAGAACATCTCCTTCAGTTGTGGTAATGGTCGCTACAATACCAGCAAAATAGCGTCCTGGGTTCATGCCAACAGCAAGTCGACCAGAGCCGTCTGTATCCGGAATGATCTGACCAATCTCCATTGGGTTTAAGGACCATTCTACCATCGCATTTTCAATTTCAACACCTTCAGTGTCATATACGGTTGCTCTAAAGCGTTCGACAGCATCAACTGTGGTCCGCAGAGTGTTAGGCTCAATTTCGATACGAGCCGGTGCACTGTTCACTACGGTTACATCAGTTTGGCCAAAAACACCCTCGCTTACACGGGCAACGATAGCATTTGGATAATAACCAACCCGATCGGTTGCGGTAAAGATACCTGACTCAGTAATGTTACCAGCCATGGCAAGAGGAGCATCAAAAACAGCTTCTATATTATTGATCGCATTTCCATATTGGTCACTGATACTTGCAGAGAAACTGATGATTTGGTTAGGGATAAGCTCCGGATTAGCAGGAGTGATCATAACCGAACTTGGTGCATCAGGCACTAGATAGAGATCAACAAAAGTGCTTTGTCCCTCATAGCTGACTTTGATTTCACTGAGGAAAGTGCCTGTGGTTGTTTCGGCTCTAAACTCACCTTGGTCATCAATTGTACCCGCAGGTCCAGTTAACACAGGATTGTCAGTAGAGCCATGGTTGCCTTCTGCATCTCTAACCTGCCATACAGCATCACTTGGCATCCAAGTATTGCCATATTCGTCGCTTGCCTCAACTTCAAAGATTTGGCGCTGACCAACGGTTACGGAGACTTCGTCTGGAGTCACATTAAGGCGGACAGCAGGGCCAGGAGTGATGGTTACAGTTGCATCAGCTACAAAATTGCCAACTTGAGCTCTTACGGTCACTTCTTCGGTGACGGTGCCGGCACGGAAACGACCATTAGGATTGATTGAACCTTGTCCCTCAAACACAGTGTAAACCGGTACATCATTTGTTTTGAAGCCACAGTCATCAAGGCCTTCTGCACTAAAGATAAAGTCATCATCAACTTCAACATCAGCGCGATTTGGACTGATTTGTACAGTGGCGACTTCGCCAGCACGTACATCTACGTTTGCTGTGCTAGATAGCTCAAAACCAGTACCAGTAGCGGTTTCTACAGTAATCTCATCGGGATAGAAATTCGGTAACACAGCACAGTCAGCCGAGATCACTCCATCAGAAGTGATCGAGAAGGATGAGGAAGCAACTCTCCCCCAATTAACGGCTACTTCAGCATTGCTCACATTTCCTTGTGCATCAGTGAAGTAGGCAGTGAGTTGTTGGCTTGAGCCTGGGTTCATAATAATCGTGGAAGGCTCGATGTGAATACTTACTGGTTCACCAGCTTGAACTTCAACAGTAATAAAGCGCTCAACACCTAAGTGACGAATTCTGATCGCATTGGGGTAAACTCCAGCAATTAAACCAGCAGTAAAGACACCAGCATTGGTTACCGCAAAGTTTTCTACCGAAGTTGACCAAGTTAAAGGTACATTAACTTCATTATCAAAAGCATCAAGAGCAACCGCATCAAGGTCAATCACTTGGCCTGGTGTAACAACAATACGTTCTTCAACTTCTGTCTGCTCATTTTGAGAAGGACGTGTCACTTGAATATGGGTGACAGGTCCAGGAATAATACTGAGCTCAAGGAAGCTTGTTAAACCATTGGCATTGACTTGAATACGGCCGGTTCCGGTCATCTGTAAAGCTCTCACCAGACCGGTAGGACTGACTGTAAATAGCCCGTCGCCTTCTGCCACTGCATAGACAACATTTGTAGGCTCAATCATGTTATCATTGGCATCAAAGACCATCAGAGCAACTTGCTGTTCTTGCTGTGGAATAAGCTCAAGGCTTGCTGGGGTAAGAACAAGTCTTGTTGCTGCGCTCGGTGTTACAACAACATTTACCCGCTGCTCAATACCACCACCAGAGGCAAGGATTGACTGAGTGTAAGTACCTGCAGTACCAAAGGCTGTGAAAAGTCCAGTTGAGGTGATTTGTCCGCCACCTGCTTCAACTGACCAGTTAATTGGTGTGTTTGTTACACTGTTACCAAATTGGTCAACTGGACTCGCTGTAAGCTGAATGCTACCGTTTGCAGTTACGGTGACTGGAGTGGGTTGAACGTTAAGTGCAGCAACTGCACCAGCAGTAATCTCTACATCAATCGCTAATTCAGCACTGCCAACACGGGCAATTAAGCCATCAGTGAAAGTACCAACAACCTGTCCGGCTGTGAATTGATCTTCATCATCAATACTGCCAGCATCTGGACTTACGGTCCAGTTAACCTCAGGCATAAAGTCATTACCAAACTCATCAAAGGCAGTCACCTCAAGGTTAATCACACTACCAGCTGCGACCACAAATGGATCAGGTGTGACTTCTAGAACAGAAGCGGCAGCTGGGGTAACCACAAGGTCAGCACTTGCTTGCACACCGCCCAATTCAGCGATAACGGCTCCAAAGTAAGTGCGAGCAGATTCGCTGGCGGTGAGTAAGCCTGTGGGTGTGAGTGAACCACCCTCAGTACTGCGCCAAGTGGGTTCTTGTTCAATCAGGTTGTTACATCCATCATAAAGTTGTGCGGTTAATTGTCTTTGTGCACCGGCTTGGATACTGACTGGGCTTGGATTGATTTCAATGCGTTGTAAAACACCATCGGTAACCTCAAGATCGATTTGACCTACTTGTGTACCTGCTTGGGCAAATACAGCTGCAGGGTAGAAGCCACGTACACAGCCCGCTGTTAAGAGGCCTGTGTCTGCCCCGATTGAACCACTCGAGGTACTCCAACGAATTGCATCTTGTCGAGGATTACCACAAGCATCAAAAGCATTGGCTTGTAGTTGTTGTTCGTTACCGGCAGGTAAGCTAATACTTGCCTGGGGTAAGGTCAAAGTCGCCACTTCACCAGGAAGAACAGAGATACTTGAGAAAGCTGTAAATTGACGATTAAATTCATCTGTATAAACAGCACTTAAACCTGCAACACTGGTTCCTTCAGTAGAACAACCGACCGTTAGTCTTTGTCCATTTGAAGGTAGTCCTGCACCAGATACACTAGCATTTGTAATAGGTGTTGACCAAAGAGGCTCGACAGTCTTTAAACGACCACATTCATCAACACCAACCGTTTCAAATACCTGTGATGAGCCCATACGAACTTGAGCGCTGTTAGGTTGAATTGAAAGTTCACGAAGTGGTGCACCGGTAACGGTCACATTTGCTGAGCTTTGTAGATTTTCAGCGCTGACTACGATCGCACTATTAAACGCACCAAGATTACAACCTGCGGTGAAGATACCGGTTTGATCAATTGCGCCTGCTGTACCATTGGTACTAAATACGGGATTACTCGCTGGTCTAGTAAAGCCACAAGCATCGGTGACGGTGACACTGAAGTTCTCTGAGGTTGTCGCTGGAATATTGAGAGATGATGGAGAAATATCAAGCTGGGTCACAATGGCTCCACCTTGATCAACAATAAGGTCAGAGCTACGACTGACTGAACCAAAAGTAGCGGTTACGGCATTGTTGTATGTACCAGGAGCACAGCCCGCTGTCACTCTACCGGTGACTGGATCAATGGTTGAGCCACCAGCAGCTGAAATACTCCAAGTCACATCTACATCTGGAATCACGTTGTTGAAAGCATCTTTAACCACCGCACTATATAATACAGTTCTTGTGGTTGAAACCGATTGAGTTGCTTTGCTGATGACAATTTCAGCGGGCACATTTGGAGTAATCTTAATATCGGTTACCCCACTGACATTGCCGGCAGTGATTCTTAATGAGCCAATATAATCACCAGCAACAGAGTTAGCGGTAAACATACCACCGGCAGTCACACTCCCACCACCATTGATGACTTCGTAAGTAAAGGGTTGATCATATTTGAAAACAAAACCAAAGGCATCACGTGCACCGGCTCTGATTTGTAAGCTATCTTCAGCGGCTACGGTGAATGGATTATCAAAGGAACCGAGTTCCGCTACTTGGCAGTAATTTTCACGAACTGGACAAGTCCAGTCATTAAAGTAACAGGCAGGAACGCCATTACACTCTCCTGGCGCACCATTGCGCTCGTCAGGAGCAACACAGCCACATCCTAAGTCAACATCTAGACTGGTGGTTAGATTGCCAAACTGTGCATGAAGTGCGCTATTGTATAAGCCTGGTGTTGCTGAAGGACGGAACTGATCGGTTTCTTCATTAAAGATACCTACAGTTTCATCAATGGTCCAAACGGCGGGAGCTACTGGGAAGACATTACTATCTCGACGACCCCATAAGGTTAATTCCACTTCACGACCGGTTGCAAAACTTGTTGAGTTGGCAAGAGCACCATCAACATACATAAAGATTTCTTCAGGGCCAAATTCAAAGGCACCGATATCACAGCCAGAGTTCCCATCAAAATCACCATCAAAAGGACGGGGAATACCATCGATGTCAACCTTGAGGCCACCCATGCTTTGAGGTGCATTTGGGGCTAGGTCACAGCGACCTAAGTCAATCAGAGGAGAACCACTGTCTAGTCTGAAAATTGGGTCAGCTGCAGGGAAATCGGCAACAAAGCTTGGGCTTACACTAATTGAATTAGCATCTGGAGAGAATCCACTATAAAGGTTGGGGTAATCAAAAACATTGTTATTATTGGTCACCAATGGAGCAGAGTTGATGCGCTCTATCGCAATGCCGGTACCTCGTACCACATTGTTATTATTAAGACGTGTAGTACTCGCATTAACAGTACCCTCAAGTGAAATACCGATCACATTTTCTACCAAAGTATTATTGGCAATAATATTATCAAGACCAGAAGCAACAGTGCTATCAGGAAGTGAACGAATACCGTATCCACTCATCTTAGTGATCAGGTTATTAGCGATTTCTGCGCTACCTCTAGTGAGCACACCTTGAGCACCGCCAGAGACCTGATTCCCGTAAATAACAGTATGTTCTGCTTCAACCTGTACACCGCCACCAGCACTCGTTCCATCTGGTTTGGTAAACTCATTAATCGTATTGGCACTAATTTCTACTTGATCTCGGCTTGCAATACTTACTGAACCTTGGAAACTATTCGCATGGATTAAACCTTGTCGATAAAGAGCCACTGTTGTTTTATCAGAAACTTGAGAATGACTAAGGTTCAATGTACCAACATTAACAATAATAGAGCCCGATACATTGATTTGATCAAAGTTTAGGGTACCACGGCTAAGGTCTTGGGTATTTGGTACAGCTAGGCGTCCTTCACAAACATATCCATATTGTGCCGTATCTCCATTTTTAGCTCTCCATAAACCAAGCTCTCCTCCGGTGCCACCGGTCGCATCTTGAGTGTCAATCGCTGCATGGAGTGATTCGGTTAGATTTGGAGATTCACTTAAACAAGTCAGGCTATCGAGCTCACCCATACCCCAATTGGCAGCGCTTTGGTCAAGAGGGGCACCGTTTTCCCAAGTCCAAGATAGGTCATCACCATAGCAAGGGTCTCCGCTTGCGGCTAGAGCATCACAGGTAGGAAGCTTTGATTGATAGACAACACTTTCCACGCAGTCTAAGTTATCTTGTAGACAATCGCTACGCGCATTGATTTCTTGACGACAAGTTAAGCTACAAGCGCAGTCTTTACCTGTGGTAATCGATTGAGAGGGATAGCCTTGAGTTCGTAGGCTGTTACACTGAGTTTGGTCAGCAATCGCTACATAGTTGGCGCCCGGACCACAATCGGGGGCGACAATGCTTGCGCCAATCCATGCACCACCACTAGAGCTATTTTTGGCGACATTATAAATACTTTGACTCTCTGCAGCATTTGCTGCATCAGCAAGCTTGCCACCCATTGCAGCACAGTTTGCTGCAGCCGCGGTCCAAGTTGTAGGCTCGTCAAAGAAGAAATACTGACCTTCACCAGAACCACCTAGAGTCGCCGCTGGCCCGAGGTTAATAGATCCGTTGAACAAGCTTTGACTCAAGGTGATTAAGGCATCACTTAAAACAACACCATCCACAAACAGGGCGGGATTATTTCCAACCGAAGCGAGTTCACTACCGGTAATGGTAATCTTAGCACCTGTATTTACATCACCAAGAACGTTGATTGAGCCCAAACTGATACTACTATCGATTATTTTTAACTCGGCACCCGCTTGTAGGTGGCTATCAATCATGATGGAACCAGTCAAACTGGTGCGTTCAAGAGTGAGTTCACTGCCAAAGCCTGCTGACCCTTGGCCATTATCTCTTAGCTTAATCGCGCCCTCAATTTCACTGTCAATAAAGCGAGTAAAGACATTCTCAGCTAATGAGGCAAGATCTGTGGAATACTCTCCACCAATCAAGGTTGCTTCGGTTAAGATTAAGTCGCTTGCTCCACTGTCTCGCTTAAGCGCGGTTTTATGGGCATTAATCGACAAACCATTAAGGGCAAGACTCATATCTCCTTGAATATGAACCCCGTTTGCTAATCCATTAATATTAACATAACTAAGTTCAGAACCAAGTGCACCTGATGCAAAGATGATACCGGTTGCATGTTCAGCAGGACCGGCTAAATCTTGCCCGTTAATTAGAATTGGGGCTTCTGCTGTGCCTTGAGCCAAAAGCCGTCCTCTAACAAGAATTTCTACTCCGCTTGCATTATTGGTTGCTGCTGCATCAGTCGCACTAAAGCGAATTTCAACACCAGACTCAATTGTCAAGGTTGCTTGGCCACGTACCTCAACGTCGCGCGTAATTAAATATGGAGAATTAGCCTGAGTCCAAGTTGTATCAGAGGTAATGACCGCCGTTTCTTGGCCAATTGATGTTTGTCCAAAAGCAGTCTGACTTAGAAGCAGACAGGAACCAAGAACACTAAATAATAGTGACATCTTGGGTGAGTAATGATGTGTAATTTTTCTCATCAACATCCGTATTTCCTATGGAGTGAATGAAGCGTTTTTTGATTTAACTATCCCTAATGAAATGCCTTTAGCATAAGCGAGATACACTTTAACTTAAAGTAGATTAAGGGTAGAAGAGTTAATATTTAGTAATAGTATATAGCACCAAGATGGCACTTAGAGAATAGTTGAATCTAGATAAGTTTTCATATTGTCGTTTTTTTTTAACCTGAAGGGTAATAATCAAGAGGTATTTTTTGATGATCAAGTACCGAAAAGTCAGTTCTTGGAAGTTTGGAAGAAACTTTACCAAGTCCCCACAGCAAAGTCTTTTAGACTTAGAAATGACTCAGGCAGAAGCGATCTATGTTAAAAGATTAAAAGGACAGTCCTTTTTATTGTGTCATTTTGATCAACTTGCTGAGCTCAATCTTATTTCTCACTTCCAAAATCAGAGCCTTGGAGTAACCACCCAAGCACAAGACTCATTTCAACTTACAAACTCTACCTTCACTTTTGGTCTGTCTGATTGGTTAAGTACATTACAGCGTTTTTTAGCTGTCGCCTTAACCCAACAGATTGAAACTCAAACACAATCGGTTATTGATATAGGTCAAATGATTAAGCAACCGATTGAGTGGAGTTTGTTTCATTTAGGCCTTCAATGTGATTTGAGAAAGGCCAATCGCTCTAGAGATCTGCAAATTCTCAATTTGATCAAGCTTTTTAAGCAAGGACTAAACTCTCCTTACACGCGACTGTTTCCATCTGTGCATGGTTTTAATTCATGGCGACTAAGTCAGAGGAGATTATCAAAATTACTCTCCCAAGTTCCAAGCCAAGGTCCGATGTTGGCGGTTAATGACGTATATGCTTTTACAGAATGGCAACAGCATTTAGCAGAAAGCATTATTTGGAGTCTATTGCTGCTAGAACAAGATTCTAAGACGATGCAAGAGTTAAAAACCGAGGTCAACGAGGCCTTAGCTCAGCAAGCATACCAAACTGATTCACTCGCTAAGCTACCCAAGTTGGCATGCTTTATTTATGAGGTTTTAAGGCTTTTTCCACCAGTATGGTTGAGCTCTTGGGGAAAAGTCAGTGATCTACAAAATCAAAGCGATTTATTTCAAAGCATAAAGCAAGACTTAAATCCACAAACAGTTCTGATGAGCACAGCACTGCATTCTCATTTTAGAGAAATAGATTGGCCTTCACCCTTTTCTTTTCAGCCACAAAGATTTCTAGGTATTTTTTATGGAGCGCAGGCTCCGCAAAGTTTTGTTCCTTTTGGTTCTGGTGCCCAAGGAAAGCGTCAAACTCAAATCGCAGTACATACAATCGCCTCGGTTTTAAGTTCCATATTGCGTCGTGGTAGGCTAAATATTGAACCATCTTCGTGGTTGCCACTACAATTTCCACTTCAGTATGGTCCAAACACTGTACCAGAATGGATTGGAACAGGATTTGGGATTCCTCCTCAACTTCAAGGACAATTCACCTTGGATGAAAGCTATATTTATATTCCTTCAGCTCGAATATGAAGTGCAGCTATATCGTCAATCCATCCAGCTTACTTGATTGGAAATATAAGTCATCAACTAAAAAGATATGACTTATTTAGTAAGGTCATGCTTGCATATCTTTCGCTTGTTCTTATAGTGCACTCAATTAAATGATAGGAGTTGTATTATGAAGTTCATCAAAAATCTGTTTGGGACAGCCAATGAGCGGGCCCTAAGAAAGCTAAAACCGCTTAAAGATGCCGTAAATGGCCTTGGCACTCAAATGGAGAAACTTTCAGATGATGATCTGAAAGGGATGAGCAACATCTTTAAAGAGCGACTTGAGCAAGGGGCGAGTTTAGAAGATATTCAAATCGAAGCTTTTGCCGTTGCTCGCGAAGCCGCTTGGCGTGTTTTAGGTATGAAGCCTTATGATGTTCAGGTCATTGGTGGTTTTGCCTTACATCAAGGGAATATAGCCGAGATGAAAACCGGTGAAGGTAAAACTCTAGTAGCGACCATGCCAACCTATTTAAATGCCTTATCAGGTAAAGGTGTGCACGTGGTAACAGTGAACGATTATCTTGCGCGACGTGACGCAGAATGGATGGGGCAACTTTATCGTTGGTTGGGTCAAAGCACCGGTGTGATTATTAATGGGATTAATGATCAAGATCGTAAGGCTGCTTATGCCTCAGATATTACTTATGGCCAAAATAATGAGTTTGGCTTTGACTATCTACGCGATAATATGAAGTTTCAGCTCGAAGATTATGTTCAGCGTGAACTTAATTTTGCCATTATTGACGAGGTTGACTCTATTCTCATCGATGAAGCCCGTACACCTTTGATTATTAGTGGTCCGGCCGAAAGCGCTAATGACCTATATTTGAGCATTGACCAAATTATTCCTAAGCTTAAAAAAGATATCGACTACAATGTTGATGAAAAGTATCATTCGGCGACTTTGACCGACGAAGGTGTTGATAAAGTAGAACGTTTATTGGGGATTGATTATCTTTATGATACAAGCAATCTAATTGTACTTCACCACGTTAACAATGCACTCAAAGCACACACCTTATATAAAAGGGATGTCAATTATCTGGTTCAAAATGGTCAAGTGATGATCATTGATGAGCACACTGGACGTTTGATGGATGGACGACGTTGGTCAGATGGTTTGCACCAAGCCGTAGAAGCCAAAGAAAGAGTCGAGATAAAATCCGAAAATCATACTTTGGCGACCGTGTCTTTCCAAAACTATTTCCGCTTATACAATAAGCTTTCAGGGATGACGGGTACTGCTAAAACCGAGGAAGAAGAATTTCAAAAGATCTACAGCTTAGATGTGATCGAGATTCCAACCAATCGTCCCATCGCCCGTCACGACTATCCAGATCTTATCTACAGAACAGAACAAGGGAAGTTCAGATCTTGCGTGGAGCAGATTAAGGCATGCTACAGCAAGGGGCAACCGGTTCTTGTGGGTACAACAAGTGTAGAAAAAAGTGAAATTATTCACCGTTTACTCAAGCAGCAAAAGATCGAGCATGAAGTTCTCAATGCTAAGCATCACTTAAGAGAGGCCTCAATCGTTGCGCAGGCTGGTCGTTTAGGCCGAGTCACTGTGGCCACCAATATGGCCGGTCGTGGTACAGATATTATCTTGGGCGGTAATGCTGAATATTGGGGACAAGCCTTATTAATTGAGCAAGGCGTGGCTGAGCGCTATACCCATAATTGGGAATATGTTGAAGACTTTGTTAAAGCCATCTGCATCAATAAAGAGGATGAAGCGCGTAGTATGCGAGGCTTGCATCCTGTGCTTGCTGAAATTAGTGATGATACCATTCGACAAATCGCTGAAAAACGAGATGAGTTCAAAGCCGAGCAAGAAAAAGTCTTGGCCGCCGGTGGCCTATTTATCTTAGGCACGGAAAGACATGAAAGTCGTCGTATTGATAATCAGTTACGCGGTCGTGCAGGCCGTCAAGGTGATCCAGGAGAAAGTCGCTTCTTCCTTTCGCTTGAAGATGACTTAATGCGAATTTTTGCCAAGGATAATATCGTTCAATTTATGGACCGCTTGGGTATGGATGATTCTCAACCTATCGAAAGTGGCATGGTGTCTCGTTCGGTAGAAACGGCCCAGCGTCGTATCGAAGGTCAGCATTTTGATAATCGTAAAAACTTGCTTGAATATGACGACGTGATGAATCAACAACGTCAAACTATTTACAAGTATCGTCTTGACGTACTGAAGGCCAACCAAGAGGAACTTGAAGAAATCTGCTTGGATAGCATTGAAGATTTAGTGAACAATCTGGTTGATACTCATTGTAATCCTAACCTAAGCGCTGATCGTTGGGAAATTGATGATCTAATTCAAAATGCTCAAAATCAGTTTGCAGTTCAAATTGATCTATCAGACTTAGCTCGTAGTCGAGAGCTATACACTCGTCGTATTTATTTCAAAGTCCAAGAAGCCTTCTTTAAGCAACGTGATGAAATTAACCAACATCAAGAAGGGATCTTTAATGACTTGGCTCGAGATCAATATCTACAATTGGTTGATGAACTATGGAAGCGCCACTTACAAACAATGGATCAATTACGCTCCGGTATTGGTCTAAGAGGATATGGTCAGCGTGATCCTAAACGTGAATACCAACGTGAAGGCTTTAATCTATTTAAGACAGCTCTTCTGAGCATCAAGTCTCATGTCATGCAACGTCTTTTATCGGTGCGTTTACAAACCGCAGAAGAAGTTCAAGCCGAGCAGGAAGCCTATGAGCGCTATGTTGAAACTCAAGAGCGACAAAGACAAGAGTACGAAGCACGCGCTCGTCGTGCTCAAGAACTTACCAAGGCACACCGTAGTCAAGGTCAAAGTAGCCTAAATGGCCCAAGCCCAGATCAGATTCTTGCACCTAGCAAAAAAGAGCGAGCGGCTCAAGCACAGCAAGAAGCAGAAGCAGCAGCACTCTTCGCCCAAGAAGATACTGAAGAAAAGCAACAACCAATCATCAAGCCAAAGCGCCCTAGTCGTAATGCACCTTGTTGGTGTGGTAGTGGTAAAAAATATAAGCGTTGTCACGCAGAAGCTGATGCCAAAGAGGATCGAGGCTAAACTTCGCTTTCAATCAAGGGCTTGATCATTTCTTACAAGAATCAGTCGATCTAAGTAAAAAGCTTAATAGACTGACTCTTACTTAATATCACTGTCTTTCTATAAAAATATCTTGAACATCTTATAAGGTTCGCTACACTCTTGTTTCATCTTAGCTATTCTACTGAGTGAATACTCATTCAGTTTTATGAGTGAATGCTCATTCATTATTTAGAAACGAGTATTCATACACGTTTTTTATACACTTATACTTCCACGAAAATAGGAGATCACATGCAGACTTATAAGGCGCCAGTACGCGATATTCGCTTCAGTCTTGAGACCATGGGATATGATAAAATCGCTAATTTTTCACAATTTGAGGACTATGATATTGACACCTTAATGAGCATTGTGGAAGAGGCCGGCAAGTTCTGTACAAATGAGATGCTTCCGACTAACTCTGCCGCAGACCAAGAGGGTGTACATTACAATCCAGAAACCATGGAAGTAACCACACCTAAAGGCTTCAAAGAACTTTGGGCTAAGTTCCGTGAGGGTGAGTTTGCCGCGATGCCTCATCCGGTTGAATACGGTGGTCATGGCGCACCAATGACCCTAGCCTTCATTATGAGTGAGCTTTCGACAGCAACCAACAAAAGCTTTTCAATGTGTCCTGGACTGACTCAAGGTCTGGTTGATGCTTTGATTCACTGGGGCAGCGATGAGCAAAAGAAAACCTATTTACCTCCATTAATCTCTTGTGAATATACCGGAACCATGTGTCTGACCGAGCCTCAATGTGGTACTGACTTAGGTCTACTCACCACCAAGGCAGAGCCAATTGAGGGTCGTGATGCTTACTCTTTAACCGGTACTAAGATTTGGATCACCTTTGGTGAGCATGATTTAACCGAGAATATTGTACACCTTGTTCTTGCTCGTTTACCAGATGCGCCTGAAGGCATTAGAGGGATCAGTACCTTTATCGTTCCTAAGATTCTTGAAAATGGTGAGCGTAATCCAATCTATTGTGGTGGACTTGAACACAAGATGGGGATCCATGCTTCTCCAACTTGTGTCATGAATCTTGAGGGGGCCGAGGGCTATTTGGTCGGTGAGCCTCACAAGGGCATGAAAGTCATGTTTACCATGATGAATGCGGCTCGCTTAAGTGTAGGTATTGAGGGCATTGCGCTTTCAGAGATTTCTTACCAAACTGCACTTGCCTTTGCCAAAGATCGTACACAAATGCGTGCCTTAGATCCTGCTAAGCGTGATCCTAATGCCAAGGCAGACAACATCTTGGTTCACCCTGATGTGCGTCGTATGCTTCTCAACGTAAAAGCGAGCACCGAAGGTATGCGCGCTCTCAGTAGCTGGGTCGCGGTAAATATCGATGTCGGTGTTAATCACCCTGATGAAGCTGTACGCCAAGAAGCAAATGATATTGTTGCACTCTTTACTCCAATTGTTAAATCTTACTGTACAGAGCGTGGTTTTTGGAATGTAAGTGAAGCCATGCAGGTTTGCGGTGGTTCTGGTTATACTACCGATTGGTGTATTGAGCAGTATCTACGTGATATGCGTATTGCGCTGATTTATGAGGGTACAAACCATATCCAAGCTCTTGATTTGATCGGTCGTAAGCTTCCTGCAAAGGGAGGCCGAGCCATGATGGCCTTTAATAAGCAAATCACCGAGTTTATCCGTTCAAATAAAGATGATGAAAGCATGGCGCCTTTTGTTAATCCGGTTAAAGAGGCTTCAAAACTTCTTTCGGATATTACCATGAAAACTCTCATGGCTAAGGCAGCCAAAGATCCCGAGGAAGGTGGAGCGGTTGCTTCAAACTACCTAAATCTTTTCGCCCTAACTGCTATTGGCTATCTTTTAGGACAGCAGGCCAAAGTTGCAATGCAACGTGAAGGCAAGTTCTACACAACAAAGCTTAAGACCATTCGTTTCTATATGGAAAATATCTTGCCTGAAGTACACAGCCTAGCTGCGATCATCAAGGCGGGTAAGGCCAATATGATGGCCTTTGAGGTTGATGAGTTCTAATTTATTACACTTTAGGACTCGGTCTTGTTTACTCGATTCCGTTAGGCTGAGTCAGAAGATTGAGCTCAAAGCGTAATAAACCATAGCCCTCACCAAGCGCTATAATCGCATCTTTCTCACAAAGAAGCTGTTTGGTATTGGTGGGCAAGGCGATGCGTTGGATCATCTGAAGTTGAGCTTCTTCTTGATTAGATTTGGCTTTCTCGAGTTTAGGTCCTAAAATGATCACAAGCTCTTCTTTGGTCGCTAATGCTACCATGCGCTTAGAGAGTACACATAAGCTTTGCACAGCATTAAATGGATAACGTTGTCGTCCCCACTGTAGGACTAAGCCATCTTTTTTAGCTTTCAAGACCGTTCCGGATAAAGGTGCAAGGAGTTGCTTGTTTGAATTGAGCTTTTGCTTGATGGGTGTGGAAATTAACTTTGCTTTTACAGTGTTGAAATGAATCGGCCAAAGTCGCTGATGAACACCAGATTCTGTACTTAACCACCAAGCATCTTGATCCTTAGCTAAAGCAAAAATATTATGAGGTATATTTGGAGGAAGCGAAAGTCGTCTTGCGGCTTTTTGTGTACTATTCCATACCCATACCCCAGCATTGCTTGCAATGAGATAACGCGTTTCTTGAGTTTTACGATTAAAACTCATAGGCGCAATATCATTGAGTTGAGTCAGCTGTTCTCTTTGCTCATTACCCCAGCGCCATTGCTGAGGACTAAGAAGTAAATCCTGTCCCTGCCATTTCATACTTAAGCGACTTTTTGAGTTCAGCTTGACCCATGCTTCAGGATATGGGCAGGGATCAAAGACTTTGATCTTAACCTGAAAGTTGGCAGTCACTTTTGGTTGTGTATGTAGAGATTCGGTCGTTATTGTATTAGACGAATCTGCTACATTTAATTGAGCCAAGCGAGTTTCTTCTTTAAGTCTGAGTCGTGCATTTTGATGCTTTAAACTCAAAAAACGATAATATGATCGTAAATGGATTTCATCTTCTGTTACACAAGCCGCAGTAAAGCTTCCTCCCAAATGTTTAAGTGCTTTGACTTGAATTTGAGGCTTTGTAGAACTTGTACAGGCTGAAGAAGCTAAGCAAAGTAGGATGCAGACTTTGTACCATTCATGTTTGTAAGGATGCGTAAACATAAGAAGAAAGCTCTTTAACGGTAAATGGGATTTTGTGACAATAAATGATATTTAATCACAGAACTAAGATGGCTAAGCAATCTGACTCTAGTCAATCGTTAAGCTAGGTACAGAAAGCATACTCGAAAAGAGGTCTAAATGCTTTAAAAGGGGTCAGCAAGCTCTTGTGGGCGTGGTGCAAAATCATTATCGGAGCCAGTCTGAGAACCCGTATTAACTTTAGAGTCTGATGGCTCTTGGTCTTCGCTTGGGTTTTGCTCATTGACTTCATCATCACTCGGTTCACCTAAGAAGGTATTACTCGGCTCTGGTTTTAGTTCCCACAGTGAAGTTCTTGTAATGGGTGACCACTCATCAGATTTTAGATGTTTTCTTTTTTGTAAGAGTTTTAAAAGTCGATTCACCCGACTGGTATAGGCACGAGAGAGTTTCTTTTTTTCAAAGAAAGGCCCATACAAACGAGGACCCGGTAATAAGCGAGTAAGAGCACTAATTTCTTCAGGCCTTAAGTCTATAGGCGCTTTATTAAAATAATGCTTAGCTGCCTCTTTGATCCCAAAAATATCCGTACCAAACTCAACAATATTTAGGTAGAGAGTGATCAGTTCATCCTTGCTAAGTTTCTTTTCGATAAACCAAGCTAAACATAGTTCTTCAAGTTTACGACTCAAGGTTTTTTTTCGATGCAAATAGAGATTCTTAATTAATTGCATCGTAAGTGTTGAACCTCCTCGTACAAAACGCCCTTTTTTTAGATTACTAACCAAAGAGCCCCGTAAATGAAACTGACTAATCCCATGATGCTTATAAAAACCACCATCTTCTTGAGAAATGACTGCCAAGGGTAAGAGCTTAGGCATTTCGTCAAGTTCCACCCAACGTTCGGTTTCAGGGCCGGCGACTCGGGTAAATATCTCTCCATCGGGCATTTCAAAGCGAGTATCAAAGCTACCCTTGAGCGCATCAAAGTCAATCATCTCATTATAAGACTTGACCTTGAGGCGGCGAAGTTTGGGTTTAAATTTCAATTTGGTTTTATCCAAGTTCGCAAAGTCAATTTCTAAATTGCCTCCAAAGCCTAATTTACCACCAAGCTTAATCGGCTGTAAATGTGGCATTAGACCTTCTGGAATAGAGTGGGCAAAGGCAGACCCTTGGATTGAAGGAATATTAAAGTCAGCTTTCATGTATGGAAGCATGTTAAACTGATCCCAAGTTGCACTAAAGGTACCCTCAATTTCACCAAGTTGAGCTTTGGCTTGATGAACTGAAATTTTAAAACGCTTTGGGTTTCGTGGTATCCACGCTAGACGAGCCATGCCATCAGCACTAAAATTAAAGGGACCTACTGGGCCATCTGCTAATTTAGGGTGGCGAATAATTGCATTCTTTAGGCCAAGCTGTCCCTCAAAGGTCGCCGCACCATCTTTCCAACGAGCCCAAACTCGAGCATTAGCATTTAGTGTTCCGCTTTGATCAGCCGCAAGGGTATACATTGGAAAACCACTCACTTGGGTTTTTAGTTCCAACTCACTCAATGATGCATATCCATTGGCCACTAAACGACCTCCACCAGGAAAGACAATAGCGGTTTCCAAGGGAAACTGTCCTTGTGGATTGGCTTTTAGACCTGCCTTAAGATCCAATTTAAGCTTAGAGAAAGGTAAGGTTTTTTGCCCTCCCTTGATTTCGCTTAGATGTAAACCTTTTAAACTGATAATCGCCTTGTTGCTACCCCACCATTCAAGTTGTTTTCCAGCAATTTCAAAGCGCTTACCTAAGGGAACTCTAAAGTGATCACGACAATTAAGCTTAGCATGATCAAGGCTGCCTTCTATTGTACAATAGCCGGTTTTAGGCGCTTCTGCTCTCCAATTTCCCTTCAAGGTGCCATCTCTAAAGCTGAAGTTTCCTTGGTGAATAAAGATTAATCCTTGAGCACCACTGACTTTAGCACCACTGACCTCAACATGTGGTAAGTTTGCTAGCCAAGTTTTTTTTACTGTGTCTAAAGGTGTTTGTCGAGATTCGGCAGAACGCAAGCGTTTGTTTTTATTGCGTTTTAAGCGTCTTAATAATTTTGACCACCGTTGTTGCTGTACTTTAGCTACGGTCTTGTAAGACTCACCCTTGACGAGCAAGCTTGGTTGCATCACATATACCCATTGGATTTCAGGTCGACTTCCACTTAATATGGAACTTAATAAGTTCTCGGACTTGAAGGTGATATCAACTCTTTGGATATGTACCCAGCGGTCAGCCCCAAGTTGTACAGAGCTTAAAGATACTCGATTAAGGCTTCGTAAAGTTGCACTTTGAAAACGTATGGGCTCTCCAAGTTTATTCTCTAGCTTTGCAAGACGCGATCTAATTAGGCTATTTAAGATTTGATCTCGAGCCATAAAAACCCCCGCTCCCGTACTGAGAGCGAGAAGTATAACTAGGGTAATCGTCTTACTGAGTTTCATATTTTTATAGTTTGGTCATAAGGACTGTGGGTTGATAGAACTTATAGGTTAATAGCACTTCGCTCATTACTTGCTTACTTTAAGCGAAGCTTTCTTCTCTACCTTAGGTTCTTCAATCTTTTTAGTAGCCTTGATTGAAGCTTTCTTCTCTACCTTAGGTTCTTCAACCTTTTTAGTAGTCTTGATCGAAGCTTTCTTCTCTACCTTAGGTTCTTCAACCTTTTTAGTCGCTTTAATTGAAGCTTTCTTCTCTACTTTTTTGCTCTTGGTCGCTTTGATACTATGCTTTTTATACATCACCTTTTTAAGCCAAGGCGTAATGGATACCCAATTTTCTTTGCTTTGGCCCTTTTTGGTTTCAACACCATTTGGTAAGTCGGCATCAGCCTTACCAACCGCTTGCATATATGAGGCCTTTACACCTCGTTCGCGAAGAAGACCCATTACATTTTTGGCGCGCTCAAGACTTAATGCATTCATATCCTTTGCCTTGTGAGCCGTGGCGGTAATGGTGACATTTAAGCCCTCACTTTTGAGTTTTTCGGCAAGTTGATTAAGGCTTTCATTAGCCTTGCGAGAAAGTTTTGGTTGGGCTTGATTACGTGCAAAACGGATTTGTGGCTGTAAACCAAGTAAGGCTTGTAATTCAGCACTGATTTCATCAGGACAGCCATCATCATCTTTAAGACCATTGTGGGTTTCTGGCTTTGATTTACAACGATCTACGCTGTCAAAAACTTGGTCCTTATCCTTATCAAACTCTGGACAGCCATCTTCGTCTTGGAAGTTATTTTTACTTTCAGGCTCGTTAGGACATTGGTCTTGAGTATCTAAGATCCCATCTTGATCATTATCCTCGTCAATGCAACCATCATCATCCTTGTACCCGTCTTGGTCCTCGGGTTGATTGGGGCATTTATCTTCCTCATTTGAGATCCCATCATTATCATCATCTAAGTCAGGACAGCCGTCTTCGTCACGATCATCATCTTCATCCTCGGCCTCATTTGGACATTGATCCTCTGAATCCTTGATGCCATCTTTATCATTGTCATCATCTGGGCATCCATCAGCATCTTCAAAGCCATCTTTATCTTCAGCTTTGGTTGGACACTTATCGATGGTATTTTTAACTCCATCTTGATCGATATCACGCTTACCAGCAACGGAATAACTAATGCCAAAAGTGAAAGTGAAATGATCATAAGGCTCAGCTCTTAGGTCCATATTGGCCATCCACATGGTTGCGGCAGCTTTAAGAGCAAAGTCATCATTCAAATAATATTTGGCCCCAAAACCTACATCTCTTGTCCAAGTCGTTGTTTGATCGGCCATTAACCAACCTGCACCAACATTAAAGTAAGGAACAAAATTGCCGGGTGCTAGGTTGATCACAAAGTTAACCGCACCCTGTTGCATACTGAGATCTTCTTTCTCAGGATTGGCTGCATTCAGATCTTCTACCTTGACTGCTTGTGCCGGCATAAAGCCATGATTAACCTCAAGACTAAATACTCGACTAATGTGATAAGCAGCCCCAAAACCGAAGTAAGCTGAATTATCAACATTTCGTGAGCCATCCCAAAATCCAGTAAATAAGCTTAAGTCATAACCTTGTGGACGGGTTTCGGCTTGACTTGTGCTTGGAGTACTCATAGTCAACATTGCTGCGACCAATACAAGATGACCAAGCACTGAGTTCATTAGGGTACTTTTTTGTGCATGTTTTTTAGAAATATAAGCTGATTTCAAGAGGAGGCTCCTCTCCCATGAATAAGGTTAAGATACTTAATAGAGGTGATTAAACGATAAGTTTTAGGAAGTATATATCGAAATCATAATTAAAGGATTTGAGGATGTAGTAAGCTGAGTAAAGTGTCAAGCTGAGAGTCCAAAACACAGCGACTAATCATTCATTTCCACCGATTTGTTAAGTTTGGTGAAAAAATATGAGCGCCCTGAGTGAAAACAACTTCACCACTGGGGGTAAAGCAGAGTGCTTCAACGCCACTGATTGAATCAGCCAAGGCAATCCCTTCATAAGGTCCTAAAATAAATAAGGCAGTAGCGAGAACATCAGCCATGAGTGCATTTTGAGCGATCACAGTCATCGCCACGCTGCCTTGAGCCGGATAACCAGTGCGTAAGTCAATGATATGATGATATCTTTGCTCATTGTGATAGAAGAAACGTTCATAGTCTCCACTGGTAACGACCGACCAACCGGAGGGTACCCACAAGCTTCCCCAAAGTTGATCATGACGAGGGTGCTGAATGCCGACTTGCCATGGTTCTTGTTTTTGATCTCGACCGACGACAAGTAGATCACCACCACCATCTACAATAAAATCGGTATACCCTAAATGCTTGATCAAGCGAGCCATACTATCGACAGCAAAGCCCTTGGCAATCCCTCCTAGATCGATTTGGCTTTGGGCATGCGTTAATTGGGCTTTAAAAGACCAATTCCACTCAACCGGTGGTTGTAACTCAAAGCGAGTCCAAATCGGATGAGGGCTAGATAGGCTCAATAGTGCCTCACAGGACCTATCCATACCTTGCTGATCTTTGATGGTGAGGGCAATATACTTGTTGCTTCCCACAGCCTTGAGACGGCTTAAAAGGGTCTCGTGTTTGGGGATTTGCTGTGTTTTAAAGTTCCACAAGCCCTTTAGGCTTGCCCAGGTGATATCAAAACTGCCTCGAGTTAAGGTACTTAGGTGCTTGGCCTTGCATAGAAGCCATGCTGTTTCATAAGAAATAGAAAGCTGTTTTTTGCCGGCAAAGGTATTGATTTGCCCGATTTCCGATTCTTTGCGCCAAGAGCTCATTAGGTGTTCAATCCGTCGAGCTTCATTAAAGCTTGCTCGAGCAACAGATAGCGCAGTCTGACGATCAATCGCAATGAGCTGTACTTGAAAACGAGTCCCCATGATCTCTTGAAAAAAGTGATGTTTTGCTAAACTAGACTCGGTATGTTCAGTAAGCGCTTTCGCATCGATCTTGGCAATCGCTTTAAGGTCAGCTTTTGGCTGTGCTTGACCCATTTTATGGGTATCCACATCGTGAACTGAGTTTACAGCTTGCTGAGAATCAGAGCAGGCAATGAATAATCCAACAGAGAAGCCAATTGAGAGCCAAGCGATCATAAGAATAAGTTTTTGTAGAGCCCATTTGGGAGGCTTATTCATATATCTTGATCGCCTTATGCAACACACTATCATCTTGGGCAAAAGGGTGCTCAATCGCTTAACTTTTGGACTTTGAGTTGTTGAGTCGTTTAGTTGTTTGAACTAAAGAAAGTTCTTGAGCAAATCTCCAAAGGTACTTGTCATCTTGGATTGGTCTTGACGCATTTCCGTTTGGTATTGCTTATAAGCCATTTCTTCTTCGTGATTTTCCAAGGCTTTGATGGATAGACGAACTTTAGCTCTACGCAGATCAACCATCATCACCTTAGCTTGTACCTCTTTACCGCTTTGGAAGCGATCTTGTAGGTTTGTTCCCTTTGGAGTTCCTGTTTCTGTTACCGGAATAAAACCATCAAGGTTAGAAGCGATGGCAAGCGTGACTCCACGATCATTGACCTCTTTGACAGGAGCGGTAATCACATCATCAACGCTGATTTTTACGTCGATTGGCTTACGACGCTCCGCAACCTCTGGTGTCATCAGTCTAATCTTACGGCGATCGTTTCGGTCATGGTTCACAATTTCTTCGATGACGACAGTGATTTCTTCGCCCTCGCTTACTTTTTCGCTTGGGTGCTTAAGGCGACTGTTGGCACTGATGGCACTAATATGTAGAAGGCCCTCGATATTTTCAGCAAGCTGAACAAACGCACCAAAGTCAGTGATACGAACCACCTTGCCACTTAATTGATCACCAACCTTGTTTGTTTCAACAAAGCTTAACCAAGGATCAGGAGTCAGTTGTTTGATGCTAAGAGATAAACGACCACGACTTGCATCGATACTGATCACCTTAACTTCTACAGGGTCATTTGCTTTCACTACATCAGAAGCACGGTTGACATGTGCATGGCTTAATTCACCCATTGGAATTAGGCCTTCGATGCCCTCACCAACGTCAACAAAAACACCAAACTTTGATAGTTGAGTGACCTTACCTTGAATGGTGTCACCTACGGTAAATAGCTCAGCAAGTCGCTCATTCTTTTTAGCTTCAATGGCTTCTAAAATGGCACGACGCGACACTACAATACGACCACGCTTACCACGTTTGAACTCTTCGATAGTAAACTCTAGAACCTTACCAACTTGCTGTTGTGGCGAACGCTCCGGACGAAGTGAAAAGTGACTGCGGGGACAAAAGGCTGCAATGCTACCCAAGCGAACCTCAAAGCCACCCTTGTTTGTTTTTGTGATGGTACCTTCTACAACAGTTTTCTCATTAAACGCTTTTTCAAGTGCATCATAGGCTTGCTTAATAATAAGATACTCACGGGTGAGTTCAATACCACTATGAAGATGTTTAATTTTGGCCTCAATACTTTGACCAAGAACAACATTTACATTGCCTGCTTCATCACGAAGCTCACTTACATTAATGTAAGCTTCTTGACCATTTTCAAGGGCAATAAAGGCTAGATGATGAACATGCTTACTGATGGTACCTGTGACAATATCACCAACTTTGAGGGCAGAACTTGTCTCAGCACTTTGAGCCTCGCTTGTCTCAGTCGTTTGAGATTCGCTGGCCTCAGTACCTTGCATTTCATTCGCTTCAGTACTTTGAACTTCATTTGTTACAGGGGTGGTGTTCTCAGGTTCCATGATACACTCGCTTTTAATCGACCTGCCCTCCAAAAATGAGGGTAGAGATGAGTTAAACTCAATCAGACTCGTAGAAGATGACCGTAAATACGGTATTTGGACATAAATTAACTCTGTTACCTTGCTTTTTTTGGATCTAAAAACTCAAAAAAAGAGCAAAGATTTATAAGTTATGGGCACTGTATAGTGATTATTGGGCAAAAAATAAACTAGATTTAAACATAGACCCTTAAAGGATTAAAAACTATAGTGTGAGAGTCACTCACTTATACAGAAATCATATGAACTATAAATCCAAAATAAATCCATATTCTCAGCTTAGTCAGCCTATCCCAAATATGCATGTTGCAGTTTTACAAATGAAAGGTTGGCGCAGTGATTATCAAGAAAGTAAGGCTCGTATCTTAGAGGTGATCGGGGAGGCGGGTCAGAAAAATGTTCGGATTTTTGTTGCGCCTGAATGTGTATGTTCAGAATATTGCTTTGGCTCCGTTGAGGAAGCCTTACCTTTTGGGGAAAAACTGAGTGGTACGTTTGCCCAAAGTTTATCACAAATCTCTCAACAATCCGACATGTGGTGCTTTGTGGGGGTCATTGAACAAGATGATCAACATCGCCTTTTTAATTCTGTTCTGATCACTGCGCCAGATGGAACCTGCCAATTTTATCGCAAGCGACTGTTGTTTGATGCTGATTATTTATGGGCGCTCAGTGGAGATGAATACCCTTTTGTTCTGCCAGAAAAACAGCGATTAACAGCCTTTGGGATTGAAGCTTCAAAAGATGACCCCTGTCCACCTTATCCTCTGTTTGAGATTGATGGATGGAAGGTCACAGTTGGTATTTGTATGGATCTTAATGACTTACGCTTTTTGGACTTCTGCGTTCGAAGTGATGTCGATCTCATTGCCTTTCCAACAAATTGGATTGATCAAGGCCAACCGGTCCTAAATTATTGGGCGACTTTGATGCAAGATATGCATTACACAACCCTTTTGGCCGCCAATAGTTATGGCCTTGATGGTGACTATCTTTTGAGTGGAGGCTCAGCCATTCTTCAAGCTAATCCGCCCACGCTTTTAGGAGAAGCACCTAAAACAGGAGATTTTCTCATCACCTGTACTCTAGAAAACCTACGCACTTTAAATCACTTTCAAGGAATTGATACATTATGAATCTTGATACCTTAGGTAATGTTCTCAAACTAAATAAACTATTCTTGATACTAGCGATGAGTATAGGTCTGAATGTAGCTTGCCAAAAAGACGAAGCTACTCCTCAAACTGCTGTTATCGATCAAAGTCAGCAAAATAAAGATGAGGCTCACATCAAAGCCTTGGCCTCAGCGCTTAATCTAAAAGCCTATTCTGAAGAAGAAAAGGTCACTCATCGTTTACAAAACTTGGCGACCACTCATCAAGCTAAATTACAAGGTCTTGAGCATCGCCTTAAAACCAAGTCTTCAACTTTACGTAAACTTAGTAAACTTCATCATGATGCGCCACAGCTCCCCCTTGAAAAGCTTAAAATCAGCGACGCGCTTCGTTACACAATGGAAGTGGCAGATCAACCCGAAGGTCACTATGTGGCTACGGTCACCGCTGTGCTGAAAGATCTAGAATCGCAAGGTTATAAGGTGATCAAGGTCAAAAATTATTGGCCCAAGGGAGACAATTACTCAGGTGTGAATACTGTGCTTGCCAGTAGCGACGGTTTTGAATGGGAACTGCAATTTCACACTCCCGCCTCTTACCAAGAGGCTAAAAAAAGTCATATTCAATATGAAAAACTTAGAGCTTTGACAACACCCTTGGCCGAAAGACAAAAACTTTTTGAGGCGATGGCTCAACCCTGGGAAGAAATCGCTGTTCCAAAAGATGTCTTAGTTCCACATAATCTACATCAAGTTGAAGCGATCAAAAAGTGGGATGCACCCACTGAGTAAGTTTACTACTAGCATTGAATCGCTGAGTTGATTGAACCGGTTTAATACCAACAAGTGCTAGTAACATTGCTCATTGATTTTGAGGCGGTCGACTCGGTGAAAATTACCGTGTATGCCACTACCGGCTGCAATGGAAAGAACACCTCCCTTAAAACGTAGATCGGGGAGTTCGGCATCAATTAAGGTTTGCTCATCAATACTGAGTTCGATCCGAGTGCCGACAATGGTTAAGTGGGCTATATGCCATAACCCATCATCAAGAGCGGGAAAAGCTGTCCAACGGTCATTATATTCTTCACCTACCGGACCTAAGTGACAGTAGCTACCGCTTGCATCTGGTTCACCATGAATCGCTTTATGGCCATTAAAAAGTAAGGAGACATGATTCACTGTGGTTGGTTCTTCATGCTGATTACCGCAGCCATCATATTCACTTTCACTGCCACAAGGTGTGCAAGTATTTGAATATGTATCGAAAACAACATGAAAGGACTCGGCTCGTGTGCGTCCTTGCTCGGCTAATTTGGCCGGTGTTGTTACATGCCCTAAGCCACTTGTCGCCTCCCACAATGAATCGAGTTCTTGTGGTCTAACATCCCAAAAGTTAATCGAAAAACCACCACCAGCATTGATTCGGTTGATCTCGCATTCACCCGGCTCATTACACTTACTTGTACTAAAGGCAAACTCTAGATCTAAATCTCCAGCTCTTACCGGTGAACCGGACCAAAAAATAGCGCCTCGGGTATTGAGTTGGTTTTGCGTTAGTTCTAGCCAACCCCTTTCATCACGAATCGCGGGTCCCTTGCTGAGCCACATTGCAGGGTCGAGCGCTTCATCAAAGTCATTGACCATTGGGCAAGATACTGTGAAGTTTCTGATCAGTTCTTGCTGATGATCGGGAGCCATAGCAGCCGAGATCTTAATACTATGCTCACCCGGTGTAGGTTGGCTAATAATTACGGTAGTTAAGCCTGTCTCACGATCAAATAAAAGAGGCAAGCTTTCCGCTTCATCATACACAGCTTCAACCCCTACAAAAGCCAAGCTAGAGCCTTCAGCTGTGACTTGACCTCTGACCACAATGTCATCATTGGTTGAATAGCTCATGCCTTCACTAGGAGAGTTTAAACTTAAACTTAAACTCGTAAGCGCCATATCAGCCATGCTGAGATCAAGATCATCGCTAGACTCTCCGGCAGTATTTCCTGCTTCTTGCTCTGCGCTTTGCCCTGCAGTCTCACCAGCAATGCTTTGATCGGTACCTGCAGATATTTCATTTGATGTTGATGAAGTGTTCTCATCACAGGCAAGCCAAAAACTCATTAAACATAAACAAACAGCAATACTTTTTAAATTATACATCATGGCCTCAGTTTTAAAGTTGACCGGTTCATAAACATATTCCACTTAAAGTATAAGCAAAAAAAGATGAGCATAGTAAGCAAGAAAGATGGGATAATCTCAAGATCACGCTGTGCTAGAGTATAGCTGTGAAAACTAAAGGCTAAGAGTCGCTTAAACTAATCCTCGATCTCTCAGCAAAGCTTCTACCTGAGGATCTCGTCCTCTTAAGGTTCTAAAGGCTTCGGCCGAGTCTACAGAGTCTCCCTTGGAAAGAACCAAATCGTAATATTTTGTGCATAACTCTTGGTTATAAAATCCTTTTTCCTTAAAGAGTTCACTCATATCGGCGACAAGCGTATCGGCCCACAGATAACAATAATAGCCAGAGGCATACCCTTCACCTGAGAATACATGCGCAAACTGAGGTGTTCGGTGACGCATCACAACTTGAGAGGGTAAGCCCCATTCATCAAGTATCCTGCTTTCAAAGCCTTTGATATCAACATCGGCACCAGCAAGATGTAGTGAAAGATCAATGACAGCACTCGCAAGATACTCAAGGGTGGCAAAGCCACTGCCAGCGTTGGCTGCGGCTTCCATTTTACTGACTAGATCTTCCGGTAAAGCTTCATTTGTTTGCGCATGGGTACAAAAACGCTGTCGAAGCTCAGGACTGGTAAGCCAATGCTCATTGAGCTGTGAGGGAAACTCTACAAAGTCACGTACTACATTGGTACCGGCAAGAGTTCGATAGGGCGTATAGCTAGCAAGGCCATGCATCGCATGACCAAACTCGTGAAACAGGGTTCTTGCATCATTGAGCGAGAGGGCGCTTGCTTGACCAGCCTCGGGCTTTAAAAAGTTACAAGTGTTGAGCACAAGTGGTGGAGTACGTTGTTTTTCCTCATGATTCCATAGCTGTGGTCGATATACACTCATCCATGCTCCAGAGCGCTTACCGGCTCGGGCATAGGGATCAAAGTAGAATAAACCAATTTCTTTATTTTGGGCATCATGAATATCCCACACTGAGATATCAGGATGAGGACTCGCCTCTTCGGAGGCGGTAATCTTCCAACCAAAGCATTCTTTGGCCCCCCAAAACATCCCTTCGCGTAAGCGATCTAAGCTGAAATATTGACTAATAAGTTCAGGATCAAGCTGATAGTCTCTTTGGCGGACTTTTTCAGCATAATAGCGGACATCCCAAGGTTTTAATTCTTCGGTTAAACCTTCTTGATGAGCAAGCTCTGTCATCTGAGCTAATTCTTGCTGAAAGGTTTTTACAGCAGGTGCCCACACCTTTTTAAGTAAGCCCATCGCAGCTTCAGGTGTACCGGCCATAGTTTTGGCCAAAACTTGATGGGCTTGACTTGGAAAGCCCAAACATTGAGCGCGCTTTGCTCTTAACTCTAAAATCTCTTGGGCAATCTCCAAAGTATGGGTTTCGGTTCTAAGCTCTCCTCGTCCGTAAAACACTCGCCATACCTTTTCTCTCAGCGCTCGATGAGGCGAAAGGGTTAAAAAGGGCTCCACCGCCGAACGAGTATTTTGTACCGCCCAAAGCTCCGGTTGACCGTGATCACTCGCTGCTTGCTTAGCACTTGAGAGCCATCCGCTTGATAAGCCATCTAGTTCATCAGCATTAAGCCAGGTTACAAAGTCTTCTTCATCGGCCAAAACTCGATCAGAAAACTCAGCAAATAATGAACTCAGCCTTTGATTAATTTCACTCACTTCGGTTCTTGCTTCATCACTGAGATGAGCGCCAGCATCTTTGAATTTTTCAATCATACGCTGGGTCAATCGTTGCTGTATAGCATCAAGAGTTTCATCTTGCTGAGCATGAAGAACACGTTGATATAAGCCTTGATGACTATAGACCGAGGTATGATATGCCGATAACTTAGGTTCAAACTCTCGTCTTAAAGCTCTAAGTTCTGGGCTTGAAAAACTACTAGACCAATTGGCATAAAGCGCTTGCACTTGCGCAAGACCCTCAGCAAGTTGATCTAAGGGAAGAACACTGTCGTTAAAACTTCCCAAAGTATCTAGACTGATCAGTTGATCAAGCTCGTCTTGGGCCTTATTTAATCCCTGCTCTAAGGCCTCTTTTAAACTTTGAGTTGTCACCTGCGCTAAGGGGGGAATACCACCCATTGGTCCTGACCATGGTTGTAATAAAGGCGATAGTATTTGAGTTTGATTCATAATGATTCCTATATAGTTAAATCTGTTTTATGGCGGTCATAGTAAACAGAGACTCTAGATCGGAGTTTAGAGTATATTTTTAGCTAAAATAAAAAAAGCCTTTCGCTCAACAAGGTGAACGAAAGGCTTTTTTAAACCGAACTATTAAGCTTACGATGACTTGTATATATTAACGATACAGACTCATTTAGCCCTAATAGTCATTTAATCTCAAGCATCATTAGCTTAGGCTTGCCGAAATGAAATCACGGTTCATACGGGCAATAAAGTCCATACGAATGCCCTTCGGACAGGCCGCTTCACATTCACCATGATTGGTGCAACCACCAAAGCCTTCGCTCTCCATTTGATTTACCATACCTAAAGCACGTTCTTTACGTTCTACTTGACCTTGTGGCAAAAGCCCTAAGTGAGTGATCTTTGCAGAGGTAAAGAGCATTGCTGATGCATTAGGACAGGCAGCGACACAAGCGCCACAGCCAATGCAGGTTGCAGCATCAAAGGCCAGATCTGCATCACTTTTTTGTACCGGAGTCTCATTTGCATCACGGGGGCTACCGGTATTAACTGAAACATAACCACCAGCTGAGATGATGCGATCAAAGGCAGAACGATCAACTAAGAGGTCTTTAAGAACCGGAAAAGCAGTGGCGCGCCAAGGCTCGATCCAAAGTTCTGCACCATCACTGTACTCACGCATATGAAGCTGACAGGTTGTTGTGCGAGCCTTTGGTCCATGCGGTACGCCATTAACGACCATACCACAAGAACCACAGATTCCCTCGCGACAATCATGATCAAAGGTGACAGGTTCCTCGCCTTTTTCAATGAGCGTCTCATTGAGTTGGTCAAGCATCTCAAGGAAAGAACTATCAGGGCTTACGTCTTCAACAACATAGGTTGAGAAGCTTCCGGCAGCCTTAGGGTTTTTCTGTCGCCATACATGAAGAGTGATTTTCATGTTTTTCACGGTTGTTTTCATTATTTGATTCATGTCTACACTCCTTTCTTACTTATAGCTTCTCTGAGTGAGTTTAACATACTCAAAGTCGAGTTCTTCCTTGTGTAGTTCCGGTGCTTGGTCAACGCCCTTGAATTCCCACGCCGCTACATAAGCAAAGTCCTCATCATTACGACGAGCTTCACCCTCAGTGGTTTGGTGTTCTTCACGGAAGTGGCCACCACAACTTTCTTCACGATTCAGTGCATCACGAACCATCAACTCGCCAAATTCGAGGAAGTCGGCCACACGACCAGCCTTCTCAAGACTTTGATTGAGTGTATCACGATCACCCAAAATACGCACATTTTGCCAAAACTCATTACGTAGATTTTGGATTTGCTCAATCGCTCCGGTGAGGCCTTCTTTATTACGTGCCATACCACAGTTGTCCCAGCAAATCTTACCGAGTTCACGATGGAATGAGTCGGGACTGCGCTCACCCTTGATTGACATGAGTTTAGCAATGCGCTGGTCAACAGCATTTCTTGCTTCCTTGGCTGCATCACTGTCAGGTGATACATCAACACGCTTAATGTCTGCACCCTCGGAACCAAAGTAGTTACCAATTGTTGATGGGAGTACAAAATAACCATCGGCAAGACCTTGCATTAAGGCAGAGGCACCCAAACGGTTAGCACCGTGATCAGAGAAGTTTGCCTCACCAATGACAAAGAGGCCCGGGATATTGCTTTGTAGATTATAATCTACCCACAAACCACCCATAGTGTAGTGAATGGCCGGATAAATACGCATTGGTGTCTTATAAGGACTATCGTCAGTGATGCGCTCATACATCTCAAATAAGTTTCCATAACGAGCGCTAATCGCATCCTCACCTAAGCGATTGATCGCATCCTTGAAGTCAAGGAAAACGCCCAAGCGTTGTCCACCAACTTCAGGACCGACACCACGGCCATCATCGCAGGCTTCCTTAGCACTGCGAGAGGCAATGTCACGAGGCACAAGATTACCAAAGGCAGGATACTTGCGCTCAAGATAATAGTCGCGATCAGACTCAGGAATCTGAGAAGGATCCTTACTACAATCAGCAGCATTTTTAGGAACCCAAACGCGACCGTCATTACGAAGAGACTCAGACATCAAAGTGAGCTTACTTTGATGCTCGCCCGATACCGGAATACAGGTAGGGTGAATCTGAGTATAGCAGGGGTTGGCAAAAGCAGCACCACGACGGTGTGCACGCCAAGCCGCCATAACATTACAGCCCATCGCATTGGTTGATAGATAGAAAACATTCCCATAGCCACCAGAAGCAAGAACGACCGCGTCGGCCATGTAGGTTTCTAGCTCACCGGTGACCATATTACGCACGATAATGCCTCGAGCACGGCCATCAACTACGATCAAATCCATCATTTCGCTTCGGGTATGCATTTCAACATTACCACTTTGGATTTGTCGTTGTAGTGCTTGATAAGCGCCTAAAAGTAACTGCTGTCCGGTTTGACCTCTCGCATAAAAAGTACGACTTACCTGGGCACCGCCAAAAGAGCGATTGTCCAAAAGTCCGCCGTAATCACGAGCAAAAGGTACACCTTGGGCGACAGCTTGGTCGATGATATTTACACTAACCTGTGCTAGACGATAAACGTTACGCTCACGAGAACGGAAGTCTCCACCCTTTACGGTGTCATAAAATAAACGATATGCCGAGTCTCCATCGCCTTGATAATTTTTAGCGGCATTAATACCACCTTGGGCAGCGATACTATGTGCTCGGCGAGGGCTGTCTTGATAGCAGAAAGCCTTTACCTTGTAACCAAGCTCAGCCATGGTTGCAGAGGCGGATGCGCCTGCAAGGCCAGTACCGACAACTAAAACTTCGAATTTTCGTTTGTTTGCCGGATTGACAAGCTTCATATCAAAACGATGACGATCCCAAGCGGTCTCGATTGGGCCGGATGGTGCATTAGATCTTAGCTCCACGATAACCTCCTTAGGTTTAACTTAAACATCCAGTCAGAACTGAAACTGGAATTGAGATATTGCCAATGGTGATCAATAAAGAGACACCGCAGGCGATATTACGTCGCAAATGATTATACTTGTCATGATTAAAACCAAGAGTTTGCATTAAACTCCAAGTGCCATGATACAAGTGCAGTCCTAAGCAAGCTTGAGCAATAATATAAAAACCAGCGATTGCAGGATTAGAAAAACCATTCACTACGTTATCGTATACTTTGCCATGAACAATCTCATAGCCAGCAACTGGAGCACCAACTGTGAGATGTAATAGGTGATATACAATAAAGAGTAATACGATCACACCACCCCAACGCATAGTGCGAGCGGCATAAGTGGTCGCTTGACTCACCTGCTTGGCATAGGCCTGAGGGCGAGCTGCCTTATTCAGCTTCCATAATGAGAAAGCCGAAAGAAAGTGGGCGAAAACAGATACAAGAAGTACAATTCTGGTCCCCCATAAGAGTGCGGGCATCGAGTGCAAAAACTCAGCATAAGCATCGAGTTTTTCCGGGCCCAAGAAGATCTGTAGGTTACCGGCCATATGGCCAAGTACAAAACCGATCAGAATAACGCCAGAGATGGCCATGACCACCTTTTTGCCTAGCGTCGTCTGATAGAAGCTGAGCTGTTGAGCGCTCATTCATCCTCCAGTGCTAGTGATAACCCTAACGAGGGTCAATGTTGAGAGTCTATATTGAATGATTAAGGTAAACTCAATCACGAGATAAGTATAATAACCGCTCTTTCATACCAAGATCGATTCTCTGCTGACAACTGATATTTAACAGATCTTTCAATCCAATGCTTGGTTTCACCCTAAGCTTTACGATTTTTACTCAAACTTAGGCTTGTTAAAGAGCTCATGTTTCGTATTAATAAGCATCATATTATTTAGCTTCTTGAGGTAAAGTTCACAGGAGCCTTTAAAGTAGGAGTGTATTGATGTCGACCATTAAAGTTGTAGAGCCTCATCAGAAATCTGTTGATCAAGTAAAAGCTGGCCTAAGTCAGTTTGAGGAAATGTTTAAAAAGTATGGCGTTAAACTCGCGTGGAATGGTGCGAAGGCCAGTCTAAATGGTCCGGTTTCAGGCTCGATTGCAGTCGGGACTTCAGATATTGCCGTTGAGATTAAATTAGGCATGCTCGCAAAAATGGCAGGGATTGATGCGAGTAAACTTGAAAACTCAATTCGTAAGCGCCTCAAGGCGGCTTTGAGCGAACAATAAGTATAAAAACCTTAAAAAAGATTTAACAGAGTTCTGATCGAACCGAAATCATTCTTCTAGAATCTGTGTATTCTCTTTATTGGGCAAACTGAGTGTACGGGCCACTCTAAAGCCAAGATTAAAAAGTCTGGCATTAGGAGCTCGGTGGTTACGACGGGCAATACGAGGACGGTCTTGTTCATCAAAGGCCCCTCCACCACGATAAACGCGATCAGACTCACTCCACAAACCTTCGGTATTTGTACTCATCCACGCCTGACTATCATTGGGGGCACCTTCATAGTTTTCATGCCATTCATCCATGACCCATTCCCAAACATTGCCCACTAAATCACAGAGCCCTTGTTTGGAATGACCCTTAGGATAGCGACAAACCCTCGCAGTCATTTCTTCACCACAACCTTTACCCCTTACAAAATCAGAAAGATGAGCAAAGTCACAAGAAGCTGGGTCTGGCCCCCATGGATATATCTGGCGTTGACTAGAGGCGCCTTGAGCAACATAGCTCCATTCTGCTTCACTCAGCAGACGACCACCAACCCATTGGGCATAACGTAAGGCTTGATACCAAGATACACAGTTTAAAGGATGATCAGCTCGGCCAACTTGATCCCAATTACAAAGTTGGTCATCTCCCCAGTCTGAAGACTTCAGCCCTTCACTTGAACAAACACCTTGAGCCACACATTGCGCGTATTGGATGACGGTTACTTCAGTTTTACTCACCTCAAAAGCTGAAACCGGCACGGTATGTAAGGGTCTCTCATTTTCATAGCCCTCAGCAGCTAAAGAACCAATCACGACTTGTCCTTTTGGGATTTTGACCCATTGTGGATTTGGACTACTGGTGATTTCACGTCTAAATAATTGCTCTGCCTCTTGGGGACTAAGCGTTTTTTTTGGGAGTGGAGCTTCGCTTACGCTACTTTTGGATTGAGCATGGCTTACTTCCTTGAGTGGAATAGACTGATTCTGTGATTTTGATGAGTCTAAGTTTAGTTGCAGTAACCAAAGTATCAAAAGCGTAAAAAAGATAACCGGTATCCACCAACGTTGATCCCAAATGGAATTCTCGGGCAAGGCATCAACAATGATGGCTTCCTCTACCGATGAGTCAATACCGAGTTTCTCTGCCGCTAAAGAACCTAGCTCTCGCTCTGCTATGGCATAAAATTGTGGATTGCTTGCTGGCTGGGTATCTAAATCGCTTGGATCAGAAACAGATTTGGGAATAGATAAGCTCTCTTGCTCAATATCATGTTCAAGTAGGCGCTTATTACTCTGTGCACTGTCTTGTTGGTTTTGCTTTGAGGCTACATTAAAGTCAACCGTATTTGTTTTGGCTTGAATGGGTTCTAATTTGGGGAGGGCTTGTAAGGCCAAGAGTGCTTCTCGGGCACTTTGATAACGAGCACTGGCTCTAAATGCGGTGAGTTGCTTTAAAAACTCGGCTACTGCTTGTGGACAAGCAGGCAGGTCATGTGAAAAAAAACGCTCAGCTTGTAAACGTTCATCTACTCTCGCTAAGCTTAAGCCACTCATTGCCGAGAGTACACTCATGCCAATGCCATACAAATCGGTACTCATGCCATAACGCCCACGTAATAATTCAGGCGCAATTTCACCACTAAGGGCTTCCTCATCGCTCAATGAGTCCCGAGTCGCTAGCTCTACTAAACTTGGTGAAAGTGGATGTTGCAAGAGAAGAGTACCTTCGGCCGATCGCCAAATGGTATGTGGCTGTATATTCAAATGCAGTAAGGGATCACCAAGTTGAAAGTCACGTTCGGCATGGATCAGTTCTAATAAGCAGAGTACTTCTTCGATTAAACTGATCCCTTCATACAAGGAGAGAGGCTCTTGTAGACTTGCCAGAGATGCGCCTTGAGTAAGTGATTCAACCCAACATAAATGATGAGCTTCCCAAAAAATATCTAAGGTATGAGGCCTGCCGGCTATAACACCTCGCCAACGGTCAAGTTCCTTAAGAACCGCTCTTTTTTCTCGTTCTTGTCGACTTTCTGTAAACTCTTTCAGTTGAGGACGTGTATAGCATTTGATTTGACATAAACCTTTGGGGCCTTGAGTTTTCCAGACTTGTCGAGCTTCATCAATAGGCGAAATGAGAGTATAAGCCTCATTTGGACCGATCTTTTCATGGGGCTTAAGAATAGTGTTGCTATTTGTCTGTACCATCATTTCCTCAATTTAGGACAAGCCTAGAGCTTAAGGGTCTGCTTCGTATTTCTTATAATATATGATTACAGCTGCACTGTATATGGCAAGAAAGCTCCATTCAATCATTCGACGCCCTCCTCTAAAAATGAGGGTAATACTTTGAAAAATAAGCAAGCTTTGTAGGGTAATGATATACGCGCGATCTTTTAGATGAATGATACGATCAAGTCTAAATAGGTTCTTTGTTTGTTGTAAAATAAATACATACAGCATGAGCACAGTGGGAATCCCCAAAGTGGCAAGTTCTCCCATATAGTAGTTATGCGAGGCGCGATCATGTCCATGATCGATCTGTATAAAGTCTTCAAGTAATCTAAATTGGGCAAAGCCAAAGCCAAAAAAGGGATACTCATATATTGTTCTAAGGGCATTTTGTAAAATCGCTTGGCGGTCATGAACCGAAGCATCTTCAAGTTGCCATCTTAAAAAGAAATACTCAAGGCGATCAGGGTGCAGAATGATGATCAAGCCAAAAACCAAACCTAATAAAATAGCTCCGATGATAATTTCACGTTTTCTGTGTCTAAATGACCAAAGCAGGGCAATGGTAAAAGCGACTTGTGCGCCTCGAGATACGGTTAAAATAAGACCAAAAAGAACCAAGCCTCCTAAAATGGAAAACATAAGTCTGATCCAGCGCTTAAAATGTGGGACTGAGTTCATGGACAAAGCAATTAAGGCTCCGGGACCGATTAAGCCTGCAAAACTATTTGGTTGCCCAACTAAACCCACAAAGCGTCTTGAGTCTCCATCTAGGTAAAAGCCGACCAATACATGGACAACACATGAAAAAAGAATCATCCATAAAAATAAATGGAGTTGCCTTTCAGTACGAATGAGATCAACCAGCATAAAAAAGCCGGCAATATAAAGACATTGTCGTACATAAAGGCCGGTGACTGTTTCTGGAGCTGGCCCCTGTAACCAACTTAAACCTACGCCAATCAAGTATAAGATAAGAAAGGGCCAAGCTTTTGGAATCTGTAAGGATACAGAGCGATTAAAGCGCCAAGTTGGCCAATAGGCCAATAGTAAAGCGAGTGCAAAGTCACCATATCCAATTTTAGCAAACCCCAAGGGCACAAAGAGATCATCAAAGTGGATGCAAATTGTGAAGATGACCAACCAAAGCGAACTTAAGTGGGTGATCAAGAATGAACTTACGATCACAACAGCTAACATAAGAATGGGTAAGGGAGAGCCGGTTGACAGCCAACCCACAGCAATACTCATTAACAGGGCAAAGCCAATGATAAACATAGATGTGAGTCTACTATTCACTCCGCCTCACATTGATCTTCAGCCAAGCCATTAATTGCCTCAAGTAGTATTGGCCTTCGCGTATCATCAGGCGCTTCAAGACACCAAGTAAAGCCTTGAAGACGTTCACCGCCATTGACCTGCTCAAGATTAAAAATCCGCTTACACTCCTGAGTGAGTTGTGGACATTTTTGATTTGTATTCGAGGGAGAAGACATCATTGCTGTATCAAGACTCATGTCACCAATATCTTGTGGAGTGTACAAAGAAAAGGTGAGGCCATTAGCAACAAAGAGTAGTTCTCGATCATCAGAATCATTAAGCTCTTCGATCAATCCCTGCACGATAAAGGAACAGTTACAACGATCAGCTGGGTCAAAAAGGGCCAAAGAACCCTCGCTTGGCCGCTGATATCTTACACTGACCCCAGCGACTCGATCACCATATTGTCCAAGGTTGAGTTCATATAACTCGGGGGCTAAAATAGAGTTTTCTTGCGTCTCTGTTGATTCCTCATTAATCTCTCTCCATACACCACTCACAGAAGCACTTCTTTGGCAGGCGCTAAGCAGGATAATTAGGATAAAAAGTAGAAGAGAGAGCGGCTTTGACATTGAGTGAGTCAGATTTAAGCTTTAGATGACTTGGGATGCTTATGGATTAGCGATCAGTGAGACAAGAACATCTCCACCATCACTGTCACTACGAATCACTAAATTAGCTTGATAAGCATTAGCGACAGCTTCATCAGCAGGTCGGCTAAAGCTGACTTCAAAGCTTGTGGTTTCTCCTGGAGCTAACATCGCTGTTTGATCACCGGTGACTGTAAAGAACTCTGCATCACTCCCCTCAATAACAACATCAGATAGGCTCACCGGAGCATCACCTGACGATGTGATCGAAACCATGGCAGAAGCAGAATCGCCAGCGGCAACCCCATCAAAGCTCAGCATTGAGACATCAACATCAAGAAGCTTGAGAGAAGCACTAAGTTGAGTCACTAAAGGAATTCTAAACTCACCATCGACAGCATTATCAGCATCATCCGAACGAACGACTAAAGTCGCTTCGGCGGGCATAGGACCGGCGATATAGTCGAGACGAACGATTTGCTCACCTTGCACAGGGACTTGGAATGAGTCATTATCTGCAGCATTAATTCTAAAGGCACCACCTTCAGGCTCAATGGATAAAAAGGCGCTAATTGGACGAAGGCCGGTGTTATAAAAAGTCACCGGTTGTACATCAGTCACTCCACTTTCATGATTGAAACTGACTGGTGTTGGCATAATTTCAAGATTAGCAGGGCGAGCCTCTGAAGTGAGTAAAACTTCAAACTGTGGTTGATCAGGGTCATTACTTTCAATCACCATATGTGCTTGATCTACACCAGAATCTTGAGGATCATAAGTGACAATTAGACGAAGATAACCGCCAGGATCAATGGATGAACCACGAAGTTCCTCGGTTGAATCAACTGTAAACTCAATACTTCCGCCTTCTGGTGCAGGGAAGTTCTCAGGATCATTCAGCACAATATTTACAGCACTGATCGACAGAGGAGAGGTCCCATAATTTCGAAGTAGATAATTCTCTGAGCTTCTTCCACTGCTTGGGAACTGAATCGCAGCGATATTGCCGGAAATATCAGGTAAGCCCGAAGACACGTTTAAGGTTGCAGTAATACGGCGACCATTTGAAGCATTACTCTCGACCACTAATTCCGGATTTTCTCCGGTTGCGACCCCATCAAGAGGACGGTAGGTGACAACAATTTGCTTAAGCTGACTCGTTCCAAGGCTTAAGGGCAAAGACGGACGCTCTCTCAAAATGAGCGTACAGCTTGGCATAACTTCAGGAGTCAAAATGGTAGAGGCATCTAGCATTTGTGTCTCAAAGTCGCAGGCATCCAAGCGCTCACGTGCTCCATTAGGACCCACTTCAATATAGATATCGGCAATATTGAGTGGAGCCTCGCCGGTATTACGTAGCTCAATCACCTCACTCGTTTCCCGAGTACCCACATTGCTTGGTACCAATACTACATTGCGAGGTTCCATTGCGATATTATTTGATTTACGACCCTCAAAGTCACCTTGGCAGGCATTGATGAGCATAGCTACAGCTAACAAAGAGCCAAAAGCAAGGCCCTTTTGAACTAGACCTAGGGTCTGTTTTGTCATGAACATAGATTTAAATCCAATCACAGTAATTGAAAGCGATATAAAGATAAATGAGATATATTAATTACCTCGACGAGGGAAGCATTGGGCATTGTATTCAACGCGAACTCGCTGACCGGGTTGCGGTACCTGAGCCTCATCAAAGATAATCGAGTTACTCGCTGCATCATAGCTCCAGCCATTACTTCGCATTGACCCATCTACAGACACTTGAATAGAATTACGCTCAGCAGGTCTTGTTAGGAAGAATTGTACGGGTAAACCAAAGGCTTGATTACCGATTTCTTGTAAGGGTTGACCAAAGTCAGTGGCACAAATGCTATACACACGGCCATTGGTACGATTAGCGACCTCTACATAACGGCTACCTGCACTCGCTTCACCACCCGCACCTTCGCAGCGTGCGGCTTGTCCATTTTGAGAGCCAACAATAGCGTTTGCATGGAAACGGCCTTCATTTCGGAAGCCCTTAATATTTTTAAAGAAATCAACATAGAAGTTAAGGTTTGCATCCGAGAAATCATCTTCATCACTAACAAAAACAAGCTCTAAAGCAGCTTCCTCGCGTAAGAATCCACGATTTGCTCCGCCACAAAAACCTTCAATACAAGTATCAGGAGCAACACAGTCATTGTCACTACTGCAAGCAAGGCCTGTGTCAAAAATTAAAGGATCTGAAAGAGCAGCTTGTGCGGCGGCAAGACCTTTTTCAGTTCCTGAGCCACTTGTGCCTACATCGGCGGTATTCTCAAATTGACTCGCAACGGAAGGTGAACGAGACATGATTCTTGGTGACCCTTGTAAGCGACCGGACTCGCTACTGTCGTCCATGTCAGTGGTGACAACACCAATTTGGTAATCATTTTGGAACTGTTGAGCCCCATTGATAAAGCGAGCAAAGTTAGATGCTAGATTATCTTGCTCCTCGCTCATAGAACCTGAGTTATCGATGACAAATAGTACATCAACAGTTTGTCCACTGGTTTGTACAAACTCATCCACTTGATTTGAGTTGGCAACCCCCTCACCCTCTAAAGGTACACGAAGCTCAGGCGCATCTGCGGCATCGGAAATAAAGACAAGCTCACATTGATCAGCACCAAGATTACCAGGCTCATAAACCAAATTAACTTCGGCAGGGCTGTTACGAGTCACCACAATGCAACCGTCTTGGTCGGCAACAGGTCGATTGGTAATTAAGAACTCACTACAGCCGGGGCCCTCTAAGCTCATGCCGGTGATACAAAGGTCTACGATACCGGTGTTATAAACAGTGACGCGTTCTTCTCTTGAGGCACAATCACCTGCGGTCACTTGACCAAAGTCCAAACGGGCCGGAATTACCTCAATATTACTTTCACCAGAAATTCCATTGAGGGTCGCCTGAGCCATCTTGGGTTGATTGGTGAAAGGATCAAAGTAATTAAGGGTATATATGGCAGAGTCTTGATTAAAGAGTTCAGGAGAATAAGTGATTTCAAACGGCAAGAATTGACCAGCTGCTGCTTGATTACCAATAATAGGCTGAGTAAGCTCAAAGAAAACATCACCTAAGCCCGGAATGGGAATGGGAATCAAGGGGTCAATGCTTTGATTTTGTAGCTCACAGGAGCCGGTTCCTCGGTTGACCGCACGGAGTTGTCGAGTCACACTACGTCCACGGGTGACAAGTCCAAAGTTCATACGGTTTGGGATAATTTGCATTTCACAGGTGGGTGAACCACCACCTGTTACGGATAATGGAACGGTTAACGTTGGCGTGTCAGGACTGCTATTTTCAATGACAAGGCTATCCATGGCTCCTGCGCCTTCTCGTAAACCATTGTTTTGGTAGCTGACTTCAATTAAGCGCGTCATACGTGTGTCAAGAACAAAGGGAACATTGACATTTGGATCAACCCAACGCCAAGAGAAACCGTCGGTTTGGCTTCCTAAGCCTACCTCGGTAATATCCAAAGGAGCATCACCACAGTTGAGGACTTCTACCAAGAATGGTGCACTTGGCTGACCTTGAGCAACAACTCTAAAGTCCACAGCTTCCGGCGTTGTTTGAATACAAGGTTGCTTGAGACGACCGCTTAAGGGCACAGAGACTTGACCTTGACATTCTCCAAAGGAGACCGAAACCGCTGTACGATGTCCGCCAGGCATGGCAGGTGTGTAACTAACGCCAAAACTGAAAGATGCCTCGGGCTCAATCACAGCAGGAACATTCACATCATGTAAGGTAAATTGGGCATTTAGCTCAGGTGAATTAACCGCCAATGCCAATTGCTCAATATTTAAAGGATCTAGGCCATTATTCGTGAGTGTGACAGTGGTAACAGGGCTTTCTACGCCCAAGTCATGCGGGCCAAACTCAACGGCTGCCGGAGAGATATCAACCAAGGGCTGAAACTCAATTCCACTTAGCTCCACACGCAAAGGAACACCATTATCACCTACATATGAGACGAGTAAAGTGCCCTCAGCCGCGCCTCGAACACCTGGTGTATAACTAATGCCAACTCTAAACGAATCACCTTGGCGAATTGCTAAACCAGCAATGTCATTTACGATTTCTGCTTCCGAAGCGCCTGAACGCAAGATTTCAAAGTTCTCAATATTAAATGCTGAAGAACTTTCTTGGGTTAATGAAGCGCTTTGTAAGGTGACCGGTACAACCCCAAAGTTTCTGAACTCATGCCAATTTAAATCATTGCTGTCACAAGGGTTTAAAACAAACACGGCTCGGGTATCATAGATTAAATCAGACTGCCCAATTGTGGTTTCAATCGGAACATTGGTCACATTGTTGGTTTGGGCTGCAGATAAGCTATTATTAACGATGACCAAACGACCTTGATCTAAGCCTTCGTTAGAAGGGCTATAGTTAAGAACAACCTCAATGCTTTCATCAGGTTCTAAGTTAAAGTTTCCATCGATGCCTTCAGGCATAACTAGGTTGAATTCTAAACTACTTAGCTCACTTGATAAGTACATTTCGACTACTCGTAATGTACCCTCACCAATATTTTTGATTGTGATCGTTTTTGAGGTTGTTTCGCCTACAGGAACAGCGGTCAAAGTAATGGGATTCGGGCTGACATTAATCTCAGGACTACCGCCCCCATTAAAATTACTTTCGTCATCACAAGCAAAAGAAAAACAGCTGACTAAGCCGACTAAGATTAAGCATTGGATAAACACTGAAGAAAACATTGCAGAAAACACTGAAGCTGTTTTGTGCTTGTTCAATGGTTGATACACTGCCCTATTTTGTATGGATAACATGATCATAACCTTTGGAGTGTGGAAGTGGATTTACTAAGTACTTAGCGTATGTATATGATTGAGTTCAAAGCGGTTTGCCACATAACAAGTGTTTTGTCACGATTAAGTCGCTTATTGATTACACAGAATAGAGCACAAATGTTTGCTGGCATGAGTAAGCAAGTTCCCATTATTGAGCATATTCGCCTTCTTCATACACTCGATCAACAGGTGTAACAACCGGACAAGTCAAGGGGTCTTCACACCAATTAATGGTAGCGATATGCCAAAGTTGGTTCAGTCGGTTTAATTCACGATCAACAAACTCACCAAGGAGCTCACCTCTAGCGAAAATTCTTAAGGTCACATAACTCTCGTGTTCAATCGTAGGATCACGACCGGCCTCTCCAAACAGGCTTTCGGCTCTAAAGTAGATGGCACCTACTTCATAGTTTACGCCAACTTCAGGACGGTCAAGATTGATATTTTCTGGCCCGGCCCCATTGATGTCATCGATGTCAAGGCTAGGATTATCCAAGAAGTCTCCAACATTGCCCCAATCGGGTGAAGTATTTTGGAAATAACAGTCCCAAGTGCCGGCTGAGCTTCCCCAGCGTTCATTAGCATTTTGATGCTTAAAGTGTAGGTCAACATCGGTGCCTGAGTCATCGGTTTCATCAGGATCAGCAGGAGTTGCCCAAACAAGTTGAATATGTAAGTCCTTTTCGGGGACAGCTTCAATCACTACAGTGGCGACTTCATTGGGCGCACAACTCACTTGACCAAGATTATCATACACCTCAAGCTCAATTACATAACGACCGGCTAAATCGACAAAGAAAGTCGCATTTGGAGTCATTTGATCGTCTTCGGGGCCACCACCAGCAGGATCTGCGTTACTAAATAAGTTTTCAACCACTTGGCTCACACTTCCGCTTGGTCGCTCAATGACATTCCAAACCCAGCGTTTTACCTCACCGCCAGGATCGGCCGAAGGAGAACCATCTAGAGTGATGATATCCAATGGAGCTACCTCATAAAGTTCAGTGCTTGCGACTGGAATTGGACAAGAATTTTCAACTCCACGCCCAAATAGATCTACCGGAATAGGGTCTATCTGAGTATTGGTATACAATAATAAACGTCCACCATAATTCTGTTCGGCAACAGGCCAAAAACCAACTTCAAGCGCTTCGGATGGAAAAGCTTCTCCTGCACTGGTTGCCGGAAGCTCAATCAAGTCGCCCTGTTCATTTGGCTCTAATATAGAACTCAAACCAAACTCAGCGCCTTCAAACTCAATACGTGAGATTTTAAGAGGGGCTCCACCACAACTTTCAATAATGAGTGGTAGGGTATTGGGAGTTTCCGCTTCCCGATCGGCAACAAGCAATGCTGAACCAAAATCAAGATTACTTGGCGTTAGTTGAATACAAGGTGCTGCTCCGTTTGCACGTAAAGGTAGGCTAAAACTACTCGCTTGTGGGTCATTGCTTAAAATGACTAAGTCACCTCGATCAGGACCAGTGCTTGGTGGCGCATAACGTACGGTGACTTCTTTAGCACTACCTGCATCGATTGTAATCGCCTCAAAGCTTTCTTCCGAACTGACTTCATCATCAATAATTAAGGCAAAGTCTTCACTGCCATCAATATATAATGAATTGATTAGAAGCGGTCCTTGGCCAACATTTCTGATGGTCGCTACTAATTCAGATGTCTCACCAGCGTCCACGCTACCAAAGTCAAGACTATTGGGCGATACAAAGAGATCAGGTATAGCATCAGAACTACGAATCGGTACTCTTAGCTCACGCTGTTGAGTACTATTTGTTTCAATAATGACTTCATCAGTTGGGCTTACGCTTGAGCCTTCAGTAGGGCGATAAATAACCTGCAGGATTTCACTGCTTGTTTCGTCTGCTTCCAAAACAATAGTATCGGGAAGCGGATCACCAGTTTGTAGACGGATGTCGAAAGGGGCTTCCGCTCTAGACAGGCGGATATTCACCAATGAAATAGGAGCACTGCCTACATTTCTTAAACTCAATTCCTGAATTGCTTCTTGACCTACCGGTACAGAAGGAAACAGTAAGGTTTCAGGTGTAGCGCTCACTAAACCACTTTGAATGTTACTAAAGTCATCCTCAGAATCACAGGCCGTAAGACCTAATGAGAAAACAAGAGCACCCATGGTAATCATTGAGTGTACTGAATCAAAAAAAGGCCTTCGCATGAGCGATCCCTCGATTATTTTAAAAGTTCAAATAAAGTGAGTAGCAGTCACAAGTTAAGGTTAAGGCGCTTCCTCATAATAACGATCAATTTTGGTGACCAAGCCATCAGGCCAAGAGATAGAAGCAACCTCCCAGAAGTGTTTACGACCGTTCATAAGTTTAAAGCCTGGATCTCCATCATCGGTGTAATCCCAAGTGGGAACACCATTGATGAATACACGCACAAAGGCTTTCATGGCACCAAATTCCCATCCATCAATACGGTCTACATTTTCGTAATAGTCCACTCCAATCACATACTCACCACCTAAAACACTTGTGTCTTCGGGTACGGCTAGGGTCAAGTTCTCAGGCCCTGTTCCGCTAAAATCATCTAGGTCTAGGAATGGGTTATCACGCGGATTATCTAATTGTCCCCAATCTGGGTCTGGGTTGTTGAAGTAACAGTCATATGGTTGTGAGAACCAAGCGCTAGCATTTGGGTGACGCATATGAATATCAAGGTCACCAGAACGCTCTTGACCAAGATCTTGCTCGTCCACAGCTTCCCAAGAAAGCTGTACTTGAATCGCTTCATCTGGCTCAGCAAGTATGGTCACTACTGCCGGATTACGACAGTCCAAAGAGGTTAAACCAAATTGGTCGGTGACGCGAAGTTCGGCAGTGTAATAACCGGGCAAGTCAATAAAGAATAATGCGGTTGGAGAGCTTTCATCGTCAGGACGACCACCATCAGCAGGTTGCTGCGGGTTGTCAAAGCGTTCTACAAGTTGTGAAACTGAGCCTTGTGGACGAGAAGTGATCACCCACTCATAAGAAACCGGTAAATTGTTTGGTCCATCTTGATCGACAGAAGGAGAGCCGTCCAAAACGATGGTGTCCAATGGTAACACGTAAAACTCATCTTGAGCTGCTCGGGCTTGGGGACAAATATTTGCTGTACCTCGTCCCAAAATACTAACTCTTCTTTCCGGAACGACCGGATCATCGCTGATGATCACTAAAGTAGCATTGTAGATTTTTTCTTCGCGCGGGGTAAATGATAAAGTGATATCTTCACTTGGTCTTAATCCTTGAGAGCTTGCAGCAGGCATGAGCAAAGGTAAGGCTAATTCGCCCTCTAATGCAAAAACACCTTCGGCATCATCGGTAATGTAGACCTCACTGATGTTAAGTTCAGCGCCACCACAACTTTCGAGTAGGGCCACTTGTGAGTCAGTTCTTGAAACAAGAGAAGCAGGGAACTCAATGGCTTCTGGAATCACCTCTAAACATGGGTTACGAGAGTTGGCTGTCAAAGGTACAGTATAGGTCTCTTGCCCTTCAGCATTACTGACAATCACCATTTCTGCAAAGTCTGGACCAGCCGATTCCGGTAAATAACGAATCTGCATATTTAAGGTGCCACCGCCTTCACCTTCAACATAAGGAGAAATCCCCGGAATACCATCTTGGTCCGGATCCTCTAAAAGCTCTGGCTGGCGACGGGGGTCACGGCCATCAATAAATGGAGTGAAGTCTTGAGAACCATCAATTCTCAGTTGATCAATAAATAGAACAGATTGACCGACATTCAATACTCTAAGATCTACAATTCGCTCTTGATTTGCAGGAACAACATCAAAATCTACCGAAGTTGGATCAACGGCAATTTGAGCAGCACCAGCACTTACACGAACCGGAATATCAATTCTTGCTTTACTAGAATCATTTGGATCAAAAACGTTTGTATCAAAATAAATAGCGGCAGAGTCAGCAGCTTCATCTTGTGGAGCATAGGTGACTTTTATCCCAAGCAATTCATTGGGGGCAATTCTAATCGGATAGGTTAGATCAGCAGTTGAACCTTCTGTGCCTTCAGCAAAAGAGACTTCTTCAAAAGTTTCGCTTTCTGGAAAACGATACTCAATCTTGAACTCACCACTTTGACTTACGTTAGTCTGAATGATTGATCGAGCAATGATCAAGTCAACACCACCAATATTTTCGATTTCGACTTCTTTGGTGATTTCACGACCTACAACAAGAATAGGAAAGGTGATTTCTTGGCTGGGGCGAACAATATATTGCGGAGACTCACGTGTTGTCACTCCTGTATTATCGCATCCTGTCAAAATAGATAAAAGTAGGTACAAGGCCAACAAAGAGACAGTCTGCACCGAATATGCTAATTCAAATCTCGGCTTTATATGTCGAAGAGGCATATGTGATTTCTCCCCAAATAACTTAAGAGTCATTCATCTTCACTTAGGATTGTTAGGTTCATTAAATATATTAAGCTTATATTGAGTCCTAAAGAAACCCAATAGTCAACAACTTGATGATGTTTCAAGGCTCGTAGCTAAGAGCTTTGGATTGACCCTTGTTTTAACATGAAACCATAATTTTTAAAGAGCCAATTATTGTGTGTACACTGAAATGGGTCTTGGTTTCCATGACTTCCTGTCAAATGATAGATCTAAACCAAGATGAAAAATTAGCATTTGAGTTCTACCTAGGCTTGTGAACTGATCATTTGACTTAAAAATGAGCTTGGCTTTACATGGGTGCAAATTTTTTCACTGATATGAGTTTATTTCGATAAGTATCTAATAAGTATAGCTAAATCGCAAGTTGATCTCTTTGGCTTAAGTCTTAGTAAGAGCGAATCAAAAAATATGGTTCATCTAAGACTTAGCTTAATGTCTACTAGACTTCCTCAAAATGCCTTGCACTATATTATGTAGCTTACTTGAGGCCTCACTCATAAAACGAGTTCATTTAGGAGATCAATATATGATACGTCGTTATATCTCACTTGGAGTTGCCCTCACTGCGTCGATAAATGTTGCCGCTTGTGACAGTACAGTGTGGTTAGATGATACTCTTCCCTCACTCACCGCTGTTTACGCATCAGGCGCATGCAAAACTTCCAATAGCGAAATTGATATTTCAGTTGTCTTAGTCAATCAAGGTGATTCAACTTCATCGAATATATTACCGACGACTCGAGTGGCCAAAGAAGGCGCCACGCCAGTTGAGGAGTTAATTGATAGTGGCTCGTTTATTTTTAATCCTCCTCCCATTATGGAAGCTAAAGTTCAGCAGCAGCTTCTCGATGATGGAGATGCCTATGGTGAAAGTGAAACCGGTTTAATGACCGGAGATCCAAGCACTGTTCAGTTAGCGCCAAAGAATGTTTCCTTTGAGTGGGCTTCTTCTGATCCAAGTGCAGGCCGTATCCCTTTATTTATTCTACTTATGGATCAATCTCACTCGGTTTTAGGCCTAAGCCGTTCTGAGCAACGCTTCGGTAGTGATATTGGTCATCAAAGAATTACCTTTTTTAAATCACTCATTAATAACCTAAGTGATGATTTTGAAGTTGCCATGCTTACCTTCTCGGGCTTCACAACCGATTATGGTAGCGACAGTAGCGTGGTCAATAAGCCTACTCGAAACCGTGAGTTAGTAGCTAATGCTTTAGAAGAACTTAAGTTTAGTAATAAGTATCAAGCTCGTACACCACTCAGTCAAGCACTCAATGATGCAAAGAAGCTTATCGAAGAGCAACCAGCCGATACTTATGATCCCGTGATTGTGGTATTCACCGATGGAGTTGAAGATGGCGACAATACGATGAGTGGAAGTAATATCGAAGAACTTGCTAGTTTCTTTGTCCAACGTCATGTACCTGTACATACTGTGCAATTGAAAGCTAAGCAGGATACAGCACCCGCTTCAGGCGATTTAGATGCTGAAGCTGAAAGGCCAAAGCCGTTAGAGGCGATGAGTGCTCTTGCCTGTCAAACCGGTGGTGACTTTTATTATATTCGTAATGCCGAAGACTTTACCACAAATAATGATCTAGGACCCATGCTTCGTAACCGCCTAACCGGTCGTTGGAGCTTAAAAGTCAACACCGATATGTTTGAGGCTGTTCAAGGTGATGCACCAGGTGTTATGCTGACCACCGAGCTTGAAGCGACTTTGGCTGGTGAAGTTGAGCGCTTTAATGCAGCTCAAACTATTGAGTCAATTACTAGTACAGTTAAAACCGATAATCGAATTTGGATTCTTAACCAAGCGCAATAATTAGCCTAATGACCTCAAAGTTTACTTTGCTTAGGTTTCTAGGGCACTAAAGTAGACTTGATTATATAAGTAACAGCCTTGCTGTTTTTGTTCTTTCACACCTATAACTATGGATAAGACACAGATTATGTCTCAGCACCTTTGCTTTCCTAAAATGATAATCTCTCGTATGTTGGTCGGATTAATGGCCATCGCATTTTTTGCTCAACCAACCTTGGCTGAAACAACCGAAGAAGTCGATGTTTCAACCACAAGCCCTGAAGACCAAATCGAAAAGGATTTGGCTCTTTTTTGGGGTAAGAAACGTGAAGTTAAAGTTGTTCAGCGACGCTTGTTCTCTAAAGATGGCAAACTCGATTTAACAGTGGGGGGCGGTATTGTCCCTAATGATGACTTTTTAGTTTATTATCTAGGCACATTCCGACTTGGCTATCACTTTGCAGAGTCCTTTGAAGTTGAGGCATCTGGAAACTTTGCCTTTGATCAGAAAAGTGGTCTAGGTGACTTTTTAAGTAACAGTGATATCGGACTTAAAGACGCTCAGATTCGTGAGTTCATCCGCCAATTCTATACCATTAATGTATTGTGGTCTCCGATCTATGGCAAAGTCAGTTTGCTGGGACAAAAGCTTGCGCACTTTGATATTTTCTTAGGGGCAGGCCTTGGACTTATGCTGACTGAAGGTTTTGATAGCCCTGAAAACCCTGATATGCAATCTAAGTCAAAGCTTGCAGCTAATCTGGCGCTTGGTTTCCGCTGGCATATCAATCAGCAATTCAGTGTTCGTACAGAATACCGACACTATTTCTTTGAGAAAATTGCCGGAGGCGGACTTTCTACTCCGATTGGACTCAACTTAGGTGTAACCACCACTTTTTAAGTGCTGGTGAATCATCCAATATAGAGTACCAAGGAGAGATCAATGTATAATAGGTATAAAATCAAAGATAGGGGTGAAAAAGCAATGAGCTTTAGACCCAGTGGTAAAGTCAAAGCAATGTGGGTTGCTTTACTTGTTTCCTTAACCATGATGACAAGTGTTGCTTGGGGCTTAACTGTCGATAATGTAATCGGTATGTACCAAGCTAAAGTACCAGCAAGTGTCATTATTCAAACCCTCAAAAGCGCAGGCGCTAGCTCAAACTTAAGCTTGGCCGATGTTAAACGCCTTAAAAAGGCCGGTGTGCCTCAAGAGGTAATTGATGCCATGATGCCTTCAAAGGCATCAGCTGCGCCAGCTCCTGAGCCCGAGCCGGAGCCGGAGGCCGAGACGGGTGACGAAGTATCGGCAGAACAAAGCGAAGAAGAAAAGAAAATCGCTGAAGCTGCAAAAAAAGCTGCCCAAGAAGCCGCTCGTAAAAAACGTGAAGAACTTAAAAAAGCACGTATGAAAGAAATTGCTCGTCGCTTGGCCAAGGCAGAAGAGTCACTGGCCGAGAAAGATTACGTACAGTCCCTTAAGGCATTTGATGAGTTCTTACAATCTGACGACCAAACCCCCGAAGGTACAGCACAAGCTCAATTTGGCTTAGCTGAGTCTCTTTTTGGACTAGGCCTATACGCCAATGCCATGGTTAATTATGAGGAAATCCTGCAGACTGCACCAGAAGAAAATCCAGTTTTTGAACAGTCTTTCTATCGTTTTAGGCAGTGCTCTCAAATGGTTTCATATGAAGGCCTTCCCGGTGCATTAACCGATCACTATATTGGTGGTTTTAACCCTGCATTCCAAGATAGTTATCACTATTTCTTAGGTAAATTATTTTTTGCCGCAGCCGATCCTGAGCGAGCCAAGCTATATTTAGAAAAGGTAGAAGCTCGAGGCTCTGATTATGCAAGAGCGCAATATGTGCTTGGTCTAATCGCGGTTAATGAGGCCGAAGGTGATTTTGGTGGTTTGATCAAGGCTAACCAATATTTCCAACAGGCGATTACCTTGGCTGAGCAAGAGGTTTACCAAGAGGAACTTAGACGAGTGATCGATTTGTCTTACTTAAGTTTAGCTCGTATCGCTTATACAATCGCCACTGACATTCCAGACAGTTATGATGCGGCTATTTTCTACTATCGTAAAGTTCCCGCTGACTCTACAAACTATATTGAAGCTTTGTACGAGTCGGCATGGGCTTACTTCTTAAAAGGTAACTTCCGCCGTGGTATGGGTATCTTCCATACGCTTGATGGCCCCGACTGGAAAAGCTACTATCTACCAGACACACATCTGCTTGAAGCACAAGTTTTCTTAAACCTTTGCCGAACTCAGTTTGCGCAAGAAGCGATCAATCGTCTTGAAAAGAAGTACTTGGAGCTTAAGCCCACTTTAAAGCTGTACTTAGAAACCTATGAAGAGTCTATTTTTGAGGCTTTTGTTCAAAAAAAGCTTAAGAAAGGCCTAGACTTACCACGCCGCCTGCATCTGTCTGTTTTGGCTGATAGTCGCTTTAATGAGTCTTATATGAATGTATCTCGCTATACTTCTGAGATTCAGTCTATTGAAGCCAACCGAGAGATCTTTGGTGGCGAATTAACCGAGCGTCTTTTAGAGCGTGCAAAAGACTTGGTTGAGCAAGGTAAAGAACTTCTAAGTCAGATGATCATTCAGGTTCTACGTGAACGCGAAGAAGAACTCGATTCACTCGATGAAAAGGTTGAGCGTATGCGCTTTACGATTGAAGATCAAAATGCCCAGCGTCTTGAGAAGCAAATCGAAGACAGCTATGAGGGTGAGATGGCGGTTGATGCTGAAGAAGCCGAAAACCAAAATACAACCAACTTACTCGTAGGTGATAAGTACCAGACTTGGCCATTTGAAGGTGAGTTCTGGGAAGATGAAATCAATAGTTATAGAAGTTATCTCACTAATCAATGTAGAGAGGAAGAATAGAGATGATGAATCGTCTAAAGAGGGCTAATAGCCTCGTTGGACACCTCACTCTCTTGGTTACACTAAGCGCCACCGCGAGTATGTTATTATGCTCGGGTGCGTCGGTGTATGCGCAAGAGAATGAGGGCGCTAAAAAAGTAAAGTTTGACCGAGATGAGGCCGAACTAGAGAATTTTCGAGCTGACAAAGAAGAGGCTCTGTCCAAGAGTCGTCTCAAGCGCATTAAAACTCTCACTAGACTCATAGACAAGCATAAGCAATCAAGCGATATGCCCGATTTGCTCTTTAGACTTGCCGAGTTAGAGTGGGATGAGGCCAAGTACAAGTACTTTCTCAAACGAAAAGAATATGACAAGGTTTATGAGGCTTATTTAGAGGGTACACTCACCAAGCGTCCGGAAGAACCAAAGCCAGATTATTCAAGAGCCGAGGTTCACTATCAAAAGTTGCTCAGCTCTTTCTCTAATTACCGCAAGATTGACACTGTACTTTTCTTCTTAGCTCAGGGCTACAAGCTTTCGGGTAATTCTTCCAAGATGATGCAGTTCATGATCCGCTTGGTCAAAGAGTATCCAAGAAGCGAATATGTTACTCGTGCTAATCTTGCTTTAGGTGAAGTGTACTTTGATAAGAACATCATGGGTGCGGCTGAAACCTATTATGAGGCAGTAGTCAAAGATCTTAAATCACCAGAATACCCCTATGCTCTTTATAAGTTAGGGTATACGTATTATAACTTGCACAAGTATGATCCAAGCATCGATGCCTTTAAGAAAGTAATCGAGATGGGTCTGTCGGGTAAGCGTAAGATTGCCTTCCAAAATCAAGCTTACAGCGCGCTTGCTCTGTCCTTTACTGAAGTTAAAGATGGTTGGCAAAATGCTCGTGACTACTTTAAGTCCATTCAAGAACAGGCTAAACGTCCGGATCTAGCCGTTGAGCAATTAGAGCGTATGGCTCGTATCTTTGACAAGCAAGATAAAATGTCAGAGCAACTTGCGGTTTATGAATATCTCATTGCAGAAAATCCAACCAGCTTCAAGATTCCTGAGTATGCCGATTATATGGTCGCAACTTACAAAAAGCAGGAAGATCTCAATAAGACCGAAGAACAGGTTATGCGCTTCTTCAAGTATTTTGAGGATAAAACTAGCTGGGGCGTTGCTAACCAAGGCGATAGCGAAGACATGCAGAGTGCTCGTAAGCGAGCCGGTCAATTCCGTGAAGGACAGCTTGATTGGATGATCTCAAGCTTCCACACCAAGGCACAAGCTCTAGAAAAAGAAAAGGGTGATGCAGATGCTAAGCCTTATTATGCTAAGGCTGCCACCTATTATGATCTCTTTATCAATACCTTTACAGAGTCAAAAGACCTGTATGAAAAAGAGTTTTTCTTAGCTGAAATTGTATCTTATCAGCAAGGCGACTGGGATAAGGCAATTAAGCATTATATTGGTGTGACCAAGCGCGATCCTAAGGGTAAGTATTCTAAGGAAGCGGCTTATAAAGTGATTCTTTGTGGTGAAGAAAAGATGGCAACAGCCAATCTAATTCCTGCTCCCGAGCACTTCAAAGAGGCGGGCAAGATGACCACCAAAGCCAAGCAAGCATCGGTGGAGTATACCAAGTCTGATAATGATGATGACTTTAAGCCCATTCCTAAAAAAGAACTCCATGAAACCGAGGTTTCTTTCTTAGCAGCTTGTAAGAATTACACGGACTTTTATCCTAAAGATGCAGAAGTACCTTCAATCTCTTTCCGTGCCGCTGAATTGTTCATCCGCGCTGGGCATTACTCTGAGGGTATTGGTCGTCTAGAAGTGATTATGGAGCACCACTCAAGCCACAAGTTTGCAAGCTTTGCAGCCGCAACCCTCTTTGACGCTAACTATCGCCTTAAACGTTGGGATCAAATGGAGCGTTGGGGTCGTTATATGCTGAAAAAGAAGAACTTCAAAGTTCTTAAAAAGAAGCAACTTGAGGACGTGATTGCGATTTCAATTAATAACTATGCTGCTGAGCTTTCGGAAAAAGGCTCTAAACTTAAAAAAGATGGCCAATTTGATGCGGGTCAAAAGCTACAAGATCAAGCGGTTGACCAAATGCTGCGCTTTATCAAAGAGTTCCCCAAGCATCCAAAAGCAGCAATCGCTCTTTCAAATGCGGCTTTCTTAACCGAAAAAGCGGAAAGAACCAAAGAAGCAGTTGAGCTTTATGAGCGTTTGATTCGTAACTACAAGAAGAGTCCGCAAGCAACTGAAGCACACTTTGTTTTGGGTGCATTATACGAAAGTCAAACCAAGTTTGAAAAGGCGGCAGATTACTTTGAGCGTATGGCTTCATTCCCCGATCTTGATGATATGACCAAGGTCAAAGATTCTTTGTATAACGCTGGTGCGATCCGTATGGCGTTACAGCAGTACAAGGAAGCAGCAAAGATCTTTGAAAGCTATGTTAAGAAGTTCCCTGAAGATGATGCAACTCGTGAACTATACTTCCAAATTGCCCGAGCTCATGAAGCTCGTAAAGATTGGAAGAAAGTTCGTGATTTATACAAGCGTTACATCAAAAAGTTCGCTAAATCTCACGCTAAAACCATTGTTGATATTCACTTGATGATTGCCGAAAGTCACCAAAAAGAGGGCAGCAAGAAAGCACGTAAGCTTGCCAGCAGCGCTTTAGCCAACTCTCTCAAGGCTTACAAAGCTTTATCAGAGAAGGATCAAGCTGATAAAAAGGCCAAATATTCAGCATCTAAGGCTCGTTTCTTAGAGGCCGAATATTTACTTGCCGACTTCCTGGATTACAAGATCATTCCTTACCCACAGCGTAAACTTGTAAAGACCTTGACCAAGAAAGCGGAACTACAGCAAGCTTGTGAAAAGGCTTATCTTGAGGTTCTTGGCTATAAGGCATATCAAGTTAGTGCTGGTGCTTTCTTCCGTATTGCTGATATTTACAATACCTTTGCCAAGACTCTAACAGGTTTGGAGCCTCCACGTGAGCTCGAGGATAATCCCGAGGCGCTGGATATGTACCAAATCTTTATTGAAGAAAAGGTCTTACCTCTTGAAGAGAAGGCAGTAGAAAGTGCTCGCGGTGCCTTGAAACTTGCTCATGAAAACCGTGTTTATAACGAATGGTCAAAGCGCTCAGCAGCACTTCTTTCTAAGCTATCACCAGAACTTTTCCCGGTACTTAATGATGAAGTCGTTAATACCGAATGGGAAGTACCGGCAACTTTCTCAACCAAATATATTGCTGATCCTGCAGGTAAGCTCAACATGATGATCCGTGAGGCGGAAGCCAGTGACGAGGCGATTAAAGAGGCTAAAAAACTCAAAGATGAAAGCGCTGAGTCACCTACAGGTAAAAAAGCTAAGAAAAAAGATGATCAGCCTGCAACCGATAAAAAGGCAGAGTCAACTAAGGAGGAGAAGAAATGATGAGTACGCATAAGGTATTAAGCGTAAATGTGAATCGTTTCGCTCGTTATGGAGCTATGGGTATGCTTGCTGCGTTATTCGCAGCTTGTGGTTCAATCCCACCTCCACCAAGTGTACCCGCTTTTCCAGCTGAGGAGCCCAATACTAAGGGGATTCCAAGTGCGGCCTTTACCAGCTTTGAAAGCGGCGTAAAAGCCCTTGAAGAGAAACCGGCAAACTACATTGATGCCGCTAAATCTTTTGAAGCTGCATTAAGTTCATATGATGAATCTCGTAATCGTCAAATTAAGGCTCGTGAAGATCACAAGCAAGAGCTTGAGCAAAATGAAAAGGCTTTGGAAGCTTGGAAAAAGCTTCATGGGGACAAACTTGTTGATGAACCTGAACTGCAAAAGCAACTTGCTCAGCGCGAAGAAGCACTTAAGACCCAAAGAGCTTCTTTAAATGAGGGCATTGCAGCCCCAGACTATGTGGTGGCACGTCTAAACTTTGCTTACACCCGCGAAAAGCTTGGCCGATATGAAGAAGCCGCCAAGGCATACAAGATTCTACTTGATAAAAATGTAGCGGATGCAACCATTCGTTTAGCCTATGGGCGTTCGCTTCTACTCAGTGATCAAGCCAAAGAATCAATCGCTCAGTTTGAGGCAGTATTAGCTGCTGATAGTCGTAGTTTGGATGCTAGAAACAACCTAGCGGCTGCTTATCTTAAGCTCAATGACTTAGATACATGCTTAAATTATGTGAAAGAAGTACTTTCAGTACAACCTAAGAATGTATCAGCGATTATCAATTTGGGATTACTTTATCTAAAAGATAAAAAGTATGACCTAGCTGAGCTCATGTTTAAGAAAGCAATCAAGTATGACAAGATCAATGCTCGTGCTTACTCAAATCTTGGGTTGACATACTATCAAACCAACAAGCTTCCATTTGCTGTAATTAACTTTGAAAAAGCGATTGGACTTGATCCTTCAATGGATGAAGCGCGTCTAAACTTGGGCTCTGTGTATCTAGACTATCTCGACTATGCCCGTGCTCTTGAGCAGTTTAATATCGTTCTTTCTCGTTTCCCAATGCACTATCAAGCGCTTGTGGGAGCCGCAGACTCTTTCTATGGTACGAGCAAGTACAAAGAAGCGATCGATCACTATCTAGAAAGTATGAAGGTTCGGGATACAAATACCGAGGTACTTTTGCGGTTGGCAAAGCTATATGAAGAAAAAATGTCTAGCCAAGCAGATCACAAAGATGTTGCGGTCGGCTACTATGAGCGCTTTATTAAACTTTCCAAACCAGCAAAAGGCGATCCCATCCATATGCAACTCGCTAACTTAAAAGCGATTATTCAAATGGAAAAGGATCAGAAGAATAAGCCACAGCCACCCGCTGAGGAAGCACCCGCTGAGGAAGCACCTGCTGAGGAAGCACCCGCTGAGGAAGCACCCGCTGAGGAAGCACCCGCTGAGGAAGCACCCGCTGAGGAAGCACCCGCTGAGGAAGCATCTGCTGAACCAAATAAATAATAAATGATTAAGTGCCTTGAGCACTTTCGCATAGATTGATAAAACCTTTTAGGGGTAAGGACGTATAAGCTTTGATACTTGCCTCGCCCCTTTTGCATATTTATGGAGTTAAAATTATGTTTTTACGCACTTTAATGATTCTAACCGTTTTACTTTCTGCATCAGCAGCCTTTGCTCAAGATGATGCAAAAACTAAGTTCTATAACTTTGATGATCTTTTGATTAATGGTGAATATCAAAAGCCAACTGTGATGTACACCGACTCAAAAAAGAAGGTAAAGTTCGAAGCCTTACTCAGCCTCAAAAAGCAATTCATCAAACGACTCAAAGATACAGCTAAAGATTCCAGCCTTCGTTAAGTCTTTGTAGCTATATCTTTTCATTTTGATTTTTAATTTGTAGTCTCAAGACTTCCCTTCAACACTTTCCAAATGGACTCTCACTATGAATATCACTTGTGACCAATGTGGTAAACGCTATAAGATGAAAGCCGAGCAAATGAAAAAGGCTTTCAAAACCAAGTGTAAACGATGTTCAAACGTGATCATCGTTAGACCTGAAGCACAAGAAGATCAAGCGGCAAGTCAACAGGCGCCAGTTCAAGCTCAAAGTAGCTCTACTGATCAAGCGGTTTGGTATGTTGTGATCAATGGTCAGCAAAGCGGTCCCTATGCCCCAGAACAGTTGGGTGACTATCTAGCTAATGGTGCGATCGATCAGCAATCATTTGTTTGGCGTGAAGGGATGGCAAGTTGGGAAACCCTTAGTGCAGTCGGTGAATTGCAATCTTTATTTAGACAAGCTACGCCTGCGCCTGTGACCTCAGCACAGGTGACTCATACACCCAATGTCGAGTCACAAGCGGTCTCTGCCGAAGTACAAAATTCGGCGTTACAGCAAGCTGTACAGGCCGAGTCGGCAGTTCAGCAACCTGCTCAAGTGAATCCTGCCTTGTCTATGGGAATACAAATTGGACATTCACGAGACTTACTCGCTCAAGTGAGAGCAGAGTCACCAAGCCCTCAGGAGTCTACGCCAGTTGCCTCTAGTTCAAATGCAGCATCAGCAATGGATAGTCTAGGCCAACTGAGTAATCAGCGTAATGAAAACTCTGTTTTATTCAGTCTTGATTCAATCGATGCAATGAGTGGAAATGTTGAAGTTGAAAATCAGGCGCCTAGTCAAGCTCAGGTAAGTTCATCAGCAACACCGCTTGTTACAAATACAGGTGGCAGCGAAGGATCAGGCTTGATCGATTTATCCGCCTTATCTGCTTTGACAGGTAATGGACCCCAAGCTGAAGGCTCGGGAGGTGCACCGATCAAGTTATCTGTTGGGGTTAAAAGTGTGGGGGGGAAACGTTCACTCACCAACTCATCCACAGATTTTAAAAGCATTGCCTTGGCCGTGAGTTCAACCGCATTAGTTTTGGTTTTAGGCCTTATTGGCTATCAAAAATATTTAGCACCCGCACCGATTCAAACAAATACCAATCAAGCGGTTGTCTTGGGTAATCCAGTCGGAGGCAAAGCAAACCCATCTGTAGCGAATCCGGTAACACAAAACAATCAGCTAGAACAACAAGCTACACATTCAGCTGCAAATACCCAGCCGGCAACGGAATCAGAAACAAAGCTTGTCGCTTCCTCACTTAATCAAGCAGATAAGAGTAAAGCGTCTAGTACCAAGACAAGTTCCTCTAAAAGTAAACCTAAGAGCCGAGCGAAGAGCCGAGCGAAGAGCCGAGCGAAGAGCCGAGCGAAGAGCCGAAATAGTAGAGCTAAATCTCGTTCATCATCTCGTTCTACTCGCTCTAAATCAAAGCCTAAAGCATCATCGGAAGCAAATGCTTTACTCAGTAACCTACGTGGAGGACGTTCTAAGTCAAGCTCTCCAATTTCTTCTCCGATCGCAAGCTCTCCCAGAAAAACTGGTCCAAAAAAACCATCAAAGCGTGATATCGTTAAAGCGATGAAACGAGTGAACTTGAGTGGTTGTATTGGTAGAGAGCCATCTTTAAAGGGTAAGGGCAAAATCAAAGTTAGAATTATGGCCGTGAGTTCAGGCTCGATCAAAAAAGCTCAAGTGCTCAATGCTCCTTTCAAGAGTTCCCCCATTGGTGCATGTCTTGAACGTGAAGTTAGAAAACAACGTTTCCCTAGCTTTACTGATTCCTCAATTAGCTTTACTTTTCCCTTTAAAAACTAGGCTTTATGCATTTTATTCTGATTTGAGTTAGCTTAGAGTCACATAAGTTGAGCATACTTAAACTCAGTCTCTTTTACGCCTTTAAAGCTTTGCTTGACCTCTGAATATCTCATTCGCCGGTCCCCACATCCACAAGCAGTTTTTCTGTATTTCGATGATGAGTTGACCGCCGGGCAGGTTCACTTCGATTGGTTGTCCAAGCTCAAATAGACCCATTTTATAACCGGTATATACTGTTGCACATGCACCAGTTCCACAGGCCAAGGTCCAACCACAGCCACGTTCATGTACATGTAGATTTAAAGCCTTAGGGCTGATCTGCTGTGCAAAAGAAAGGTTTACTCCGTCAGAAATAAGGTTTGACCATTTCTCAGCCAGCTTTGCACGAGAGCTAAAGTTGTCAAAGTTGTAAGTTACATAATGTGGATTACCTAAGTTGAGAATCTCAAAATCAAGGTCTTCGAATCTTACGCACTCTTGTATACTTGGCCAATTCATCTCGACCCCAATAAATTGCTGGATGGAGTTCATCCTATCTTCTCCAAAATTATATGACATGAGTTCAACTCTTAAAGGGCCCGCACCAGTATGAATATATGCATGGTTTTGCGTATCAAATAAGCCATAATCACTTTGCAGATAGCGAACTAAGCAACGCAAACCATTCCCACACATCTGAGCGATACTTCCATCAGCGTTATACACCAACATTTCAAAGTTTGCTTGAGATGACTTACTATGAGTTTGTGCTTGTTTAAGGACTAAAATACCATCAGCACCAATGCCAAAATTCGATCGACAAAGCTGAGTGATCAATTCAGGTTGTAAATGGTTAATGACATATGGACTACGGCAGGCATCAATCAGAATAAAATGATTGCCACATCCTTCAAGTTTAGTAAATTCTAAAGTAGATTGCATAGTAAATCTCAATATGGCTTAAGGTATTGTTGTTCGAAAAGATTTAAAGTTCATGGCTTGGGAGTATAGACCTTAGACCATGAATGGTGTATTGAACTAGATGTTCTTAATTAACTTTTATACTTCTCTATGTAGAATTAGGAATCCGATGTCTAATCGCAGAGAAAAGCTCAGTCTTATTTTTAGTAGTATTCTTCTTCTTGCTTCCATATCGATGCAAGCCAAGATCTCGACTGCTGCTCCATTACCATTTGATGCACCTTTAAGCGAAAAATATTTACGCTTAGAAGTTGTTGTGCCCAATAACTTTTCATCTAAGTGTGCGATGGCAAAAAAATCAGCCAAATGCAAGGTGTCTGTCTATAGTGCTGAACTCTTAAGAGTTTTCAAAGTAGGGACTAAAAGGGGAATCAGTGTTGATGCTAATGAGCGACGTAAAGAAATTAGCTTTAACTTTGATGATGAACGTTTGGTTTTACAAGATAAAGTCCTTGAAGGTCCACCACGTTGGGTGATTGAGATTGGTTATCCTGAAACACTCATTCAACCCATCGAGGAAGAACTCCCTTTTAGGCCATATAAAATGGCGGTTCAAACCGTTCAGCTTAAGCGTCCATCGATGACAGTTAGCCCCTTAAGTGGTGAAGGAGCTGATATAGAGCTGTTTAATCGTTGTTATCAGCTGTGGGAAGAAAAACGCCTAAAGGCCGCTTGGGCAGAATGTAAAAAAATCGATACAATGTTCGAGGCTGATCCTAGCGTAAAAAGTGCTGTGGCGCGCTTAAAGGCAGAGATTATTTATCAGCATCTTGGTCGTCTTTCTAATGATGAAGCTACGTCAAGACGCTTCATTGGCCAGAACTTATTCTACATGGGCAATCGCATTAATCACACAGCGGGTACTAATGTTGATATTCGCTACTCGATTACCGGTCAAGCTCAAAGCGCAACGCTCTCAATCTTAGATGCCAATGGCCAGCAAGTGTTCAAGCGACTTGTTGAAGTCGGTGAGCCAGGGCGTATTCAAAACACGACTTGGATGGGCGTAGACTTAAGCGAAAGTGAAGTTCCGACTGGCTCATATTCTGTTGTCGTTGCCCCAATCGCAGCACCGGATGCTAAGGAAGCTCCAACAGCACAAACTTATGTCAAAGGCTTGGTCACCAATTTTCAGCTTGTTAATGGCCTGCCCAAGTTACTTATTGATGGTAACTTAGTGAATAGATCGGCCATTATTGATCCTGATACAGATAAGCCAGGTTCAAAGAATCCAAAAGATTATTTTTATATGGATGATCCTAATGCTGACATTCGAGATGGAGCGATCAGCTATTTAAAACGAGCTCAAGAAGCATCTGGTTCAAACGAGCGTGAACGTGCTCGCTATATTCTTTTAGCATCTGACTTAATGTATAAGCGCTCACCTAATGAAGCGATTCAATACTTACAAGATATGCAGGGTCGTTTCATGGATGCTGATCCATATTTATTGGCTGAAAGAGCACGCTTGCTTCTGCTGATCGATTCTCATGATGAGGCAAAAAGAGTTCTTGATCATATTGCTCGACTCGATACTCGGCAAGAGCATGTGATGGGTGCACGATTACTTGCCTTGGCAAGCTTAGCTTATTCTCGTCAAGACTATACCAATGCTACAGTTCTTTATGATGAAGCTCGTGAATCGTTTCCAGAATTGCTGATGAAAGAGCCCGGACCCTTATTCCAAGTTGCTGAACTTTACTTTAGAGCTCGTCGCCTTGAAGAAGCCCGTCCCTTTTATCAAGAGTTTCTCGATCGTTTCTCGGATCGTGTTCCGCATTGGATAGCGAAAATTCGTCTATCACAGATTAAATCCTTTGATCGTCCTTTAGAAGCTGCCAATGAAATGGTCAGCCTTGGACAAACATTGGAAAATGAAGAAGGTCAGCAACTTGCTCAATTATACTCTATTACCCTAGCTTCAAATAACGTTCGTGGTCCAAGTCCAGAAACTGTCTTATCCAATGTCAGCAACGGTACACCAAGCCCATATGTTTTACAGGAACTATGGATGCAAAAAGCCAGACGCGCTTTGAGTGAAGGTGATTTGCAAACCGCCTTTGATTACTCTCAAAAAATTGTCGAAAAAATGCCCGATAGCGCTTTATTGCGCGATGCAAGCTTGTTCTTTCAAAGAGTCCTGCTTTTACAGGTTGATAACCTACTGCGTAAAAATGAAAACTTAAAACTTCTTCTTCTTTTCCTCAAAGAGAAGAAACGTCGCTTTAGAGAACCAGCCGTTAGAGGTTTACTACACCTCTATGTTGCGAGGGCAACTCGTGAATTAAAGATGCTAGAGCTCGCCATTCAAGATGTGATTTCCGAAGGTGGTCTTCCAGGCGCAAACGATCCCAAAGTATCAGCCCTACTTAATCTAGAGCTGACCGGCGTTTATCGTGAACTCATTCAAGATAATGAGTCAACTGGGGAAGAAGCGCGAACAGATATTAATCAGTTTAAGCAGTTGGTAGAGTCATTACAAAAGCGTTATCCTAATCAATTTGACTCTTATGATTATTGGGCTTCTCTTGGGTATTATCATGAATTACAAGGAAACCTACGAAAGGCTAAGCAGATTTATTTGTATGCTCTCAATGGACCAAACATGAATCCTAAGGAGCGTTTACTTTTGGGTGAGTCAATCTTTAAAGTTTATATGGCTATGCCCGATAAGGAAAAAGCCCTACATGCATTAAAGGTTCTTTTGCTGATTCATGATGAATATCGCGACCAACTGAATATGCCTGGCTTTAGAGCAAAGATTCTTTGGAAACGAGTGGAGCTTAACATTGATCGCCAAGATTGGCCAAGCACAGTTAAATCGATCAAGGAATATCTTGTCGAAAGTCAAAGTGTTTTAAGTCGTATTCAATCAGAGCAGTTAAACTCAAAGGACGATGAAAGACGTAAAGAATTATTATTTTACAGCGACCTTGATGCCGAACGCCGCCGAGAAGCATTGTTTTATCATGGATATGCGCTTCTCAAGATCGGTTTAGTCCGACAAGCTAAAAAACAATGGGATTTGCTTTATAAAGAAGCGCCTGATGATGTTTATGGTACTTTAGCTGAAGAAGAGCTTAGAATGCTGTCTTGGAGAGAGTCAATCTCTCCGGAATTAGTTAAAGATATTGCAGCTACCCCATGAAAAATTACTTTTCTATGCGCTTCTCTCTTTCATCATGAGCAAAAGTAGTTCATAAAGGACTAGTACGATAAGGAGAAAATTATGAGTCTAATTTTTGATCGTCTCTCATCAACAATGCAACATGCGATGAACTATCGCTTGCAACGCCATAATATGATCTCAGCTAACCTAGCTAATATTGATACGCCGGGTTATACACCTGTAGAGATCAAGTTTGATGAACAATTGCGTAGTTTTTATGAAAATGCTGATCCTCAAACCTCAATTTCTCGAGGATTGACATCAACTCATGCTTCACACTTCACAATGAATGATCCGATTGAGCAGGCTGAAGTAGAGTTTGATGCCTATTCATTACCAGATAAAAAAGGAAACTCAGTTGATATGGATCATGAGTCTTCTAAATTAGCTCAAAATCAGTTAATGTACCGAACCTTAATTACTGCTTATAATAAGCGTATGAGTTTTCTCCAATACACCATAAGTGGAGGTAGATAATGGACTTCTTTACAGCGATTAACGTAAGTTCTTCAGGCCTTAGCGCTCAAAGAACCCGTCTAAATGTTGCGTCAACGAACCTTGCGAATGTTGAAACAACTCGTACTGCAGAAGGCGGGCCTTTCCGTCGTCGACAAGTTGTTTTATCAGCAGTTCCCTTCAGCAATGCCTTTGAAGATGTGAAGCGCGCAGATATGCATGACCAAACTCACACTGTTGAGGTTACAAGCATTGAGGCTGACGAAGGAGAGCCACGTTTAGTGTATAAGCCAGATCACCCCGATGCTCGTGAAGATGGTTATGTGGCAATGCCTAATATTAATCCCATCACTGAGATGGTTGATTTACTCTCTACGTCAAGAAGTTATGAAGCGAACGTGTCTGCACTTAAAGCTGCAAAGTCTATGGCCTTAGAAGCACTAAAGCTTGGTAGCTAAATTAAACTCAATTATACTTATTTCTTATGAACCACCCATTCTACTTAAAGTGAACAAGCTTTTGAGCTTAACTTTAAAAGGTCGTTCTAAAAACGAGGGAATCCAATGAAACTTTCAGCAATCACATCTCAGATGCCAAGACAGCTTGGTTCACTTAGAGAAATAGGTGGAGAAAATACTGCTCCAAAAATTGCACAGTCTACATCGCTACAAGCACCTTCGTTTGTTGATTACTTGTCAGCACAAGTAAATCAAGTAAACGATAAGATTGTTGCTGCTGATCAACGAGTTGCTGATGTAGCGACTGGTAAAAGTCAAAACTTGCATGAAATGATGGTTGCTCTGAACAAAGCTGACCTTTCATTAAAGATGCTGACCCAAGTAAGAAATAAAGCAGTAGAAGCTTATCAAGAGCTGATGCGAATGAGCCTATAACTTAGAGCTATTTGATTAATCTAAAATAGACTCTTTAATCTATTTGTAAAATATCGTACAAAGCTCAAAAGCCATCCCCCATTAACCATCGGCCCGCTTGTTTTAACTGCTCTTTTGAGCAAGAAAAGTAAGCCTTAGTGTGGCCCTCAATTCAGAATAGAACGATATCCCACATGGAAGACCGAATTCAGCAAATGCGTGAAAAAGGCCTGCAAGTTTACGACAACTTGAGCCCTGGGCGACGTCTTACACTTCTTGCACTTACTTTAATTATTGTAGGCGCTCTTGTCGGTTTAGTATACGTAAGCTCTCAAACCGAGTTTGCTACACTATACTCTGGCGTAGATGAGCGCTTTGGTGGTCAAGTTGTTCAAGAATTAAAAAATCGTAAAATTGAATATCAGACTGGCCCAGGTGGGGTCATCATGGTTCCCGCTAATCAAGTCGCAGAACTCAGAATGTCTCTTGTTCATGACGGTGTGATTCCCGGTGGGGGAGTTGGTTATGAGCTTGTTGATAAAAGCGACATGTTTGGTGTACCAGATGAAATTATTCAGCTCAACAAGCATCGTATCCTTGAAGGAGAGCTTAGTCGTTCTATTTCAACGATCACTGGTGTACGACAAGCACGAGTCCACCTTGCCATTCCAAAGCCAAGTCTTTTTGTTGAAGACAAAAAGCCACCCAGTGCCTCAGTTGTCATTGATTTAGCTGGTGGGGCTTCACTAAGCAAGCAAATGGTACGAAGTATTGTTGAACTTGTATCTGGTGCCGTGTCTGGCTTAGAAGCAGAGCGCGTGAATGTCGTAGATAATACCGGTCGAGTTCTTAATCGCTATGCGGAAGACTTGATTGGCGGTCAAACATCTATTGAATATCAGCAAACTCTTGAAAAGGCTCTTCGTGATAAAGCCACTGGTGTGATTGAGCGTATTGTTGGACCTGGGAATGTTGAAGTTGTTGTCACCTCAAAGATGGACTTCAGTCGTGAAGAGCGAACCGAAGAACTCTTTAACCCTGAAAAGCAAGTTGCTCGTAGTGAAGAAACCCTGAGCGAGGAACGAGAAACTGGCGGTAATCGTGTCGGTGGTGGTGCTGGTGATGGAACTGCACAGGGCGTTGTGCGTGTTGGAGATGCAAGTAACTCAACTCGTGAGCGAGTCGCAACTAATTATGAAATCGATAAGGTGACCAAGCACGTTAAGGGCCCTAATGCCGAATTAACTCGAATGTCTGTGGCGATTGTTATTAATAGTAATTATCGACCAAAAAGAGAAGATGGCGAGGAACTACCTCCGATTTCTGATGATGAGATTGAAAACTTCCGTCGTCTAGCGGCTGATGCGGTTGGCTTTAATAAAGAGCGCGGTGATAGTCTGACGATTACCGCACAACCTTTCCAAGAAGCTAATATCAATATGTTAGATGTTCTTGAAAAGGAAAATACAAAGCGCTTATGGGAATCAGCAGGTCAATGGGGCCTTATGCTTCTCATTACTGCTTTTGTATTCTTCATTGCATATCGCCTCATGAGCTATCTTACCGAAGGACATGATCCGGCTGAGCTATTGCAAGATGGACAATTGCCTCCTGGTGAAGACCGTTTAGCTTTACCAGGTGCGGAACTTCTTGATGAGCTTGATGAGGATGAAGGGCCATTAATCGATAAGATTAGAGAATATGTAAAGCGCAACCCAAATAAGGCGGCGGCTGTCATTCGTTTCTGGTTAAGTCCTAATGATGAAGATCAGATTTCAGAAGTTGATGCGACAAAGGCTGCAAATGTCCTTTTGACCCTTGGTGAAGAGATTGCAAGTGATTTATTTGCTCGTCTGGGCAAAGAAGAGATCTACGCACTTAACCGTGGTATGCAAAAGCTCTCTACAATCCAAGAAAATCGTCAATCAGAGGTTTTACTTGAGTTCTATGAACTTTGTAAGACCTCAAACCCATTCCTTTTGGGTGGAAGCAACGACTTTATCAAGACTTTGGTAGAGCGATCTATGGGTGAAGAAGATAGTCGTCAACTACTCTCCGATCTAGGTAGTGATAAGTACAATGAGTTACAGCAGATTAATTCGGTTGATTCTCGTACTCTCGCTAACTCAATTCGCAAAGAACATCCACAAACCATTGCATTAATCTTGGCACATATTGACACCAATAAGGGCGCTAAAGTCTTAGCACAGCTACCGGTTGATACCCAAGTTGAAGTCTGTATGCGTATGGCAAGCCTCGATACAGTAAGTCCTCAGACTTTACGCGATGTTGAAGAAGCTTTAATGAGTGAAATGAAGGGACTGATCGTGTCCGGTGGTGAAGAAACTTCTGGTGTGGCGTTAGTCGCTGAGATCTTGAATAATATCGAAAAAGTCCATGAAGATCGAATCTTTGATCGCTTGACAGAGATGGACCCTGAGCTTGCGGAAGATATCCGTAATAAGATGTTCACCTTTGATGATCTTATCCACATCGATGACCGTGGTACCCAAACCTTACTTAAAGAGATTGATAAGCAAGTACTCGTTCTTGCACTCAAAACCGCAAGTGAAGAAGTTAAACAGAAATTCTTTAGCAACATCTCGCAGCGTGCCGCTGAAATGATTCGTGAAGATATTGAAGTTCAGGGTGCTGTACGTTTGAGTGATGTTGAAGCTGCGCAAGCTACCATCGTGCAAACCGCTTTACAGCTTGAAGCTGATGGTAAAATTGTGATTGCTACTCCTGGTAGTGATGATCAATTTGTGTAGGCAGTAACTTCGAGTTATACTTGATATAAGTATTATCCAATTTAAACATTATTATAACACAGAGAGCGAGTAGAGCATGAGCAGTATCATTAGAGGCGACTTCGCTAAAAATATGACCACAGACGTGTTCGGGCAACAAAGAGCTGAAAGCTTTCAACGTCTAGCTCTTCCTCGGCTCAACTTTAATGGTCAACCGGTTGAAGATGGCAATAAGCCCACTAGAGCTCGTCAACCAACTCAAGAGTCGGAGGACTTATCGGCTTCAGTCGTACCGGCGCCAGAGCCACAGCAGCCTATTGTGCCTCCGGTTGTCGAAATTCCAGATGAAACTCTTTCAGTATTTTATGATCGTGCTTTCTCTAAAGGTTTGGATGAAGGTCGTATGCAGGCCTATGCTGAAGTTGATGAACTTAAAAGACGCTACTCTGAGTCTTTACAGTCTTTACTCAATATTTCTAAGCAACTAGAAGACAGTAATAAGCTTCAACTGATTCAGCTTGCATGTACGATCGCCGAAAAAATCATTCGTACTCAAGTGGTCGCACATCCAGAAACCTTATTAAACATGATTACTAAGGCTTTTGAAGAAGTGAGCTCGCAAGATGAAGTCACAGTTGTCTGTAATATGGACGACTATGAATATCTCATTGGCCATCTTGATCAGTTAAAATCTCATCCTAATCATACTTTCCGTATTAATCTTATGGTTGATGATATGCTAGAGCGCGGTGACTTTAGAATTCAAACGCCTCAAGGAAGTACTGATTGGAAAACCAAGCCACAGCTCGACGCAATGAGAGATGTACTCACTCGTGAGGGTTAAGGAGAGCTTCGCTCATGTTTGATCCAATTCGCTTTGGGGTTAATATTGATTCCCTCAACAGAAAGCTCGAGGGAGTAGCTAGACCGACTACCAAGGGGCGAGTGACTCAGGTGATTGGCTTAGTTGTCGAGGGCTATGTTCCTAATGCCCGAATGGGCACTGTTTGCGAAATTGAACGTCGTGGAGAGCCTCCCTTGGAAGCCGAAATTGTTGGTTTTAGAGGTGATGTTGCACTCATGATGCCCATGGGTGACTTACATGGCGTTGAACAAGGCTGTCCAATTTCAGCACGACAAGCTGCTGCAAGAGCAGGTGTTGGTCGTGCAATGCTTGGCCGCGTTTTAGATGGAATGGGTAGACCTTTAGATGGAGGCCCACCACCCGCTTATGATGTGCAAATGCCTTTGGTTGCCGAGCCCATTAATCCCATGGAACGTCAAGTGATTGATACCCCAATGTGGTTAGGTATAAGGGCAATCGATACTCTGATTACCTGTGGCAAAGGCCAGCGTGTGGGCATCTTTGCCGGGTCTGGTGTTGGTAAGTCGGTAACACTAGGTATGATTGCCCGAAATGCTTCCTCGGATATCAATGTCATCGCACTAATCGGTGAACGTGGTCGTGAGGTTTTAAACTTTATTCACCATGATTTAGGCTTAGAGGGCTTAAAGCGTAGTGTTGTAATCTGTGCAACCAGTGATACATCACCATTAGAACGAATAAGAGCAGCCAAGTTTGCCACAAGTATTGCCGAGTATTTTCGAGAAAAAGGCAAAGATGTTCTTTTGATGATGGACTCCATTACTCGTTTTGCGATGGCTCAACGTGAGATTGGACTAGCTGTCGGTGAGCCCCCCACAACTCGCGGTTATCCACCAAGTGTTTTTGCTCAATTGCCTCGCCTACTCGAAAGAGCCGGACGTGTAGCCGCTGGGGGAAGCATTACTGGGTTATATACAGTCTTGGTTGAAGCCGATGATATGAATGACCCAATTGGTGATACAGTAAGATCTATTATTGATGGACACGTGATTCTAAGCCGTGATTTAGCTGCTCAAAATCATTATCCTGCGATTGATGTACCGGTGAGTGCAAGTCGTGTTATGAATGCAGTTACGGGTAAGGATCATCAAGCCGCTTCAGGTAAGGTGAGAGAGCTAATTGCCGCTTATCGTAAAGCTGAAGACTTGATTAACATCGGTGCCTATCAAGCAGGATCTAATCCGACGATTGATCGTGCTGTCGCACAGATTGATTCGATCAATACGATGCTCAGGCAAGGCATTGATGAACATATTGATCACCAAATGTCTTTACGGCATCTTCTTGGGATCGTTAATGCCTATGGAGGCTCTTAAGTGAAAATAATTATGAATACACAGGCTAAAACATCAAAGTTGTACGAGGAATCGATGAAATTTTTGACCGTGATTTCTTTAGGTTTAGCTGTGGCACTTATCTTAAGCCACAGTGATCATGCTCAAGCACAGGGAGTCATTCCTGGTCAAAGTAATGATGAAATTGAAACCATGACTCAAGCTAAGATCTTTCGCTCTGCTAATAAACAGCGTTTGCGCTTAAAAGATGCTGAGGAAGAACTTAAGCGTCGCAAAGAGCGTTTAGGTCGCTTAGAGCAAGATGTTCTTAGACGCTATAAAGCTTTAAGAATGCTTCAAGAAGAATTACTTAGCGCTTATAAACGTAGCAAAAGAGAAGAAGAAGAAGGCCCTTCCGATGGTGCCTCTACCGCAGAACGAAGCGCAGCTAGAGCACAAGAGGTTCGTAAGCTCGCCAAAAGCTTTGAGAGTATGAAACCAGCCGCAGCAGCACAAGTGATTGAAGTTATGGAAGATGAGCTTGTTGTGGATGTGTTACGTGTGGTGAATCCTCGGAAGTCAGGTAAGATCCTAGGGGCCTTGGAGCCTAAAACAGCAGCCCGTGTTTCCGAGTTAATGACGAACACACGGCGCCGTTAAGTGACGCCATCAAGCTTCATTATTCATAATGATTGCTTTTTTGGTTGAATAGCCTCACTATATAAGTATCAGTCACTTATTAATTTTTTCCTTTGGGAGAAGTTCTCGATGAGTAGTACAGCAGCAATAACAAGTAAACTTTCTTCAGCCCGACCTGAGGTTGACCTAAGTCGTGACCTTCAAAAGTCTGCGGATATGCCTCAGTTTGATCAAGTCATGAGCTTGGTTCAACCCAAGGTGGCTCAAGAAGCGGTTAAAGCTTATGAGTCACATTCTCAAGATTACTCCAAGAAAACGAGTAACGATACTTCAAAGGCTGATGCTGCTGAAGCAAAAAGACTGAATCGAGATGATCAAGAATCGAGTAAACTCGATGCTAAAGATCATAAAGTTTCTGAGCATAATTCAGAGGCCGCTGTCACTCAGGCTTCAGATGTTGATTTTGAGAATCAGAAAACAAAGGTCCTGCAGATTGTTCAGCAATTATCACAAGATGACCTTTTGTCTATCATCGAATGGCGTGGTGATTTAAATCTTCATGCAAACGCATTAGACACCCAGTTGAATCTAGATAATCTGCCCAAGATTGAAGGCATTTCTACAAGCGAAATGATGTCCTTGCTCAGTGGGTTTAAAAATCTTGAAATCCCTACAGACCAACTGCCGCAATTAGATGGTCCACAGGTTGCCCAATGGCTTGAATCTCAGTGGGCGCAAGCTAAGGCAAATGTTGCCGGACGGCATATGATGCCTGGTGCATTTATGCCTGATTTCAATCAGCAGCAAACACTAAACGTAAATCAAGCCGCACTCATGTCGATGGAAGCGGTTGCTCGACCTTCTGAAGTTATGCCTGCTCTGAACCTTCTAAAGCTCAGCCAAGGTCAAAAAGAAGGAATTCTCAAACAGGTAGCACAGGGGTTTAAGGCTCAACGTGGTGGTACACAAAGCGTTAATATTAGACTCCATCCTGAAGAACTAGGAGCCGTTCGCTTAAAAGTCGAAGTTCAAGGTCAAGAAGTACGCTTATTTTTCTCTGCTGAAAATGTGGCAGTCAATGACTTGATTTCTCAAAATCTTGACGAGTTGCGAGCGATGCTTCTCGAAAAAGAGTTTAATCTTACCGAAGCTGGATTATTTCAACAAGAACTCAATCAAGGGCAGGGACAAGGTCAAGAAGCTGAGGAAGGCGAAGATTATGGAAGTGATGAACGACCGAATCTTCAAAAACGTCCTAAATCATCACCAAAGCTAAGTCCATTACCTGGTCGTTTTCGCGCGACCGTTTAAGGTCTTACCTCTAATATATTATCGCTTCCCCCCTCTTTAATTTACAATACTCAACAGATTGCTTATTGTTCATCTTCTTTAAATATGTTCATATTAGAAAAGAAAAAGATTAACAGAAAGATTACTTACTCAATTTTTACATATGAGTCTAAGTAGGAGATCGTTATGGAAACTAATTTACTTTCATCATTAGGTTCAACACAGTCTAGTACAGGTACCTCACCTACGGATCGTGGGGCCAATACTGACAAAGAAGCATTTTTAAAGCTTTTGGTTGCTCAGGTAAGCCAGCAAGACCCTATGTCTCCTCAAGATAGTGATCAATATGTTCAACAACTGACTCAGTTCTCAACTCTTGAGCAATTAATGTCACTTAATGATGGTGTTGAAACATTAGCTTTGGGACAAATGAGTAACAATAGCCAAGAAGCCTTACGCTTTGTTGGTCATGATGTGATTGCACAGGGTGATAAGCTGACTCACGATCAAGGTGAATCTCAAGAGATCGCCTATGAAATCAAGGGGGATGCTGACAAAGCAAACATCGTCATTCGTGATGCTTATGGTGAGGTTGTTTACGAGCAAGAAATCGACCCAAGTTCAGGCGTTCAGCGCTATGAATGGGATGGACGTACCAAAGATGGACGCTCGGCCTCAAGTGGGCGTTACACTGTATCGGTTGAGGCAAGCCAAGGCGATAAGCCAGTACCAGTAGATACCTTTGTACGTGGTCAAGTCACTGGTGTTCGCTTTGACGAAGGCTATCCGGAGCTCATGATTGGCGATCGACGCGTTCGTATGACTGAGGTTGTAGAAGTCAAATAAAGCCAACTTGGCTTAAGTAAATTAAAAAGTTGTTGCTTGCAGAGCTTAGATTCTGCTTTATCATTTCAAACATTATCATTTAATCTTGGATTGAGTTTTCTAACTCAAACAGTTTAGTTCACTTCCTAGAGGAGTTACATCATGGCAGGCCTACTCGGATCAATGTACACAGGTAATAGCGGTCTTCAAGCTGCATCAAAAGGCGTTAGCGTTGTTGGTGACAATATTGCAAACACCAATACAGTGGGCTTTAAGTCAGGTCGTATCCACTTTCAGGAAATGCTCCAAGAGTATATTGTGGGTGCGAGTGGTATGAATCAAGTGGGCCGTGGTGTCCAAATGTCTCGTATCGAAAAGCTTTTCACACAAGGTGCTTTACAATTTACTGGCGTGCCTACTGATATGGCAGTGGATGGCGATGGTTTCTTTGTTGTGAAAGAGCCTGGCCAACAACAATCTCCAAACACGTATACCCGTGCTGGACAGTTCCGCTTTGATAAAGATGGCTTCCTTGTCAGCCAATCAGGTAGCCGTGTGCAGGGTTACAATGCGTCAGGTGATGGCAATCTATCAGGCATTCTTTCTGATATGCAGATTGAAAATACTAATCTTGCCCCTCGTGCAAGCACCGAGATTGATCTGTCCATGAATCTAGATCCAAACGCAGAGGTTGTTCCTGGAGGCTTTGATCCAACAGATGAGTCAACTCGTGAAGCGACTAGTAATTTCCGAACCACCGTTGTACTTTATGATAGTCTTGGAAATCCGCATTCAGTAGAAGTTTATGGAACTCGTACCTCGGCGGCTGATGCCGGAGTAGCACTTGGCGCAGGCGCAAATGCTGGAGAAGGTGAAGATGCGGTTTGGAAATTCCATGCAGTCATCCCTTCTGCCGACCTTGAAGGTGGTAATCCTCTAGATCCTAATGCTGTGACTGAGTTTGACCTTGGTACACTTATCTTTAATCAGAATGGTCAACTTTCAAGAAGTGTTACTAATGGTGTAAGTGTTCCATGGGTTGGAGCAAATGCTGGCGCGATTGATGTCGGTTTTGGTGATCCTTTATATCAAGCAGCGGCTGACCCAGTAACCGGAGATCTGATCCGTATTCCAGAAAACAGTGGACGATCTGGAACAACTCTTTGGGGTGAAGTTCGTGAAAGCTCACTAAGTAATATCTCTCAAGATGGTTATGGAACAGGAGTTCTTCAAAATATCACCGTTGATGGCAATGGTTTTATTACCGGAGCATACAATAATGGTCAAAGCCAAATCTTAGGCCAAGTTGCTCTTGCTCGATTCAATGACCCCACTGGACTAACCAGTAATGGTGGGAACAACTTCTTGGAGAGTAACCAAAGTGGTGAACCGGTCATTGGTGCACCACGTACCGGCTCTAGAGGTGGTATTGTCAGTGGTTCACTCGAAGCATCTAATGTTGAATTATCAGAGGAGTTTATCCAACTGATTTCATATCAGCGTGCTTTCCAAGCGAACTCGAGAACAATTCAAACTGCTGATGGTCTAATGCAAGAGGTCTTCCAGATCCTGCGTTAATTTATTGATTCTATCAACTCAATAACTCTATCAAATACATATCGAGTGAGTGATTAAAAATGGCTGAAGATACATCCACAGCAGAAAGCTCAGGCGGCGGCAGCCGACTTCTAACAGTAATTGTCCTTTGTCAATTATTAGCGATTGGTGGCCTTGCTTATTTTCTTTTCGTGATGAAGCAGGATCTTGACCTGCTTAGAACAGCAAGCTTAGCTGAGAAAAACGAAAAGATGGCGATTGCTGAAGATAATGAGCAATTGACTCTTGAGGAAAAAGAAGAAAAATGGGTTGGCCCATTAGTTGATCTTGGTGGTCAAATTATTGTTAACTTACGTGGTATGGACGGTCGTAACCATCTTCTTCGCACATCTTTGTCAATCGAGGTTGATAGTGAGGAGACTCGCCGCGAGGTGGAGTCAAAAATCATCATGATCCGTTACAGCTTAACTCGTTTACTTTCTTCTCGTCGCCCAGAAGAAGTAATCGGGGCCGAGCAAATGGAACTTGTACGTAATTCTATGAAGCGAACAGCAGATGCGGTTTTAGCTTCAAAAAAGGGCAAGGTTGTTAACGTATGGCCCAACGATTGGATTTTGGAGTAGACGTCAGTTATGTCTGAGCAGAATTTGTCACGAGAAGATATTGATTCGCTCCTTTCAGCGGTCGATGAAGGAAAAATTAGTGCTGCACAAGCTGAGAAGATGCTTGGTGATTCCGGAGGAGACTCTGGCGCCATCAAGTATGACTTGCTTAGTCAAGATCGAATCATCCGTGGCCGGCTTCCAACCCTTGATATCATCAATGACCGCTTTGCGCGTCAGTTAAGAATTACTCTATCGAACAGTATTCGTAAGGTGATGCAGGTCTCTGTTGAGAATACTACCCTAATGAAGTATGGGGAATTCTTAAACTATCTGCCGGTGCCTAGTTGCTTAAATATAGTTCGCTTTTTGCCTTTGCGTGGTCAATGTATTGTGACAATCGAAGCAAAGTTGATCTATGCCTTTCTTAATAATTTCTTTGGTGGTGTAACTAATCCTAAAGAAAAGGTAGAGGGTAGAGAATTCACGGCGATTGAGTTGATGATTATTCAAAAGCTTATGAAGATCATCCTTGAAGAATATGATCGCTGCTGGCAACCGGTTTATGCCATTACTGGTGAGTATCTACGAACCGAAACCAACCCTCAGTTTTTGACTGTAGTTCCTCTGAGCGATGTGGTGTTGGTTACTAGTTTTGAGATTGAGATGGAAAACCTTCGTGGTATGGTTCAAATCGTCATTCCTTACTCAACAGTAGAGCCAATTAGGCCTAACCTAACGGCTGGTATCCAAACTGATGAAGATGATGTATCAATCAGTTGGTACGATCAAATTAATTATCAGTTGGCTAATTCCGAAGTTGAGGCAGATGTTCTTCTAGGGCGTGCTGAACTTACTATTGAACAGATGCTTGATCTTTCGGTAGGTGACGTTTTGATGCTGAATCAAAGTCAAGAAAAGCCGCTTAAACTTCGTGTCGAAGGCACTGAGAAATACCGAGTTGAGCCCGTAGAACGCTCAGGAGTAATCTCAATTAAAGTGATTGAACCAATTATCACTCCTCCCATGCCGGAAAAAAATAAATCTTACAAGTAAGCCAAGTGCTTAATTAATCTATCCTCTTTATTCTTTAGGTAAATCATTATGATGAATCGTAGCATTGACTTTTTGTATGACGTCAAACTTGAAGTATCAGTCGTTCTCGGTAGCACCCGTATGTTAATCAGAGACCTACTTAGCCTTGATGCTGGTTCTATTGTAGAACTCAATAAACTTGCTGGTGAATCACTTGATGTAATTGTCAATGATAAAGTCATCGCTAGAGGTGAGGCTGTTGTAATCAATGATAAGTTTGGAGTTCGTTTAACCGAGGTGATTTCACCTAATGAGAGAGCACTTCAATTGCGTGACAGCTGATTCTTTACCTTGCTCTTAGATATATAATCACTTTATCTAAGACGCCTTAAGCTTAATATCACCAAGCTTATGTCAGACTTATTAGCCCTACCCATCTTGAAAAAAGAGTAATTAGGCTAATTATATTGAGAGCTGATCGTTGCAACTGCTTCACCAGTCGTATAAAATAATATTCTGGTTATCTTTTAGTTATTATTTATTTCGATAGTCGGATAGCACTAAGAATCCTTGAGTTATCTTCATCTCATACTTGCCGATTTATATTAAAATGAGTTATCACGAGCTAAGAGATTTATTGTAGATTGAATTCTTTTAATCCATATAGATCTTAACGCTTTTTTAATCTCAGAGGTTTAAGGTATCAAATATGATCAATCAGTTCTCCACCTCTTTTGCAGGGACAAGGCTTACACTAAGCTCGCTCCTTTTTATGTTGACGAGCTTTATTCAGCCTGCTTTTGCAACACCGAAACCCGTTAAAATTGATTTTAGTGAGCAGGCAGGGACGTTAAATTTTTCCTTACTCGGCGTTGATGGACCGATTTCAAGAAAAGATATTTCTTTTAGCTTATCGGATGAACGCCGAACCCTCTTAAAGATTGAACTAGCTAACACTGAAATTGATA